>CAZHXF010000038.1:10420-26602 GCA_964536375.1 uncultured Desulfuromonas sp. | reverse complement strand
ATTATAGTAGCCCTGCATAATATTGGGTCCTTTGCAACTGATCTCACCAACACCATCTTCGTTGGAATTGTTTATTTTTATCTGTACCGATGGTAAAGGTTTGCCCACACTGCCAATCAACATTGATCCTGGCTGCTCGGCGGCAATTACTGGAGATGTTTCTGTAATGCCATAGCCTTGGTAAATTAATATCCCAAACTCTTTAAATTTTGATGCCACAACAGGATCAAGAGCGGCCCCACCACTCACAAACACTGTCCCGGATCCAAGAGTTTCACGTACTTTTTTCCCTATTAATTTTCGCGTGACAGGTAAGGTATATAAGGTTTTTGATAATTTTTTGTTGTTGATGTTGCGCATGATACGATCGAGAAAGATTCGAAATACCGCAGGTACCCCGAGTAAAAACGTTGGTTTCACTTCAGCAAGGTTTTCGCCTAATTTTTTTAATGACTCAGCGAATGATATGGTGCCACCCAATGTTAATGGTAACAGTATTCCACAGACCTGCTCGAAAATATGATTTATTGGTAAAAAAGACAGTGTGTGGATATTGTTGTCTAGATGAAAGTGTGGTATCAGGTCTTTGATGTTGGAGGTTATGTTGCCATGGCTGAGGATTGCCCCTTTAGGTCGCCCCGTAGTGCCAGATGTGTATAGAATAACAGCTTTGTCGTTGGTCGTTAGCTGTACCGTAGAGGGGATACCATTGCCTGTAAAGGTGTCATATGGTAACAGGATTCCTTTTTTGCGCGCCTCCTTGAGCAAGTTAGCGGTTGGAGAAAATTTATCGGCACTGTCTGCCTGGACTGCATTGACCTCCGAGGTCAACATGGTATGGGCACGGTTGGCTAATGTTTCTAGCCGCTCGGCTTTGTCGCGAGGAATTTTTAAATCTTTTACTAGCTGATGCCATTCACTGATTAGATCTCCAATGGTGGCAAAGGCCGCAACATCTTTGGAAAATTGATCTGTAGTGCTATCCATTACTATTATATGGTTGAGCTTGGGTAGGTTTTGCTTTAGTTCAATAATGGTCTCAACATAATGTTGTGTGGTGAAGATTGTTACTATGTCGCTATCACTTAAAATATGGCGTAATTCGTTTTGTTTTAATTCTTTATCAATGGGGACTGCAACAGCCCGTGCTTTTAAGATGCCCAGATAAGAGATGATCCAGCGATTTGATGATGGTGCTAGTAGGGCGATATGGTCTTGCTCTTTAATGCCCAGTTGTTGCAAGCCAGTAGCTGCCATATCTGAGTCACGCCAAATATCAGCATAACTTAGACAGCTCCAGCGTTTTTTAATTTTTTCTCGTAGGGCCGTTTTGTTGGGGTTGTTGTGGCAACTAGTTTGTAGTAGATCAATGATAGTGCTCAATGTGAACCTCGTAGTGATTATGGTTTTACTCACATGTGTTATGTATGGTGGGCTTGATTGGTGGCAATCTAAATTAGTCTCTTTTTTCAGTAGAGAGTCTTGTTTGATTAAGTAGGGTGTAAAACTAACTCTGTACGTCTTTGATTGGCAAGAAAAAATTCCGTGGGATACAAAGCAATACTACGATATTTGCCGTAGATAGTTGGTTAAAAGACAAAGCTGTTGTTACGTTATAACAATAATACAATAAAAGGTCTTGACTTTATTGGGAATTTTTTGTAAGTTTTGCTCCCGTTGTAGCAAGATAGGCACGTAGCTCAGTGGGAGAGCACCACCCTGACACGGTGGGGGTCGGCGGTTCGAGACCGCCCGTGCCTACCATTTAAATGCTAAATATGAAGATAAAAAGGCATCCACGGGGTGCCTTTTTGCGTATGCGCACACAGCTTTCGTGCTCGAGTGGGAGATGATACTATGGAGCAAATTAAAATTCAATTGCCAGATGGCTCACAACGTGAGTATGCAACTGGCATTAGCTGTTTAGAAGTTGCCCAATCTATTGGTGCCGGATTAGCACGCCAAACTGTTGCCGCGCGTGTAAATGGTAACCTTTGTGATGTTGCGACTGTGTTAACTGCAGATGCAAGCCTAGAGCTTGTTACTTTGGGCACTCCGGGTGGTTTAGAGGTTTATCGCCATACTGTGGCACATGTTATGGCTCACGCTGTGAAAGATATTTACGGTGCCGATGTTCAAGTTACTATTGGTCCAGCGATTAAGAATGGTTTTTATTACGACTTTTATTGTGAGAAGCATATATTTACTCCGGACGACTTTGCTAAAATAGAAGCCCGTATGCAGGAGATAGTTAGTGCTAATCTTCCCTTGGAACGCAGTGAAGTGAGCAGTGCTGAAGCAATAGCTCTGTTTAGGGGGATGGGTGAAGAATTTAAAGTCGAACTTATTGAAGATCTTGATGTAGAGACAGTTTCTTTGTATCGCGAAGGCGATTTCGTAGATCTGTGTCGAGGTCCACATTTGCCCTCTACTGGGCTCATCAAGGCGTTTAAGCTTACTAGCGTCGCTGGAGCATACTGGCGTGGCGATGAAAAACGGCAGATGCTGCAGCGAGTTTATGCTACTGCTTTTCCCGATAAAAAACAACTCAAAGCTCATCTTGCCCACTTAGAAGAGGCGCGCAAGCGTGACCACCGCAAGCTGGGACGTGAGCTGGATCTGTTTTCATTTAGTGAGGAAGCTGGCGCGGGTTTAGTTATTTGGCATCCCAAGGGTGCCATGCTGCGTACGGTTCTGGAAGATTTTGAGCGTCGAGAACACCTGCGTCGTGGCTATGATATTGTTCAGGGTCCGCAGATTTTGCGAACTGACTTGTGGAAGCTCTCAGGGCATTACGAAAATTATCGCGAAAATATGTATTTCACTGAGGTTGAGGGGCAAAGTTTTGGCATTAAGCCGATGAACTGCTTGGCGCATATGTTGATCTACAAGAGCAAACTGCGCTCTTACCGTGATCTGCCCCAGCGTTATTTTGAGTTAGGTACTGTACACCGTCATGAGAAATCTGGCGTGTTACACGGACTTACTCGGGTGCGTGGTTTTACTCAAGATGATGCCCATATTTTGTGCGCACCCGACCAACTCGATGAAGAGATCAAGGGTGTATTGAAATTTGTCCAAGACGTGATGGGGATTTTTGGTTTTGAATTCGAAATGGAATTGTCAACGCGACCAGAAAAATCCATCGGTAGTGATGAAGATTGGCTGCGGGCAACTAATGCATTAGAGTCTGCGCTGAAGGATTCTGGGCTGCCGTATGAAATAAATGCTGGCGATGGTGCCTTTTATGGACCGAAGATTGACATTAAGCTGAAGGACGCCCTTGACAGGTATTGGCAGTGTGCTACTATTCAGTGCGATTTTACCCTGCCTGAGCGTTTTGAACTGACTTATATTGGTTCCGACGGTGAAAAACATCGACCAGTTATGGTTCATAGGGTCATCTTGGGTTCGATCGAGAGATTTATTGGTATATTGATTGAACACTATGCTGGATCTTTTCCGTTATGGATTTCGCCAGTACAGGCTGTTGTTATCAATGTTACCGATAATCAGCTTGATTATGCTAAACAAGTAACTGCTCAGTTACTGGATGCTGGTGTACGTGTGCAGTCTGATTTACGTAACGAGAAACTCGGGTTTAAGATTCGTGAAGCACAGATGCAGAAGATTCCGTATATGTTAGTTATTGGCGATAAAGAGATGGATGATGGTACACTTACTCCGCGCTATCGCAGTGGAGAAAATTTACCCCCTATGTCTACGGATCAATTTAGCCAATTTGTTTTGGATGAATGTAAAAAATATAACTAGGAGGTGGCACCATAGCTAAGCAAGAAACAAATATAAATCGTGATATTCGCGCGAAAGAGGTGCGAGTTGTCGACGATGCTGGTGAGCAGCTTGGAGTCATGCTGGTACAGGATGCCTTAGCGGCTGCTGTCGAACGCGGTCTGGATTTGGTTGAAGTATCACCCTCAGCCAAGCCCCCCGTATGCCGTATCATGGATTACGGTAAATTTAAGTATCAGCAGCAAAAGCGTGCCGCTGAAGCGAAAAAGAAAACTGCGCGCGTCGAACTTAAAGAAGTTAAGTTGCGACCGAAAACCGAAATTCATGATTTCAATGTTAAGGTTAGGAATGTGCGTCGTTTTATCGATGATGGTAATAAGGTAAAAGTTACTATCATGTTTCGTGGTCGCGAGGTCACTCATCCCGAATTTGGTCGGGAATTATTGAAACGTGTTGCTGAAGAAGTTGCGGATATTGGTGTAGTAGAATTTTTTCCCAGTATGCAAGGACGTTTTATGCATATGGTGATGGCTCCCAATAAAAAATAGAGTGTTAACCCTTTGGGGTTATGAGTATAAAAAGACGAATGAAGGAGATTGGGAATGCCCAAGATTAAAACAAACCGTGGTGCTGCAAAGCGCTTCCGTAAAACTGGTACCGGTAAAATTCGCCGTAATAAAGCGTTTACTAGCCATATCTTGACCAAAAAAAGTACCAAACGCAAACGTGATTTACGCCGTGGGACTACTGTTGCCAGTGCAGATCATAAAAATATCAGTTGCCTAATTCCTTATCTTTAGGGAGTAAGGTAGCTCGGCTTTAAGTCCGTGAACTGCGGGGAATTTTGTCTCCCCCTGTAGATCCGGCAGTGCCTGAGTCGTGTTGACATGGTGCTTATTTTAATATTGTAAGGAGTACGAAATGCCGAGAGTAAAAAGAGGTTTTAAAGCGAGACGTAGGCGTAATAAAGTTTTAAAGCTGGCCAAAGGGTATCGTGGCGCGCGTAGTAAACTTTTCCGTAGTGCTACCGAGGCAGTTGATCGGGCACTTAATTATGCCTACCGTGACCGTCGGGTTAAAAAGCGTGATTTTCGCGCCTTGTGGATTGCTCGTATTAATGCTGCGTCCCGTTTGAGCGGTTTGAGCTATAGTCGTTTAGTCTATGGTCTTAAAAAAGCTGAGATTGCACTTGATCGTAAAGTTCTGGCAGAAATTGCTGTTGTTGATCCATCTGCGTTCAGTGCTGTAGTCGAGAAAGCTAAAGCTCAGTTACAGTAAAGAATAAATGATAAGAGACAAGGTTATACTTGTCTCTTATCTTAATTTGGAATTGTTTAGTGATGGAAGCCCTGTGGCTTCCATCATTTGTTTATAGCGTGTGCATTTCAGGCGTTGAGTAAGGGGTAGTTTTTATGAGGGAAAAACTTGAATTGATGTTGGCGCAAGCCAACGCAGCAATGTCTGCAGCTACGGATGAAGCAACACTACAGGAAATACGTGTTAGCTATCTGGGGAAAAAAGGGCAACTTACTTCCATTATGAAGGAAATGGGTAGCCTGTCAGCTGAAGATCGTCCGGTGCTTGGTGCAGTAGCCAATCGGGTAAAAGATCAAGTTTTTCAAGCATTTGAACAGCAGTTACAGATACTTAAATCTCAAGCTATGAACGATCGACTAGTTAATGAGAAGATTGATGTATCCCTGCCCGGACGTAGACTGAATATTGGCACTAAACATCCAGTAACATTGGTAACCGAAGAACTCATAGATATTTTTTCTGCTTTAGGCTTCTGTGTTGCTGAAGGTCCGGAAGTTGAGCATGATTTTTATAACTTTGAGGCTCTAAACTTACCCAAAGATCATCCCGCACGCGATATGCAGGATACTTTTTATGTTAGTGATGAGGTAGTGCTACGTACCCATACTTCACCAGTGCAAATACGCTCTATGCAGAAACATGCGCCACCGCTACGCATTATTGCCCCCGGCACAGTTTATCGCCGCGATTCAGATATTACCCATAGCCCGATGTTTCATCAGATTGAAGGGTTTATGG
Source organism: uncultured Desulfuromonas sp. (assembly GCA_964536375.1). Lineage (GTDB taxonomy): Bacteria > Desulfobacterota > Desulfuromonadia > Desulfuromonadales > Desulfuromonadaceae > Desulfuromonas. The sequence continues at coordinate 20,794 of CAZHXF010000038.1, read as the reverse complement.
TTGATGAGAATATCACTTTTGGTGATTTAAAAGGTGTTTTGACTACCTTCATCCATGAGTGTTTTGGTAAAAAGGTTAATGTGCGCTTTCGCCCATCATTCTTTCCATTTACTGAGCCCAGTGCTGAAGTCGATATTCAGTGTGTTATCTGCGGTGGTAAAGGCTGTAGAGTATGTAAAAACTCCGGCTGGTTAGAAATATTGGGCAGTGGCATGATTGATCCGGAAGTGTTCAAGTCGGTACATTATGATTCTGAACGTTATAGTGGCTTCGCCTTTGGTATGGGTTTAGAACGCATTGCGATGTTAAAATATGGGGTGAATGATTTGCGCCTGTTTTTCGAGAATGACATTCGTTTTTTGCGCCAGTTTTAATAACTGATAAACAAGTTTGTTTTCTGAAATCTGTGATTGAGACAGTGAGAAAAATAAAGGACATAGTTCATGATTGTTACTTATAACTGGTTAAAAGAATTTGTCGATTTCGATCTTAGCGCAGAGCAACTATCTCATCAGTTAACCATGGCTGGACTCGAAGTTGATTTCATGGAACATCTTGGCGCCGGACTTGATTCGGTTATAGTTGCTCAATTGGACTCTGTAGAACCACATCCTCAGGCTGATCGCCTTACCCTGTGTCAGGTGAATACCGGTAGCGAAGTGATTCCCGTAGTTTGTGGTGCGACAAATCATAAGGTTGGTGACCTGATCGCGCTGGCTCAAGTGGGTTCGGTTTTGCCGGGTGATTTTAAGATTAAAAAATCTAAAATCCGAGGTGCCGAATCTAAGGGTATGCTGTGCTCAGAAAAAGAACTTGGTCTAGCTGATGAGGCTGCTGGCATAATGATTTTGCCTGCTGACTTACAACTGGGCATTCCGTTATTTGACGCGCTGGGATTAAAAGATGTGCGTTATGAAATCGGTCTTACCCCTAATCGTGCTGATTGTTTGAGTGTGGTCGGTATCGCGCGCGAAATTGGTGCTATTGTTGACAAGAGTATTAAGCTGCCAAACAGCTTTGCTATTACTGAGAGCAGTGAGTCTATTGATGCCCAGACTTCGGTTACCATTGAGAATGTTGATGGTTGCCCACGTTATATGGCGCGTCTGATAAAAGGGGTGAAGATCGCTCCATCACCTGACTGGTTGGTGCAGCGTCTGGAGTCGGTGGGTATGCGTTCTATTAATAATGTTGTCGATGTGACAAATTATGTGCTGATGGAACTCGGTCATCCACTGCATGCGTTCGATTTTAATCATCTGCGCGGCAAAAAAATAGTTGTCAAACGAGCCCAACAGGGTGATCTGTTTACTACACTCGATAATCAACCTCGTCAATTACAGGATAACGATGTTGTTATTTGTGATGGAGAAGGTGCTGTAGCTCTGGCGGGTATCATGGGTGGGCAAAATTCTGAAGTTGCGGAAACCACAGTTGATATTTTGCTTGAGAGCGCATATTTTGATCCAACTTGTGTCCGTAGAACCAGTAAGCGTCTGGGTATCCATAGTGAAGCTTCCCATCGTTTTGAACGTGGTGCAGACATCGACATTATGCCACTGGCATTAGAGCGGGCAATCTCTCTGATCCAGCAACTGGCTGGTGGCACTATTGCCTCCGGTGCCATTGACGTCTATCCTCAAGAATTGATAAAACGCCAAGTAACGATCACTGCCTCGCGCAACAATGCTGTCCTTGGACTTGATTTGTCTTTGGATCAGATTGAGAAATTGCTTAATTCTATTGATCTGCCTACGCAATTGACCAAGGTGGCAGATGAATCAGCCCTGTTGGTTACTATTCCAATGTCACGCCACGATTTAGAGCGAGAAATTGACCTTATTGAAGAGGTGGCTCGTTTAAATGGGTACGATAATATCCCAGTAACCATGCCGGTAAGTAGGGTGGTTCGGCGTTTTCGCGACGATGGGCAACTGGTCGCTAAAGTGCTACGAGATACACTGGTTAGTTCTGGCTTCAGCGAAATCATTAATTATTCTTTTGTGTCATCCAGTGCTTGGGACAAAATAGGCTTGGACGTAGATGATGAGCGGCGGGTGAATGTTAAGATATTAAATCCGTTAACTGAAGAACATTCAGTTATGCGTACCAGTTTGTTGCCGGGTATGCTGGAAACGGTAGCACGCAATCTGTCGTATCGTAGTAATGATTTGCAGTTGTTTGAACTACGTCCGGTTTTTAATGTAGTGGCTGGTGCAGAACAACCAGACGAAGCGCTACGTTTGTGTGCCGCTATGACCGGTCGTAAAGAGCAGTTAGGTTGGTCACAATCGTCTTCTATGGTCGATTTTTATGATTTGAAGGGGATAGTGGAAACCTTGTGTGCTCAGTTGAACCTTGGGCAATTACGGGTTGAGGGTGACAGTAAACAACCCTATCTTCATCCAGGGAAATCGTGCCGTTTATTTCAGGATAAGGTTCTGATTGGAGTGCTCGGTGAATTGCATCCGCAGATTCAGGAAAATTATGCTATTGACCAACCGGTTCATGTAGTTGATATTGATGTAGCTGCTTTGCAGACTGTTAAACGCAGTGATAAAGCGTTTGAGCCTATTTCACGCTTTCCGGATTGTTATCGTGATAGTGCATTTTTATTTGCTGCTGAAGTCAGTGCCCAACAATTGTTTGATGTGTTGGATAAAATTAAAATTAAAAATCTAGACGATGTTACCCTTTTTGATATTTATAGTGGTAAAGGTGTTCCCGAAGGTAAGAAAAGCATGGCAATCAGAGCCCGTTATCGCTCTTTAGATAAAACTCTGACTGATGATGAAATAAATGCAATGCATGCAAAAATAGTTAAATCGTTAAAAAATAATCTTGGTGCTGAGCTAAGATAGAACTTGCTAGTGAAATTTTGCTGTGTTATAAACCGTTTAAAATCAATGGTCTATGGATGATCTTAAGTTATTGGAGGTACTATGACAAAAGCGGATCTTGTGGAGAATGTTTACTACAAAACAGGGTTTTCTAAGAAGGAATCCGCCGAAATTGTCGAGTCTGTTTTTGAGCTTATAAAAGAAACTCTCGAAAATGGTGACAAAATCAAAATTGCTGGTTTCGGTAATTTCGTTGTTAAACAAAAGGCAACACGTCGTGGTCGCAATCCTCAGACTGGTGAAGAGATTGAGATAAGTTCTAGAAAAATCTTAACTTTTAAACCAAGTCAAGTTCTGAAAGCCGCAATCAACGAAGGGGAATAGCTATTTCCCTTTGTTTCTTTAAGCATCCCATGGATATTGAGATTCCCGACAAATTGTTGTTCAAAATTGGTGAGGTAGCATCTATTACTGGTGTTAAGCCTCATGTGTTGCGTTATTGGGAATCTGAGTTTGGTAGTTTTAGCCCATCAAAAGGTCGTAGTAAGCAACGGCAATATCAAAAAAAAGATATAGAATTAGTTTTACGTCTGAAGCATCTGTTGTATCACGATGGATTTACTATAGCTGGGGCGCGCAAAGCATTGCGCAGTGGTGGTAAAAATAATCCTGCTGTTGTTAGTGATCGTGAATTGTTGTTGCAGGTACGTGCTGAATTAGTTGCTCTACGTAAAATGATTGGTTGAATGCTTATTTATTTTGTGTATTCGTTGTAGCTGCACCCCTTGCATTGTCGTCGAGAATTGGTTGTAGATGGATTATTCAATAGCTCGTCGCCGTATGATTGCCAAGCATATTATCGCGCGCGGAATCAAAGATGAAACGGTTATCAAGGCAATGGAGCTGGTTCCACGCCACCTATTTGTAGAAGAAGCCCTCCAAGCACAAGCCTATTCCGATTATCCGTTGCCAATTGGTGAAAAACAAACGATTTCACAGCCCTTTATTGTTGCTGCTATGACAGCTGCGCTGCAATTGCAAACTAGTGACCGTGTATTGGAGATAGGTACTGGTTCTGGATATCAGGCTGCTGTATTAGCAAAACTTGCCGCGCATGTATATTCGGTGGAACGTATTGCCGTTCTGGCGCGCAGGGCACGACGCGTTCTCGATAGTATTAACTACTCAAATGTCAGTATACAAGTGTCTGATGGTAGCTGCGGCTGGAGTGAACAGGCACCATTTGATGCCATCATTGTCACGGCCGGAGCACCGGCTGTACCACCAATATATAAAGAACAATTAGCTATTGGTGGTCGGTTAGTTATTCCGGTTGGCGATGGTACTACCCAAGTCTTGAAGCGGATCGTACGCACTGCAGAGCAAACATTTTCAGAGGAAGATGTGCTTGGTTGTCGTTTTGTCCCTTTGATTGGCAAATACGGCTGGAAAGAATAAACGTGTTGGTGTGGTGTTTTTGATGCGCTTTATACGCCGGATGTACGATTGGGTGCTTCATTGGTCTAATACTCCTTATGCTGTTTCGGCATTATTTTTGTTAGCCTTTGCCGAATCCTCTTTTTTTCCCATCCCACCTGATGTGCTATTGATTGCTATTGGCTTGTCTGTCCCACGCAGTATATTTCGCTGTGCCGCTTTATGTACTCTAGGGTCGGTTCTCGGTGGTGTCGCTGGTTATGCTATTGGTAATAGTTTTTGGAATATTGCGGCTGGGTGGTTTTTTAACTGGGTCCCAGGTTTTACCCCGGAAGTATTTCAATCTATTCAACTGATTTTTAGTAAATATGATTTTTGGTTTATATTCCTAGCAGGCTTTACTCCTATTCCATATAAAGTTATTACTATCGGGGCCGGGGTGTTCCATATCAATTTCCCTGTCTTTGTTTTTGCCTCGGCAGTAAGCCGTGGTTTACGTTTTTATATTATCGGGGTGATTGTTTACCGTTATGGTGAGCGCGCGCGGCAACTCATAGATAAACATTTCAATAAACTGACTTTAGTGTTCACTCTGTTATTGTTTGGTGGTTTTATTGTAATACGTTATATTCTTGGTTGAATTTTATCTTCCTGACTAGGATGCTGAGGATATGCGCTCAATTGGAGTTCTGCTATTTCTGCTGTTGGTTACATGTACTGGCTGTGTTTCACATAGCTCAGGTAATGGTGTGCGGCATATTGTTCAGCCCGGGCAGACTCTTTATCGTATAGCTAAGACCTATAAGGTGTCCGCAGCAAAAATCGTTTCCAGAAATCACCTGAAAAACCCTACCCAAATTAAAGTCGGACAATCCTTGTTTATTCCCGGTGCTAGGTACACGCGCACTGTAGCAGTTGTCCCCAGCGCCAAGAAGTATAGTGTGGTGCCAACCAAACCCAAAAAAGTTAATAAGAAATCGCTTGCTGCAAAGACGCGAGTACCATCAAGACCTAAGAATAACTCTGTGGTGCCGATGGCACGTCAGGTTAAGTCTGCCAGCGTCAGGAGTATGCAACATAAATTTATTTGGCCAGTACGGGGCACCGTGGTAAAAAAATTCAATATTTCCGGTGCTGTACCCAGCAAAGGAATTGATATATCAGCAGCTATCGGAAGTATGGTGGTTAGTGCCGCGGCGGGGAAAATTATTTATAGTGGCAATGGTATTACAGGTTTTGGTCATGTGGTGATTGTTGAGCATGATAATGCCTTGTATACAGTTTATGGTTACAATAGTAAACTGCTTGTAGGCTCTGGTAGTTATGTGAGCGCAGGTCAGAAAATTGCTTTAGTCGGTAGCCTGAATAGTGCAAATAATGGTCTCTTACATTTTGAAGTTTGGCAGCATAAAAAGGTAGTTGATCCTGCTTTTTACTTGAAGTAATGACAGCTCTTTAATAAAATAACTCCATCGGTTGATTGTTTGTTAGTCGGAGGTGACGGATGCACAATAAGACAACGTCTAAGGTGAATACTGGCGGTAGTCAGGAATTTAACAGCGATAATGCTATTGAATGCTATTTTCACGCGATTAAAAAGTCTGCATTATTGACTGCTGAAGATGAGATTCGTCTTGCTGGGTTGATTGCCAAGGGTGATAGCGATGCACGCGCGAAAATGATAGAAGCTAACTTGCGCTTAGTTGTCAAGATAGCTAAGAGATACATGAACCGTGGTTTACCATTTCTCGATCTTATTGAAGAAGGTAATATTGGTTTAATTAAAGCGGTGGAGCGTTTTCAGGTAAGTAAAGGGTGCCGCTTCTCGACTTATGCTACTTGGTGGATACGTCAGTCAGTTGAACGAGCTTTGGTGAATCAGGGGCGAACAATTCGCTTACCGGTGCATATTGCTGAACGAGTAAATTGTATGCTCAAAGCAACAAAAGAAGCCTTGAAACAATTTAATCACGAGCCTTCTGAACACGATATTGCTGAGATGATGGATAGTGACGTAGAAGAGGTACGCCACTTGCAGCAGTTAGTAAAAAAAACATACTCCATAGAACGTCCCCTTAGCGCTGACAGTGATTATTCATTATTAAATACCATTGAGGATTCCAGTTCTTTAACGCCAGCAGAAATGCTGGAGAATAAGGATGAGTTTTTATTTGTCTCGCAATGGCTTAATGAGTTGAAAGTCAATGAACGTGAAATTTTAATGCTTCGTTTTGGTTTGAATGATCACGAACCAGAGACTTTGGATACCATCGGGAAGCGCTACGGTGTTACCCGGGAACGAATTCGCCAAATCGAAGCAAAAAGTCTGGAAACTTTGCGGCGGATAATGCGTGAACACACTAGAGCAGATTAAATAAGAACTGGAGAGCAGATGTGGAAGAATTAAAAGGAATAATTCGTGATGTCCAAGATTTTCCTAAAAAGGGGATAGTTTTTAAGGATATTACTACGTTACTTGAAGATGGTAAAAGTTTTCAACGGATGATTGATTTAATATCGCACCGTTATCTGGATAAAAAAATTGATAAAATTGTTGGTGTAGAAGCGCGCGGGTTTATTCTTGGTGCTGCTTTGGCGTATAAACTTGGTTGCGGTATCACTTTGGTGCGTAAACCGGGCAAATTGCCCCATAAAACCATAAAAAAAACTTATCAACTTGAATATGGCACAGATACTTTGGAAATTCATGCAGACTCACTGCATTCTGGTGATCGGGTTCTGATAGCAGATGACCTGTTGGCCACCGGTGGTACTGTCTCCGCAGTAGTGGAGCTGGTGGAAAGTTTAGGAGCCGAACTGGTAGAGTGTGCCTTTTTGGCAGAGTTAGATTTTCTTGAAGGACGTAAGCGGTTACCGCAAGATAAAGTTTTCAGTCTGATTCATTACTAATATTTTTTATTGACCAGCTTGATCATGGTAGAACAACAAAAAAGCACTTAGTGTTTTGTCACTAAGTGCTTGATTATTTTGGCGGCCCCGACAGGAATCGAACCTGTGGCCTATCGCTTAGGAGGCGATCGCTCTATCCGGCTGAGCTACGGGGCCAAGGCAATCAGTTATAGCTTAATCAGTCAGAACGAATCAAGCCTTTTGTGTTCTTATGGGTAATGATGTAAATCAACAATGCAGGTTTCTACCGAACGGTGAGCAATTATGAATTATAATGATATTTTCCGTCGCTTTCGTTACGCTGTCGATATGAGTGATGCAACCATAATGGAGATCTTTGCATTAAGTCACACCAGTATTGATGCACAACAGCTCAGTGGCTATTTTCGGCGTGAAGATGATCTTGAGTATCAGGAACTGCCAGCAGGAGTGCTGAACAAGTTTTTTGACGGTTTAATTGTTTATACCCGCGGTCAGCGTGATAAAATATCAGCTCCGGCACCATCACCATTCAATAACAATATGATTTTAAAAAAAATACGGGTGGCTTTGCAGTTGTGTGAACAAGATATGTTGGATATTTTTGCAGATGCCAGTTTTAAAATCTCCAAAGCAGAACTGAGTGCTTTGTTTCGGAAACAGGGACATAAAAATTATAAAGAGTGTGGCGATCAAATAGTGCGAAACTTTTTACAGGGACTGACCATACATAATCGCTCTTAGCTCTATAGATTGGGTGTAGATGGATATTAACCAAAAGTTAGGACCGCACCAGGTTACCTTGAATCAATGGCTAGAATGTTCTCCATTTGAAAAAATGCTGGGTATTGAGCTGATATGCGCTAATGATGGTAACGCTGAATTAACAATGCCATTTCTGGCTTCGTTCGCCAATGGCGGTAGCATGTTACATGGTGGCGCTCTGGTTACTCTAGCTGATACTGCTGCGGTTATGGCAATTAAAAGCGTTTTACCTGCTGGCACCCATTTCGGGACCATTCACATGGAGGTCGATTTTTTGCGACCAGTCATGCAGGGTCTGGTAACTGCACTCAGCTCAGTAACTGAAGTTCGGGAACGCTTATGGGACGCAACGGTTTATGTAGAAGACTCAAGTGGCGATAAGATTATGCAGATGCAAGCAACTTTTAAGATCTCCCGTCGTCGTTTAAACGAGAACGCTCAAATTGACTGAATTTTCTTCAATGATATTAGTCGATATTGCCATCTATGTTGTGCCCCTTGTTTTTGTTCTTGCCCTGTGGCGCATATTATTTCTGCACCGCCAGCTAACAATATCGCAACAACGGGTGCAAGAGTTGCAGCGCACTGATCAAGTTGCTCAAGTACAAATAGAGCGTGTACCTGTTCTTGAACATCAAGTGCAGACGCGAATCGCAGCCCATGATGCAGCACAGCAACTACTGCAGCAAATAAATTTGGAGCTAGTACGTGCGCAGGAGAAAAACAGTCATCTTGAGCAGATTAAGGATAATGTGCGTCAGCGTGACGAGGCGTTAGAACAATTACGCTCCCAATTAAAAGACAAACATATTCAGGTTGCAGAATTGACCACTAGGCTTACAGAACAGCAGCAGCATGCAGCAGATAAATTGCAGCTATTAAGTGAATCACGCATAGAATTGTCTAATCAATTTAAAGCCTTGGCGCAGGAAATATTCGACGAAAAAGGGCGAGTTTTTAGCGCTAAAAATGGTGAACATTTACACCAAGTGCTTGAGCCGTTTCGCGAACAGTTACACGATTTCAAGAAGAAGGTTGATGATATTTATGTCAACGATGTGCGCGAACGTGGTTCCTTGAAGATTGAACTAGAAAATTTGCGGCAGATTAATGTTCAGATGAACCGTGAAGCTATAAATCTGACACGAGCCCTCAAGGGTGACAAGAAAGTCCAGGGTAACTGGGGTGAGTTGGTGTTGGAACGGGTGCTGGAACAGTCAGGATTGCGTGCAGGCGTTGAGTATGAAGCGCAGGGTGGCTTTCGGGATGCAGATAAGAAACTGTTAAAACCGGATGTGATTATTCATCTCCCGGAGCATAAAGACGTGGTTGTTGACTCCAAGGTCTCGCTTGTGGCTTATGAGCGTTATTGTAATGAGGAGGATAGCCTGCTTCAAACCCAGGCATTGAATGATCATGTGGCAGCAGTACGCCAGCATATAACAACTCTGAGCGCCAAGGATTATACCAGTTTGCAAGGGGTTCGTTCGCTGGATTTTGTGCTTATGTTCATGCCTATTGAAGCCGCTTTTATGGCTGCCTTTCAAGCAGACGACAATTTATTTAATCATGCCTTTGAGCGCAGAATAGTGGTGGTGTCACCAACTACGCTGTTGGCAACATTGCGTACTATTGAAAATATCTGGCGCTATGAGCGACAGAACCAGAACACTCAGGCGATTGCCGAGCGTGCTGGAGCAGTGTACGATAAGCTGCGGGGGTTTGTGGAGGATATGGAAAAGCTGGGGATTCAGCTATCTACCGTTGATAGCACCTATCAATCTGCCATGGTCAAGTTGACTCAAGGGCGTGGTAATCTTATTAGTCAGGCTAACCATTTTGTTGAACTAGGGGTGAAGGTGCGTAAACCACTGTCTAAGTCAGTGCTTGAGCGTGCCGAACTGGAAACTAGCGTAGATGGTAGCCAAGCAACTTAAAATTGGTGTTCTTTCTGATACCCATTTTCGCTCCTTGGCTCAGGGGGCGAAGTTGATAGGTGGGTTGTTGGAACAGTACTTTGCTGATGTTGATATGATTCTGCATGCTGGCGATATGATTCACCCAGATATTAGCCTGCTGTTTGCTGATGTGCCATTTTACGCTGTACGCGGCAATAACGACCCAGCTGTTAATGGTGTGCCCGAGTGTAGGATTATGGCACTTGGCGGCTTCCGTATTGGTTTAATTCATGGCTGGGGCAATTATGCAGATCTTGAAGAGCGCATGATAGCCTACTTTGCCGAGGACGAGCTAGATTGCCTTGTTTATGGGCACAGTCATTGTGCTGTATGCCATGAAGTTGACGGAATGTTAGTGCTAAATCCAGGTAGTACAACTGATCGGCGTCGCTCACCGTGCCATTCAGTAGCTATGCTATATCTGGGCGATAACCTGCGCGGGGAAATTATCAATATTGACGCCACCAGTCAAATCGTCTAACGTC
>CAZHXF010000038.1:0-10320 GCA_964536375.1 uncultured Desulfuromonas sp. | reverse complement strand
ATGATCGCTGCCTCGTTTGCCAGTACGTTGAAAATTATGCAGCTCAAACGCCAGATTAATAAATTACAGCCAGATGGAGTAGTTGCCCCAGAAAAAGAAAAGAAGAAAAATAAAAAAGAGAAGAAGGGTGAAGAGCAACCGGTAACTCAGCAAACTGCTGATAGTGCAAATCAACAGGTGGCAGCGGTAATTGTTCCGCCTGTTGTTGCGCCATCTGCAGAGACTGTGTCTGATCTTGATGAGAATGTCAGTGATGCAGTTTTCGAAGACGATGCAACTGTCGTGGCAGAAGAGGAAGCTAGCCCTCAAGTGATAGAATTGCCTCACGATAATCCGCAAGATATCTCCAATACTGATAAAAAATAGAGTTGTAATTGAGAGGATGATCTTTAATGGATAGTGGCACAATGCTGGACATCTTTCATAAGGGCGGTCCCCTTATGTACCCGATATTGTTATGCTCGGTGTTGGCTTTGACAATCTTTTTTGAAAGGTTATGGTTTTTTTTCGGTCTGCGGCGCAGCTCTTTAAAACTTAGCCTTGAGGTAGAAAGCTTGGTGCGCAATGACCATGTGGTTGAAGCTCTGGCAATATGCCAAAGTCGGTGTACCATGTTGTCGAGTATCTTTGTGGTTGCCCTCAATGCGGCAGGACGAAGCAGGGATCAGATAAAAACTTTGGTGGAAGAGGTTGGCGCGCGCCACAGTTCTAGTTTGGAACGCTATCTGGGTTTGCTCGGCACTATTGCCACAATTTCTCCGTTATTGGGTTTATTGGGCACGGTGTTGGGGATGATTCGAGCTTTTACTCAGTTGGCAGTGCAGGGTGTGGGTACGCCAGCCACTTTAGGTGGGGGTATTTCCGAGGCTTTAATTACCACGGCCACTGGCTTGGCAGTAGCCATACCGACAATATTGTTACATAAATATCTGACCAGCCGTGCTGATTTACTTAACGATTCTATGGAAGTGTATGCCATGCAGCTGGTTGATATTGTCGCCGCGGATAATAGCTAATATTCTATGGCCTTTAAACGTAAAAAACGCGAAGATGTCCGCATTGAGTTGACCTCAATGGTCGATGTGGTGTTTCTGTTGCTAATCTTTTTTATGATATCTACCACCTTTGTTGAATCTCAAGGGATTGATGTCAAATTGCCCACAGCTAACGCTAAGAATATCCAAAAAACTCCCGATGAAGTTAAGGTCTATTTGGAAAAGTCGGGCAGAATCCACCTTGATGACCACCTGATCTCTCTATCTGACCTCGAAGCACATTTGGCCAGTTATGCCGAGCGTGCATCCACGACAACTTTTGTTATACTTGCCGATAAAAAAGCTCTGCACGGCATCGTAGTTGAAATTATGGACGCGGCACGTGCTGCTGGTTTTTTAAAACTTGCTATAGCTACACAACAGGATGCCCAACGATAATTTAACTTTAAGAGTAGGGAGCGTTAGCAATGTCAAAGACTATTGCGATACTTACTGGTGGTGGTGATTGTCCGGGACTCAATGCAGTTATTCGCGGCGTGGTACGTTCGGCTGCTAGTAAGGGCTGGCGCGTTATTGGCATAGAGGATGGTTTTGATGGCATAATATCCGGTAACAAAGTACGTGAACTGGATAGAAACGCGGTGCGGGGTATCTTGCAACGCGGTGGCACTATTCTTGGTACCAGTAATCAGGGTAATCCACTGAATTATCCGGTTACCATAGATGGTGAAACGCGCTGGCTGGATGTCTCTGATCAGGTCATTGCTAACTTTAACAAGATTGGTGCTGAAGCGCTCATTGCTGTTGGTGGTGACGGTACGTTGAAAATTGCCCAGCACCTTTACGAGTTAGGCTTAAATGTAGTCGGTATTCCTAAAACTATAGATAATGATCTGAAGGCTACAGATGTGACTTTCGGTTACAATTCTGCTGTTGGCGTTGTTACTGAAGCTCTGGACAGGTTGCATACCACTGCAGAAAGTCATCATCGCGTTATGGTGGTCGAAGTCATGGGGCGTAATGCAGGCTGGATTGCTTTGGAATCAGGTATTGCTGGTGGTGCTGATGTTATTCTGTTGCCGGAGATACCATATTCTATCGACCATGTTTGTGAAGCCATCAACAAACGGCGGGAACTCGGGGGGCGTTTCTCCATCGTGGTCGTAGCCGAAGGAGCTTTTCCTGCCGAGGGTGAAATAGTTGTCCAGGTGGGCAAGGGTGAGAGTCGCAGCGGTGTTGAGCGTCTGGGTGGTATAGGACAATTTGTCGCTGATCAGATCGGGAAGTGTACTGGCATGGACGTGCGCACAGTTGTGTTGGGCCATTTGCAGCGCGGTGGTTCTCCATCACCATTTGATCGGATTCTTGGCTCACGTTTTGGTGTTAAAGCGGTTGATCTAATCGAAAATGGCCAGTTTGGGCACATGGTGTCTTTGCGTGGACGATCGGTAGTAACCACTACCATTGCTGATGCTGTGGGAGCGTTAAATCTGGTTGATCCAGATGGTGAGCTGGTTGCTGATGCGGAAAAACTAGGTATTAAGCTGGGACGTTAAATGGGTCTTGTTTGCTGTTCTCAGGAACGCTGGCTATTCTCAGGCCTAGTACAACTATTGGCGCGGCGGCACTGCTTACAGGTGGTTGGTTCTAGGTGGATGGTGACATCAGCATTGCTGATGCGTTGTTTAATTAGTTGTTCAATTGCGGTGGCAGTGGCGTGAGCCTCTGTGATGGTTTTGTGGCAGCAAAAGGTCAAGTGGAAGTCGATTAATTTGGTTTTTCCGCTGTGTCTGGTGCGCAAGTTGTGATAGCCCGTGTTGTTATGTGCGTGTTGCTCTATGCAGTCAATGATCTGCTGTTGTTGTTCTTGGGGTAAGCCAACGTCGAGAAAATCGTCCAAACAGCCTTTAAGCAGTTCAAAGGCAGCATATAGAATGAACCCCCCCACTCCTAACGACAGAATCGGATCGAGCCAATACCAGCCGAGAAATTTAACGCCCATCAGGCCAACAAGTAACGCCAGATTGCTATAGACATCCGTGGCATAGTGCAAAGCGTCAGCTTGCAGCGCGGTGGAATCGTTACTTAAGCCAACAGTTTTAAGATGGCGGCTCAATATCCACGAAGCTACAGCACTGATAGCCAAGACCACAATGCCAAGATCTATATAGTGTAACTGCCCACTCTCTTGTCTGAGGCGGTTGACTGAGGCATAGAGGATGAACAAGCCGGATGCACCAATGAATATGCTCTGTAACAGTGTGGCTGCAGATTCAAATTTACCGTGACCATAAGGATGTTCATTATCGGCAGGTTTGTTTGCTTGGCGCAGTGCCAACATGTTGCCTGATGACATAAACAGGTCGAGCAGTGAGTCAGCCGCCGAAGATATAAGCGCCATTGATCCTGTAGTAATGCCTGTAGTTATTTTCACTAACGCCAGCGCTGCTGCAGTAATGATGGCTACTCTGGCTGCTTTAACACAGGTATTTGGCGCGGAATCTTTCACGATAGCTGTTTAACCAATTTCAGACAGTGGACAGGCGGTGCACCATTGATGATAGCCATCGTCACTTATATCCCAGAACTGATCAATGCGCTGTTGGTAAAAATCTAATTCGGCAGTAGCTAATTGTATTTGCCGATGAATTTCTTGTTCTAACAGCTCCTGCTGAAGCAGGTAGGTGCAAAAAACAGCGATTCCTTGTAATAGGGTGGTCAACTCTTTTATGTTGGGTTCTAGGTTTTTTGTGATATACCAGTGCCCAGCGAATTGTCTGATGGAGCTGTGATCTATTGTAAACAGATTCATCCGGCGATCGGCAATTATAAAATCGCGGAGAAAATAATCTGCACCATGAGCCAGTTGCCCAGCTTCAAGTGGGGCAATATCATCCTGGAGCAATTGTAAGTGGAATTGCTTCAATAGCTTTGAGCATTGTTTGTCGACTCTTATTTCCGAATCAAGATCGCAAATATTGAAATCATCAATATCGATTGTCATATTGGTCATCCTTTGCCAGTGTTTGGCATATTAAATTGGCAAAAACTATAACATGGATTGGTAGATTTACGCTGGAAATTACCTTTTTTGTGCCGCAAAACAGGAGATAAATATGGTTCTACAGTTACAGTGCCCAATATGCGCAAACGCCTGTGAGTGGGAAGGGAATCGTTGGCGACCTTTTTGTTCTGAAAGATGCCGGCTGATAGATCTTGGTGCCTGGATAGATGAGGAATATACTGTCGGTCAGGAGGCTGTCAATATTGAACAATATGATGAAGATGAAATAAGCTAATTATTCTGAATAAATAGATGGAGAAACATTATGTATAATCTTAAGATAATTACCAGCTTTTCTGCTGCCCACAACCTGATGAATTATGATGGTGATTGCGAAAATCTCCATGGACATAACTGGAAAGTGGAAGTAACCGTTAAGGCGCGTGAACTGGATAAATCTGGTTTGGGAATAGATTTTAAAATTCTCAAAGCACAGACCAAAAAACTACTTGGTACTTTGGATCATAAATATCTAAACGAACTTGAGCCTTTCTTGGAAGCAAGCCCATCTTCAGAGAATATAGCTCGCTACCTGTTTGAAAAGCTCGAAAAAGTTCTTAACAACGAAAACGTTATGGTTGATAGCGTAAATGTGTGGGAATCGGATAATGCCTGTGCCAGTTATACCCGTGACTAAATTACCCTTAATAGAGCTGTTTTCCTCGGTACAGGGGGAGGGGATATTAGTGGGGCGACGGCAAATATTTTTGCGTCTGGCAGGGTGTAATCTCAATTGTGATTATTGCGATACGTCATTTACGGTAACTGCTAGTTGTCAGTGCGAACAATCGCCTGGCTCAGGAGAATTTATTGCCCCTTGGGCTAACCCCGTAGCACTGGAACAGGTGTGTGCCGTAGTTAAACAATGGCAACAGCACCTGCCCTTTGTCCACCACTCTATGTCTATAACCGGTGGGGAGCCGCTGCTGCATGCAGCTACGCTGAGGCAGTGGTTACCGGAGTTGGTGACATTATTGCCTTTGCAATTGGAAACCAATGGTACCTTAACCGCTGAGCTGGAAACCATCATGCCTTGGTTGCGCTGGGTAATTATGGACTTCAAGTTGGAGTCGCAAACCGGGGCAGCAACTCCATGGGATAAACATCGCCATTTTTTGGAAGTTGCAGCGCAGGTTAATTGTTGCGTTAAGGTGGTAGTCGGTGCGGATACTCCGGTGGATGAGTTGCACCAGGTGGCAACAATTATTGCCCAAACTGCAGCTCAGGTGCCAGTGATTGTGCAGCCACGCACTATTGCTGGTAAGTGCTCAGTTCAAGCCAAACAGTTGTTAGCGTGGCAGGCTGTACTGGCGAGCTATAAATTAGATGTGCGGATTATCCCGCAAACCCACTGTTATCTATCCGTTTTATAGAGGTGATTTCGCTGATTTGGTGGAGAACTTTTCTGCTAATTGTTTTTGAACAAATGGGGGGACATACTCATCGACTGGGCCATGAAAAGAGGCAATCTCCTTGACTATTGAGGAACTTAAATAGGCATAGCGCAGCGATGTCATCAGGAACAAAGTTTCAATTTGAGCATGCATGGTGCGATTGAGCTGAGCCAGCTGAAACTCGTATTCAAAATCTGAAACTGCGCGCAGCCCGCGCAAAATAACCTGTGATTTTTTGCTGGCAACATAATTGATTAATAACCCATCAATTACATCGACCTGTACCCGTGGGTCGTTATCCACAGCGGCCAGGATCATTTCCATCCGTTCCTCGACACTGAATAGGCTCTGCTTCGCTGAGTTCTGCGCTACTGCCACTATTATCGTATCAAAAGATTTTAAACCCCGCTGAATGATATCCAGATGACCATTAGTGATCGGATCAAATGATCCGGGATAAACAGCAATGCGGTTATTCATGCTTTAGCCCTCACTTAGCAGTCTGGGGGTAACTTTATTAAACAGATAGATTGCAGTATTGCCATAATTGCGCTGGTCTAATTGGGTGATTGTTCCAATTTGTTCTGGTACTACAGCCTTTTTATCTTCTTCAGCGCAAATGATTCCATTATTAGCAAGTAAATCATATTGCTCTATCAGCTGAATTATCTCTGGAATAAGATCCTTGTTGTAGGGTGGATCCATGAAAATTACATCGAACTGTTGCCCGTGTAGCCGAGGTAGTGCCGATTGGGAATTTTCGGTAATTATCTGTGCATTGCGCTCCAGTTTACAGCGCTGGCAATTGCTTTCTATAAGTTTTCTGGCCTGACGCCCATTATCTATAAAGATAACTGTAGCGGCTGAGCGACTTAACGCCTCAAGCCCCATGGCCCCAGTACCAGCAAAAATATCTAAAACTTTCAGCTGGTTAAAACTACCGATTCTGCTGGTTAACATGCTGAAGATAGCTCCACGCACCCGGTCGCTGGTAGGTCTTATTTCTGCCCCACTGAATGTTGCCAGTTGAGCTCCTCTAGCTGTACCACTGATAATGCGCACGCCAGTAATCCGTTAACTGCGATTTTTAGGTAGTTCGATGAGCTTTTTTTCCGATGGGCGGAACAGTAAAATCGTGCGCCCAAGGATTTGCGCTACAGCAGCATTACATTTATGTGCTAGCGCGCCCGCTACA
Organism: uncultured Desulfuromonas sp.; assembly: GCA_964536375.1. GTDB lineage: Bacteria > Desulfobacterota > Desulfuromonadia > Desulfuromonadales > Desulfuromonadaceae > Desulfuromonas. The sequence goes on along the minus strand of CAZHXF010000038.1, from coordinate 3,672 downwards.
TCTTTACGATCCATGATGCAGCCGTCCTGTATTTTTATTTTTATCAGCTCATGTAATTCCAGAGCTTCATCTGTTGATTTGATAATACTTGCGGTTATTTCGTCTTTTCCCACCATAACAACTGGTTGTAGATGGTGGCCAAGACCGCGTAAGAAATGGTTTTGTTTTCCTGTTAACTGTGGTGTCACGCGTACGTACTCCTAGATTAAATGGTGCTTAAGTTTTATAGAGTTGACCTATTGCAATGGACACAATTGTATGCATTGCCGCGAGGTTGTACCGCCATGGTTATACCTTTTGCTCATAAAAATAGCAATTGCCCAATTATTGCCAATTCTGTTGACGCTTAAGAGAGGGCACGGTAAAAATGTTGTTGAGTAAATTATACTTATTTCTGAGGTGTGGTTAAAAATGCAGGAAATTTTCGCCCTTATTTATTCAAGCCGTTTCAGTGAATATTCCTACGGAGATTTGCACCCTTTCAAGGTGGATCGCTATCGTTTGACCTATGAGTTAATGCAGCAGTGTGGCTTAATTGACCTGCCACAGGTTAAACAGATGGAATGCCCGGTAGTTTCTGAGGAAATGTTGCTCGATTTTCACCGCCAAGATTATCTCGAAACATTAAAAAAATTCAGCATTGATGATGAGCCGCATGCTAATTTTATCTATGGTCTGGGCGATGTTGAAAATCCTGTTTTTAAGGGGTTGTATGATTGGTCACGCCTGATGTGTGGTGGCACCGTAGAAGCTGTGCGTCAAGTTACTCATGAAGGGTGCCGTGCCGCCTTCAGTATGGCTGGTGGTTGGCATCACGCACATGCGGCCCGTGCCTCAGGCTTTAGCTACATCAACGATGCTGTAGTCGCGATAGCACAGTTGGTAAAGCAGGGTAAAAGGGTAGTCTATGTGGATATTGATGCCCATCACGGTGACGGCGTTCAAGAAGCTTTTTATGCCAGTGACAAGGTCTTGACTATCTCAATTCATGAAAACGGTAAAGATTTTTACCCTTACTCAGGATTTGTCGATGAGGTTGGCAGCGGGGCTGGTTATGGATGTTCTGTTAATATTCCTCTAGTGCCCCATTCTGATGATTTGATTTTTGAACAGGCGTTTCAGCGAATTGTCGTTCCGTTGATAAGAGGGTTTGCCCCAGATGTCCTAGTGACCCAGATGGGAGCTGATCCGTTGCGCACAGATCCACTTACTCGCTTGGAGTGCACTACAGCGTTTATGGGATATGCCGGGAGGCAGTTTTTGGCAACCGGTGTTCCGTGGGTGGCATTGGGTGGCGGAGGCTATGATCGTCTGAATGTCGCGCGGTCTTGGACATTGCTCTGGGCAACGATTATTGGTGAACCTATTGAAGATCAATTTAGCCCATCTTTTCAGGATACTGTAAAAAAACTTGGTGAGACTTGTCTGTGTTTGCGCGATAAACCACACTTGGCTTCACCCGATGATTTTGCTCGGGCCCAACACGCGCTGGATAAAAATTTATCCTTTATAGAGCGCCATATCTTTCCAGTTTTTAACATTCATGCGCGAGGATGATATGCCATTAGCTAATGTGCCACATCTTATCGCTGCCGACGGCTTACCGCTATTTTCAATTCGCGATATCAATGCACTGCCACAGATAGAAAAGGAACAGATTTACTCAGTCTTAGTGCCGCAATTGGTGTTTGATAAATATGGTTTTAATCCAGAGACCCTATGCTCCTTAAATAAAGCTGGTAGTCCAATAAACAAAATTAAGTTTATTTGCCCTCAAGGATTGGGTCTGCTGCGCATTGAGGTGCGGCGCGATATCAGCGATCAGGATTGTTTGTTCTTTGTCGAGGTTGCCGATACACCATACGCTCAGATTGAGTTGTCATTTTGTTTAATTAATGATCCAGATGCTCCACGTTTTGATATAGACAAAGATCAGTTTGGGCGGGAAAACTCTTTTGGTACCGTACGGCGTAATATTCCAGAAGAGATTTGTGCTATGCAAGCCGGTTTGTCGCCAAATCAGGTGCGTGTTGGTTTGAAAACATTTAAACCTTTCTATGAAAGTTTTGAGCGCTTTGTTGCCTCGCTGGGGGTAGATATTATTGTTGCAGAACCATTGTCTTACAGTAATGCAGTACGCTATGAGCGCTATGGCTTTGACTATATTACTGGCAAGCAACTGATGTTGTGGATAGATAAAGAATTCCAGCCCGGAGGAGTTTTGTCTGGGCGTCTAGATGGTTCGACTCCATTTAGACAGCGCGGTATGGAGAAAACTGTGCGCGGGCGCAGTTGGGCTATTCATGATGGAATTTTAGATCAAGTCTGGGATGATATAAAAATTTACAAAACTGTTGGCAAACATGCCAATATAAACACCCTGACCAATCTGCTTTATTGAAAATATGTGTAGCGCAATTGCTATTATGTGAGGAAATAATATGGTGTCGTTCGGTAATATTTTATTTATTGTTTTAGTCTGTGGAGTTATCTGGGGTGCCATTTATCTGAGCAGAAAGTCGCGTTAATTAGTTTCTTGTGTACGATAGCAAAAAGACCACAAATGTTCTGATTTATCCTTTATGTTATAAATGGTCTGCTGTTTTTGTCTAAATCCCGTTCATTTTGCCGGAATTATCCTTTATTTAGCACAATTTCTTGTGGCTCAAATTTTAATCCTTGCACCTAATCCAAGCATCTTGGCATAATGCCCCACATTTTTTTAATTATATATTGAAATTCAGGGGGGGTATCGTGAGACGAGGATTAATTATTGTGGTGGTGCTGGTACTGCTGGTGCCCAGCTTGGTGTGTGGTGCTGGTTTTCACATTCGTGAGCAGGGAGCCAAAGCTATGGGCATGGCTAACGCCTTCGTCGCCCAAGCCGATGATCCGTCAGCTGTTTTTTATAACCCTGCCGGTATTGCATTTCAAAGTGGTACTCAGGTCAGTTTAGGGGTTACGGTAATTAATGTCCCAGAAACTGAGTTTAAGGGGACAACAGCTCTTGGCACCACAGTAGTTAATGATGTGGATACAAAAGCGCGCAGTGATATCTTCTTCCCGCCCAATTTTTATGCAACATATTCTGAAAAAGACTCTCCTTGGGCCTTTGGAATTGGTGTTGGTTCTCTGTATCCCTTGGCAAAACGCTGGGATAATACTAGTCCCTTCAGGGATGAGATAAGAGAGATCGCTATCAAACCAATAAATGTAAATCCTACTGTTGCCTATAGAATTGATAAGTTAAATCTTTCTATCGGTGCTGGTGTTGATTATACATATGCTCAAGTGTGGTTAGAAAAGGATGCATATTTATATAATTACGGGCAAATAGCCTCATCGGAGATTGAAGGTGATGGTGATGGTTGGGGTTACAACTTTGGGTTATTATGGAAGCCTGTGGCTTCGGTAAGCGTAGCTGTGGCTTATCGTAGTGAAATTGAATTGGATATAGACGGTGATGTTGATTTTTATGTTACACCAACTGGTCAGTCTGTATTAAGTGGAGGGCACCCAGAGTTTATTCCTAGTACCGATTCTGCCGATGCTTCAACTGAAATAACTTTGCCGGATACATGGAGCTTTGCTATTGCGTGGCAGCCCATCGAAAAATTGACAGTAGAAGTTGATGCTGATCGCTTTGGTTGGAGTTCTTATGATAGTTTGGAT
>CAZHXF010000037.1:0-27356 GCA_964536375.1 uncultured Desulfuromonas sp. | reverse complement strand
GGAAAACACCGAGGGGACGGGAAAACACCGAGGGGACGTAACTGACGCAGTGGATAAACTTCCCTTAAAACCAACCAAAAGCTGTCAGACAATGCCTGACCTACCTAGAACCTGATGTCAAAAACAAAGCCGAGTCGGAAACTTTCCGACTCGGCTTTCATAAAAAAGGTACAGCCACCGATACTTTGGCAGCAATCCCATTTATTTTTCTAGGTAGCACTAATTTTCCGCTTTGGTTCTGTCCCCCGTATTCGTCATGCTCGCGAAAGCGGGTATCCAGAGGTTTTGCATAGATTTCTAGACTCCCGCCTGCGCGAGAGTGACGAGCTTTTTGGCGGCAGCGGAAGATTGGTACTAATCCCATTTATTTTAAACGGTAAGTAATCATTGTGAAAGTTAAGGGGCAATCACCAGCTTGCAACCCAATGCCTCGACAATTTTATTAATGGTATCAAAGCGCGGATTACCATTTTCAGAAAGGGATTTATATAGGCTGGCACGGGTTACTTGAGCAGAACGAGCAATATCACTCATCCCCTTAGCACGTGCAGCGATACCAAGGGCATGAATGAAGTCGGACTCACTGCCTGTGGTAATGGCCTCACTTAAGAATTCATGGATATCCTCATCGGTTTCAAGGTGTTCTGCTATATCAAATCGTTCAATTTTTACAGTCATAATTTACTCCAATTCTCTCAACATTTTCTTAGCTTTTTCAATATCACTTGACTGCCGTGACTTATTGCCACCTGCCAGCAATAAAACCACCCTCTCGCCACGAAGCGTATAGTAAACACGTAAACCACCACCAAAGGTGCAACGCAGCTCGAATAAATTTTCATCGAGTTGTTTATAGTCACCAAAGTTTCCATTCTCAATTCGAGCTAGACGGAGCAAAAGCCTGTTTCTACAGGTTTTATCTTTAAGCTGAAGAAACCACTTTTTATATTCAAGTGTATTTTCTAAGATATAATTCATAGCAAAAGTGTATCCTACAGAGAACATGTCGTCAAGGTGCAATAATCGAAAAGCGGTACACCCACCGCATTAAATCACACAAGTAGTGTCTCGCCGCAATAGACCGATAAACCCCAATAAACGGATGACAATCCAATCCTTGTTATCCTGTTATAATTTCCATTTCGCAGGAAAACTACTACCAGAGACAAAACAGGCATAATCGTTCTTCATAAACACCGCCTAAAATAACCAATTTTCATAGACAGTAAACGCTTTTCATGACAACCTAACTTAAACGACAAAAAGGAATTCATGAAAATGACAAATTATAACCAAAGATCACAACCTAAAACTATTTTTCATGGATTTTCGATTTTAGAGGAGGGCGCTACCCTTGCCGGGTATGCAGCCCTTATCGATGCCCACAACCTTAGAGTTACCATCCCTGACACTCTGTGCGCTATCGGCACAAAACACAAAAAATTCACTCAGGAACGTTGGCAAATCTTCACTCCAAGACATAGGCCGGAAGAATCACTTCATGGCCACCTGACTTTCGCGCTGAAATACGAGGGAATTGATCTGGCCGTATTAAATGCCTTATTTCAAGTGATCGAGGCAAACAAAGTTGAAAAGATAATCCGCTCAGAACCGACCGGCAGCTATAGCCGCAGGCTTTGGTTTCTTTGGGAATGGCTTCGCGGGAAAGAGCTAGACATTGCGGATGCAACGACTGGAAACTTTGTACCAGTTGTGAATAACAAGTTGCAGTATGCAGGGGCGGCGATTCCCTCGCGACGACATCGTGTCGGCAACAATCTGCCGGGAACGCGTGACTTCTGCCCTCTCATTCGCAAAACAAAGAAGCTTGAACAGTTTATCGACAGAAATTTATCTGAAACCGCAGTCAAGAACATTGGTCAAACACACCCAGACATTCTGGGGCGTGCCGCTGCATTTTTACTCATTAAGGATTCAAAGGCTTCCTACTCCATTGAAGGGGAAAACCCGCCGCACAACCGAATTGAGCGTTGGGGGCGAATTATTGGCGACGCTGGAAAACGCAGTCTCAGCATTGCAGAGCTGGAACATCTGCAAACCCTAGTTATCACGGATCATCGCTTTGTTGCACCGGGTCTACGCACAGAAGGTGGTTTTGTTGGTGAGCATGACCGTGCCACGGGGATACCTCTGCCCGATCACATTTCAGCAAAAGCGGATGATTTAAATACGTTGCTCGCTGGCTTAATAGAAACTTATATCCTTTTAGAAAAGAGCGACTTCGATGCTGTGTTATTGGCATCAATCATTGCTTTTGGCTTTGTTTTCATTCATCCATTCGAAGATGGCAACGGCCGAATACATCGCTATTTATTTCATCATGTTCTAGCCGAGAAAGGGTTTGTTCCCAAGGGGTTAATTTTTCCAGTATCCGCTGTCATATTGGAAAAAATCGAGGCATACAGGAAAACTTTAGAACATTTTTCCAGACCACATCTGGATTTTATTGAGTGGCGGCCGACAGAGAAAAACAATGTCGAAGTCCTGAATGAAACAATCGACTTATATCGTTATTTTGATGCAACGGCGCAGGCAGAGTTTTTCTTTGCTTGCGTTGAGGAAACGGTGAGCAAAACGCTGCCAGATGAAGTGGAATATCTGAAGAAATATGACTGCCTCAATGAATTCATCAAAAACTACATCGACATGCCAGATAAGCTCGCTGATCTGCTCATTCGCTTCTTGTCTCAAAATAAGGGAACGCTCTCCCAAAGGGCAAGAGATGGCGAATTTGAAAAGCTGACAGATCCTGAAATTAAAGCCATTGAGAATAAATTTTCGGAGATTTTCACCTAAGGGGAAAATCTCCATCCCATTTGCCGCAGCCGAACGCAATGAGCGTCAACGAGAACGGTTACCCGTAAGCCATTTGAGCGCAGCAGTGAGGGAACCCGCAGGGCAAGACAACTGCGGGTCATGTTTTGCTTACTTTTGGATGAGACGGATTACTTATATAACGAACCGAAAGGGCACTATAAACATTTCAGCTTGGTTGGATAAAATGGAAGCTGAAAACGTAGACTTTTCTCTGCTCGAATTCCATAAGAGATAACTTACAAATGGGGTGGGGGAAGTCATGTGTTGCCACATATTTTAAAATAAAACTATCGGTCGGCCATTAATGTTGATGACGGTATTTTGCATGATTCGCCAACTCTGCTAAACTTGACAGCATCCTTAATTATCAACCTACAGCTCCTGCAACGCAGGTGCTCTATTGTGGAGACGAAGTGATGCTAACGACAACAGCGCAACGAAAACGATACAATCAGGTCATCATATGGACGGCTTCAGCCGCCCTCCTTTCGCTTTGCTTACTTGCAAGCTGCAATCAAGATCAAGCCACACCACGTCAAGCAATCACCCCCGAAGCAACAGCACAGCAAGAATTAACGCGTCAAGGTCGCGAGCTCTTCAACTTACGATGTATTTCGTGTCATGGTCGGCAAGGGAACGGTCTCGGCACACGCAGTGGCACATCTCTGCAACAAGTCAAATTCACCTATGGCCACAGCAAAGCGGATATTTTGACAACTCTGCGCGATGGTCGCCGGGGTGGCATGCCATCCTTTGCTGCAATCTTCACTGAGCAGCAACTCGAAGCGTTGACGGTCTATGTGCTTTATTTGAAAAAGTAACGGTTAGCAAAGAGTGTCCACCTGAAGCGCAGGAAATACTGAACACAACATCCATTGGCATTGATCTCAGGGAGATAGGACGTAAAACGCTAATATTTCTCCATACCAATCACATTGAGTATCTGACCAGATAATCTCTGCGATGGGGTCAAGGTCAAGACTTCAATCCCCGTTTCAGTCACAGCAATAGTATGTTCAAACTGCGCAGACAGAGATTTATCTTTTGTCCGCACGGTCCATTGATCTTGCCGGTCCGTCACCACAGCGTATTTGCCCATGTTGATCATCGGCTCTATAGTAAACGTCATCCCCGGACGGAGAACCACCTGCTCACACTCACTGGTATGGTGATGAAACACAGAAAAGTTTTCGTGAAATCCCAGACCAATACCGTGCCCGGTATATTCCCGCACCACTGAATAACCATGAGACTGGACAAAAGGCTGGATGATGTCACCAATCGTCGACAACAACATTCCCGGTTTCAACCCTTCAATCGCTAGCACCAGTGACCGGGCGGTCACTGCCACCAGTTTACGCGCCCGACTGCTGACGTAACCGACCAGAAACGTCTCCGATGAATCGCCGTAAAAACCATCGACAATAGTGGTCAAATCGATATTGACAATATCGCCTTCCTTGAGAATTTCGGTTGCCGACGGAATACCATGACAGACAACATTGTTAATCGATGAACAGAGTGATTTTGGAAAACCATGATAGCCGAGACAAGCCGGGGTGTGACCATTCTTGATGGTGTAATCGTAGGCCAGAGTGTTAATCTCATCAGTGCTAATCCCCGCTTTAACATATGGACGCAAGTAGTCCATCAATTCGCCATTAAATGCACCTGCGCGACGCATACCATCCAATTCCATTGCAGTTTTAATCATTTATTTAACCGTTTAACCCTTCCAGGGCAACCATGGGCGTACCCTCTATTCGTGTCTCATGATGCCAGCATACCATCGACACCACAGCTCATAACATCAACGCTCTAAAACTGCCCAACAGCCTACGCTCATGCCAAGAGGATATCAATAATTTTGAATTTTTGAGAAAATAAGGGGAGGCAATTCACACCGTAAAGCCTGGGATCCCCCCCCCCCCCGATAAAACTGGGGGCAATCCTAGGTTTACCACATCAACGCCCCCTGAAGGAACGCGTACAGACAAAGGGATCAGCCCTTCTTAACCACACTAATTATGTATAATAAAATAATAGCGCCAACAGTGGCTACGATTATAGAGCCTATTAATCCACCAGCCGTCAAGCCTAGCAAACTGAATACAAAACCACCCAATACAGCACCAACAATTCCCACAAGAATATTACCTATGACGCCAAATCCACGCCCTTTCATAATATTTCCTGCAAGCCACCCCGCGAGTGCGCCAATTGCTAAAAACATTATCAAACTATTTATATCCATGACACCGCCTAGGCTAATTTTTAATAAAAAGATATATTCCGACCACAAAGCCGACCGCACCAGTAATGGATAAAGTCATTACCTTGTCGGTATTGGAACCGGTAACCGCTTGGGTTATTTGTGATCCGACAGAACCAGATAATTGATACCCCCATAGTACCAGACCAATTCCCAAAACTACCAAGGCAATACCAATAATTTTCATCATACTTCCTGAACCTCTAGCCATGTTGAACTCCTATAGTTGAAAGAAATGAAATGTTATCAGTATTACAGTTAAGGTTTCGCTTCAGCGGCAACACGCATACCGCCCGCTGCAACCAGTTAGACCGGTGTTAATTCTTGAATTTTGCCGAAACATCCTTGACGGAGGACTTCAGTGACTTCCACACTGACTCGAAGCCTTCCTTGACCGTATCCCAGCGATCCGCGCTCACATCGGCGAGTGCGGTCAGCTTGACCTTCCCCTCGTCGATTCGCACCTCCAGATCCTTGACATGCTGGGAAAGTTTCAGCTGCGCATCTGTCGATGCCCCAGACGCCTTAGCTCTGAGCTTATCCACATCTGCCTTTAATTCATCCAGCTGGGCTTTCATTTTCTGCCGATACAGTTCCTTGTCACTCATGGCATCTTCCTCCTATGCTTAAGATTTGGCGCCGCCTTTCACGAGTAGCGCAACAATTCGCCCCGAAAGGGGACATTCTTGTTTTTTTGACATCTGCTTCAAGGATATCAGCTGAAACGATAGAAGCAATTTGCAACATAAAATTCACCGGGCAACCATCAGCCCCCACCCCAGACAGATATTCATTCCAACAAAAATAAACCAAAATATGCCATGGTAGCGAACCTACCATGCTGCACCCAGCAAATCTGCCTTCCCCATTCACCCCAATTTTCTGATTGCGAGTATTTCCGGCTTCTTTGCTCTACATTGGTGATGGCACAGTCACACCTTATGCTGAGTGCAGCGGTTTAATACTGCCAGCACCAAGCCAAGGGCGATAAAACCACCGGGCGGCAAGAGCAACAACAGCACTGGCGGGTAGGACGCGCCAAAGACGGCATATCCGAAAATCTCCCCGGCACCAAACACTTCGCGAATAGCACCCAAAATAAATAGCGCTAGCGTGAAGCCAATCCCCATCCCTGCGCCGTCAACGATTGCGCGTAACACGGGATTTTTCGAGGCAAAACCTTCTGCGCGCCCCAAGATCAGACAGTTGACCACGATCAGCGGAATATAGATTCCCAGAGCTAGGTGTAGATCGTAGGCCCAAGCTTCCATCATGAATTGAACGACGGTAACGAAGGTGGCGATAATGATGATAAACGCGGGGATACGCACCTCGGCGGGGATCAATTTGCGCATCAACGACACCACAAAATTAGAGCAAATCAACACAAAGGTAGTTGCTACCCCCATCCCCAAACCATTTTCAGCCGTGGTAGTTACGGCAAGCACGGGGCACATCCCCAACACCAATTTGAATACCGGATTTTTATCCCAGATCCCTTTGGTGAATTCCGTGGTTAAACTCATAACGGATCTCCTTGGCGAGCAAGAATCTGGGCGCGATGTTGCTTAAAAAACTCAAGCCCCTGTTTGATGGCAGCCACGGTTGCCCGCGGCGAGATGGTAGCTCCAGTTAGCTGATCGATCTCGCCACCATCTTTTTTCACCCGCCAATCAGTATTGGTGAGATCGCGCTTACGGAACTGATCTTTAAATACGGTGCTAGTAATTTTGCTGCCCAGACCGGGTGTTTCTGAATTGGAGAGAATCTCGATTGCGACAATCTGCTCTTGACTGTCCACCCCCACCATAATTTCGATTGCTCCACTATAGCCGTCGCGAGAAATAACACGAAAGGCAACGCCAACTAATTGGTCCTCTTTGCGTGCACGAAAAAAGGTACAGCTGAACGGTTGATCTTTTTTATCGCGACCGATTTCGAGCACGACACAGTCATCCGTAGGACTATTGTCAAACACTGGCAACACCGCAGAGATAGCTTTGAGCTGTTGAATCTTACGCTGGGCGGCAATAGGTTCACGGGTGGCACTTTCCACCAGCGATAGCACCAACCCCGCCCCAGCGGCGATGAGGGTCAAGGTGATGACCAAGCGACAGAACGGTTTCATAACTCTCGCCCCCCTGCCATTTTCTCTTTATGGCTGACTTTATGTCTATCGTAGCCGAAAACCTTGGGTCGACTATAGCGATCGATCAGCGGTGTCGCGGCATTCATCAATAAAATAGCGAACGACACCCCTTCGGGATAGCCACCAAACAAGCGAATAACAACGGTGATCAGTCCACAACCGCTACCAAAAATTATCATCCCCTTGCGGGTGATGGGGGTAGTAACCATATCGGTCGCCATAAAAAACGCCCCCAAGAGCAGACCACCCGTCACCAGATGAAACAGCGGATCGGGGTAGCTTTGACTATCACTCAACCACATCACCCCAGAGAAAATAACCACCGTTGCGAGATAACTAACGGGGATCTCCCAGGTGATCACTTTTTTAAGCAGTAGATATACCCCGCCAATAAGCAGAGCAAGGGCTGACACTTCGCCGAGAGAGCCGGCCATGTTGCCGACAAAGTAATTGGTCAGGCCGTCATGACTGGGAGTGGGCAGATACCCCGTAAGCATGATGGCTGTTTTCATCTCCCCTAAGGGGGTTGCAGTAGTCACAGCATCAATGCCGCGCCCTAACGGCGTTGGGGTTGTCCAGTTGGTCATCTGTACCGGGAACGAGATCAACAGCACCACCCGAGCCACGAGGGCTGGATTGAAGGGGTTGTGCCCCAACCCGCCGAACACCTGTTTGCCAATACCAATGGCAATGATGGCACCGAAGCCACACAGCCACCATGGTGCCGAGGGGGGAAGGTTCAGGGCCAAGAGTAGCCCAGTGATAGCGGCACTGTTGTCGGCGAGGGTCAGTGGGCGCTTAGACAGATAGCAGCATAGCGCTTCACTGGCCAAACAACCGAGGGTACACCACACTAAAACCAACAACGCTGGCAACCCAAAATAATAGATCGACACACCACAGGCAGGCAGTAGCGCAATAATGACCCGGCGCATGATACGCGCCGTGGTGTCACCGCCATGAAGATGGGGAGATGAAGACATGGTGAGTTGATGGCCCATGCTAAGACCTCCCTTGTTGCGCTAAAATTCCAGCTTTGGCATAACGCAAGGTTTGCACCAGAGGACGGAAGGCTGGGCATAAATAAGTGCAGCAGCCACACTCCATACAATCCATCACATGATAGGCCTGCGCCATATCGAAGCGCCCCAGCATGGCATAATCAGCAATGGTGGCTGGCAACAGATGGAGCGGGCACACCGCAACACATCGACCACAGCGGATACATGGTCCAGCGTCCTGTTGGGGCAGATCGTTAGCACCGAACAGCAGCAGAGCCAAAGTACCATAAATCACTGGGGCTTCGAGGGAGATCTGACTCTGCCCCGTCATCACGCCACCCATAATAATTTTAGAGATCTCACCGCGCGGGCCATCACAGAAATCCACCAGTTTTTGCATCGGGGTACCAATCCGGACCAGCAAATTTTTAGCTGTGGTAATACCGGGGCCGCTGACCGTCACCACCCGTTCAATAAGGGGGTGCCCAAAGCGTACCGCATCACTCACGGCAGCAGCAGTAGCAACATTGTGAATGACCACGCCCAGATCCATCGGCAAACCACCGCTGGGGACTTGACGCTCCAGCAGAGCATCAACCAGCACTTGTTCTGCCCCCTGCGGGTACTTAACCGCGAGAATCTTTACCGCAATATCGCGACCAACTACCAACTGTTTCATCCGAGCGATGGCATCTTTCTTGTTGGCTTCGATACCGACGATGACCTGTTTTACCGCTAAAGCTTGCCGCAGGATATCAATACCATCGACCACTTTTTCTGCCTGCTCTAGCATCAAGCGATGATCGGCAGTGAGAAACGGTTCACACTCGGAACCGTTGATCAGCAATGTCTCAATTGGCTTGTTATCAGCTGGAGCCAGCTTGACATGGGTTGGAAAACACGCACCGCCCATACCGACAATTCCAGCCTCACGAATCCGTTGTCTCAAGGTGTCGGGAGTCCACTGCGCTGATTTTAGCTCTGTAAGATCAGGATCCCAGCGATCTTCGCCATCGGCTTCAATAACAACGGCCAGCAGATCTTTACCCAAACTGTGCAATCGCGGTTCAACAGCAATAACTCTGCCTGAGGTTGTGGCGTGAATAGGTACAGAGATAAACGCCCCCGCCTGAGCAATGGTTTGCCCTTTGAGCACCAGGTCGCCAACAGTGACGATCGGTTGCGCGGGGACACCGATATGCTGCGACATCGGGATAATCAACTGATCTGGAATTGGACAGGGTTCAACAGCTGCCCCCCGTGTCGCCAATTTGCTATCCACCAGTTTGCTGTCCACTAAAGGGATGCCGCCAGTAAAGGATTTATAAGTCATCAACGTTGAGCCTTTTCATCATCCGTTACCAGAGCTGGGCGATCCGGGATAGCCGGGAGAGGATGCAACAGACGGTCATCGGGATAATTTTTGGTGAAATCGACAATGCACTGATTGGGACATATTGCGATTGCATCGGCGGCCAAGACAGCTAATGCAGCGTGACTGTAATCAATGTGGGCCAAAAACCGATCAAGAACATAGGCACTGGGAACTGCTTTGCGACACAGACCACAACCAATACAGCCAACTTTACAATAGGTGCGCACAACTCCCCCTTTGTCGTGACTATTGCACAAAACATGAATAGTAGCCGTTGCCGGAGCCAGACGAATGACGTGGCGCGGGCAGATGGCGACACATTTGCCACAGCCAGTGCACCGTTCTCGATTGACCACCGCCAAACCATGTGCGGTGATCGCAATGGCAGAAAAGGCGCAGACGGCAACACAAGACCCCAAACCTAGACAACCACTGGGACACAGTTTAGGACCACCGGCAATCTGGTTCGCGGCATTACAATCGTGCAATCCTAAATAGTGGTATTTCAAAGTTGCTTTACGATCATCCCCCTGACACAAGACCACGGCAATTTGCGCGGTGCTGGTCTCAACTTTCATCCTCATAATATGAGCGATATTTTCAACCACCGCACTACCACCGCTTCGGCACAAATTAATTGGTGCGGTGCCCGCGCTGACAGCACTAGCATAGCTTGAACAGCTCGGAAAACCACAACCGCCGCAGTTCGCACCGGGAAGGATAGCGCGGATTTTGGTTTCTCGTTCATCGACATCAACAGCAAATTTTTTAGCAGCCCAGCCAAGTGCGATAGCGGCGACCAAACCAATTTGCCCCAAGCCTAAAACAGCAGTGAGCATGTTACACCTCGTCCCTAACTATCGGCCCATTTCACAGCACAAGATTAACTTTTTACCAAGCCAGAAAACCCCATAAACGCCAGCGACAATAATCCCGCAGTAATCAGGGCAATGGCTGTGCCCTGAAAACATTTTGGTACCGGGCTTAATTCAAGGCGCTCGCGTAGCCCAGCAAACAACCACATAGCAAGGGTAAAACCCAAACCGGCACCGCTGGAAAATACAATAGATTCAATAAAGGTATAGTTTTTCTGGATATTCAGCACTGCCACCCCCAGCACCGCGCAGTTGGTGGTGATTAGCGGCAGATAAATACCGAGTGCCTGATACAGCGCCGGGCTGGTTTTATGGAGAACGATCTCCACCAGTTGTACCAGAGAGGCAATAATCAGAATAAAGGCGATGGTTTGCAGATATTCGATATCGAGCGGAATAAGCACGTGGTATTGAAACAACCACGTCACTGCCGAGGCAATGGTCATCACGACGATAACGGCAAGCCCCATCCCAAGCGAGGTTTCCACGCGTTTCGACACCCCCATGAACGGGCAGACACCAAGAAAGCGGGTAAGAACGACGTTGTTGACAAAAACGGTGCTGATCAAAATGAGCAGAAGTTCAACCATAACAACCTTTCTGCATTAACGCGCAGCTGCTGCGCCATGACTATCAAGATCCCCACTTGCCTGAAAAATGCAGTCGAAGCGCGGCAGCGCACAAACCATCTTTTATGTTTTATTATCACCACAATGGTACACTTGTCGCTAAATCGGTCAAGTTGTAACTCGGCCGCAGCAAACGGATTACACCTAGATCGTCAACTACGAGGTTCATCTATGGTTTATGAACAAAGTACAGCGTTGAACTTATTGCTGTGCAAAGAGTGTGGTGGGCGCTGCTGCCATGGGAGCCCGGGAATATGGATCGATCCCCAACGCTTTTTTGATATATTTTTCTCTGGTCAGCATTTAACCATGAGCCAGTTGAGCGCACGCTTACCGCAACTAGGACTGGTGATGTGGGGGATGTCCGGGATACCTATCCCAGCACCGTTATCGTTAATTTCCGGGTGTGGGTTTCTTACCGTTGACGGCTGCGCATTAACCATCGCGCAGCGCCCCTGCCAGTGTCTGGCGCTGATTCCCAACCAAGCCACCCTTGATCTGCACCATGGTTGCCAGTGTCAAACTCCGGCGGCATCAAGCCGAGAGGTGGGCAACCAGCATTGGCAAAACTATTGGCTCACGGTTTAACTCCCAACACCACCCACCCGATCTCATTGACATCTGTTCTGGTTATTTCACCATTACAACTCCACCAATATGGACTAAGGTAATCCAACATCATGAGGTCAATTGCCCACTTATAGATCACGATAAAGGCGCTAAAGATATTTTGCGCTCGGTTTATCCCCATCCCAGCATTTCTGAAACCACCCAGGAGTGTCTGCGCTTATTGATTGGCAAGTCGGTATACAAAGAGGTGGCATTTCCACGTGCCATGCAAGTCAGAGCATGGAATCCAGAGCATGGATATATGCCATGTATCCCAGCACAAGACAAAGCGTGTAAAATAGCTCAGACTTAAAGCAACTTTTACCGGCGAACTACCCCAACCAACATCTTCCTTGACATGGTGTGTCACCACTGGCACACTGCTCGCCACAAATCCTTACAGGAAGTGTTAACTATGGGGCAAATAAAAACCGTAAAAGAGCGCTGTCGCAAATGCTACGCCTGCGTGCGCAACTGTCCAGTAAAAGCCATCAAAGTAAAAGCTAATTACGCTGAGGTTATTCAGTCGCGCTGTATTGGTTGTGGCAAGTGTATTGCCGTATGCACCCAAAAAGCTAAAGTCATTGCCGACAGCAGTGTAGAGACGCGGCAACTTTTAGCTAGCGCAAACAAGACCATCGCCGTACTTGGCTGCGCTTTTCCGGCTTTTTTTAACGACATCAGCCCCGGACAACTCACCACGGGACTGCACCGCTTGGGCTTTGACGAGGTACACGAAGGATCAGTCGGAACCGAGTTTCTGGCACAGGTCTACAATGATCAGGTGGCGCAAACCACTGACAAACCGTTGATCACTACCCACTGTCCAACCATAGTCGAGCTGATAGAACGCCACTATCCGCAAATGCTGAAAAACCTGATGCCCATTGTTTCTCCCATGATAGCCATTGGACGCTACCTTAAAACGCTAAACGGCGCAGACACCAAGGTGGTCTATATCAGTTCGTGCATCGCAGGCAAATTTGAGATTAACACTGAACAGGTTGCTGGCGCTATTGACACCGTGCTCACCTATAAAGAGCTCAGTCAAATGTTTAACCAGCAACATCTGGATCTAACCCGCTTAGGCATCACCCCCTTTGACGGAGTGCGCCCGCACAAGGGGAGACTGTTCTCTATAACCGGTGGTCCTTCCCAAGTCTTCAATATTAAAAATGATTTTTTCAATCCGCAATATATTGCAGCTGATGGCGAAGAAAACGCATTGGAGATAATTCGCGACCTAGCCGCAGGTCGAATAACTGCTCAATTGGTTGACATCAGGTTTTGTAACGGCGGCTGCATAGGTGGCCCCGGGCACAACAATCGTTTGACCCATTTTACCAAACGCACCCTGATCCATAAACATTTTGACTCGGATCAAATAAGCTACAATACCAAGGAACTCTACACTAAACAACATCCCCCCATAGACTTCAGCCGCAGTTTTCGCAATAAAAACAAGCGTCTGGATCTGCCCAGCGGGGAGAGTATTCGCAAAATACTGCAACAAACCAACAAGGTGCGTCAGCAGGATGAACTTGATTGTGGTGCTTGTGGTTATGCCACCTGCCGCGAACTGGCCATAGCAGTATACCAAGGATTAGCCGACACCGAAATGTGCCTGCCATTTGCCCTCAAACGCCTAGAAGAGGACCGCATTGTCCTCGCCCAAAAGTACGAATTAGCCCAACATGCCCTGTCGCACGAATTTGGCGAAGTCAGCATCGTCGGCAAAGATCACCACACGGTGGAGGTTGTCAATCTTATCCGACAGGTTGGACCTACCC
Organism: uncultured Desulfuromonas sp.; assembly: GCA_964536375.1. Lineage (GTDB taxonomy): Bacteria > Desulfobacterota > Desulfuromonadia > Desulfuromonadales > Desulfuromonadaceae > Desulfuromonas. The sequence continues at coordinate 13,818 of CAZHXF010000037.1, read as the reverse complement.
CTACTACCGTATTGATCCGCGGGGAAAGCGGCACCGGCAAAGAACTGACTGCCCGTGCCATTCATCTAATGAGTTTAAGAACCGATAAAACCTTGGTTACCCTGAACTGCACGACCTTAACTGACAGCCTGATGGAAAGTGAACTGTTCGGTCATAAAAAAGGGGCCTTTACCGGTGCTTTAGCCGACAAAAGAGGGCTGTTCGAAGCAGCCAACGGTGGCACCATCTTCCTCGACGAGATCGGCGACATAACCCCGAAGCTACAGGCAGAACTGCTACGGGTGTTGGACAGCGGTGAGATTAGACCAGTAGGTGGCAACACCACCCACCAGGTCGATGTCCGCCTAATTGCAGCGACCAACAAAAATCTGGAGCAAGGGGTTAAAGAGGGCTGGTTTCGCGAAGACCTGTTCTATCGCCTCAACGTGTTCTCCATCAACATGCCACCACTGCGTAACCGCCTTGATTCGCTGGAGGAACTAGTTGAGCAGTTCCTGCGCAGCACCAGCAAGCGGGTAAATAAAAACATCGACAGTATTGATCGCCGTGCCATTGAGGCCATGCGCCAATACCGCTGGCCAGGCAATATTCGCGAGTTGCAAAATATCATTGAGCGCGCCGCAGTTCTTACCCAAGACAACTGCATCCACCTCGAAAACCTGCCGGTAATTTTCACTGAATTGATCGGCAAACAACAGGACGATCCTGATGCGCCCCCGTCCTCATTTCGTCATTCACTTAACAGGCAGACAATGTTAGTGGAAAAAGGTCTCCTGAAAAGTTATCTAGCCAACGCCGGCGGCAATGTTTCTGCAGCAGCGCGAACCGCGCAAATACCCCGCCGCAGCTTGTATCGCCTGCTGGAACGCCACAACATCACGGGTGACACTTTCCGCTCACCAAGCAACGACTGAGTCGCACACACCATAGGTGTGACATATATGACACATATTTTTTCAAAGTGTGCCACGTGTGTCACACCCGCAACTAAAATACCCAATAAAATCATAACGATCTCTTAAAAAACAAACTAACAACTGCCAACATATAGCCAAATCCGCATCTAATACCGCGCCACCGCCAACTGATGCAGAAAAAAACGACACAAAGTCACCCTAATCAAACACTTGGCACACTAAATGCTTTATAGCTGGTCAATACAAATGACACGGGAGCACATATTTCACCCCCCCTTTTCGAAATTAACTCCCCACTTTTTACGCCACACCGGGACTCTCTCCTCCGTGTGGCGTTTTTTTATCCATTGTCCTTTATGACCTACCTGACAACAACACATAGAACTTGCCGCCACTTTTCCCTTCATGCTATGTTTAACGGGTTTTTCACGAAACCTTAATAGCAACATTTCAAAACAATACAAAAATAAATTTCAGGAGGGATAATATGTCAGGACATAGCAAGTGGGCTAACATCAAACACCGCAAGGGTGCTCAGGATGCTAAACGAGGCAAGATATTCACCAAACTGATAAAAGAGATAACCATTGCGACAAGGATTGGTGGGGGTGACCTTGATGCGAATGCGCGCTTGCGCACTGCCGTAGACAAGGCAAAGGGCGGAAACATGCCCAAGGACACTATCGAGCGTGCCATCAAAAAAGGATCCGGCGATCTCGATGGGGTTAACTATGAAGAAGGGACAATGGAGGGTTACGGACCAGGCGGCGTTGCAGTCCTGGTGGAGATCCTCACCGACAATCGTACCCGTACGGTTGCTGACGTGCGTCACTGCTTCACGAAACAGAATGGTAGCCTAGGAGTTGACGGCTCAGTTGCTTTCCTTTTCGACCGCAAAGGTGTCATTGTATTTAATAACGATGCAGACCTTGACCGCATATTTGAAGTCGCACTGGAGCAGGGTGCTGAGGACGTAAAAGACGAGGGCGACAGCTATGAAGTTATCACAGCTCCAACAGATTTTCCTGCTGTGCGTGATGCTTTAAGAGCAGACGGTCTGGAGTTCACCTCAGCCGAACTAACCATGTTGCCCCAAAATCAGGTGGAACTCGACATCAAGAAGGCCGAACAGATGCTCGTATTGATGGAGAAACTGGAAGACAATGATGACGTGCAAAACGTCTATACCAATGCTGACTTCAGTGATGAAGTTATGTCTGAGTTGCTCGGGTAACGTTAATACATGCGCATTTTGGGCATCGACCCCGGCACCAGAATAACTGGCTACGCTCTGGTAGATAAAGATGGCAATCACCTGCGCCACATCGACAACGGTGCTATTTATACCAACAGTAAAGATGAGCTGCCTCAGCGCTTAAAAATTATCCATGATGGTTTAGCCGCAGTAATAGCGAAATATCATCCCGACGTCATGGCTATCGAACAGGTATTCATGGCTAAAAACCCCCAGTCGGCACTGAAGCTTGGCCAGGCGCGGGGGGCAGCCATTGTCGCCGGAGTAAGTGCGCAACTGCCTGTTGCTGAATATAGCGCTTTGCAAGTAAAGAGCGCCGTAGTCGGTTATGGCAAGGCGGGGAAAACTCAGGTACAACAGATGGTGAAAGCTTTGATGAAATTGCCCGAGATTGCCCAGGAGGATGCGTCGGATGCCTTGGCTGTAGCAATTTGTCACGCCAACAGCTGCAATCTTGCCGGAAAACTGCAGCGGGCTCTCGCCCATGAAAAAGCTGGCACTACTGGCAAAAAAGGGAGCCACAAATGATAGCGCTGCTAACCGGAAACGTGGTCAGCAAAACTCCCGACCGGATCATTCTTGATGTAAACGGCGTGGGTTATCAAGTGTCAATCCCGCTATCTAGCTTCTACAGTCTGCCGGATGAGGGGAACACCACCCTGCATATCTACACCCACGTGCGCGAGGACAGCCTAACATTATTTGGTTTCCTCAGCCTGCCGGAAAAAGAGATGTTTATCCTGCTATTGTCCATTACTGGAATCGGCCCCAAGGTAGCGCTCAACATCCTGTCCCACATGTCTTGTCCCGACCTGCACTCGGCGCTAATCAATGAGGACGCTAATCGTTTGGCCACCCTCCCCGGAATTGGCAAGAAAACTGCGGAACGGCTGATTCTGGAATTGCGCGACAAGGTGAGCAAATTAACCACCAGCGCTGAGCTATCAGCCATGGCACAAACAACTGCCTTCAGCACCAACATCAGCTCTGACGCCTTATCGGCATTAATCAATCTGGGCTACAAGGAAAAACAGGCAGCTGCTGCCGTCGCCAAGGTAGATCTGGAAGTAAACGACAGTATGGAAACTATCCTTAAAGCCGCACTCAAACACCTTAGTCGCTGACCCATACAAGGCACCCAAATATGACCGAGCGCTTGATAACACCAGACATCTGTGCCGATGACCACAACTTTGACAATCCGCTGCGCCCACGCACCCTGAATGAATACATCGGTCAAGAAAAAATCAAAGAGAACCTGTCAGTGTTTATTCGTGCTGCGCTACAGCGCAATGAAGCCTTGGATCACGTGTTATTCTACGGTCCGCCGGGGCTGGGCAAGACCACACTAGCCAACATAATTGCCAGCGAAATGGGGGTCAGCATCAAGAGCACCTCTGGTCCAGTGATCGAAAAAGCCGGGGACCTCGCTGCCATTCTGACCAACCTAGAGGAAGGCGATGTCCTGTTTATCGACGAAATACATCGTTTATCGCCAGTGGTGGAAGAGATCCTCTACCCAGCAATGGAAGATTTCCAAATTGATATCATGATTGGTCAGGGACCGTCGGCGCGCACCATTAAGCTCGACATCCCACACTTTACACTGGTCGGCGCCACTACCCGCGCAGGGCTATTGTCTTCACCGTTGCGTGATAGATTTGGCGTCATCTCGCGGCTGCAATTTTACACGGTAAAAGAACTTACTATAATCGTGCAGCGCAGTGCCGAAATCCTCAGGACCCCAATAAAAGCCGACGGCGCCTTGGAAATTGCCCGGCGCAGCCGAGGCACCCCGCGTATCGCCAACCGCTTATTGCGCCGAGTACGTGACTTTGCCCAACTCGAGAATAACGGTACTATCTCAGTGAACATTGCGGATACGGCCCTGACCCGGCTGGAAGTCGACCACAGCGGCTTTGACCACATGGATTGTCTGATGCTACAAACAATCATAGACAAGTTTGGCGGCGGTCCTGTTGGACTGGATACACTTGCCGCGGCTATCGGCGAAGAGAAGGATACCATCGAAGAGGTGATCGAGCCATTTTTACTACAGCAGGGGTACATCAACCGCACCCCGCGCGGGCGCATGGTTACGGAATTAGCGTATCGCCATTTCCATCGTAAGCAACCCGCCCAAGCAACAACATTTACCCGGTCATCAGAAACCACAGACTGAAGCTCTAGCCCCAGAAAAACGGTCATTTAATGAATACAGCAACTCGCAGCAGCTTTTTGCAACAACTATCTCTATGGGCCGCAAAGCACATAGCTACAGGTCATTCGCCGTTTCGCAAAACACAAATACACCCCAATATCATTACCCGCACCGGGGCGCAACAACCCGATCTGGTTTTCTGGATCAATAAAGACAGCTTTGTCTCAGGCGGGTTTATCCTCTGCGTGGACAATGACGATTTTGATCTGGATAGTGCTCAGGCTTGTGCTCATGCTCTGGGGCTAAGTTACTTTGCCAGCTGGAGCGCCCAGAATATCACCATCTGGAACGCAGTTTCACGCACACCCCACTTAGAATTCCCAGCTCCAAGCGCGGTCGAAACGACAACAACCAATCCATTTGAAGATGCGCTAATTGAGTTAATGGATCAATTTCGTACCCTAGCGGTATTGGGAACCTGTCCACCACAGATGCTATCCTACTGGCATTTAACCAATCTTTTCTTAACCACCACCACCAAGGCTCAAACGGCACTGACCAAGCATTTGCGCAGCCAGCCGAGGCGACACAACAAACATTTACCAGCTGCGCATAATCGCGCGCAGGACAAAATCCACATTTGCATTGCACGCATGCTTACGCTGACATACTTCGAGCTCATCCCTCACAATTTGCAACCAGAAAATCTGGATAATGCGCTCAGATACCTCATCAGTGAGTTAAACACCGAACAATTTGCCTGCCTAGCGGTTCAAGCTGACGAGGCTGAGCTAGGCGAAAAAAGCGCCGTAGCACTCCACCACCTCCTGCACCGGCTAGGTCAGGTAGCTGTATTTCATGACAAAAAACGCGCGCTCAAGCTATTGCAGCAACTTCTCATCCACAGTGCACCATACACAGGCGCACCAGATCACTTGCCATGCTTGAGCAGCGGCATCTATCTCTACTGCAACAACATCCCTGCAGCTAAAGACGACACGTCTACGACAATAGAGATCGACACCCCCGCACGCATGGCAATAAAGCACCTTATGCGCCAGCTATCCCAACAGCACAGCGGCGCACGCCAGATCCACACAATCTTTGCACTGCAAACAGAAAAATTACCCTGTACGATCTCGGGCTTTATCTATAATATCCAGCGCCCGGACATCAAGCATCGCAACAACTGGCTAAAAAACATCAAGCTTGCTTGGTCAGGTGCGATTTTCGAGCTCCCGCGCACCACGCCAACTTGGGCATACGAGTTTATCTATTTACTCGGTATCTTGGTGCCACATAGTACGGTAAACCTCAGTGTACCCACAGAGCTCTTCGCCAGCAGTTACAGCACCACGCTCATTGACTTACTCCAAAGACACTTTACGCTCCACACTATCAGCCAAAGCCATGACAGTATGATCGACTTTACCGCAACCAAAGAGAGTGATGATACAGCTCAGACAAGGTTTTCCGGCGACCAACAACGCACAATATCATGGTCACAGCTTAGCGCTGCCGAACCTGAGATCTTTGCTCTGGCACTCAACCTCGAAGAGCCACTGTTTCAGTTAATTACCCAGAAGGTTCTAAGCTTTACAACAGACACTTCTCAGTTAAACCAATCCGGCATTGAACTATATGCAAAATCCCAACTGGCACAAAAATTACGCCACCATCTAAGCCCATCAAACACCAGCAACTGGCAGCCACGCATTCCGCTACCAAACGCCGCACTGCTGGAAGATCTGGAAATAACTATCGATGCCTCAGTTAGCCCAGCAGACACCTTGCCCATGGTTGATAAAGTCCTAGGACAGCAACTCAACCTGAGGGCGGATGCCCCCATAACATCTCCTCGCAGAAGAGAAACCTCTGCCCCAACAGAACAAAACAAAAAAACTGACACAAGTGAGTTGCGCAAAAAACTAATTAACATAGCTGACCTAACCGGAGTGCCACAATTCCCGAACCAATACCTGTTTGATTACTACAAGCCGCTACTAGCCAGCTATGCGCAAGCAACTCAACCATGGCAAATCACCTCCGAATTTATGGGAACATTTCACCTCAGCACCAATATCCCAGAAGATGATAGCCCGACCTTAAACATTGACAACGAATACTTAGCCTGCGCCATTGTCCTCGCATCTTGGGGGAATCAGCACATTAAGCTACCTGTCGATCTCTCTATTGTTGAAAAAATTGTCGCCCAATACCTAACTGACTTAAGCAAACTGCACCGCAGCATATGGAGCGAAACACACGCCGCCATACCTCAGCATGAAGCTGCCAACCGCCTAGTAACCAAGACATGGAAAGCGCTAGGGCTGCCACCATGGAAAACAATTGATGAGTTCCTTATGCGCTTTCTTATCCCATAACAACTAATAGCTGAACAGTGCTTGAAACATAGGAGCAAGGTGCTAATATCTAGCTACACAACACCAACCAAAAGGAGATCATTCATGCTCGAAATCATTGAAAAAACTCTTTTAACTGCACTGGGAGCGGCTTCTCTTACCCAAAAAAAAGCAGAAGAATTAGCCGCTGAGCTCAAGCAACGGTTTAACCTCAGCGAAGAAGAGGGCAAAGAGCTGGTAGGTAAACTGCAAGCTAAAGTTTCCGAGCAGCAGACTAAATTTGAACAGCAGACAACCCAAGAGGTACTCAAGGCATGTGAGCGGATTGGTCTGGTAACTCAGCAAGATTTTGACGAATTATCACAACGCGTGGACAAATTAGAAACTGACGCAGGGCGGCAATAACCTCATCGTGATACCGCTAATAAATATCAACCGCAACCTGCGCTCCCTCAAGCGCTACCGCGAGGTTTTAGGGGTACTCGTAACCCATGGTTTTGGGCAAATCATTGAGCAACTCAACTTAGATTATTATCTGGAGATCGGCAGACGTTTGGTCAGTCGCAATCCGGAGATAAAACAACTTGAGCGACTCCCCGCACCGGTGCGCCTGCGCATGGCTATGGAAATACTGGGGCCGACCTTTATCAAGCTTGGACAAACCTTGTCTGCACGCGCGGACATCCTGCCCACAGAATATCTGGAAGAATTGTATAAACTTCAGGATGCTGTGCAGCCATTTAGTTTTGCTGAAGTTGAGCAACAGATCAAAAAAGAGTTAGGTGCACCATACACAACCTTCTTTTCTAAGTTCGAACAAAAACCGGTAGCTGCAGCGTCCATCGCGCAAGTACATAAGGCGCACCTTCACGACGGCACGGCAGTAGCGATCAAGGTGCGCCGTCCAGGGATCGAAAGAATTATCGAAACAGATCTCGATATTTTACGCGGGTTAGCGGCCTTATTAGAAAAACATGGCAGCCTGGGCAACCTGTTCTCACCTGTTGAGCTTGTTCAGGAATTTAACCGTACCATTTATCGCGAACTGGACTTCACCAAAGAGGCCCACGCCTTTGGTCGCTTTCGCAACAACTTTGCCAACAATAGCAAAGTCTATATCCCCCAGATTTTTTGGGACTACAGCACTGAAGCCATCCTGACTATGGAATTTGTTGACGGCATCAAGATTTCTGCCATCAACCGCCTGAAAAATGCTGGATACAACCTGAAACTAATTGCCAGTAATGGCGCCCAAGCATTTTTGGAACAGTTTCTCACCCATGGCTTATTTCACGGCGATCCGCACCCAGGCAACATTCTGGTCCTAGAGCAGGAAACCATCTGTTTTCTCGACTTAGGCATGGTGGGCTTTATAAATGATGATCTCAAACATCAACTCACCAATTTACTCGTTGGATTATACCGACAGGATATCGACCTGATAACCTCTGTCATGCTGACATCACGCGAGAAGAACAAAGAACTTAACCTGTCGGATATGAAACGTGATCTTGCCGAATTTATTGCTGATTATTATCAGTTACCTCTGGCCCGCATCAATATACGCAAACTGATCAACGAATTCATTTACATGATGAAGAAGCACCACATCAAATTTCCTTCTGAACTCATGCTGTTTGCCAAAGCGCTAATAACAATAGAGGGAATCGGTCGCCAACTTGATCCTGAATTCAACTTGATCGAACACATCAAACCTGCCGCTAGCGAAATGGTAAAACAAAGGATTTCCGGCACAGCTATCCAGAAAGAACTGACACAGATACTACGATCTTATGGCGATGTGGCAAAAACCCTGCCGCAGGAAATAAAAGAGCTGCTTTACCGAATAAATAATAATAACATTAAAATCGACTTGGAACATCGCGGTCTGGAAAAGCTCATAGCCGATCTCGACAAATCCAGTAACCGCTTGTCATTCAGTTTTATTATCGGCTCTTTGATCATCGGCTCATCGCTAATAATGCAAACTGACAGCGGACCACATATTTTCGGCCTCCCGGCCTTAGGCTTGCTAGGATATACCTTTGCTGCAGCACTGGGACTCTGGCTAGCGTTTGGCATCCTGCGCTCTGGGCGTCTTTAACAACACTGTGGCATAAATACCACAATAATCCTGCAACACCAGCATCAACGCCAACCACTACAAAACAATAAACCGACACAATTACGAGTAGTTACGCACGCCTCCACCAATGGCACATTTAGTGCATAATATACATATTGTTATCTTAACCTGACCTAAACAGTAAAAGGGTACTTAATATATGATATGTCAATGCACCATCAGCAAACCAACTAGAATAAGCGGCATAGGTTTACATACCGGCAACAATATCACTATGCGCCTTCATCCTGCTCCAGCAAATACTGGAGTTATTTTTCACAGGACTGACGGTGAGCTCACCCAAACAATTAAAGCAATGTCAGCCAACGTGGTAGACACAAAAATGGCAACCGTTATTGGTAACGGAGAGTCAAGTGTTTCCACTATTGAACATTTTATGGCTGCACTAATTGCCTGCCACATTGACAATCTACACATATATATAGATGGTCCAGAAGTACCAATCATGGACGGCAGTGCGGCGCCATTCATAAACTCCTTGCAAGAGGTCGGGATCTCACGCCTTAACCACAGCAGAAAATTGCTGGTTATAAACAAACCTATTAAACTGGTTGAGGGAGACAAACAGATCAGCATCATCCCGTCGCGCTTTTTCAAGATCAGTTTTAATATGTATTTTAACCACCCCTGCGTGCGTCAGCAATATCGTTCAGTAAACCTAACCCCAGAATCCCTGTGCCGCGAAGTGGCTGCGGCTCGAACTTTTGGTTTTTATGAAGAAGTGGAGTACCTAAAGTCAATAGGGTTAGCACGAGGTGGCTCACTGGACAATGCTATTGTTATCGGCAAAGATAAAATCATGAATCCTGAAGGATTACGCTACAGCGATGAGTTTGTCCGCCATAAAATTCTGGACACTATCGGCGACTTCAGCCTACTTGGTTTTAATATTCTTGGGCACATAAAATCAAATAAAGCCGGTCACGACATGAACCACAAGATGGTAGAGAAGATAATTGCTAATCCAGACAGCTGGCGCATAGTAGAATTTTCTGAGGCAGATTTAAAAGAAGCGCTTCAGTTACCAGCGACGTTATTACAACCAGACTTTGCCTGGGCTAAATCATAAAAGGTAATTCACCCACAAGACATTTCTTTTCATTAAGGCAACCTCAAATGGTTGCCTTTTTTATTGACCGTTGCGCCCACATTTAATTCATGTAATGATAGAAAAACACTAACCCCCTTCGACCATTGATTAAGCCAATATGCCCAAATTAGACAATCAACTACCAGAGCTACGCAAACGACGGCGAGAATGGGTGCTCATCCTGATTATCATCGCACTGATGATTGCCTTTCCTTTTTTTGAACAACAAATATATCAGCAAGCCGCGCAAGTACATCTTTCCAACAACATCCTGGTACTGGCGCTTATCAACATCAACATTCTACTTATAATTCTATTTTTATTTCTCATCATCCGCAACTTGTTTAAGTTAATTCTGGAACGCAAAAAAAATATTCCCGGGGCACGTTTACGCTCCAAGCTGGTACTTATATTTGTATCTCTATCATTAATTCCAACCATGTTGCTCTTTTTTGCTTCTGCAGCGTTTATCACCAAGTCTATTGATAACTGGTTCAATACCGAGATAGAGAATTCGCTAACTGAATCATTGGCCGTAGCTCAAACCTATTATAAAAACTCAGCTACAAATGCTTTGTATTACGCTGATCAACTGGCAACAAGAATCAAAGATGAGAAACTACTAAACGAAGATCAGTTAATCAATTTGCGCACTATGATCGCCAAAAAACAGAAAGAATACAATTTGGGCGTTGTCGAAGTTTTTTCTGCCACCCATGAAGAATTAGTCCGCGTTTCCAATCCGGCAGTACCGCTAGCAGAGTTCACCAACCCCAGTTCTGAGGTAATACAAGAGGCACTACAAGGCAAACGGTTTACCCGCATCACTCCAACTGGCAAAGCAGACCTTATTCGCGGGGTTGTACCAGTCAATTCCAACTGGAACACAAAAGATATAGTTGGTGTCGTTGTGGTTAACTATTTTGTCCCCTATTCTTTAGTTAACAAAATGCAGGAGATCTCTTCTTCATACCAACAGTACAAGGCAGCACAACAACTCAAGGATAAAGTTAAACAAGGCTATATCGCCATATTACTCCTAATTGCCCTAGTGATAATTTTCCTAGCTACATGGTTTGGTTTCAGATTGGCGCGCAGCATCACAGTTCCCCTGCAAGAATTAGTTATAGCCACAAAGAAAATAGGCACTGATAATTTAGACGTCATCCTGCCCGCCCATGGCAATGACGAAATAGGCGTACTTATAGATGCTTTTGACAAAATGACCACAGAATTGCGTCGAGAAAAAAGCCGCATTGAGCAGGCTCACAACGACCTGCAAAACACAAACCTAGAGCTGGATCAACGTCGGCGCTACATGGAAATTGTGCTCAAAAATGTTACAGCTGGGGTCATATCTCTCGACAGCGAGGGGATAATAACAACCATAAATAAGTCTTCAGAAAACATGCTAAAAATAGTCGGCAGCAACGTGTTATCCAAAAACTATCGCGAAGTTGTCAGCACTGAGCAACTGCATATAGTTAAAGGATTTTTGGTGGAATTGCTCCGCTCCGGCAAAGAGTCCATTCGCCGGCAAATCTCATTAAGTGTTCAAGGTCAACAACTAACACTCCTGCTCACAATTACCAGTCTAAGAGATGAAAACGATCAATTCATGGGAACTGTTATCGTTTTTGACGACCTGACCCAACTGCAAAAAGCACAACGAATGGAAGCGTGGAGAGAAGTGGCGCGTAGGATTGCCCACGAAATAAAAAACCCTCTTACCCCGATACAGCTTTCCGCACAGAGGTTACGCAAAAGGTATTTAAGTCAATTTTCTAAGCACGACGATATTTTTGATGAGTGCACGAAAATGATAGTCACACAGGTCGATGAACTTAAAAATCTGGTCAACGAATTTTCTAATTTTGCTAGAATGCCTGCGAGTAATCCTTCGACTCAAGACCTCAACAATATCATCGGAGAAACCCTCGTGCTGTACCAACAAGGGCATAGAGAAATTTCTTTCAATTTCATGCAGAAGCCCCAGCTACCCTTGCTACAGCTGGATCGAGAACAAATCAAAAGAGTTATTATCAATCTTTTGGACAATGCTATCCATGCAGTAGATGAAGTTAATCGTCACGGCGAAATAACACTCACTACAGAAACAATAGTAGACTTACAAATGGTTACCCTGTCAGTAGCTGACAACGGATGCGGAATCCCAGACACTGACAAACCTCGATTATTTGAGCCGTATTTCTCCACCAAAACATCAGGAACAGGTCTAGGCTTAGCAATAGTCGCTACTATTATTGCCGATCACAACGGTTATATTCGGGTAAAAAATAATAGCCCAACCGGAACAAAAGTTATAATCGAGCTTCCGATGTCCCCATTAGAGAAAACCCTATAAACTTGCTACTGCAGCAACAGAGGCACACATGAAACAAATATTAATCATAGATGATGAGAAAAATATTCGCGAAAGCCTGAGGGGAATACTCCAAGATGAAGGCTTCTCGACTAGAACAGCTGCCAATGGCAAAGATGGCATCACTGCCTCCAATGAGGAAAAACCAGACTTAATACTCTTGGACATCTGGATGCCGGGCATGGACGGAATAGAAACACTGAAAGAATTGCGAGCGCAGCATCAAGATATGCAAATAATAATGATGAGTGGACACGCAACTATTGAAACAGCAGTTACAGCAACAAAACTTGGTGCATACGATTTCATTGAGAAACCACTCTCATTGGAAAAATTACTAGTATGCGTCAACAATGCCCTAAAGGTTCACGAGCTAGTCGAAGAAAACAAAAACCTGAAAGCTAAAATATCTCGCGATTACAGCATAATTGGCAACAGCGAGATCATACAGCTGCTTAAACAACAAATATCAATAGCTGCTCCAACGTCAGGCTGGGTGTTAATAACTGGAGAAAATGGGACAGGAAAAGAGCTGGTTGCCCAAGCAATTCACCGTCAATCAAAACGCAGTGAAAAACCTTTTATAGAAGTTAACTGTGCCGCCATCCCCGAAGATCTTATTGAATCCGAGTTGTTTGGCCACGAAAAGGGCTCGTTTACCGGTGCCACCAGCAAACGAAAAGGTAAGTTCGACTTAGCGAATGAGGGTACGCTGTTTCTCGATGAGATCGGTGACATGAGCCTAAAAACTCAAGCAAAAATACTGCGTATTTTACAAGAGCATAAATTCGAACGTGTGGGCGGGCAAAAAACTATTGAGGTCGACGTACGCGTAATTGCAGCAACAAACAAAAGCCTAGAAGAAGAAATTCATGCGGGAAATTTTCGTGAAGACTTGTTTTACAGACTTAACGTATTACCATTTCATGTGCCAGCATTGCGCGAACGCGCAGAAGATATCCCCCTATTGTGTCAACATTTCCTAAAATCATACTGTGAAAAAGAAAACACAGAAAACAAGATAATAGACTCCAAGGCATTAGAAATTATGCAGTCCTACCATTGGCCTGGGAACGTGCGCGAATTAAAAAACATCATTGAACGACTGGTGATAATGAACCCCGGAAAAGAAATTCCCACCCAAGCATTGCCAGCAGAAGTATACAAAACTCAGGTAAAAACAGAAAAAGCATTAGACGGTATCGACATAGACAGCTTTAAAGCAGCTAAGGAAATCTTTGAAAGAGAATTCATTCGCAGCAAACTTGCTGAATACGACTGGAATGTTTCCAAGACCGCTGAAGCTATCTCAATTGAACGGTCAAATCTTCATCGTAAAATTAAAAGTTATGGTATTGATATCGACAAAGAATGAAGTGCTTGCAAAACATACTGCTTGTGATTGGAAGATCGGTAACCAGCGGAGGGGGATATTGATTTCGCTGTAGCCCCCTGTGTCAGGATAGAAGTCGTCTCCACTTGTGATACTTTAAGTTAAAACTC
>CAZHXF010000036.1:0-27494 GCA_964536375.1 uncultured Desulfuromonas sp. | reverse complement strand
GTTCAGCGGTAAAAGGTGTAATTCTTAACAAGTCTAACGTACAAAACGCAGCTAACGTAGCCATCGGTCAAGGCAACACTGCTAACATGGGCTCTACTAACATTAAAGGCTCAAGAGTTAAGGGTGTAATCCTTAACCAGTCTAATGTTAAAAACGCAGCTAACGTAGCTATTGGTCAAGGTAACACTGCTAATATGGGTTCAATCAACATCAAGGGTTCACGGATAAAAGGTGTAATTCTTAACAAGTCTAATGTACAAAACGCAGCTAACGTAGCCATCGGTCAAGGCAATACTGCTACTATGGGTTCAATTTCCGTAGACTAGATTCTGAATAAAGTTGCAAATCCCTTCAGCTTTGTTCATTGTGAGATGAATGTTGAAGGGATTTGTTTTTTCAGGAGTAATGTAGATATGCGCACAGGTATACTTTTTAGTCTTTTGTTGTGTACGCTGATGTTCAGTGTATCAGTTGCATTTTCTAGCGATTTAGATGATGGTATATCTAAGTACACTGATGACAATATGACAAAATGGGATGATTTGGGTAAGAAGGATCGTAATGTTACTTTTATCAAATTAAATGCTCGTAGTCAGGCTTCTGTGCGTTCGAAAAATGGTGATGCTGATGCTTCTGGCACGAGTGGAACCAGCGATGGTAGCGCTAACATGAACAGCGTAGTTCTGGGAGCTGGTGGGACCATACGTGGTGATGTTATTATTATTGATGATAGCAGCGGCGATAAGACACAAATTGCTGAATAGTGATGGTAACTTGACGGTATCTGCTTGCATGAGGAGATGTAATGACTGTTAGTACTTTAAATAGTAACCGGTGGACTTTACTGGGTAATTTAGGTGCGGTGCTATGCCTGTGTGTATTGTTGGCCTCTTGCTCTTCGCTGGATCCGGGCAAAATCGATGTTGAACTGAAGGAGTCAGCTCCTGAAGCTAAATTGACATCTTACACGCAATCGCTCTCAGAGCTCGGCTTAATGACCGAAATCTACGGGACTGGCTCGCTCAAGATTCAAAGTAATCCTATTGGCGATAACACCGGCACTGCGCAATCAACCGGTGGCGAGATACCGCGTGACATCACCGAGATAATCAAGAGTTCGCTGAACTCTATCGGTGGGAATGTAGTATTTATTCCATATGATCCTGCCTATATGCAGAATCAGATGGTAACCGGCTATTCTAACTTTGACGATAAAATTATCCCAGATGTTGTGCTCAGTGGTGGTATAACAGAATTTGATCGTGGTCTGGAAACTCGTGGTGAAGGTACCGATGCTGGTGCTGAAGCTGAATTTACTGGTATGAAGGATTGGTTGCCATCAAAACGGGTGTCAGTAGATTATAATTCGAGCTCAAAGGAAGGTTTAGCTCGTATAACACTCGACTTTAACCTGCTTAATTTCAGAACTATGGCTGGTATAGCACGAATGAATACGGTCAATAGTATGGAAGTAAGTAAAGCTATGGGTGACAAGGAGCTGGGTATAACAATATTTGGACCAACTTTTGGACGCAAGGGCTCGATTAAAAAAGTTCAAGGTCGCCACGCAGCGGTTAGGTTGTTGGTTGAATTAAGTATGATTCAAATTGTCGGTAAGCACTTGGCTTTGCCTTATTGGCGTCTGCTTGGTAATAATGACAATCCTGATATTGTTGTAGTCAGCGCATTACAGAAAAGCTACTACACATTATCTGCTGCTGAACGGGTTAGCCTAGCTCAGGAATGGTTGTTTCTGCATGGTTACGATGTAAATGTCACTGGTTATGTAGACGACGCTACGGTCGCCGCTATGAAAAACTTTGATGCGACCTTCAATGTAAATAAACCTATTTCTGTTGAAACTTTTGTAGATATTTATAACACTATTCCTCTTAATCAAAAAACTTTAGGTCGCCGGAACTTGCTGTCGAATATGGGTAAGGCAGTAGCAGTTGTGCAAGAGCGACCAGCAGTTGTTACCCCTATGCAATCTCAACAGCAAGTACAGCAAGTACAGCAATATGTTCAGGAGCAACAACAGCCTGCGCCAGCACAAGAACAAGTACAACAAAGTTATGTGCCACAGCCAACCCCAGATCCAGTAGTTCGTACTCGGGGAATTGGTCGTATTTTGGATGATGCTGATTGGTAGTATTCTGGAAGGAAATAATATGAAACAGTTAAAAGTACTTGCTGCTCTCGCCTTGGTAGTCGCAGTAGTTTGTAGTGCATCGTACAGCTTTGCTGGAAATAAACGGATTATGTCTATCCGTGCGGCAAAGGTTCTTGCTGAACGTGCATTGATTGAGTCTGTTTATGGATTAAAATTACGCGCAACAGAATCAGTACAAAATATGGTGGCGGCAAGCTTTGAGGGTTCTACTGAGTCTAAAACCAAAGCCATGATTAAAGGTATTAAATATACTGATGTTGTTTATGATGAAGCATCAGATATCGCTAAAGTTACTGCTGAAGTAACCTTGCCCAACATCGTAAATATTGACGGAGAGGTTATGGATCTCCACAACAAAACTTTTACCCGTGTTGGGTTTGCGACTTCTACTCCTTCTCAGGCCGGTCCATTGAGGGCGATGCGTGCAGCTGAGTTGGACGGTTATAAACAGCTGATCAAACAGGTTGTTGGCTTTCAATTGGAAAGCGAGACCAGTGTTGAAAATTTCATGCTCAAATCTGATAGTGTGAAAACAAAAGTCATGGCGACGATTTATATGGCCGATCTGCTCGAGTACGGGTGGGACGATCGGGGCGATGCTTATGTAATTCTTCAGCTTAATGTATCTGAAGTAAACTCGATGCTTGGCGATGAGGTGCAAGGACAAGAGGAATATATCCAAGTTGAAGGCCAAGGTGCTCAGGAGAATGATTTTCAACAGGAGCAGGTGAAACAATAACTTTCATACAATTGTTTCTCTTTTGATCAGAGGTGGCGATGGGAAAATCTAGTTTAATGTTGGTTCTTTTGGGTGCTCTGTCATTAGCGACAGTAATGTTGCTTGTCGGAGCTACGGATGTTAGTTCTCCTAACTATGGTCGTTATCAGATTTCATCTTGGAGCACCACAATTAGTGGTGAAAAGGCTGTTGTTGGTGCTTTTGTTCTGGATACCGCTACGGGTGAAACAAAAAATGTTTACACTCGATTGATTAATCCTAATGGCACAGGTGATGTGCTGAAAAATAATCTAAATACTACGTTTTACAATATTAAGTAGTTAATTGTTTTACCGCAGATTAAAAAAGCGCACCTCTCTATGAGGTGCGCTTTTTGTCTTTTAATTATTTAATAACCTTTAAATTATTATATTGGAATACAGCGTGACTATTAATGGGGATTCTCCACTAACAATACTTCAAACAACTTTTGGTTATCGAGAGTTTCGTTTAAATCAGCACGACATAATTAACAATGTTGTTCTTGGTAAAGATGTTTTTGTGCTGATGCCAACCGGTGGCGGTAAATCTTTATGTTATCAGATACCTGCTATTTATTTGCCAGGCGTGGCTATAGTAGTTTCACCCCTCATTTCTTTAATGAAAGACCAGGTGGACGCACTGTTGGTCAATGGCGTTAAGGCGGCATACTATAATTCATCGTTAACCGACAATGAAGCAAAGCAGATTCTACGCCGGTTGCATAATAATGACCTCGATTTGTTGTATTTAGCACCTGAACGCTTGATGGATAGAGTATTTTTCCAACAGTTACAGACGATGGAGATATCTTTAATTGCTGTTGATGAAGCTCACTGCGTTTCTCAGTGGGGGCATGACTTTCGCCCAGAATATATGAAGTTGGGAGAGTTGCGCCAATACCTTATGGGTATCCCATTTATCGCATTAACAGCTACAGCCGATTTACAAACTCGTAATGATATTATTGATAAACTTCACCTGCAAGATGCGCAAGTGTTTATCAACGGTTTTGATCGACCGAATATCCGCTATATGGTGGTAGAGAAGGAAAAGCCTAAACAGCAGTTGTTGAATTATTTAGACCAACATAAAGACGAGTGCGGCATTATATATGCTTTAAGCCGAAAGCGGGTCGAGGAGGTAGCGAATATGTTGATTGCCTCTGGGCTAAATGCAGCCGCATATCACGCAGGTCTGCCAGCTTTAATGCGCCAAAAGGTACAAAATGCTTTTTTAGCAGATGATCTACAGATAGTTGTTGCAACCGTTGCTTTTGGTATGGGAATTGATAAACCAAATGTACGTTTTGTTGTCCATTATGATTTGCCAAAAAATATTGAGAGTTATTATCAGGAAACTGGGCGTGCTGGGCGTGATGGCACCCCTGCTGAAGCATTGCTGTTGTTTGGTTATTCTGACAGCGCTATCGCGCGTGGTTTAATTGAAAAAGGAACCAATAGAGAACAAGTGAGAATTGATCTGCATAAACTTAACGCAATGATTAGTTATGCTGAGCCGTTGACTTGTCGGCGCCGAGCTTTACTGGGATATTTTGGTGAAACTATGGCAGATGATTGTGGTAATTGTGACATGTGTATCAATCCACCGCAACATTATGATGCGACACAAGACGCCCAAAAAGTTTTATCTTGCGTATTTAGGGTAGGGCAGCGATTTGGAACTAAGCATGTTGTTGACGTGTTGCGTGGGGCACAGAATCAGCGCTTACTACAGCTAGAACATGATAAATTGTCTACCTATGCCATAGGCAAAGATAAAACATTGCAGGAATGGGGCAGTCTTGTGCGCCAATTAATTCACTTGGGTTATCTTTATCAAGATGTAGCCAATTATTCAGTGCTTAAATTGACAGAATTATCACGTGTAGTTTTGACGGGAAAAATCAGTTTAAAGCTAGCGAAGCCACGCTTAAAGACTTGCACAAAAAAAACTCCTAAGAAACGCGCTATAGATCTGAATTATGATGAACTATTATTGCAAAAACTGCGTAGTTTGCGAAAGACTATAGCGATTACTGATGGTGTTCCACCTTATGTAGTTTTTAGCGATGCATCGCTGATGGAGATGGCTTTCTATCTCCCTTCTCACCAGCAGGCTATGCTGGAAATAAATGGAGTGGGTAAACACAAAATGGAAAAATATGGGCATAAATTTATTGCCGTGATTCTTGATTATTGTGCTGTTGATTAATGGAAAAACAGATTATTTTCTTGACGTAGCAAAGGTGATTTGTTATCAATAGCGAGCCTTGACGGCTTGTACAAATATGACGTTACGGCTCCGTCGCCAAGTGGTAAGGCAGAGGCCTGCAAAGCCTTTATCCCCAGTTCGAATCTGGGCGGAGCCTCCATAATATTTAAAAGGTTAGCGAAATTCGCTAACCTTTTTTTATTGGTAGTTGAGAGCTAGTTGCTCAATTTTGCGATTAATTCAGGCATGAATGGATGTGATTGGTTTTTCAAGTTTTTTAATAATATAGCAATGCCCTCAGCTGTAACTGGAGTGCTGTAAAGATAACCCTGAACTTCATCACAATCGTGCTCTTTGAGAAATTCAAGTTGTCCCAAAGTTTCCACCCCTTCTGCTATGATTTTCAAATTTAGAGTTTTTCCCATTTTTATTATTGAGGCCGTAAGAGCAGCATATCTTTCACTCCTTTCGACATCAATTATAAATGCCCGGTCTATCTTAATTGCATTAACGGGGAAGAGTTTAAGGTACGCTAAAGATGAATATCCCGTGCCAAAATCATCGATAGATACTTTGATGCCCAGGTTGCGCAACTCCATGAGAACAGATCTGGCTATCTCGGGGTTTTGCATTAGTACAGATTCGGTAATCTCTATTTCTAGTAATTGAGCTTCCATCCCTGTTTGCTGGAGTATTAATTTAATCTGGTCAATAATGGATCTATCTTGTAATTGATGCCCGGAAACATTGACCGCTATTGTGATAGGCGGCAAGCTTGACTGTTGCCATTCTATGCATTGGTGACATGCCTTATATAAGATCCAACTGGTTAGATCACCAATGATTCCAGATTGCTCAGCTATGGGAATAAAATCACTTGGAGCAACTTCACCTAGTTGGGGATGATTCCAGCGCAATAAAACTTCAACTGAATTAAAACTGCCGGTATTGATATTAACTTTAGGCTGATAGTGTAATTGCAACTCATTATTATCTAACGCAGTTTGTAGACCTTTAATCATCCCTAATTGGTTTTTAACTGTTACATCCATTTCATCAGAGTAATATACTGCGCTGTTACCTCCCAGATTCTTTACGCTATACATAGCGCTGGCAGATCTATTAATTAATTCTTCGATATTGCTGCCATGCTGTGGAAAAATGCTGAGACCGATACTTGCGGTAAGGAAAAAACCGTGGTTATCAATTGTTACAGGTTCGGTCAAACTCTCACGTATTTTATCAACAATATGATCAACGGCTTCATGCCCATCAACATTGATTAATAATATTGCGAATTGATTGCCTGCTAAACGACCAACTATATCTGTTCCACGTACACAATTACGTAAACGCTTGCTGAAGGTGCTTAAAAGATCATCCCCACTTTTTACGCTCACTGATTCATTGATTAGTTTTAAGTGGTCTACAGCTAACATTATTAAGCCGATTTTTTGTTTATAACGTTTGGCGAGGAGGTGACTTTGTATGGCTTGTTCAGAGAAACTGTGCCGATTCGCTAGACCTGTTAGTTTGTCGTAATTGGATATTTGATATAGCTGCTCATCTTGTTCTAGTTGAGCAGATAGATCACGACATATAGCCCAATGTAACTGTTGAGTTTCTTGATCATCACTGCTGATGTTACATTCTACATGTACAGGTTCTCCTGATGATGTACGCAGGTGAAAAATCGTTGGAACAAACTTCTCGCCTACACTTAGTAAACAGGTTTTGCGCTGCCATTCAGCAATATCTTCGCTGACTAATATATCTTGTATTTTATTGGGAGTACTATTTTCCTCGCTGAGACCAAGTCGTTCCCGTATAGCCTTGTTGATGTAATGAATACAATTGTTGTTGTCAAAAGCTATGATTAAATCTTGAGCGCTATCCATGTAACGATGCAGGCGTTGCTCTCGCTCTGATACCTTATGCGTTTCATGAATTATAGATCTGTGCATAATACGACCAACTATAGCAACGGCAATATTGGTTAAATTTACCCATAGCCATAACAGAATCAAATAGTTGGTATTGTGTGTATGATTTGAGTTGTAAATGTTAAGCATTATAGTGTTATAGCTGTTGTGATGCCCGGCCCACAAGACTAGCGCATACATGGCACTGCTGAATATGCCCATTAGGACTAAGCAGCGACGAAAATTTAACAGGAATGCGGATTCAAAAGTGACAATTAAATACAGTGGCCATAGCCAACTGGAACCTCCACCCGTGATATGAATGAGCAATGTAATTATTGATAGATCTAGTATGATTTGGCTGCGATCGAAAAAATATTTATATTTTCTTTTAGTGTTAACTGCTATTGAAAATAGGTTATGTAAAATCACTACACAGAAAATAGCGACGACACTTTTGATCTGTAAGGAGGATAATTGAAAATAATGATTGTCAATATACAGGAATACTGTTCCAAGGGCGCAATATACAATCATGAGTACTAACAATATCCAGCGTACTTTGATGATAAGGTTTATTGTGCGTTGATGCTCAGATATGAATTGACCATCAGTTAACTTATGTCTGAAATTTGTTTTATCCAGTTTCATTAACCCTGCTTTTATTTTATATATTCTGTGATTGCGACAAGAAAGCAACTGTAACTTGATCTATAAGTAACTATTTTTGCCATGCTACGAAAAGCGTTGAATCCTGTAAATGTCTATTTGTAAATTAATTTAACACTTTGCTGTTAATGTGAGAGGTTGCGTGGATTTATTATCTTTGGAGATGCTCGCTGTATTCGCCATTTTTGGTGTTTGTGCGGGCGGAGCAGCTGGTTTGCTGGGTATTGGTGGTGGTGTGATACTGGTGCCGCTATTTATGTGGAGTTTTCAAGTGGCCGGAATAGATCCACAGATTCTGGTCCATTCTGCTTTTGCAACTAGTTTGGCAATTATTATCCCCACTGCCATCAGTAATACATTGGGACACCTTAAACGGAGGAATGTACGTGGCAGGCAGGTAATATATCTTGCTGCAGGTGCTACCTTTGGTGCCTGTATCGGTTCATGGGCGGCGTCGTTGCTCAAAGGTGAAGTGTTGCAGCTTGCGTTTGGTATTATGCAAATTGCTGTCGCTCTGAAGATGATTATTGGTTCAATGAAACCCCCTATGGGTGAACTACGTGAGCAAAAGACATTGCTATTGCTTATCGGTCTAGTTGGCGGGGTATATTCAGCTTTTTTTGGTGTTGGCGGTGGTGTGGTCGCAGTACCGTTGATGGTTTTATGCTTACGTTTTCCTATGCATTTGGCCGTGGGTAATTCTACTGCTCTCATTGTTGCTTCGTCATTTTTTGGTACCTGCTCTTATATTTATGCAGGGTGGAATATGACTTTATTAAGCGACGGTTTTTTGGGTTTCGTGTTTATTCCAGCTGTGGCCATGGTGGTCCCTTTTTCACTTATTGGTGCGCGTATAGGGGTACATTTTACGGGACGGTTTTCTCATGCTAAACTGGTATGGTGTTTTACCGCATTGTTGGTTTTTATAGGTTCAAGGGTTATCTGGTCAGCTTTATAGGTGCTAGGTGTAACCTGAGGAGGAATTATGCAACGTTATCCTGTCGTCGCTGGTCAGTTTTATGCAGCTGATTCCCAGCAATTACATCAGGATGTAGTAAAATTTCTAGGTGATTGTGATCATAGCCAGCCCGCGCTGGGTGTTATAGCTCCCCATGCTGGTTATGTTTATTCCGGTGGTACTGCTGGAGCTACCTTCGCTAGGGTAGATGTGCCTGATACTGTTGTCTTGCTTGGACCAAATCATCGGGGTATTGGTGCAGAATGTGCAGTGTATGCTGGTGGTAGCTGGCTTACCCCGCTAGGTTCAGTCGATGTCGATGTCGAACTTGCTAACGCTATAATTAATGGCGTAGATGATATGTGTGCAGATTATCTTGCCCACCAGTATGAACATTCGCTTGAGGTGATGCTGCCATTTTTACAAGTACGTAATCCGCAGCTACAAATTGTTCCTATTAGTTTGATGGCGCTGTCTCTGCCGCGCATTGAAAAGATCGCCCTGCAGCTTAGTAGTATTATCCAGAGTCAAGCTGGTCGGATCTTAATTGTTGCCAGCTCGGATATGACCCACTATGAAGCTGCAGATATGGCTAAGCAGAAGGATATGTTTGCGTTAGAGGCAGTGCTTAATTTAGATGCAAAACTGCTTTATCAACGGGTATCTACTCAAAAAATAAGTATGTGTGGGATGTATGCGGTTGCGTTGATGTTATCGACTCTATCTAAATGTGGAGCTACCCAGGCCGAATTGATAAAGTACACCAACTCGGGCGAGGTAAGTGGCGATTTTGATCAGGTTGTTGGTTATGCCGGGGTGGTTATTAGCTAATAAATAGCCCTTGTTTCATAGCACGGTTATGCAGTATAACCTGATTGCCGATAGTGAACTTATTAAGTAGAGAATTTTTATTTTCTATAAACTTCTAGTTGTTATGGAGAAGATATAAATGTCAGAACTACGTGTCCGTTTTGCCCCTAGTCCCACTGGTTATCTGCATATTGGTGGGGCACGAACAGCATTATTTAATTATCTTTTAGCTAAAAAAGAGCAGGGCACGTTTATCCTGCGTATTGAAGATACTGATGTTGAACGCTCGACCCAAGAATCGACTGATGCTATTTTGCAGGCAATGGATTGGTTGGGCCTTTCTTACGACGAGGGGCCATTTTATCAATCCCAGCGTTTTGAGTTGTACAAACAGAAAGTTCAACAGTTGCTTGACGAAGGTAAAGCATATAAATGTTATTGCTCATCAGAGCAATTGGAGGCAAAACGTGAAGCAGCACTGCAGAGCGGGGAAAAACCACAATATGATGGTACTTGTCGCGATGCTGCCCCACGCAGCGATGATAGTTCCTATGTGGTACGCTTCAAATCTGCTAAACAGGGCGTTACCAGTTTCAACGATTTGATCAAAGGGAAGATCACATTTAACAATCAAGAGTTGGATGATATGATTATCCAACGCTCTGATGGTACGCCGACCTATAACTTTGTAGTGGTGGTCGATGATGCTGAGATGGGCTTGACTACAGTAGTGCGTGGGGATGATCATGTAAATAACACTCCGCGCCAGATTCTGATATATCAAGCGTTAGGCTATGCTATCCCTGAATTCGCCCATGTGCCCATGATTCTTGGTACGGATAAAAAACGGCTGTCGAAACGCCATGGGGCTACTTCGGTTATGGCTTATCGCGACATGGGTTATTTGCCGGAAGCTCTGGTTAATTATCTGGTTCGCCTAGGTTGGTCTTGTGGCGATGAAGAGATCTTCTCCATGCAGGATCTTATCGAGAAGTTCAGTTTGCAAAACGTTGGCAAATCAGCAGGGGTGTTTAATCCTGACAAACTACTATGGTTGAATGAACACTATATTAAAACAGGCGACCCCCAGCGTTTAGGTGTTTTATTGCAAGAGTATCTTGCTAATGATGGTATCACCGTGCCTGAAGATATTGATCTGGCAGAAGTAGTCAAAACCCTACAGGATCGCAGTAAAACTATGCTGGAAATGGCCGAAAAAGCGGCTTTTTACTGCAGTGATGTTCTTACCTACGATGAAAAAGCGCAGGGGAAGTTTATCACTAAAGCGCAGCAGGAGATGTTTGAACTTCTGTTGGCGCAACTGCAAATCTGTGAGTTTAACCATACAGGTGTTGAGGCTGCCTTTGAGCTGGTGCTGCAGCAAACCGGATTGAAATTTGGTAAAGTTGGGCAACCTACTCGGGTAGCATTGTCAGGTGGTACAAGTGCCCCAGGTATTTTTGAAGTTATGCTGGTCTTAGGGCGTGAGCGTTGTGTCTCCAAACTTAAAGCAGCGCTGCAACTTATCGGATAGAGTTGTTTGTAATCATTACATAAATATGCAGACGCCGCCTGGACAATACTAGGCGGCGTTTTTTGTCACCAACAGGTAGAGTTGAAAATGAATGATGAAACAGTACTAGTTTATTCATCTGAACATGGCAGTATGTGCCATAAATGCAAACAGCCTAAAACACAGTGCATCTGTAAAAAACAAAAAATTGCACCAATTTTTGATGGTGTAGTACGTGTGAGTTATGAAACTAAAGGTCGTAAAGGTAAGGGTGTAACCATAATAAAGGGGATTCCCTTGGGCGCGGATGAGCTTAAATGTTTCGCCAAACAGCTCAAAATCAGTTGTGGCAGTGGCGGAACGCTCAAAGATGGAATAGTGGAAATTCAGGGCGATCAGCGTGTTTCCCTAATTCCCATATTGCAGCAACAGGGATGGATGGTAAAACGCAGTGGCGGATAATCAGAAAGTGGCAATGGAAAATAAAAGAAAAGTAATAGTTGTGGGTGCTGGTGCTGCTGGAATGATGGCGGCTGGTCAAGCTGCGCTATCTGGGGCCGAGACTGTATTGCTGGAAAAAATGCGCCGTCCCGGCTTAAAGTTGGCCATTACCGGTAAGGGACGCTGCAATTTAACCAATGCGGTTAATATCCCTGAGTTCATCGTTCACTTCGGAACTAATGGTCGTTTCTTGCGTCAGGTATTTCACCGTTTTTTTAATAATGACTTAGTCCAATTCTTTGAAACGAAGAATTTGTCTTTAACTACCGAGCGGGGTGGACGGATTTTCCCGACTGCGGGTAAGGCGCAACAGGTAGTGCAAATTTTGCTGCACTGGTTACATGAATGCGCGGTCCAGATAAGATATAGCAGCGCGGTCACAGCTTTAATCGTCGAAAACCAGCGTGTCTGTGGAGTAGTATGTGATGGTAAACCAGTTTTGGCCGATGCGGTAATTTTGGCTACCGGCGGTGCCTGTTATCCGGCAACAGGTTCTACTGGAGACGGTTATCCTATAGTTGAAAAAGTCGGTCATTCAATTGTTGATGTTAGACCGGCATTGATTCCTTTGGTTACCCATGACACTTTTGCCAACAAGATGACCGATCTGAATTTACGTAATATCGCGGTACGCTTATTGGTGGATGGTAAAAAGGCAGCGGAAGGTTTCGGTGAAGTTGTGTTTACCAATTTTGGCGTTTCCGGACCTGTGGTTCTGACTTTAAGCGGAGTTGCCGTTGATGCTCTGCGCATGAATAAACAGGTTGAAATTATTTTAGATCTGAAACCAGCCTTGGATGACAAAAAATTAGATGCACGTTTGCTGCGTGATTTTGCCAAGCGAGATAAGGAGACGATCTCTAGCATATTGCGAGGTTTATTGCCGCGTGAAATGGTCGACGTGTGTCTGCAATTGACCGAGATTCCCGCTGATCGGCTCGGTCATAGTGTCTCTGTAGTTGAGCGCAAGAAATTACGTCAATGGCTTAAAAATTTCCGTATGATAATTGCAGATTATCGTCCACTTAAAGAAGCTATAGTCACTGCTGGTGGGATTAACCTGCGAGAAATTGACCCACGCACCATGGAGTCACGTTTGGTGGAAAATTTATATCTTGTTGGCGAACTGCTGGATTTGCAGGCCGATACAGGTGGCTACAACTTACAAGCTGCATTCTCAACAGGATGGTTAGCTGGACGTTGTGCCGCCGAAAAGATATAACATGCCAGTTCAATTTCCATTCTTTTTAGTTGTTATTGCTATTAACATAAAAAAATGGCGTTTTCATTTATTGAAGGCGCCATTTTTTATGCTTGGGAAAATTTATGTATTGGTTGTTAGCCCCAGGTTGGTTAATACCATATAAATATTGGGGGGATATGCCCCGTTATCTATAGGTTGTTTTAATTCTGACGTCACCACTTTAGTGGAAATTGTCTTTTTATATTCTTCACAATAACAGTTAGTTATGTGAGTTTAAGAGCTATGGTGCTTATTGTTTAAGGCTTTGGTACCTTTTTTGCTCAATACTCTGATTGTAGGTTTCAGTAGAAGCACACCGGGATATTTTAAAAAGAGCATCTTCCTATAGAAGTGAGTAGTGTATGACATGGCAATATAATATTAATGCGCGACTCATATTACTTTTAACCTTGTTTGTGGTCTCAGCCGTGACAATAGCAGCAGTAGCATATACTTGTTTTATTGTTCCTAGCTATGTAGAACTTGAACAGGAAAATGCCATCCATCATGCACAACGTTTAGCAGCTAGCATTGATCATGAACTAGATAGTTTGGATCGCTTGACCAAGGATTATGCGTACTGGGACGATACTGCGGATTATTTGCAAACCAATGATGCAACATACCTGAGTAGCAATTACCTTAATCAAATGCTTGAAGATAACCACTTGAATTCTGTTGCTATTTACGATGTAGATAACAACCTCCGCTATGTGAAAAATTATGATCTAGGTTCCTGTTTGGAGCGACCGCCACATGCTGGTATGTACACTGATGTTTTGGAAACCTTCAAAAAGAGTTCAAAAAATGGACTCAAAGGGGTATTTCGAAACAATGATAAATTGCAAATGGTGGCGGTGCGCTCCATAAAGGGGAGTGATGGTTTGGGTCAGGTATTTGGTACCATGATTTTCACTCGTCCGGTGGATAATGTCCTGACGAATAATTTGTCACGACAATTGAGATTTGATGTAAACATACAATCTGTCGACATGGTCAAGAATCCAAGTTTATTAGCAAAAATCACTGTAGAACAGCCAGTATATATCCAGCTAACTGATCGCAACCAGCTAAGTGCTTATTTTTATTTATTGGATCTTAGCAAGAAGGTAGCTGCCGTGGCACAGATATCTGTGCCACGGCAGCTCTATCTACACACAAAGAATATAATATTTTATTCAGTTTTATGCGTACTGAGTGTAGTTCTATTATTGGCGCTGTTTATGGTCGCCAACATAAGATCTTTGTTGTTGCACCCAGTAAAAAATCTATCCAGCGCACTGCATCAAATCCGTCAATCTGATGGTAATGAATTGCCTGCGGCACTTTTACAGTTCGGTGCTATGAATGGTCTGGTGCGCGAATGTAATGCCTTAATATCTGATCTGGCTGGATGTAAAGCCAAACAGAATTACACGCGTGAAAATGCAGATCTACTCAAGCGCGTAGTACCGAGCGCCATATTTACCGTCGATAGTAATAAAGTTATAACTAGTTGGAATCAGCGCGCGGAATTGCTTACTGGTTATTCTTCCAGTGAGATGGTTGGCAAAAGTTGTTTTTTGTTTGCCCAAAAACCCTGTCAGGAAAACTGTGGTTTATTTGATAGCGGGGATGGTGAACCAATCATAGGTCGCGAGTGCACAATCAGGCATAAAAACGGTTCTACTTTGACCATTAGTAAAAACGCCGATTATCTGCGCGACGAGGAAGGGGAAATTGTTGGTGGTATTGAGTGTTTTGAAGATATCAGCAAGAGAAAACTGTTTGAGGATGCATTGCATTGGGAAGTGGCATTAAGTAGTCGTCTGGCGATGCTTGCTCAATCTATATTGCAGTGCGGTGGTAATGAGGCACAGGTAGCCGATGAATTGCTGTCCTATGCACGCAATATTACCGGCAGCAGCCATGGTTTTGTTGCTGAGAGAGTGTTTAATGATCAACAAGTGGTGTGGGGTTCTACCTCTTTATTTGATAATCTTGAAGTACGATCTGGTTTCAAAACAATATTTGCCCTGGCTAATGGGCAAGGATCTTTATTGCATGCAGTTTATGACAGTTCGACTGGTATATACTTTAATTCATTAGATAAATTGCAAGGTATAAGTTTGACTGCTGGTGTAACAAATGGAATAACTCACTTTATGGCAGTGCCAGTTACATACGGGGATCAGATTATTGGACAGGTCGCTCTGGCTAATAATGAAAACGGTTATAGTAAAAAAGATTTACAGGCGGTATCTCAATTGGCGGAATTATTCGCCTTGGTGTTGACCAATACTGGAAGAAGGCAAAAATTCACTTATATTAACAATAATGCTGCCCATGATGTTTTAGCCAAAAAATTTGCTTAATCTTTATCTGCGCATAGTATGTTCTATACCTCAGCAGGAATCTTGAAAATTACATGTACCCCTAGCATGTTTTCTAAATTTGTAGTGTCAAAGTGCTGAGTGTTACCAATAATTCCTAGAATTATCCTGTTAGCACCGGTAGATTGGTGAAAGTCGAAATCCTGATCAATTAAATATTGTTTGATCTGTTCTAGTTCTGGCTCAGTAGTGTTTTTCTTTATAACAATTAGCATAGCATTATAATCCCTTAGTCTTGATCCGCTCCAACGTCCGCGACTCGTCAATTACCCGTTCAAATAAGCGTTTAATGGCATTATTATCTAGTGGTCCTGGGTTCTGTGCGTCCATTTTAGTGAAAATACGCTTTTCCCTATTTGGATCATATATGGGTAAACCGAGTTCTTTTTTTAAATGACCAATAGCCAGAGCTAGTTCGGCACGCCGATTGAAGATTTTTAGCAGTTCATTGTCTATCTGGTCTATTTCGGCGCGGATATCATCAAAAGTCAAAACTTACTCCTGAATTTTAAAAGGTTTTTCGGATGATGGTATCTTTTTTACAATGTATATCATCAGTTTCTGGGTAGTCGAGAGTGTAATGCAAACCGCGACTTTCTTTACGCTCTAAAGCACTACGGACAATCAATTCAGCTACCGTGGCCAGGTTGCGTAGTTCAAGCAAATCACTAGTTACATAAAAATCCCAATAGTAATCAGCAATTTCTTCTTGAATCATCTGTATGCGGCGCAGTGCCCTGGTGAGGCGCTTGTCGGTACGGACAATGCCGACGTAATTCCACATGCACAGACGTATTTCTTCCCAGTTGTGGGTTACTACTACTTCCTCATCACTGTTGGTGGCATTGCCATGGTCCCATGGTTTTATCGGGGGGAACTGCGGCATTGTTTCTTCGACATTTTCCAGAGCTAACTGTGCCGCCCTGTCGCCAAACACCGCTCCCTCTAACAGACTGTTGCTGGCCAAGCGATTGGCTCCATGCAAACCGGTGCAGGATACTTCGCCAATAGCAAACAGGTTTTTAATTTCTGTTTGACCGTAGCTGTCTACTTTGATGCCGCCACATAGATAGTGTGCCGCCGGCACGACAGGTATCGGCTGTTTTGCCATATCGATGCCGTATTGCAGTAATGTCTCGTAGATGTTAGGGAAGCGCTCTTTTATATATTCCTCACCTTTGTGGGTAATGTCGAGATAGACGCAGTCATCACCGTAGACTTTCATTTCATGGTCTATGGCTCGCGCTACTATGTCACGTGGAGCAAGATCTTTAAGCTCGTGATATTTAGGCATGAACGGTGTGCCATCGGCACGTTTTAAGATTGCTCCTTCACCACGAACTGCTTCAGAGATTAAGAATGATTTTGCATGAGGATGAAACAGGGTGGTGGGGTGAAACTGCATAAATTCCATATTTGCAATAGCTGCTCCAGCGCGGTACGCTATTGCCACACCATCTCCAGATGCTATGTCTGGATTACAGGTGTATTTGTATACCTTGCCAGCGCCACCGGTAGCCATGACAGTTATCTGGGCACCAAAAGAAATTATTTCGTTGTTTTTTATATCCAGAACATAGGCACCTAAACAGCGATTTTCCGGTAGACGTCTTTGCAGCGATTTGGCTTCAGTTATCAGGTCTATAGCACAGTGGTGTTCGTATATAGTGATATTGGGGTGCTTGGTAACTGCGGCAACCAAAGCACGCTCTATTTCACGTCCAGTTATATCTGCCGAATGTAGAATACGGCGGAAACTGTGGCCACCCTCGCGGGTAAGGTCATATTCACCGCTGTTGTTGCGGGTGAAGTCGGTACCGAAGTCTATCAAATCTTGTATTACTTTAGGACCGCCTTCAACCACTATATCAACAATTTCGCGGTTGGATAAATAAGCGCCAGCAACCATAGTATCTTCGGCGTGGGAGTCAAAGGAATCTTCAGCAGAAAAAACTGCTGCTATTCCTCCTTGTGCGTATGTGGTGGAAGTTTCCTGAATCTCACGCTTGGTGATAATAGAAACTGTTTTATTGTTGGCTACTTTTAGTGCAAAAGATAAACCAGCAATACCGCTGCCAATTACTAGGAAATCCGAAGTGATCTTCATTGCAGTCCTCTAAAGGGATAGAATAATATGACGCTTTCTGTGCTATGATCTCTCTCTGCTAGTTGATATTGTTACCAACTTAATATATGCATTGTATTAGCAAAAACAAACAGTCTGGTTCTGTTGCCATGTGGAGTTTGGTATCAGCGGGTCATTATTCGCTCAGAAATAGGCTATGTCAAGGTTTTGGCTGCAAGAAATTGAGCATATGTTATTTTTATGCTGAGGTTTTTAATTACAGTGGAAGTGTGCATTATCTTGCGATTATCAGGGACAATTTTAACTATTTGTTTTTTTACAGTTTTTTCTGTACAGGTTGTAACTGCTGCTGTTTATAAATATGTCGATGCTCAAGGTCGCCTTTCATTTACCAATGTTCCAGTTACCTCACGATTTCGCTATTATCAGGCTGAACCAGGCGAGAGTAAACATCCGCATATTGCTGTGACAGAGTTGATAAAACACTATGCAAAGATGTATAGACTTGATAGTAATTTGATACGTGCTGTGGTAAGAGCAGAAAGCAATTTTGATTCACGGGCAGTTTCGCCACGTGGCGCTATGGGGCTTATGCAATTGCATCCACTGACAATCAATGATTTGGCAGTTATCGATCCGTTTAATCCATCAGAAAACATTGCTGGTGGCACTAAGTATTTACGGCAGATGCTCAACCGTTTTAATGGTGATCTGGATTTGGCTCTGGCAGCATATAATTCTGGACCGGCTACGGTAGAGCGCTATAATGGAATCCCTCCATATCCTGAGACTAAAAAGTATGTGGAAAAAGTAAAATATTACCTTCAACTTTATCGCCAAGGTGGTTCATAAAATGTTTCGTCATAATGGTATGTTTAATCTGCCCAATATCTTGACTATGGCTCGCATTGCTTGCGTGCCTGTTATTGTGTTGTTGTTGTGCTTTGAATCACGACAAATGGGTTTTTGGGCCGCATTGATCTTTTCTCTTGCTTCAATAACGGACTTTATAGACGGTTATTTGGCGCGCAAGTGGGAAATTGTTACGGTTATGGGCAAGTTTCTGGACCCATTAGCTGATAAGTTAATAGTTATGGCTGCAATGATAATGTTGATTCCATTGCAGCGAATTCCAGCTTGGGCAGTATTTTTTATTATTGCTCGTGAGACATTGATTACTGGGTTGCGCTCTGTAGCTTCATCAGAAGGGATAGTGATAGATGCCAGTAATTTGGGTAAATACAAAACTATTTTCCAGATGGTTGCTTTAATAGCTTTACTGCTACACTACGATTATTACTGGTTCTTTGGTCTACATTGGGAAATTTTCCATGTGAACATGCATTTTGTTGGTATGGCTTTCTTTTATGCCTCATTTGCACTGACAATGTGGTCTGGTGGCGATTATCTGTATAAGTTTTATCGTGTTCTCACGCGTTGATAAAAATTGACCTAGTTAGCGCGGCGGCAGGGTCTGATACCACAGCACTACTTGTTCGATTAGATCTTTATATAACCGGATTTCAAACATCTCGATGCCGCCCGATTGAGATGATGTTTGTATTTGTTGCACTTCTCCAGGTAAACCGCCATATTTATCTACACAGTAGGCATTGATTATCGAATTGATGCGCCACAAAAATCCGTTTTTGCCCTCTATTGTATGGATTTTTTGCAGAATTTCGTATGTTACCCGTGTTTCCATCTCTTTTTGATAGCGCATAGCATGAAAAAAACAATACAGAGATACGAGTAGCATTATGCTTACCGTGCCAGCTCCTATCCCTGTAACGTTAGGTATTAATTCAGCAATAAAAAACACAAAGGAGATAATGAACAGTGCGCCACCGCAGACAAGATAAATATAGGTGTGGCGCACTTGATCACGCATAATAGCGGGGTAGTCAATCTCAGATAGATCGATGTGTTGTGCTAAATTAAAATAGTGTTCTTCCTGCTTGTTGAGATTTAACATGTCGCCCCTAAATCTTTAACAGTGATTGACAAAACGCTATAAACTCCCCAAGATCAACATAATTTTGGTTATATTTGGAGTATCGTGATGAAAGTATTTCCTGTTGTAGGTGTAATTTTACTCGTAGTTATTCTTTATTTTTTCTCAGCTTTGATACTTTTGCCTTGGTACATCTATCCACCTTTTATTGCTTTGTTTGTTGTTGTTTTTTATTGGAATAGGTTAGGAAAATACATACCACTGAATATATTTAAGACGTTTACCCCTTTTAGGAGCTCACCATCAGCAAGGAAAAATTCTGGTGGTGGTCGTCGTGGTGGTCGTGGTCGTGGCAAGCGTATGTAACTATTTTGCTGTAACCAAAAAAAATGAAGGAACCGACAATAATTATTTGTCGGTTCCTTTTTTATTATTATTTAGTGCGCTGATGGCAGGCACCACATTTAGTCGGACCAGCTTCGATTTTGGCGTGACAGCCACGGCACATGGCGTGGAATTGTTTTTTTGTTTTATCTATTTTCCCTGGCACATTATCTCCATGACAGGTTGCGCAGTTATATAGTTCAACATGGAGGCTGTGGGGGATAAATACCGCACCGAATTTGTTGTCCAACTTAACGCTAACAATTGAAGTTGTGTAATTGTTGGACTCTGTGGCAACTTCCACCTTGGGTACGATTGTCGTTTCCGCAGTTTCAGTAACCTGATTGACCTCAACCACAACAGCTGGTGCTGGTGTCGGCTCGACAGCTTCTTCTAGCGCAACTTGCGCAGGTTGAACCATAGCTGGGGTTGCCGGCTGAACGGCTATGGCGTGTGCCACTGTTGTCGCTGTCTCGGGGGTGTGCGCAGATTGTTGAGCTTTATCTTTATTGCAGGCTGTTAAGGTGAGCAGCAGAACTGCAACTATTGCCAGATTACGGTACATTGGTTCCTCCTGTTGATTGTATATGCATGAAAATTGGTGTGAATATTTCCTAAATTATTACTCTAAGTTTTAATGTTAGCATTTTGTTGGTTATCCTTCATCCCATAATGTTTTATTTTTTCATTCTGAGACTAAAATCTTTCATTTGATAGATAATTTTTCCATCTACACTGAGCAGACCATTGGCTACTAATATTTTATTGTCATCGTCTATTTTAGTAACCACTGCTTCTACCGTAATCACATTGTTGCTGGGGATAATTTGACCACGATAAATCCAGCTATGTTTATGATTTAGCGTTATTGGCTCAAAACTAGAATGCTCTGTACCTCCCCAGCGCTGTACCGAAATAAATTTTAATAATTGCTGGAAAGATTCCAGCCCTAACGAACCGGGGCAGACGGGATCTTGATAAAAGTGTGCTTGGAAAAACCATTCACTGGGATTCACTTTTTTGCTGGCGCTGATATAGCCGAGTCCCTGCGCGCCCCCATCAGCGACAAACAGATCGACCCTGTCAATCATTTGTAACTTTACCTCAGGAAATGGTGCCTGTTGCGGGTAGTTACAACTTATGGCTCGTTGCTGTTCATCGGCACTGAGTTGGTAGTACGCAGCATCACGAATACCAATTTGATTGACCAGCGCCTGATGACTGAAGAACCCGAATACGGTATCGCCCTGGTAAACGATGCCGTTATTATCCGACACACAGAAATCATAACTTTGAATGATCATGCCACCGCTGCTGGAAACTTTAGTCAGTTTGACTACAGTCGTCAGCGTGCTGTTACAAGGTGTTACTGGGCGCAATTGTACGGCATTGCCGTCTAGGTTACGGAAGCATAGGTCGATATCACTGGTCAGTGCCGATCCAACATAGGCGGCCATCCACCCACATGGTTGCAGGGCAATTTCCAGCAGTACGCTGAAAGGCATTTGCTCCTGCCGTTCTGCGCTGAAGTACCACGCATCTTCCGGTACATCATATTGTGCTTCAATTGTACCTCCAGCAACCATGTTCCACTGTTCTGCTTGAATGGCAGTTATCCGGTCGAGAAATTGAAACGGTGGTCGCGGTAAGCGCGCTATTTTACGTGCATTATCGAAAATGCGATATCTATCACCAAAAGCTTCTGATGGCTTGCCATTGGAGTAGGCGAGAATGCTGGCGTAGTCAAATAACGCGGGTTTTTTGTTCTCCGCTTTAAATTCCTTGTCGTTACTGGGTGCTTTACTCCAGCGCTTCAACATTTTTTCTTTATTGAGACCGCTGATCTGTAGCGACATGTTAGTGATCTCAACAATCGGTTTGCCATCGGCGTACATCAGCGCGTCGACAATAGCGTACGGCTCAGGGCGGTAACCTAGCTCCTTGATGGTCACTTCATAGGTAACTGTGCTGGTTTTCTCGGTAACTTGTCCACGACATTTCAGTTGACTTTCAATTCCCGGAACCGGTTCCCAAGCCCCTTCATGGAGCGCACTTACCCAGCCCATACGCATCAGGTAAATACGCAGAGTATGTAGACAGCACTCATACATCAGGGTGCCGGGCATCACATGGTCATCACAAAAATGGCAGGTGATAAACCAGTCGTCAGGTTTAATATCCATTTCGGCGCGCACTTGACCGAGGTCATAGCGTCCGCCTTGCGGTAGGATGGCAGTTACTCGGTCGACCAACTCCATGTGTCCACTGGGTAGGGTGTATGGCTTACTAACATCAAGACGGGAAAACTCTTCCCCGAAGCAGCTAACCAGATCACCGCAGCGCAACGCTTGCACTTGCTCAGCGGTGTAGTTTTCCTCCACCATCGGTGCCAGTGTATGCCAGTCTTCTGGTAGCTTGACTGGTTGTGGCATCAAATCAAACTTGGTGTGGATAATTCCCCGACCCGCAGCAAGTTCTGCCTGAGTGAAAAACCCAGCACAACCGTTACGCATGGTCATTAGCGCTTTGTCGTTGACCGTGCAGTCGTAGTTAAAACGAAACAGCCAAGTTGCCCCCTGACGGAAGAAACGTTCAATACGAATATCGTAACGGATGGTATCGCCCGGCTGGGGCAGGGGACCATGAAATTTTACTACAGCATCCAGCAGCCGATAGACAGCTAGACCCTTGGTATGTTTGTCGATGCCAAGATAACCGGATAAAAACAGATCGGCTTGACCGGCCTCAACAGCAACACAGGTGGGGATGCGTCCACCGTCAAGATACCAACGCTCGGCGGTTACATCATGCTCAGTAATTACCCGTCCGTGTGACATGGAGCACGGTTCACCCTCTACACTTATGATACGATCCACCAACATCAGCGGTTCATCAGGCAGGCGCACCCGTGTCGGATGGGCATCGATATCGGCAAATTGTTCTCCGAGCATTTGTCCAATGGAGCCAATAGCAAATTCCATACACATGTTACGCTCAAACGCCACATTGTTGGCTTTAGCTGGTTTAGTGACAATGATAGCCGGTGTCGTTTCAGTGATAGCTGGTTTTGGCTGCGCAAGAGTTACTGGCTCCGGCACAGAAACTACCGCAGTGGCGTTTGTTTGTGGCGGTAGTTGGGCGAGTAATTCTTGTTGTAAGTGTAAATTGCGCTGCATTAACTGCTGAATTGATTCAGTTAATTGTAAAAACTGATCATGGGCAGCATTCTGTTGTTGCTGCGTTGCCTGCATACTGCTCAGGAATGGATCGCTGATCGACTCGGGCGCATTCCCCATAGTTACATTCTTGGCAGGTGCTACTTTATTGACAGGCACCGGTGCAGATACTTCAAAAGAATTAAGGGTCTGATAAGGAGTTGCTGGAATGGTGAAGTGTGGCGCGCCATTGTGTAAAGAGATCGCTTGCGGCGTCTTGCCCGTAATAGTCTGCTGCGGGATCTCGACAAACAACATACTGGGATCGCATGCTATCCCTTCAGCTATCAGTTGTCCAAGTAGTTTGCCCATTGTCGTCGCCGGAGAGGACCCTTCCAGGTAGGTTGGGCGCACCAAATGCGGACGATCACCAAGAATATGCTGGATCATGCGACTACAGGAGTTGCCGCTACCGGTTTCGATAAAAACCCGCACTCCATCAGCGTAAGCATTGTTAATCACGCGGGTAAAGTCGATGGTGTCAGTTGCCTGTGCCAGAATAGCGTCGGCACAACTGTCGCGGTTGAGATCATACACCTGCCCTGAGGCGCAACTGTAAAAACGGATTGTTTCTGGGGCTGTAGTAGGGAACAGGTGTAGACCACGATATGCTGGTGCTACTACCGTTGTCACCGGACAATGGACCGTGGTAATCCCGTGTAATTCAACAAATGGACACGCAAGCTGGCTAACTATCAGCTCAATTTCACTCCGCATGCCGCCGATAATGCACTCTTGTGGGGTGTTGATTATCAGCAGGTAGGCATGCTGGTAAGTGTCTATTATGCTGCGTACCTGTGTTGCGGCAACAGGCACAATCCCTAAACACCAGTTTACCGATTGAACATCATCTAGTTTCCAGAGTGTGTGTGCCGCAGTGCATGGTCCAGCAAGATCAGTAGTAAACAGGCTAGATGCCCCAATGCGTTCCAGCATCTCATCTCGATCCTGCCATGCGTGCAAGGAAAACAGACTAGATGATTCTCCGAGGCTGTAACCTATGGCGCACTGCGGTTTAATGGCGCAGCTGCGTACTGTGTCACACAGTGCCGTACATAGTGCTACGTGGGCAATGATCATAGCGTTGTGGTCAGCGTTGATCTGCTTGATATCAACGCCGTCCCAGAAAATTTGCGGACAATATTGATCTTTCAGCCGCTCATTGTTGCGATGCTGATTTTCAAATATTGCCGGCCAGTGCAGGGCAAGGTCACGACCCATGTCGGGGAAATGATTGCCTGAGCCAGGGAATACCAAGGCAATATCACTGCTGCTTCCCAGTGGTTGCGAACTATAGAATATTTTGTCACGCGCACACTCTGGCAAAGTAATGCCGCCATTGCCATCCAAGCGCTGGTGCGGATTTTTAGTCAGATGTTGCTGGCAGAAGTTTATTTGCTCATTAAATTCAGCCACGCTGCTGCTGACAAATGTCATAGATAATTTTGCTAGTGTCTGTTGCTTGTTCTCATGCCACCTAGCAGCAATAATTTCCAGATCAAGATTATTGTATTGGTGGTAAAACTCTTTCAGCTCATGCAATTGTTGCTGCAACTCTGGGGTACTGTCACCGCTAACTACGAACAGGTTGGCAGTGATGTCATGGGCGGGGAAACGTGGTGGCAGTGGGGTGCTAATATCTTCCCATTGACGAAGCAGTGTCTGGCTGTGGCTGCCGCCAGTACTGCTGGAGCAAACTAAAGCGCGACGTGCACCTTGTTTGCGGTTGTGCAGCCAATAGCGATTGCTATGTTCTAACTGACCGTTATTGGTGGTAGCTGGGAGAACGCAGTGATGTAATGCCAGCGCGGACTGAATAATGCCGACAAGACCGCTGGCTTCACCGCTATGCCCCAGAGTTATACCACTGGTGCTTATATGGCAGTCTGTGCCACAGAGGTGCTGCAACTTCTCTTTGTAGACTATTGCACTGTTAGCATGGCTGGTTATATCAACATAACCGATATCACTAGGGTTGGTTGTTGTTTTAGCGCATATCTGATCAATACTGCGCTGGAGCAATGCAGTATCTGGTGCAATAAAATCCTTGCCACAAACAGAGCTAGTTGCATCGATCACCGCATATATTTTGTTGCCATCTTGTTGCGCTGCGGATAATGGTTGTAAAACTAACGCGCAGGCGCCCTCAGCTATTGGGTCTATATATCCTAAACGGTACTGACTGAGTTGTGTCCGGATATCTCCGGGTATGTCTACCGCTCCAACGATTGCGTGGTCGATTTCTCCCCGCTGTAAAGCAGCAATTGCCGTGTGTAAAGCCTGAATGCCGGAGTTCTCTTCATTCGCTATGGTGAAGCTCGGACCGCCAACTTTAAACTCGCGCGCGATACGGCTTGCCACAACACTACCCAAGGCCCCCATAGTGCGATTGGCTGTTAATGGAGTGCTTATCGCATCTTGCAGCTGCTGTTGCCACTGTTCAAGTTGCTGATCGTCCATGTCGAGATTAAGCTGCTGCGCCCAACTGGCTACTTTATTGGGTAATGCCCACCTTAAACTAAAATTGGTCGCATTAAAATCCAGTCCGTTACCGATGAACACGCCGCTCTTAGTATGTTCAGCCTTGTCTAACTTAGCATCTTGAAGTGCTGCGGCAGCACTTTTGAGCATAAGTGCCTGACGCGGTAACATCTCTTTGAGTTCGGTGGGCGGAATGCGGAATTGTCCCGGTGTGATTGCTACATCAGCAAGGTAGTGACCGCTGAATTTGGTTTGGCCAAATTCATTTTGATACCACTGTGTTGCTGGAGCACCATACCAATTAGTCGGTGCGGTAAATGGGGGGGCTGGCTTGTCACCGAGCACCTGTTGCCTGAACTCAGTTAACGATGACCATGGCCCGAGCTGGATATCCATACCGATGATCGCAACTGGCTCAGTGTTTACCGCTGGTCTTTGCACCACGGTGTTGCTACTGAGTTGAGGTTGCCATTCTTCTAGTAGCAAGTGGGCATTGATACCACCAAAACCAAAGGCGCTTACAGCCGCGCGCCGTGGACGGTGCGCAGGTGCGTTCCATGGTCGGGATTGAGATAATACCTCAAATGGACTTTGTTCCATGCCCATGTTTGGGTTAGCTTTGCAGAATCCCGCTGTAGGTGGCAGGGTTTGTTCTTTAAGTGCCAGCAACGTCTTTAACAGTGCTGCCGAACCGGCAGCGGTTAGCAGGTGGCCGATATTCGATTTAACCGAGCCAAGGACGCACTTTTGCGCAACTTGAGTATTGCCCCACAACTCTTTAAGACTGGTAAATTCTACCGCATCTCCAACCGGAGTGCCGGTGGCATGGCATTCAATATGATCAACTTCGTGGGCTTGCCAACCCGCCTGTTTATAGGCCGCACGCATGGCACGCAACTGACCTTCAGACATAGGGGCAAGCAAGCTGCCGCCAATGTCATTGGATAGTCCGATGCCAGCAATTTGGGCGTAGATATGGTCACCATCACGCAGCGCATCTTCAGTACGCTTGAGCATGACGATACCGGCACCTTCACCGACAACCAGACCGTTACCGTTAGTATCGAATGGTGCACACACCCCCGTTGGTGACAGGGCGCGCAGCTGAGAGAATCCCATCTGGGTATATTGTGAATCCGGGCGTGCAACACCTCCACAGAGCATGGCGTCAGCATGCCCGGCCTGCAATTCATCTACTGCCAGTTTGATGGCGTACAGAGAAGAGGCACAAGCTGCATCCAAGGTATGACAAATGCCACCAAGTCCCAGAGCGTTAGCTAACACCGCAGCGGGAAGCCCAGTCATAAAACGGTTGAGCGGATTAATTGCCGTTGCTTTTACATCACTTACCTGTGCCTGCTCAGCAAAGGTTCTGCCGAGATATTCTTCGGCGAGTTTGGATGCCGTTTCACTGGGGAGGGCAAGGTTGCCAACTATTACGCCAATACGCTGAGGATTAATTGCTGTTGTGTTGCCATCATTAAAAGCCTGATGCCCAGCGTGTAGCAATAATTGGAATAACGG
Source organism: uncultured Desulfuromonas sp. (assembly GCA_964536375.1). GTDB lineage: Bacteria > Desulfobacterota > Desulfuromonadia > Desulfuromonadales > Desulfuromonadaceae > Desulfuromonas. The sequence goes on along the minus strand of CAZHXF010000036.1, from coordinate 718 downwards.
ATCTAAACTTAAAGCTGTTGTTTTATCTATATGCAAGGATTCAAAGGGGAGATCTAACTGGAAATCATCAATGAAACAAGCACGCTTGGAGTAAACGCAGTCAAGCTTGCCTTCTTCTGGATGATAAACTTCATCAACAGGTAAACGCCAGCGTCCAGTTGGTGGAAAACTGGAGGTACAGTGTGCAGTTTTAATTATTTTCCAGAATTGTTGTAACGTGGAAGCTTGGGGGAAAACTCCCCCGATGCCGACAATTGATATCATGGGTTGTGAGGCTGTTGTTTTGAGCATGAGTATCCGTAAAACCTATATATATAATTGAAAGAGGTATGGAGTTATCGTAAGCAAACTCAACCTTATACTACAAAATGTGATTGAATAAAACTGCGATAATTATTCAGTTAGTTGTCTGGATGTTCTTGTGTGTCCAGATTCAGCGCGTCGTACAGTTCTTTACCCTCGGCAATGCTGTTAAAAATCATGGCACTGGATATTGTAGCCGAACTTATGGCGTCGACCTGTGGATCAAAAGGCTGTGGATCAGACAGATTACGCCCAACCAGTCGCTGCTTTAATTTGGCAATGTCATTAGCATCCCACGGCTTGTTGCCATATTTAGTCAATTGTAGGGGAACTATTTCCACAATGGTGCCAGTTGTATCAAAAATGTATATGAATTTGACATCGTGACAAATGCCACAAGCTGTAGCACGTTCTA
>CAZHXF010000035.1:0-28468 GCA_964536375.1 uncultured Desulfuromonas sp. | reverse complement strand
ATCAACAACAACGCATGATGCATCGCCCTAATGGTGGAGCACAATATATGAATAATTAACAATTAACGGGACTGCCCCGCACAGTAGGTTACACCGCGGGGCAGGATTTTCATAATCTACGATACTGCCGCTATACATGACCAGCTAACCAGCATACAGCCGTTTCCACCCGCAATATTCTGTCACCAAAACTTATCGGCACAAATCCTGCGCTAATCAACTTGTCTATTTCGTACTGTATAAAACCACCCTCGGGACCTATAGCCACTGTTATCCGCTGCTTACCTTGGGCTGCCGCTGCCGCAAGCAACGATTGTGGGCACAGCCGCACAGCTGTTGGATGGGCAACATAGGCACAGCTTTCGGCAATTATTTGGTGCATATCATCTTCGACAAAAGGTTTAAATCTGTTGCGCAGCAGCACTTGTGGCAGCAGGGTATCTTTTGCCTGCTCCAGCCCTGTTATCAACTGGCGGTTAACTTCTTCAGTGCTTAATGCCGGGCTGCTCCAGTAACTTTTATCCACACGCCAAGAGTTACACACTATTATCTGCTTAATTCCCAGAGTGGTGGCAGTAAGTAGCACCCGCTTCAAAACCTTAGGTCGTGGTAGCGCCATTATTATAGTAAGGGGTAGCGGCCGCGGTGGCGGGCTGGCACAATCAACCTGTAAAATAAGGGTAGATTGATCCAACGCCAGAACTGTTGCGGACCCCATTAACCCAGACAAATTACCCACTTTAAGGGTGTCCCCTATTTGTGGTCGATGAATATCGCGCACATAGTGCTGACGGTAATCTGTCAGCCGCACACAATCATTAGATATATAATCATCAGGATAGAGTAAAATTAGATTCATTGCTTGCCTTGATCATCCATTATCCGACTAGACGCCAGATCAGTGTCCAGCCCATACTCACCCCAGCGCTGGTCGAGTAATTGCTCAATATCATGGTCAAGGAGTAGCAATTGACGCTGCTCTTTGCGCCACGCAGTCGTATCAATCTCCATTGTTCCACCAGCGCGCTGCACAATATCAGGGCGCAGCTGATTGATTACCCGCCAAAATACTCGTTGCGGTTGGCGTACATCAATATCTTCATCAACATAGATGAGTAATTTTGAGTTGCGCAGCAATATACTTGATCTGATCTGATCCTTTACCTGCTCCAACGTGGGATCGACCCGTAGACGGATCAGGGCACATCCATGAAAAACCGTTTCTTCTGGCATATAAATATCGACCAACTGCTCTATTTCACGCCGCAGCAGTGGCAAATAAAAATCGACAAAACAGGTACCTATCGCACTGCTCTCACTCGGTGGCACTCCAATAATACTAACTGGAAAAATAGCTTGAGATCGTGCACTTATACGCTGTAGCTCAAAAATTGGGCATAGCGCTGGCAAACTATAGAACCCCTGATGGTTACCAAACGGTCCATCAGTCAATGTGCCTTGTGGGCGCACCCATCCTTCCAGAATAAATTCACACTGGGCTGGGACAGGTAAACCATTTACTTCACTTGCAACAATATCAATTGGACGCTGTTGCAAAAATGCCGCAAATTTATACTCATCAGTACCGTCGGGTAAAGGAAATGCTGCGGCAAAGGTCAGTGCCGGATCACCACCCAGGAAAATAGTAACCGGCATCTCGATCCCAGCTTGTTGATATTCGATATAATCTTGCGCGCCATCGGATCCTGGGCGCCAATGTATACTCGCTTGCTTGTCGCTATGAATTTGCACGCGATACAAACCACAGGCCACCTGTGTGCTGGTGAAATTGCGCCAGACTACTACTGCCATAGATAAGTACACGCCGGCATCATCAGGGCATATTTGCAGGCGTGGCAGCTGATACAATCCAGTAAGAATATGCATCGGCGCTGACTGACTTAAACGTGGTTGAAACTCTTCATTGGATTGCAGCCATGTACAAAAAAGAGAAACACTATTGAGGTGCGCGGGCAATTGAGAGCTGCATGGACATAACGAGGTTTTTTGTCCAGCGGTGACTAATTGCGCGCAACGCTGTTTGCTGCCAAATAAATTAGCCAGAATTGACCAGTTACTACGATCAACAGCATTAAATAACAGTGGCGCTAGGGTAGGATTATTATGATAGCAACGGCGCACCAATGCAGCCAGTTCAAGATAGCCACTGATAGGAACACAGACAGTCGATATTTCAAAATATAACTGGAGATGGGATAGATGCTCACGAAATGAAGTGCATTTGTCATCATGGTTAAACATAAATCGATCACAAAATTTAGGTATAAAAAAAGCCCCGGTGAAGACCGGGGCTTTTTGATCATTTAAGCGATTAGAACAATGCTTGGCGTGCCAGCTCCATTATGTTACCGGGCAAAACCCCCATATACAGGACGGCAATTACCGAGATAACAGCACACACCGTAGCCCCGGGCAACAATTTAACCCACTCGAACTCTTCCTCAGCATCCTTGAAGTACATGAATACCAGAACTTTAAGGTAGTAGTACAATGACACAGCAGAGTTAAGTACCCCAATCACGGCCAGCCAGATATAACCTGCTTCTACGGCTCCAGCAAAAATATAAAATTTGCCGCTGAATCCAGCTGTAGGAGGTATACCCATCAGCGAAAACAGACAGATAGTTAACAGCACTGCCAAAATTGGTCTTTTATAGCCCAAGCCACGAAAACCTTCTAAAGTCAGGTTATCTTCACCCTTCTTACCAATCAACACGAGAATGGCAAAAGCACCGAGATTCATAAAAGTATAAGCCAGCATGTAGTACAGCACAGCAGAAATACCAATTTCATTGGCGGCAACCACACCGACTAAAGCATACCCGGCGTGGGCAATTGAAGAATAAGCCAACATCCGCTTAAGATTGGTCTGGTTCAGGGCAATAAAATTACCCATAACCATAGTAAGCACCGCCAGCACCCACAGCATTGCTTGCCAGGTGTCATGCATTGACCCCATGCTTACCAGCAAGATGCGCATAAATGCAGCAAAAGCAGCAGCCTTAGGCACCGCACTCATGAAAGCTGTTACCGTAGTTGGCGAGCCCTCATAAACATCAGGTGTCCACATATGGAATGGAGCAATCGCGATTTTAAACAGAAAGCCTGTTGCCATCAGCATCATACCCGCAACGGCCACAACATCGGTAGAAGCATCAGGGAACTGAGAGAAGAATCCGGCGATATCAACAAGATTAGTGGTAGCAGTTACGCCGTAAATCAGCGCCATACCATATAACATGAATCCAGTTGAAAACGCTCCTAGCAAAAAATACTTTAGGCCCGCTTCGTTAGAACGCTTCTGCCCGCGGAAAAAACCCGCTAAGACATACAGAGAAACCGAGAGCACTTCCAAACCAAGGAAAATGGTCATCAAATCAGTACCTGATGCCATAATCATCGCACCAACAGTACTAAAAAGGATCAACGGATAGAATTCACCTACCGGATAACCCTCACGCTTAATATAAGCATCTGACATAAGAAGTGTTAATGCTGCGGCAACTAAAAAGACACAGGTAAAAAATACAGCAAAATTATCCAGAACCACATGACCTGCAAAGCCTGCTTCAGGACTATTCCAAACAGAGATCGCCGAGAACGCTGTCGTTGCTAAGGCCAGCAAGCTTAGCCATGAAACAAGAGCCGTAGCCCCACGGCGAGAGAAAGCATTGATCAGCAACAAGGCCATGCTGAAACATGCCAAAATTACAGATGGCATGATGGCTGCAAAATTTATATTTTGCATGGCTGTTTGCACCAGATTTTCCATGTAAATGCTCCTTTAGAAGCGGTTTAACGTAAAAAAAGATCTAATCATTTAACCCAATGTAACGTCCACAAATAACTTAGTGATGCTACTCATGCACTGGAGCCTGGTCTTCATGTACAACTCCTAAACAAGCAGCTGCTGGAATTACAGACGTATACACAGGTGTTTCCTCACCAGTTACCTGCTGAATCATTTGATCTACAGCAGGGTTGATTTTATCCAAGAATGTATTTGGACAAACCCCAATCCAGAAAACCAAAACTAAAAGTGGCATCATGACGCACATTTCACGCACAGACAGATCTTTTAGATTTTTATTTTTGGGATTATCCAATTTACCAAACATTACCCGTTGGAACATCCACAGCATATAAACAGCAGCCAGAATTACCCCAGAGGTAGAAATAACAGCGAACCAACGCAGTTCACTTTGAAAAGCACCAAGCAAGATCATAAACTCACCGACGAAACCGTTAGTACCTGGCACACCAATCGAAGACAAAGTCATGATCATAAATATAGTTGCAAATACCGGCATTTGTTTTGACAAACCGCCAAAATCACTGATGAGGCGAGTGTGGCGACGCTCATATATAAAGCCAACGATCAGGAACAGCGCACCAGTAGAAATACCATGGTTAACCATTTGCAACACCGCACCGCTAACACCAACAGTATTCAGGGCAAAGATACCCAACATTACGAAGCCAAGGTGAGATACTGATGAATAGGCGACCAGCTTCTTAACGTCTTTCTGCATCATCGCAACCAGCGAACCGTAAATAATACCTATTACCGCTAGAGCTGCCAAATACGGCAGGAACAATTGTAGAGCATCGGGAAACAAAGGCATGGCAAAACGAACATAACCGTAAGTCCCCATTTTCAACATAACAGCGGCCAAGATTACTGAACCGGCTGTCGGTGCTTCGGTATGAGCATCGGGTAACCAAGTATGTACCGGAAACATTGGCACTTTAATCGCGAAGCTAAGAGCGAAAGCGAGAAATAACCACTTCTGCAAATCTGGATCAAGTGACAATTGGTAGAAATCTGTAACACTGAACCCGCTGACATTCATCCCAGAATTAACTGCAGCGTAGTAGATATACATGATAGCTACCAACATCAACAATGAACCAACTGCGGTATAAATAAAGAATTTAACTGCAGCATAGATGCGATTTGCACCACCCCAAATACCAATCATAAAATACATTGGTATCAGCATTAATTCCCAGAAAATGTAAAATAGAAAAAGGTCAAGGGAGATAAAGGCCCCGAGCAAAGCTGTCTCAAGAAGCAGCGTTAATGCCATGAAACCTTTGACATTCGTAGTTATTGCTTTCCAAGTCGACAATACCGTAATTGGCATAATGAACGTAGTCAACATGACCAGCCATAAGCTGATACCATCGATACCAACACTGTAATTCATGTGAAAATAGTTACCAACACTGATCCATTCTGCAAATTCAGTGTAATGCATACCTCCGGAAGTTTTAAATACCGGATCAAGCGCTAACGGAAAACTGATGGCAAAAGTAATCAGTGAAAAAACCAGCGTCGCACTTTTAAGCAATCCACCATTATCCTTAGGCAACAGAATTACGATAAACATACCTAGGATAGGAAAGAATGTCATCAAGCTGAGAAGATGTTCTGACATTAGAAGTTGCTCCTTGTATATAAGCTCTTATTCACAGCTATCATCAATTAAATACATAGACAGCAATGATTGCTACTACACCAACAACCATCGTCATTGCATAATTGTGGGTATAACCACTTTGGGTATAGCGCAGGGTCTTACCAAAGCCTCTTATTACCCATGCCACGCCATTGACCATTCCATCAACAAAACGGGCATCGAAAATCTGCCACATAACTGTACCGAGGCGCTTAGTAGGATTAACAATGGTGGCATCATAAAACTCGTCTGCATACCATTTGTTAAATATTACACGATGCAGTTTTGGGAAAATAGCGACAATTTTGCCTGGCAACTGAGGATTCTTACAATACATAATCCAAGCTATACCAATGCCGACGGTAGCAAGACCAACTGAAATCCCCATAAAGGTATACTCGGTAGCGGCAGAACCGTGAGCACTAAGGTTGTGCAGTTGTTGAGTGTGCTCAAAAACTGGCGCAAGGAAATTCTCAATCAAATTTGGCACATGACCAAAGATTTTACCCAGCACATGTGGAATACCGAGGAAACCACCAACAGTTGCCAGAGCGGCCAAGATCATCAAAGGCAGAGTAATAACCAACGGAGACTCGGGGATATGATCCTTAGCCCGCGCGTCAGTTTTCTGTTCGCCAAAGAAAGTCATAAATATCAGGCGGAACATATAGAAAGCAGTCATCAACGCTGCTAACGCGCCCATCAACCACAGTACCCAATGACCCCGAGTTGAAGCGAAAGACCACCACAAAATTTCGTCCTTGGAGAAGAACCCGGAAAAGAATGGAATTCCAGAAATGGCCAAGGTAGAAAGCAAGAAAGTGATAAAAGTAATCGGCATCTTCTTGCGCAGACCACCCATATTGCGCATATCCTGGGCATCGTCATCCAGATGAGCATGATGATAAGCATGATGCATCCCGTGGATAATTGAACCAGAGCCAAGAAACAAACAAGCCTTAAAGAAAGCATGAGTCAGCAGATGAAAAATACCAGCGCCGAATGCCCCTACGCCCATAGCCAGAAACATGTAACCCAATTGAGATACCGTTGAATAAGCCAAAACCCGTTTAATATCATTCTGGGCTAAACCAATTGTTGCGGCAAACAGTGCAGTCGAAGCACCCACGATAGCTATAACCATCATGGTATCAGGCGCCATGGCAAACAAGCCATTCATCCTAGCGATCATATATACACCAGCCGTTACCATAGTAGCAGCATGGATCAAAGCTGAAACCGGAGTAGGACCTTCCATAGCATCAGGCAGCCAAGTATATAGTGGAATCTGTGCCGACTTTCCAGTTGCACCGAGGAAGAAACACATGGTGATAATCGTTACCATAATGCCACCATTTTCCAACAATTGGGTGCTTGCAGCAATTTCGGTAAAACGAAGAGTCCATACCCCGTGCTGACCCAAAGTCCAGAACAGAGCAAACAGACCGAGGAGGAAACCGAAGTCACCAACGCGGTTCATTACAAACGCTTTTTTGCCCGCGTCACTGGCACTTTGTTTCTCGTAGTAATAACCGATGAGGAGGTATGAACATAAACCAACCCCTTCCCACCCGACAAACATAACCAGAGCATTGCTGCCTAGTACCAGCATCAGCATGGCAAAAGCAAATAAGTTCATGTAAGAGAAGAAGCGAAAGTAACCCTCTTCACCATGCATATAGCCAATTGAATAGAGTGTAATCAGTGTAGCCAGCCCACTGACATTCATCATCATTAAACCAGAGAGTGGATCAAGCAGGAAACCCCAATCAACATGCAAAGGACCCGCGGTAATCCAACTGGCAATAATAACTTCATGTACCTTTTCACTGTCGCCAAGCAACTGCAAAAAGTACTTACATGACACTAGAAATGAACAGAAGATTGAAATAGTGGCAATAGAGCCAATCACCTTTTCATTTTTGATTTTTTTGCCCAACAAGCCGTTGATCAAGAACCCGATAAAGGGAAACAGCGGAATGAGCCATAATTTATCGTACATCTACATCTCCTCTAAGCGGACTGAATCTTCGACAGCCCTGAAGAAGTTACCATTTCAACAGGCTGAAGTCCTCAACGTCGATGGAATCGCTGTTACGGAAAAACGCTATCATCAGCGCCAATCCTACTGCAGCTTCTGCCGCAGCAACGGTCATAATGAAAAACACAAAGACCTGACCATCCATATTACCGAGATGACTCGAAAGTGCGATAAAAGTTAAATTAACTGCATTTAACATTAACTCAACGCACATAAAAATAACTATGGCATTTCTACGGGTTAGCACACCTATAGTGCCTATGGAAAATAAGATAGCACTTACGACCATATAGTGAGTAATAGTAATCATATTGAATCTCCAGTCCCTGTATTTATACTTCCCGCTTCGCCAATACTACGGCACCGACAATGGCCACCAAGAGCAGAATCGAGGCTATTTCGAATGGCAGCAGAAAATCAGTAAACAGAGCCTGACCAATCAGCTCAGTATGACCAACGCTTTCAATCATCTCACTAGTTACAGGACCAACAGCCGAGTTAACATCACCTGTTTTAAAAGTGATCAGTAACTGTAGCACCATTAGACCGGAAACAATTACAGCACCAACGACAGCATGACGGTAACGAGCAACAATCTCAGTTCCCTGGTTGAGCAACATTATTACAAAGATGATCAAAATCATGATTGCGCCGGCGTACACCATGATTTGAATCGCCGCCATAAACGGGGCATGCAACATCACATAAAATATCGCCAGACAGAAAAATGTCATGACCAGTGAAATTGCACTATTGATTGGGCTTTTGCACAAAATTACACTAAAACCGGAACCAATTGCGACAAAGGCGACTAGATAAAAGAACAAAAGCTGTAATATTTCCATGAGTGTGACTCCTATACCGACTTTTTGAGCAATCGCTCCTTGGTGAAGCAGAAGTCTTCACGCTTATAATTGGCCAATTCATACGTGCCAGTCATTACGATAGCTTCAACGGGACAAGCCTCAACACAGTAACCGCAAAAAATACATCGCAGCATGTCGATCTGATACACCGTTGGATATTTATTGCCATCTCCATCCTCACCGGCTTCGACCGTTATACATTTAGCAGGACATACGGTAGAACACAGGCAGCAAGCAACACATTTCTCACGATCTTGCTCAACCACCAAGTGATGCAAACCACGAAAACGCTCCGAAGGCTCTAGCTTATGTTTAGGATACTCAACCGTGGTCGAATGCCCCGGCAAAAGGTGCTTTGCCGTTATGCTAAGGCCCTGAATAAACTCTTTAATCATGGGTCGATCCTTTGAACAGGGGTTACAAATCTAAAGAAAAACAACAACCGCACCAGTAATGACAATATTTAACAGAGCCAACGGCAGGAACACTTTCCAACCCATAAACATGAGCTGGTCATAGCGTACCCGAGGAAAAGTGGCGCGAATCCAGATAAACAGGAACATAAAAAAGAATATCTTAAGCAGTAGATTGATCGGACCAGCAAACGGACCAGCGGGTCCACCTAGGAACAATGTGGCAGTGATAGCAGATACTACTATCATATTTGCGTACTCGGCCATAAAAAACAGTGCATACTTCATGGAAGAATACTCGGTACAGAAACCCGAAACTAATTCCGTTTCCGCTTCTGGCAGATCAAACGGGGTACGGTTAATTTCTGCCAGCGAGGTAATTACAAACAAACAAAAAGCCAGCGGTTGCGAAAATATATACCAATTCAGTACTGATCCCGACTGAGCTGCAACAATACCACGTAAGCTCAAAGTTTCAGACAACATCAACACTGCAACGATAGACATTCCGGCAGCAAGTTCGTAAGAAACAACCTGCGCAGCCGAGCGAACACCACCCAACAATGAATATTTATTGTTTGATGACCAACCGGCCAGGACAATGCCGTACACACCAAGACCGGCCATAGCCAATATATACAAAATACCGATATTTAGATCGGCTATTTGCAGGGTCGTGGTGTAACCAAAAACAGTAATATCACCACCGAATGGAATTACCGCAATAGTGATAAAGGCTGGCACCATTATCATCACCGGCGCGAGGACAAAAGCCAGCTTGCTGGCCTGAGCAGGAATAATATCCTCTTTGAAGAACAGCTTCAGACCATCGGCAATGGGCTGTAACAACCCGAACCAACCAGTCATGGTGGGTCCAAGTCTGGTTTGCATCCTACCGATAATCTTACGCTCGGCGTAAGTCGCATAAGCAACGATCAAAACAACCACGATAAACACTGCCAAAATCTTGGCAAGCATCAAACTTAAAAAAAGCACCGGGTCATTCGAGAGGCTAAGCATTTCAGGCATGATTTTCCTCTTTCCTTCTTCTCTTTTCCCACCCCGATATGGCGGCGAGAGACTTAAGATGCAGCGGCAACCACTACACAATTAATTTTGCAATCGTTAGCGGTCAATTTCACCAAGAACGATATCCAGCGTACCAATAGCAGCAACAACATCTGCGAGCATTTTACCTCTAACCATTTGCGGCAAAGCCTGCAAATTGACAAACGATGGTGGACGAATCTTCATACGAAAAGGATTGGCGCTACCATCGGAAATCAGATAAAAGCCGAGTTCGCCCTTGGGAGCCTCGATACCTTGATATATCTCACCTGGCTCCGGTTTAAAACCCTCAGTAATAATTTTAAAATGATGAATCAACCCTTCAATACTGTTTGCCACATCTTTTTTAGCAGGCAGGCACACCGATGGAACGTCAGCCATAATAGGACCAGGCTGTAATTTATCCAGTGCCTGATGAATGATTTTACATGATTCACGCATCTCATCTAAACGGTTTTTATACCGATCAAAAGTATCGCAGCCATCACGGGTTATCACTTTAAAATCGTAATCTTCATAACCTGAGTATGGATTATCCCGGCGCAAGTCCCAATCTACCCCGCTAGCCCGCAATACCGGTCCTGTCAGACCAATATCAATTGCATCCTCGCCACCGATCTTGGCCACACCAATGGTACGTTTCTGCCAGATCTTATTGCCGGTGAGCAAACCCTCATAAGTTTCTAAGTGTCCAGGCATATCATTTATAAAACTAAGGACATCAGCCTCAAAACCTTCGGGCAAATCGAGGGACAGCCCCCCTACGCGAAAGTAGTTAGAGGTCATCCGCGCGCCGGAGATATTTTCATACATATCCATGATCTGCTCACGCTCACGGAAACAGTACAAAAATACAGTCATGGCACCAATATCTAAAGCATGCGTCGCCAGCCATACTAGATGACTCTTAATACGGGTTATTTCAGCCATCATTACCCGCACGACCTTCGCACGCTCAGGAATCAGTTCGGTAATGCCGAGCAACTTCTCTACAGCCAGAACATAACCGAGGTTATTGCTCATCGGTGCCAGATAATCCAAGCGATCCGTCAGAGGAAGTGCGCGATGATAGCTCCGGTTTTCCGCTAACTTTTCCACCCCACGGTGAAGAAAACCAATATGGGGAACCGCATCGACAACAATCTCGCCGTCTAGTTCCAGAACCAACTGCAACACACCGTGGGTAGATGGATGTTGTGGCCCCATATTTATTGTCATCGTCTCTTTTTTAGCCATTTCAAGCCTCGTTATTTATTTCGCAAGTGCACAGATAGTTACGAAAGTCGTCCCTGATATGTTTCGCGGTCAGGTCCCTGCAAAGGATAATCCTTACGCAGCGGATAACCAACCCAATCAGCCGGCATAAGGATGCGACGCAAATCAGGATGATTATTAAAACTGATACCCATCAAGTCCCAGCACTCGCGCTCCGGCCAATTGGCCGTTGTCCAGACCGTGCTCACCGTGTCAACCGCGGCATCCTCTTCAGCTACCGGCACCTTGACTCTCAAGCGCTCCTTGGTGGTGATATTATACAGATTATAAACCACCATAAAGCGTGGTTGTTGCCCTAGATAGTCAACACCACACAGGTCACACAAGAAATTATACCCAGCCTCATCCTTTAAGAATTGGCAAATGGCAACAATATCCTCTTTTTTTACCGTAACCGTCATTTCACCACGATGTTCTTTCACCTCTAGGACAGAAGCGGCGAAAACACTTTTCAGCTTTGCTACAACAGCTTGGCTCATACTCATTTCCCTATTTGTCAGTTACTAGCGAATGTCATTACTAGCCTGGAATAACGTTACCTGCACCAATGGCCGCACCGAAAGTATTACGCTCACGCATAATTTTTTCCTGCAACTTTATCAGACCGTACAATAGCCCCTCTGGTCGCGGCGGACAGCCCGGGATATACACATCAACGGGCAAGAACTGGTCAATACCCTGCACAACACTGTAAGTATCAAATATACCACCAGACGATGCACAGGCACCCATGGCAACTACATATTTTGGCTCCGGCATCTGCTCATACAGCACTTGAATAACCGGCAGCATTTTGTACGTTACAGTGCCAGCAATGATTACGACATCCGACTGACGTGGTGAAGCGCGAAACAGCACCCCCATACGATCCAGGTCAAAACGAGCCGCACCAGTAGACATCATTTCGATAGCACAGCAAGCAAGACCAAACGTTAAAGGCCACAGTGAACGGGAGCGAGACCAGTTAACCACCAAGTCTAGCGAAGTGGTCATAATATTATTACCCAAAACCTTAGTATGCTCAGCCTCGGGGGCTTCCCCAACCGCTTTTACTACTCCCATTCCAGCGCTCCTTTTTTCCAAACATAAACATAACCCACCAGCAGGATTACGATAAAGACGCCCATCTCCGCAAAGCCAAACATCCCTAATTTCTTAAAGACAACTGCCCATGGGTAGAGAAACACCGTCTCAATGTCAAACAAAATAAACAACATTGCTACAATGTAGAATTTGACGGAAAAACGCTGGCGGGCACTGCCAACTAGCGGCATACCACACTCATACGGCGCAAGCTTAACAGCACTCGGCTTCTTGGGACCAATCAAGAAAGATAATATCACCACTCCCAATGCAAAGATCAATGAGATGGCTATGAGGACGAGTATCGGTAGATAACTCTCAAGCATTGAACAGCTCCTCCAAACGGGGTTAATTCATGTCGTCTCAGCAACATTTTTTTATCATTTCGGCGTCGAGCAAGTTAAGTTAAAACAACGTCTTTGTCAAGGGAAAAATATAGTATACAGTATGCAATCATATTGATAGTAACCCTTTTATTTACAGATAGTTATAAGTATCTTATTCCAAAAACAACCTCTAAAACTCAGGCAAATTAAACCAGATTAAAGCTAGAAAACAACCGCAGCAACATCCGTAAAAGAACATGTTTTCATAACAATTTTAACTGGTTAGTTAATCAGCCTACCTACCTTTCCGTTAAAACCCGCGGCGCTTTCTGCTATGTTCACATTCAATACATACCTAATCAGTTAAATAATCCAACTGTTGCAGAGTACTGGAGCGATTCAGCGCCTATCCATTCACCAGCGAGCAAATCACCATGCTGACCGGCGGCAACGTCTGCAATGAATCCTGTTGGTACCGCGAGCTAGAACTCACTGCGACACCCCTTGCTAACAGCACCAAAATGGCCCTTGGTAAACAACACCAAGGACCTGACTGATCGAGGGACCGTACAACTCACTCTTTTGTTGGCTCCGGGGGGTGCAAATACCGCAGCACCGCCGCGCGTATAGCTGTTGCCGCCAAATTTGAGCAGTGTAGCTTTATTTCCGGCAAACCATCAAGAGCCTCGACAACTTTCGTATCAGTTACCTCAAGAGCCTCATCCAAGGTTTTTCCCTTGACCATGGTGCTGGCCATGGAGGTAGTAGCTATCGCCGCACCACAACCGTACACCTTATATTTTATGTCGACGATAACATCATCCTCAATTTTCAAAAAAATCAGCACCGCATCACCACAACCGGGATCACCAACCTTGACCACTACATTTGGATGTTCCATAGTCCCTACATTGCGCGGATTCGAAAAATGATCCATTACTTTATCAGTATACATAAGTTTGCTAATACCCCTTGCCTTGACCATCTAAACCATCTTATTTACAACAAAATAGCTCGCAATTAATCCTGCGTGAATATAAATTCTGCTTGGCCTGAAGTCAAGCACAAGTCGAGAAACAATTTTACGCACATTTTACAACTCTAGTGTTACACTATGCAGCGCCTGCACCCTGTGCACAACTTCTAATTATCCACAAAATCAGCAGAAGATGAAATCATACTCCCCAAATAGTATTATCAGCATGCGCGACGCTGTTGAGCAAAGCAATGGTAACGAGGTGTTTTTCCTCGGTCACACCGACAGCAAACTCAACATCTGGAGCGTCACCGTACTGGCACGCGGCAACCGCCACGCCGTTCCAGCCCTAATCAATCGCTGCAAACATGGTGACACCGTCATCCACAATCACCCCTCTGGAGACCTAACTCCATCAACGGCTGATCTTAAAGTTGCTGCCGCCATGGGAGAACAAGGGATAGGGTTTCACATTGTGGATAATGCTGTGGAAAATGTCTATAAGGTCGTGGAAGCATGTCCGGTACAGCCACGCCAACTGCTTGACCAACAGGAAGTTGCTGACATCCTCGGCACCACCGGCACCCTGTCTCAACATCTGGTCAACTACGAGGAACGCCCGGAACAATTGCACATGGCCAGAAGCGTGAGTGCAGCATTCAACAATGATGGTTTGACCACTATAGAAGCAGGAACAGGTACCGGCAAAAGCCTTGCCTACCTCGTGCCTGCAATTTTATGGTCAATCCGCAACGAAGAGACCATCGCCATATCTACCAATACTATTAACCTGCAAGAACAGTTACTCCACCACGACCTACCCATGCTACGCAAAGTCATTCCCCACGATTTCCAAGCAGTCCTGGTCAAAGGACGCAACAACTATCTGTGCCAACGTCGACTCGACAGCGCCCATCGTGAACCTGAATTATTCAACAATAACAACGGAAACGAGCTAGAAGCGTTACGTGCCTGGGCAGACACAACTAAAGGGGGCAGCAAAGATGAGCTCAACATTCCCCCTACTGCCAACATATGGGGCGAAGTGTGCTGTGAGATGGATCAATGCCCGCGTACACGCTGCCCATACTACAGCCGCTGCTTCTTCCACAAGGCACGCCGCAAAGCAGCCCACGCAGATCTGTTGATAGTAAATCACTCTCTGCTATTGTCCGATCTAGCCGTCAGGATGCAGAGTGAAAACTACTCCGCAGCTGCAGTATTGCCACCCTATAGCCGGATAGTGATCGACGAAGCACATCATCTTGAAGAAGCAGCTACGCGCAATTTCTCCATTCGCATCAGCAATTTCTCCTTTGCGCGCATACTTAATCGCCTGAGCCATCCACGCAAACTGGAACGGGGACACCTGCCCCGTTTGCTGAGTACCATTGCCAGCGAATTGCCAGATAACGCTAGCGCACTGTATGACACTATTTATAAAAACATCGACGAACTGATTGCGGCTTGCCGCTGTCTGCGCGACGGCTGCCACGAACAATTTAGCGCACAAGTTGTGGCGCTGGGGGCAGCCACACCGGCAAACAGCCAGCAATATACCAGCTTCTGCTGGCACCTCGCTGGCGAAGAGCAACAAACTCCGCGCTGGGGACAGCTTCAACACAACCTAGCACCTTTAGTCCCAGAGAGTGTTGACCTAGCCAAGAGACTGGAAAGTCTGGTCAAGCAGTGCGAGCAACTACTACCAGACAAGATTGCCGACCTGATAGTTCCACAACTGACCGATCTGTTGGGCTTGAGCGACAGGCTGACTGCGCTGGGTGCCGATTTGCACGCCTTTTTAAGTCTTGATGACAAGTCTTGCAATTGGATTGACACCAGCCCCAATAGTGGCCGCCACAAAAAAGAGGTTATCTTGTGGTTAAACTGTGCCCCAATCAATGTGGCCGCAACCCTGAATCAAGCAATTTATCAGCGTTTCCGCACCGTCATTATGACCAGTGCCACCCTGACCACTAACAACAGTTTTAAGTTTTTCAATCAGCGCAGCGGTCTGGATATGTGTACTAAAGAACGCCGCAGCGAGTTACAACTGGAATCGCCATTTGATTTTGCCAACCAGGCATTGATCGCTATTCCCACCGATATCGTACCACCCAACCACGACAACTACGCCAACATGCTGCTGGAACAAATCGACCTAGCGGCCACGGCTTCGCAGGGACGCACCTTTGTGCTGTTTACCGCCTATACTCTTTTGCGCAAGCTGTACACCCAGCTGGACGCCCCTTTTAACGCTAAGGGATTCTCTTGCATACGCCAAGGGCAAGCAGCACGCCATCAAATACTCGAGCAATTTAAATGTGGGGATGGCAACATCTTGTTTGGCACCGATTCGTTCTGGGAAGGGGTCGACGTGCCAGGACAAGCGCTGGAGCAAGTGATTATCACGCGACTTCCCTTCCGCGTCCCAACCGAACCGATACAGATTGCCCGCTGCGCTGCCATTGATCAAAACGGTGGCAACTCATTTACCAGCTACACTGTCCCACAGGCCATCATCCGCTTCAAACAGGGCTTTGGACGGCTCATACGCCACCGCAATGATCGTGGCGTTGTACTTATTCTAGATCAACGAGTAGTCGGCAAAGGTTACGGTCGCTTATTTTTGAATTCGTTGCCCCCAGCTCGGCGCATTGCTGCACCTGCGGCACAGGTACATCAAGAGCTACGGCAGTTTTTTCTGACAACATCGCCTGGCAAACAAGACAATATCTGACAGTGCTTCAGGAGGTAAAGATGGCAAAACCGGGCAAGACAGGCATTGCACGCCTTATCGATGCATTTGGTTACTCACAACAAGGGTTTAAAGCAACGTGGCAACACGAGGCCGCATTCAGACAGGAAACTTACGCGGTGTGCGGGCTCACCCCATGCGCCTTTTTTTTGGGCAGCACCCTTAGCCAAATTGCACTACTGCTGGCCACCCTGTATGGCGTCATTATCGCCGAATTGATCAATTCGGCCATTGAATCGGTAGTGGATCGCATCAGTGATGAACATCACGAACTAGCTGGGCGCGCCAAAGATCAAGGCTCTGCGCTGGTTCTGGTTGCCATAGCAATAACCACCGTAGTCTGGCTGCTGGTTGCCATTGAACGGCTGACAGCTTAGCTGTGTATTTGCACAGCAAAACAAAAGTAACTTAGTCGCAAATATTTACGCAATTACACGTGGGAAAGTCTAACAATATTGTTTATAAAGAATAACACTGAAGAAGCAGGAAAGAATTTTCCACTTAACCTCCTACTTTATTCTGGCCGGATGCCTCCCTGCTCCGGCCTTTTTTTTCATCATCGCCCTGAAGTTTATGCTAGTGTTATCCAGCAGTTTTAGTTTATAAACTCACCCTGCTACCTGTGTTTGCGTACTCAGCTCAAAGGAATATATATCATCCATGTTTAACTTGCGCTCTCGGTCATCTGCACCAACCTTTTGGCTAAAAATATTAATTCTGCTCATTGCCTCAATCTGTATTATCGTTTCCGTTGCCCACGCAAACACGGCAAAAAACGCCACAGACCACCCCTTTAATCCAGATAGGGCAAAAATTCTAGGCTATATAATCAGTCAAGATCTGATGCGCTACCATTACAGCCACAAACGTCTGGACGATGACCTTTCCAGTGCAGCCTTTGACCTGTACATCAAACAATTAGACGCCCAAAAACGCTTTTTACTCCAAACAGACGTAAAAATGCTGGGTGCTTATGAAAATTATATCGACAACGAGATTCGTCGCGGCATGATCCATTTACCTATCTATAGCTGCGAAATCATGAGTCAGCGCATTCCAATAATAAAAAAGATGATTTTGGATCTCTTATCACAACCGTTTGATATGCAAGTTGCCGAAGAGTTAGAAACCGACAACAAAAAACTTGATTTTTGCACAACAGACGATCAGTTGCGCCAGCGTTGGCGCAAAACATTAAAATACCAAGTGGCTAACCGCTACCTCGACCTTAAAAAAGAACAAGAAAAAAAACCGGTACCGCCCTTAAAAAACAAAAAAGCTGCGGAGAAAAAGAAAGACAAGCCCAAGCTGACCGACCTGGAACTACATCAGCAGGCACGAGAGAAAGTAACCAAACGCTACACCCATCTGCTCACCCGCATGTTACAGGAGCAACAAGAAGATCATTTTGAGCGCTATCTCAATGCCATATCGCGCGCTTACGATCCCCATAGCATGTATCTGCCCCCCGAGGAAAAAGAGGATTTTGACATCCACATGCGTGGATCCCTTGAGGGCATAGGGGCACTTCTACGCGAAGAAGATGGCTACATTAAAGTGGTAAACATTATTCCCGGCGGTGCTGCTGAACAGCAGGGTGAGCTTGAAAGTGAAGACACCATCCTCAAGGTAGGCCAAGGGGATGAAGATCCAGTAGACATTACTGACACCCGCATTCGTGATGCTGTCGCGTTGATTCGTGGACCCAAAGACACTCAGGTGCGTCTGCATATCAAAAAAGCAGACGGATCAAGGCGCATCATCCCGATCATGCGTGCGGTCATTCAGATCAAGGATACTTTTGTTAAATCAATGGTGGTTAAATCAGCTGACGGCAGTGAAAACTTTGGCTATCTGCGTATCCCAACCTTCTACCGCGATTTTAAAAACGACAGCCCAGATGCACGCAACGTAACCAAAGACACCAAAGCTGAGATTGAAAAGCTCCAACGACAAAACATCAAAGGGCTAATTATTGACCTGCGCAACAATGGCGGCGGATCACTTACCGATGCCGTAGACACAACAGGTTTATTCATTGACCACGGACCAATAGTACAGATTAAAGACAGCAGCGGAAAAATCGAGGTGCTAAGTGACACAGACAAAAGAACAGAATACACTGGTGCAATTGTGGTGCTGATCAACAAGTTCAGCGCCTCGGCTTCTGAAATTCTTGCCGGGGCACTACAAGACTATGGGCGCGCCGTTATTGTTGGCAGCGAACACACCCACGGCAAAGGTACGGTACAGGCAGTTATCGATATTGACCGCGATACGCCCTTACGCCGCATGGATCAATTCAAACCTTTGGGAGCTCTGAAAATAACAGTACAAAAATTCTACCGCATCAGTGGAGCTTCTACTCAGTACCGTGGAATTCATGCTGATATCGTATTACCAGATCGCTTCAAAGCGATCAAAAGCGGTGAAAAATATATTGACTATTCACTGCCTTGGGACACTATCAACAAATGTAATTATCAACCACTGCCCACCAAGCTACCACTCGAACAACTTAATCGGCTCAGCAGCGCACGCGTGCACAAGAACAAGAAAATGCAGCACTTGCTAGAATTAGCACAAAAAACCAAAGAGCGGATTGACAATAGCAAACGCAGCCTGGTGATGAATGACATTATTGCTGAACGTAAAGAGCTTCTCGACGGCGAGAAACTTGACGACCAGCATCAGCAAGAAAAAGATGGCGACAAAGATGAAAAGGACTGGCAAGAGAAAGCCAAGGTTGATCCTTACGTGTTAGAAGCTATAGCCATAGTAAAAAACATGAATGAGGATGGCGCCACAAAGATTAAATAGGTTGCGCTTTAGCCCCACCTGCGGTTATTTTGCTATAAATATAATTTCTGTCAGTCAGTATCAGGATATATAATAGTTTACACGATAAGCAGCAAGACCACGGGAGGGAGTGCCCAAGCATGGACAGCAAGAAAATCCTTATCTCAGCCAAGGTTGAAACCTTAATCACTTTTGATAGCAGTTTTTCTGACCGCGAAGGCTTCACTATCCTGATCAGCAAAGATGCTGCAGACTTACTCAACATAGCTCGCACTCAAGCTCCAGATATAATTTTCACCTCCCCGTCTTGCACCCAAGATGATCGCACCTGCTGCCGGTTACTCAAAGAGGACAGCCGCATCAGCCACATCCCCATTGTAGCCATAGTTGATAGTTCCAAGCTGGCAGAACTGAACCATGTGCAGCACGAGCGCCCAGCTGATGTGCTGTTTACTCCGGTCAACACCCATCTATTTCTAGCCTCGGCCCGGCGCATTCTCGGCTTGGCTTCGCGCGCGTTTCCGCGCCAGCAAACCAGCCTGCTAATACACTTCGGCGACGAGGAACAAGAAATGCATACTGCCTGCGCTTTTAACCTTAGTACTGGCGGCATGTTCATAGCTACAGAAAACCCACCCGATATTGATGCTGCAATTAATATTCAGATGGATCTATATACCGCAGAAGATTCAATTTTATGCCAAGGAGTGGTTACGTGGATCAATAGTACAACAGCACCATCTCGACCGGAAATGCCCTCCGGTTTCGGCCTGCAATTTGCTTCCCTAAAAATTTCCGACCTGTTTGCTATTCGTACATTTATAGATGAACTAACCAAAACTGGAGCCTCTCCATTAGATAGCTGATGTATACAAAATATATACATTTCCGGTAGCTTCCGCACCAGCACAAGGATATTAAGTCACTCAACACCGATCTCTCCTAAAAAACCCCCATACGACTGTTTTTTCATCATCATCTATTGACACACAAGAGCAATACAGCGTAATACTAGCAGTTGCATTATGTGATACTGTATACAATTTACCTAGAGTAATTGCGTGAGTAAGCGAGACTTTATTCACATTGTTTTGTTTTGTGCCGATAATGTTTTTGAGAAATTCTCGAAATCAGGCTTGTGGTATTTATTCGAAAGGGGAGGTATGTATTAAAATGAAGTTTAAAACAGTTCGTGCGGGACCTGGCGTGAATATAGACGATACAATCAACTGCGTCTATTTTGCACTGCAACTCTGAAACCAGAGTCAAATCAAGCAAAGTTGAACATAGATTGATTCACAACCCTTTTTAGAAAGTGCATTGAAATGATCAAAATTAACAAGGGCTTGGATTTGCCGATCACCGGCAGCCCAGAACAGAGAATTTATGACGGGCCAGTCGCTAAGACCGTCGCGGTCCTCGGCCCAGATTATGTCGGCATGAAGCCGAGTATGAGCGTTAAGGAAGGGGATCAAGTAAAACTTGGTCAAGTACTCTTCACTGACAAAAAAAATGAAGGCATTAAATACACCTCTCCCGGCTGCGGTAAAGTTGTTGCGGTAAACCGTGGCGCACGGCGGGTACTACAATCAGTCGTTATCGAGCTAAACGGCGATGACGCTGAGCAATTCACCGCCTACAAAGAAGCAGAGCTAGAAGGCTTGGCACGCGATAAAGTAGTTAGCAACCTAGTTGATTCTGGGCTATGGACTGCACTGCGCACTCGCCCCTTCAGCAAAGCTCCTGCTATTGACAGCACCCCCGCATCTATCTTTGTAACCGCAATGGATACCAATCCATTGTCAGCAAAGGCAGAGATCATCATTAAAGAAGAAGAGCAAGCATTTAGCAACGGTCTAAAAATACTAACCCGCCTCACAGACGGTAACGTATTTATCTGTCAAAAACCAAATGTTGTGCTCCCTAAAATTGCTGGTACCAGCTGCGAGGAATTTGATGGTCCTCACCCTGCTGGTCTTGCTGGTACACACATCCACTTTCTTGATCCAGTAAGTGGAAGCAAGACTGTCTGGACCATCAATTATCAGGATGTTATCTCCTACGGCAAGCTGTTCACTACAGGCACCCTGCCCATTGAACGCATTATTGCCCTAGCTGGTCCTGGGGTAAAACAACCACGCTTGCTACGCACCCGCATGGGCATTGACCTGAATGAATTAACCGCTAACGAACTAAATCCTGGCAATCAGCGTGTGGTTTCCGGCTCAGTTCTTAACGGCACCACCGCAGTAGGCCCCCTAGCATACTTGGGTCGCTTTCACCTGCAGGTGTCTGCACTACCAGAAAAGTGTGAGCGCGAGTTCCTTGCTTCACTGACTGCTGGCGCCGACAAGTTCTCTATCAAGCGCGCATTTTTATCAGCCTTCACTGGCGGTCCAACAGCTCCTATGCACACCAGCCAGAATGGTCGCAAAGGAAATATCCTAGCTATTGGTTCATTTGAAAAAGTGATGCCGTTGGATGTATTGCCTAATTTCTTGCTCCGCGCTATAGCCGCTAACGACACCGACCAAGCTCAAGATCTCGGTTGTTTAGAGTTGGACGAAGAGGATCTCGCTTTATGCACCTACGTCTGCTCCGGTAAAAACGACTACGGTGCACTGTTGCGCGAAACACTCACCATCATCGAGAAAGAGGGATAAGAGCCGTGAAATTACTCGACGAATTAAAACCTCACTTTGATAAGGGTGGTAAGTGGGAAAAATATTCCGCCCTACACGAAGCGATTGACACAACCCTGTATTCACCCGCTGACATAACAACTGGTTCGGTTCATTTACGTGACAGCATAAATCATAAACGGGTAATGAGCATCATCATGCTAGCTCTTCTACCCTGCATTATGATGGCAATGTGGAACAGTGGTTTCCAAGAAAACCTCACCCTAAATCAGCTGCTTGCTGCTGGCGAAATAAGCAGCCTGCCAATGTTGAGTAACTACAATTCAATATGGGCTAACATGCTGACTGGGGCTGGTCTGTACCTACCGATACTCATTATCACACTGCTCACTCAAGCAGTGTGGGTTACAGTATTCGCCTCTATGCGCAAAAAACAAATAGATGCTGGATTCCTGGTAACAGCTACGCTGATCAGCCTACTCATGCCTCCTACTGCTCCTCTGTGGCAAGTTGTTATCGCCACATCGTTTGGTGTGGTAATCGGTCGCGAAATTTTCGGCGGTATTGGCATGAACTTCCTAAACCCTGCGTTAGTTGCATGGGTATTTATGTCCCTCGCATATTCTGGCTCAATGTCAGGAGATGCAGTATGGACAGCCGTTGATGGCTACACGGGTGCAACACCTCTTGCTATGGCACTTACTGATGGTGTTCCAAGCCTTGCTGCGCAACATATTTCGTGGCAATCGGCTTTTCTTGGCACAATCCCAGGCAGCATGGGTGAGACCTCAGCATTAGCATGCTTATTTGGTGCAGTCATTTTGCTCGTTAGCGGAATCGCTTCGTGGCGAATCATTGCTTCGATCCTCCTTGGAGTCATTGGTCTTTCTTCAGCCTTATGCTTATTCAACCCCGACGCCATGAACCCTGCATGGCACCTTGTTCTTGGTGGTCTCGCTTTCGGCATGGTATTCCTTGCGACAGACCACTCATCATCAGCTATGACAACTACAGGCCAGTGGATTTACGGTCTAATAATTGGCGTGCTCGTGGTAACAGTCCGGGTTTTCAATCCTATGATGCCTGAAAGTATTGGCATCATCCTCCTGTTCGGTAGTGTTTCTGCACCATTGATTGATCGCTTAGTCATCAATGCACACATCAAGAAAAGGAAGATGCGCCATGTCTAATGATTCCATATTTAAAACATTCTTGGTTGCCTTCCTGCTGTGTGTTGTCTGCTCGGTTCTCGTTTGCCTCGCAGCAATCGTACGGATCGACAAAGAAGCATACAACCAGCAATTGGAACTGCGCCAAACCGTCCTTGCCGCAGGTGGTTACCAGCAGCAAATTGATGATGGCGGTAATGTAGATGAACTCTTCACGACTAACTTTGAGCTTAAAATAGTTGATCTGGCGACAGGCGAATACACTACAGCCGTTGATGCTGAAACATACGATCAAAAAGAAGCCGTCGGTAATCCTGAATTGTCGGTCGAAATACCTGCCGAGCTAGATGTTGCAGGAATCGGTACTCGCGCTAAATATGCTGCGGTTTACGTTGACAAGAGCGGCACTGTTGTACTGCCAATACGCGGGACTGGTTACGGTGGAATGATGTACGGGTACGTTTCAGTCGCAACTGATGGCACGACAATTAACGGATTAACCTTTTACAGCCACGGTGAGACTCCGGGTCTGGGTGCAGAAGTTGACAACCCACGCTGGAAAGCTCAATGGCCGGGTAAGCAAATTTATTCTAACCCAGGGACCGTTGCTCTAAAGGTCGTTAAAAACGGTAAGTTCAACCCAAGTGCTTCGGATGCTATAAATACTATTGATGGTCTTGCTGGCGCAACTAACACCAGCAAAGGGGTAAATGGTATCGTTCGCTACTGGTTTGGTGAGCATGGTTTCGCCCCATTACTAACCAAACTTAAAGCAGAGAGAGGGTAATCATGTCAAAAGCAAAAGACGCCCTGCTGGATCCATTATTTAATAATAACCCCATCGCACTTCAGATTCTTGGTATCTGTTCTGCTTTGGCAGTTACAAACAAATTGTCAACTGCACTAACAATGACGATTGCGGTAGTATTTGTTACTGCATTTTCAAATGCGTCAATTAGTGCAATTCGCAACCATATTCCTAACAGCATTCGTATCATCGTTCAGATGACCATTATCGCAACGTTAGTTATCATCATCGACCAGATGCTTAAGGCCTTTGCGTACGAAATGAGTAAAGCTCTATCGGTATATGTTGGTCTAATTATCACCAACTGCATCGTTATGGGTCGAGCTGAAGCGTTTGCGATGAAAAACTCAGTTAAACTGAGTTTCCTTGATGGTATCGGCAACGGGCTTGGCTACGGTATAGTGCTTTTAGCAGTCGGCTTTGTTCGGGAACTGTTCGGTTCAGGTAAGCTTTTCGGCCTGACTATTCTCAGCCCTGTCAATAATGGCGGTTGGTATGTTACTAACGGCTTGATGCTGCTGGCACCCAGCGCCTTCTTCCTGATTGGCTTTATCATCTGGGGTTTGCGGACCTGGAAGCCTGAACTCCAAGAATAGGAATAGACGCTATGTCACATTATTTTACAATATTTTTTGAATCTGTTTTTATCGACAACATCGCCTTAACATTTTTTTTAGGCATGTGTACTTTCATAGCAGTATCTAAAAAAGTAGATACTGCGTTAATGCTGGGCGCAGCGGTTATTGCTGTCGAGGTCATTACAGTCCCAGTCAACAACCTCCTCTACACATTTTTATTGAAAAAAGGGGCACTTGCCTGGGCGGGGTATCCAAACCTTGATCTCAGCTTTCTCGGTTTAATTTGTTATATCGGGGTTATCGCTGCAATTGTACAGATTCTGGAGATGGCGCTCGACAAGTATTTCCCAGCTCTCTACAATGCCTTGGGAATTTTCCTGCCATTAATTACGGTCAACTGCGCCATCCTTGGTGCAGTATTGTTCATGGTCAATAAAGACTTCAACTTTGCAGAAAGTACAGTTTACGGCGCAGGAGTTGGCGTTGGCTTTGCCTTAGCAATCAGTCTGTTAGCCGGTATTCGCGAAAAGCTGACCTATAGCGATGTCCCTAAAGGGGTGCGAGGGGTTGGAATCACTTTCATCATCGTTGGCTTAATGGCAATGTCATTCATGGCATTTTCCGGGCTGAAATTTACGTAGTTTTAAAGCAGATACTAAAGATTGGATGATAGTATGGATTTCACACTAGTTATAGCCGGAACTATTATGTTTACCGGTGTTATCCTAGCTCTTGTTGCCCTTATATTGGTAGCACGCAAGAGCTTGGTTCCAAGCGGTGACATCAGTTTTTTTATCAACGACGACCCCAGCAAAACAATTATCACCAAGCCAGGTGGTAAACTTCTTGGTGCTCTTGCTGAACAGGGAATTTTCATCCCATCAGCTTGCGGTGGCGGTGGTACTTGCGGTCAATGTCATATCAAGGTATTTGAGGGGGGCGGCGACATCCTCCCTACCGAAACTGGCTTTATCAATAAACGAGAAGCACGTGAAGGCTTACGCCTTGCTTGTCAAGTTGGTGTTAAGCAAGATATGAAATTAGGCATTCCCGCTGAAATTTTCGATATAAAGAAATGGGACTGCACTGTTAAATCAAACGACGGAAAAGCAACGTTTATCAAAGAACTTGTTGTAGAATTACCGGAAGGTGAAGATTGCGATTTCCGCGCTGGTGGCTACATTCAAATTGAAGCTCCTGCACACGAAATATCTTACTCTGAATTTGACATTGAAGAGGAGTATCGCGAAGATTGGGATAAATTCAACATCTGGCAATATAAGTCAGTAGTTAAAGAACCCATCATGCGTGCTTACTCAATGGCTAGTTATCCTTTAGAAAAAGGGATAGTTATGCTTAACGTGCGGGTATGTCCGCCACCACCAAACGCACCTGATGCCCCTCCAGGACAAATGTCTTCATTTATTTTCAATCTGAAGCCAGGCGACAAAGTTACCATCTCTGGACCTTACGGTGAATTCTTTGCACGCGATACTGACAATGAAATGGTATTCATCGGCGGTGGCGCAGGTATGGCTCCCATGCGTTCCCACATCTTAGACCAACTGCTACGTCTCAACTCTACCCGTAAGATGACTTACTGGTATGGGGCAAGAAGTCTTAAAGAGATGTTCTATGTTGAAGAGTTTAATGGTCTACAAGAGAAATATCCTAATTTCAGCTGGCATATAGCCCTATCTGATCCGTTGCCAGAGGATAACTGGACGGGATATACTGGGTTTATTCATCAAGTATTATATGATGAGTATATTAAAGATCATGAAGCACCAGAAGACTGCGAATACTATATGTGCGGTCCTCCAATGATGGCTAATGCTGTAACCAATATGCTTTTAGAGCAAGGCGTTGAACGTGAAAATGTCATGTTTGATGATTTTGGAGGCTAAATTAGTCTTTTGACTTGTTGAAGCATCTCCCCTTTATGCTACGCTCTATATATACGAGCCTGCATAAAGGGGCACTTTCATTTAGGGGGATATATGCCATACGGACAAGCCAAGGAAATTCTAAAATATGCACGTGAATTTCACAATCATGTCAGTAAGTTCTATCAACAAATAGCTGATAAAGGTCAAAGCGAGCGCGTTAAACTGTTGCTGGATTACATGATTCATCATGAAAAGCATCTTGAAAAGGCTCTGGAAGATTACGAACAAAGCATTACATCTAAGGCGCTAGAATCCTGGTATCTATACACCAAAGATCAACGGACATTCGCTGCTCTGGATGGCATCACCTACCTGGAAAACATGTCAGTTGATCAAATAATGAAGATAGCTGCTACCATTGACAATTGTCTGACCTCATCGTACAAAGGTGTAGCTGAAACAACAAATGTTCCCGCAATACGAGAAATTTTCCAAAATTTACTCGATATGGAAGAGCAACAGAAACACGTTAAAGCTCGCATCGCCTTGGGTATAAACGATATGTAATAAAGCAGGTACATACCGATTAAAGGCCACGTCGTTTGACGTGGCTTTTTTTATGTTATGGAGTCATTAAATGAAAAAACTTGCAGTCATAATTATTCTACTAATAGGTCTAGTGTGCTACTTAAACTTCCAACATCAGACTAATGAACATCTTATATCATTCGCTGGTCAAACCATGGGAACCACTTACCACATAAAAGTATTAGCTGATAAAAATACCGCTATCGACAATGAATCACTTAAAAATGAGATAGACCAGCGCTTAACACAAATTGATCACAAAATGTCGACCTACAAGGATGACTCTGAACTCTCTAGATTTAATCAGTTTACTCCCCAGCAGTGGATGTTAATATCGCCAGAACTCATGTGTGTTGTAAACTGCGGGCAAAAACTAAGTGCAACAACTAATGGTGCTTTTGATATTACAATAGGAAACCTAGTTAACCTGTGGGGCTTTGGTCCAACAATCAATTCGACCGTGATACCTAGTACTGAAACTATAAATCAATTGCAACAGAATATAGGCTACAATAAGTTAAAATTACAACAATCACCTCCTGCCCTTTTTAAAGAAAACAACAGCCTCTATGTGGACTTATCAGCAATTGCCAAAGGTTATGCAGTAGATGCTATCGCGGAAACAATAGAGAGCAATCATATCAACAATTTTATAGTTGAAATCGGCGGAGAAATAATTACCCGTGGTCACAAAACTCAAGAATTACCCTGGGTAGTGGGCGTAGAAACTCCAGTTGTAAACGAGAGAATAATTGAGAAGAAATTACATCTCAACGGCGTTGCCATGGCTACATCAGGCGACTACCGTAACTACTTTGAACAAGACGGCATTCGTTACTCACACACCATTGATCCACGTACTGGATGTCCCATAAAACACCAGCTAGCATCAGTTACTGTCATAGCAGAGAATTGTATGCTAGCTGATGGTCTGGCAACGGCATTTATGGTCATGGGACCGGTGAGGGCATTAGCCTATGCAGAAAAAAACAACATTGCTATTTTTATGCTTATCAAACATGGTATAGGCTTTAGAGAAACTAACAGCCCTGCATTCAATAAATATCTACAACTCCAAACAACAAATTAAGGTAATGATGAGATGAAACTATTTCTGCCCGCACTTATTATTTTTTTACTGGCCTTCTCTGGTCTTGCCCTGGGCATTTTTTTTGGGCGTAAAGGTATTTCAGTCGGCTGTAGTAGCAAAAGCGGTAAGCTAGCTGATCTCAAATGCAGTTGTGGTCGGGACGATGACGATTTAACCAGTTGTGACAACGATATTGCGGTGGAAGTTATCTGTCCTCAGGATGATCCAGATAAATATCAGCAATTATTGAATGAACTTGAAAAACGGGACTAAATCAACCTTAATTGTGTTTTACATTGTTACCAATATACGCTGCCTATAAATGAACACCGTGTATACACAGGGCAACAAGGATTAACCGCAAACCTCTTATTTTAAATATTTTCCTGAGTAGCTCTTATCTTCCGCTCTGGTTGTGTTCCCCGTATTCGTCATGCTCGCGAAAGCGGGTATCCAGAGGTTTTGTATAGCTTTCTAGACTCTCGCCTGCGCGAGAGTGACGACCTTTGTGGCGATAGCGGAAGATTGGTATTAATCAGGAATGTTTTTGTCCACAGGTTGAGGTTTATACTACCTGCATCAATAACATTAACTTGCCAACGTTAACCCTTTATCT
>CAZHXF010000034.1:22430-31467 GCA_964536375.1 uncultured Desulfuromonas sp. | reverse complement strand
AATGTTGTGTAACGCCGCCTTAGCGGTTTACCGCCATCAAATAAACAGCGGCACACTTGATCCCAGACCATGGGCAACGCTGGTGAAGGCATTGTGGTTTTCTGCTTTGTCTAAACCAAAGCGCTCGATGAACAAGTTTTGGATATAGGGGATCTTTGAAGTACCGCCCGTCAATGAAACCGCATCAATTTGTGCCGTGGTCAAGCCCGATTGGCTAATCACCTCATCGATACAGTTTTCAATTTGATCGAAATTATCGCCATTGAGGCTTTTAAACTCATACTGGGTAATCGGCTCAGCAATCGACAGATCACAATCGTTAAAGATGATTGTCGATTGCTCGCAGCTCGAAAGCTCACACTTGGCTTTTTCTATGGCTTGAAACAGCGCGAAACCGCAATTATCCTCAATGATATCTTCCAGATGATTCAGTGCCGCGCGATCATCCGTCGTCCGTTTTAACACGCGGATCAATTCGCGCGTATCGCGGGCGCGTAACAGCGGGATACGGTGCCACTGACACAGGGTTTTGATGAGACTGCTGGGGATGTCATGCCACTCACGTTTCCCCATAGGTTGATAGCGGGCGTAACGACCGAAATAGTGCGCGACCTTATCCCACATAATTTGCGAATCGAATTTATCCCCCGCCACAGACACGCCGCCCAACGCCAACACGTCATTGCGGCGGTCGCTGCGATCAAATGCACCGCCTGTGACACGAATCACGCTAAAATCTGAGGTGCCACCGCCAAAATCACCGATAAAAACGGTACGCTCTTGACCCGCGGACAAGGTCTCTTCGTAGGTTAATGCAGCAGCCACTGGTTCATATTGAAACCAGATATGTTTAAAGCCAGCCTTACGCGCTGCCTGTTCTAGCCGTTGTTCGGCAATGGCATCTTTCTCGGCATCGGTGGAAAATACCACAGGCCGGCCGAGTACCACGCTGTCAACGTTGCACCTGATCTGTGCCTCGCCGCGAGCCTTTAGCTTTTTGAGGATGATCGCGACCAAATCATCAATGCCGTAGCGGGTGCCGAAGATCTCAGTATTTTGAAAACTACGGTTAGGTAGAAAGGTTTTAATCGACTGCATAAAGCGCCCTTCCGAACCATCGTCAACATACTGGCGAATCGCCTCACTGCCAGTAAAAATCTCTCTCTCTTCGCTAAAGTAAAGGACCGAGCGCAGCAAATCACTCACCTGTTCGCCACTGATGGTGTCATCAACCGCTACCATTTCAACCCGACCGTTACGATAGACCGAAAGCGCTGAATTGGTGGTACCAAAGTCGATGCCAAATACAATTTGCAATGCCGTACCCCTAACCGAGGATAAAAGGTTTATAGCTCCTCCTGCGCAGGAAGAACGGTATAAAAGAAAACAAGACTGAAGGTTCTAATGGATTAGGGTGGGTGATAGCAAGTAAAAAAATACCTGACACAGTGATAAATCAAATGGGGTAAAATAGGAGCGTAAGAAGTTTGCTGTTTCAATATCTAATATAACTGTGGATAACGTGGATAGAGGAACAATGTTAAACGGTTCTCAAAGAACCGAGAGCTCATATTTCAAAATATCGATTTTATGCTATCCACTTTTTCTGAGACTCCCCATATCCTCTTACACGCTCAGATAGCGTTCGGCAAGAAGCACAGCGCTGGCTTGCAGACGATTGTTTACCTGTAGCTTTTCAAAGATGTTTTTAATGTGAAATTTTACGGTATGACCTGTTATGTTTATCGCACTTGCAATCTCTTGATTGGTTTTCCCCTGCATCATCTCTAGCGCGACTTGCTGCTCTTTTTTCGAGAGTGACCCCACTAGCATTAACATGTCCAGTCGTTTTCGTGTTGCCAACAGGTGTGCGGCCACCATTTTTGCTATGACCTCCATTCGAGCGTTCGGTACCATAGTGCGGCTGGCAAAGGAGATAAGGTACATAAAGTCCTTTTTGTGGGAATTGGCAAAGATGGAACAACCGTAGTTCAGCCCAAAATATTTTCTTCTGTCGATCACTTGCTGCTGCTGGGGGGACAGTTGCCATTCATAGGTATCCCAATAAATAAAAGAGATGTTAACTTCGGCGTTTATCCGTAGCTCTGTTTCGTGCATCACTGGGTCGTGGAGTAAGTAATTGTTGCGCGTGTATTCCGTCGCCCATTCTTTGGGGTTGGAGAGGTTAATAACCTGTGCGTAGTGCCTGTTGTTGTAAGCCGTTTTGGTATAGCCGTAAAGGGCAAATTCAAAACCCAGAAAAGCTGCAAAAGAGAGCAACAAGGTGTGAAACTCTTGTTCATCGGTGCAGTGAAGGCAGCCATTGATAAGTTTGAGGATTTCCGTTGAATCTGCTTGGTTCAATCTGGCTGCATCTATATTTTGGGGTATAGACATGTCATACCTCGACTTTGATGTCAGAAATATTTCGTTAAAGTCCTTTATTTAGTCTTTTTGAACCTAAACTACCTGCTTGGGTAGTTATATATTATTCTCTATATTGTACAATAATTCAATTTATGTGTGCTTTTTCCTTTAGGGTAGCAAGCCTGCCAGATTAACTTTCCGTCATTATTTTGTAAACGATTTAATTGATGGGGCGGCGTGCACATGCCTTTGAATCACAATATTTTTCTGGAGTAGTGCAAAATGGATGGATTACTTAGTCGATATTCGGCATATTTTGTTTTTCTGGTGCCTGTTTCTCTGGCACTTTGCTTGCTAGCTGGTACATCTGCTCTGGCGCAAACCCCTAGTGAGATTGAGGGGGTAAATCGTGCCGTAGATCAAATTCAGCGCGAACAGCAGGAGCGCCAGCAACAGCAATTGTTGTTAGACAAGCAGCGCGGTAAGCAGACTGAGCCTCAGGAACTGCCGGAGGTAAAGCCGCAAAGTTTTCCTAAAGGTGAGTGCCGCGAAATCAGGGAAATAGTTCTCACCGGCGTCAAGCTTTTGCCACAGAGCGTAATTCGGAAGCTTGTGGCTCCATACGAGGGGAAATGTCTTTTTGCCGAAGACGTTGAGAAGGTGCTGGCCGATATATTGAAAGCTTACATCGATCGTGGGTTCATCGCGGTCAGGCCGTATATCCAGGCCCAAGACCTGAGCTCCGGACGTCTGGAGATTTTTATTCTGGAGGGGAAGGTCGAGGGGCTTCTCCTGGATGATGACGATAAGCACAGTGTCAACCTCACTACGGCTTTTCCCTTTGTGAAGGGAAAACCTCTCAATCTGCGCGACATAGAGCAGGGGCTGGATCAGATCAACCGTCTAGCTTCCAACAACGCCACCATGGAGGTCAGTCCGGGGGCGGAGCCGGGGGCAAGCATCGTTAATATTATCAACCCCCCCTCTTTTCCCGTCAGTGCTTACGCGACCATTAATAACCTCGGTAGCCAAAGCACCGGTAAAGACCAAGGATCCTTCACCCTGAGCCTGGACAACCCTCTGCGCCTGAATGATTTCATCACCTATACCCACAGTCGCACACTTTTTGAACCCAATCAGGATCGCAAGTCAACGTCCAACAGCTTCTTCTATTCCTTGCCCCTGGGCTACTTTACCCTGCAACAATCCTACAGCTCTTCCGACTATCGCACCCCGCTGATCACGAGCGCGCGCACTCTGGTGGCGCATGGCGACTCGGAAACTTTTCGTACCGAATTGAACAAGGTCGCCTACCGCGATCAGAACCAAAAGTTGACGGCGCTGGTGGCAATCAATAGGAAGTCGACCATGAATTATCTGGAAGACGAATTTTTGAGTGTCTCTAGCCGGAAACTGACTATTCTGGATGTAGACTTGAACTGGGCCAAGCGCTTTTCAACCTTCTCGGTGAATTTGGGCTTTGGCTGGAGCAAAGGGTTGAAATGGTTTGACGCTCTGGTGGATCAGGCTGGTCTCGACGACGCCGCGCCCCATGCCCAGGGTTCCAAGTTCCGTTTTTCGGGCGGGGCGCAGGTTCCCTTTTCAGTATTTGGTCAGGGGATCTCTTTCAGCACTCAATTTACAGGTCAGTACGCGGACGAGCCGCTCTACGGCTCCGAGCAGATCACCATTGGCAGCCATTACAGTGTTCGCGGCTTCAACAAATACAGCCTGGCAGGCGATCGCGGATACTTCGTGCGCAATGAGCTTTCCACCTCGCTGCCTAAATTACCTTTTCTCAACATCACGGTCAGACTTTTTCTGGGTTTTGACGCCGGCCGCATAGAGGATTATAAGAGTACCGACTCTGCAAATCTTAGTGGTGCTGCCATGGGTATACGTTGTTCTGGCAAGCACTTGATGGGTGAACTTTCCGCCCTTAAATCCATCTCTGTGCCCGATGCTTGCGAGCGTGAGTCAGTGCAGTGTTTCGCTACTGTAACCGCAAAATTTTAAGGAGTTGTTGATGAAAACGATCCTAAATACTGTTCATAAAACCCTTGCCATGTTGCTTTGTGGTCTGTTGATTTTTACACCACAAATGGTTATGGCTCAAGCCCCGGTCGCTTCCGGCGCAACCAGCACCACGGTCACCAACGCCGGAAATGGCGTACCTGTGGTGAACATTGCCACACCGAGTGGATCTGGTCTTTCACATAATGCGTTTACCAGTTACAACGTTGATGCCATTGGTCTGGTCCTCAATAACGGTGACACAAGTCAGCAGTTTCGTCAGTCGCAGCTGGCAGGACAGGTGGCGGGTAATGCTAACCTGGCTGCGGGTAATCAGGCGCGGATCATTCTCAACGAGGTGACTGGCAGCAACCGCAGCATACTGGCGGGCTACACTGAGGTGCTCGGCGGCAAGGCAGATCTCATCTTGGCTAATCCCTTCGGCATCACCACCAATGGTGCAGGATTCATCAACACCGATCGGGTCAGTTTGGTCACCGGCACACCCAACATCACCGGCGGTGTCCTCAGCGGTTTCAGCGTCAATGGTGGCGACATCCTCATTACCGGTAATGGTCTAAACGCCAGCGCCCAGCAGATGCTTGATCTGGTCTCGCGTCAGATTAGCGTCGAAGGGCAGATCAATGCGCAAACCTTAAACATGGTCGCAGGGCGCAACAGTTGGGATTATGCAAGCAACACTGCCACGCCCTTGCCCGATGACGGTAGCGCGGCACCAGCTTTTGCTATTGATTCCAGTATCCTGGGCGGTATGTACGCCGGGCTCATCAGCCTTAAATCCACAGAAAACGGTGTGGGAGTGCGCATTCTTGCTGACGCCGCAGCAACAGCAAGTGACTTCACCATCAACTCGGATGGTAAGATCGAAATCCGCAGTCAGCTCTCCGCCGAGCGTGACCTCGTCCTGACCACTACCAGTGCCGGGGCTGATGCCATTGCTGCTAACGATGCCAGTCTCACCGCCGGGCGCAACCTTGGCCTTTATGCGAGCAGTGGTGGTGCTACCCTTAATGGCGGCGTGCTCGTGGCGGGTAACAACTTGACCTACAACCTTGCTACTCTGACCGATTCCGCAACGACCACGGCTATTACGGACAACAACAAGCGCTACGCAGGCGGGGCGATGACCCTGAATGGCACGGGTGCTTGGGATATGAACGACGTGAATTACGGTTCTGGCGGGTTTTTTACTGCCACCAGCGCAAGTTTTAACCTGTCAGGTGGGAGCACGCTCTATTCTTCCAGCAATCTCGATCTCCATGTAACCAGCGTTGATTTGATCCTGGGTGATGCTACGCTCCAATCTGTAGGCAACATGACTATTACCTCAGACGTTGGTCTGCTGGATTTTGCGGCAGAATCCAACCTTCAGTCTACAACCGGAACCCTCAGTTTGGCTTCAACTGGCAACCTGACCAACAGGGGAATAATCACGGCAGATGCTGGCGATGTCATCCTGCATGCTAACGGCATCATTGACAACTCTGGCACCATACACGCCGCGGGATTGCTCGATATTGCCGACAAAGCGGACGCACAATGGGGAATATACACCGAAGACTCTTGGGAATTACTGGTGGAGTGGGGCTTGGTAGAAGACGCCACCGACCCTCCTGAGGAAACTGATTACGATTACACGGTGGTACCAGAAGAGTTTCCCAACGCCTATCCATTAGCCCCCAGCAATAGCGTTATTAACATTGGGACACTGCAGGGAGAGACACTTTCTTTGCTAACAACATCCCTATCTGTTACCGATGGTGGCAACGTTGAATCAGCGGGCGACATGTCTCTTCGGCTGGACACTCAGTTAACTATCGATAGTAGCTCTCGCATCGTGGCAGCCACCAGCGGCACCGGCACGGCCACCATCAAGGGCTACGGCGAGGATGAAAGATTCGTTGGTCTCACCAATTTGGGCACGTTGTATTCTGGCAACAACCTTGACGTCTATGGGGCAGGGATCGAAAACGATTCAATCGGCTCTATTGGGGCAGCTAACAATATTATTTTGAATTCCCCCACGATGGTAAACGCTGGGAACATTGTTAGCAGTACTGGTGATGTATCGCTAATAACGGACGGCCCGCAAACACCGCTAATAACTGACGACCCAACTAACAGTGGCATCATTAGAGCAGCAGGTCTGCTACATGTGGCAGGCACGAAATACTTGCCAGGTGAGTTTGATTGGTCAGACAGTAGCTTCAGTAACACCGGTAAAATGCTGGGTGAGACCGTTACCATATATCTTAACCGCTTTCTTTCGGTTACTGATGGCGGGAGCATTGAAAGTGCTGGCGATATGACCATTGATGCTAGTGAGGGGATAACCATTGGCGGTGTCGGGGATACAACCTCGCGCATACTGGTAGCTACTTCTGGTGTTGGCACAGGCACGATCACCGTGTCAGAGAGCGATGGAACCATCCACAATTACGGTAACCTGTTTTCCCGTGACAACCTGATTTTGAGTGGGGGGTATATCCCTTCTTGCGTTAATCAGAATACTGGCAGCATCTCGGCGCTCAACGATCTGACTTTGCGAAATATAATTAACCGTGGCGCCTTCTACGCCGGTCAGGATTTGACGGTTAAAGAGGAACTAATCAACGATACATTGGGAACTGTCTACGTTGGTAGGAACCTGATATCGGATCCGAATATTTCATCTAATATTTTAGCTAATTGGGGTCTCATCGAAGTCAACAATAACGTGTCATGGAGTGGCAAATTCTTCAATGAGGTTGGTGGTAGTCAAGTGTTTGCTGGTACTGAGTTTGCTCTACAGATGGGGGGGAACAGCAGCAATAGCGGTCTTATTGCTGCTCCTATTGTTACGATAAGTGGAGCTGGCACACTCGAAAATACTGGAACAATAACGGCCAACCACCTGGATTTAAAAGGGTCTATCAGTTTGGATACTACTGCTTTGGCTGAGGTCGCCATCACGACTCCGGGCAATGAAATCCCGACCACAACTCCTGATGCCGGTACTGCTTCGGCAACCACATTTCCCGGTTTGGTCCTGACCCTGCCGACCAATCCCAACGGAAGGTTTATACCCACCCAAAATCCAAGCTTAAATTATCTGGTTGAGTCCAATCCGCTGTATACTAACCTCGATAATTTTCTCGGTAGTGACTACTTGGTGGAAAAATACGGCTTTGAGCCAGACGTACTCATCAAGACTTTGGGCGATGCTGCCTACGAGACTTATCTGGTACAGCAACAGTTGGTCAGTCAGGCGAGCACTAATTTGCTTAAGGGATATGAAAACGAGAAAGAGCAGATGCGCGGGTTGATGGATCAAGCCGGTAGTCAGGCCGCGACCTTGGGTCTGGTCTATGGCGAAGCGCTTACGTCCACCCAGCAGGCTAATCTGACAGAAGATATGGTGTGGATGGTGGAAACCACGGTGAACGGGCAGAAGGTGCTGGCTCCGGTGGTGTATCTGTCCGCCAGTACCCGCGAATTGTTCACTCCTGGTGGTGGAGTTATCACTGCCGACACGATTAATATGGATCTTAAATCGGTCACCAATAAGGGTGGCACCATCTCTGCTTCCTCGTTGAATATCACAACCAAGGATGATATCAAGAACGTCAGTGGTACAATTAAGGGTGACGACGTTAATCTCACTTCTACTGAAGGGAGTATCATCAACGAGACTGAGGCGACAAGGATTCCTGGTTACAATGTCTCAACCGTGGGTAAGCAGGCGAGCATTGAGTCTACCGGCAAACTTAACCTGAATGCCGAAAAAGATATCCGCAACCTCGGTGCCAAAATGTCAGCCGGTGGTGATGCCTCCTTGACGGCTGGCAGAGATGTAACTTTTGATACCGTTCAGGAAATGACCTCCAGTGGAAATAGTAGCTCTAATGGTACTATCTTTGGTCGGACCAGCACCTCTGTAGTGTCTGCGACGACTACTCAAGTTAAGTCTGGGTTGACCAGTGGCGGCAATCTTAGCGTGAAGGCTAAGAACGACATCACCTTGGCGGGAACAGATGTCGAGGCCAAAGGCAATGTTGCTTTGGAGGCTGATGGCGACATTAATCTCCTCGCTCGTGATAACACCACAGCAACGTCTAAGACCAATACGCTAGAGGGTTTATTTGTCGGCGGCGGGCTTTTTGGTAAAGAGAAGGTAACCAAGGGGACCTTTGTTAGCAAGAATGTTGGCACCACGATTAAATCTGGCAAGAATGTTTCTCTGGATTCGTTGAAAACCGTGACCATTCAGGGCTCTGATGTGCAAGCCGATGAGAACATAGAAATTTTTGCTGAAGATGTGAAAGTGCTTGCAGGTAAAGATGTGAACCGAACGACGACCACAACTGATACCATCACCTTCCTCAACTTGGATATTTTGGGAGAGAGTTCATATAAGGCTGGAGTTGATGCTAATGCGGAAGCCGAAGCGGAGATTTCATTTGCTAACCGGACTGCTAAGGCCGGAGCCAGCGCCAAAGCAAATGCAGCTGCTGATGGTTCTATCTCCAGTGTTAAAGATGCCATAGCCGGTGATGATACAACGGGTAACGGCAAATCTGGTTCCGGTGCTGGAGCTGGAGCCAACGCGAGTACTGGAATCACGAGCAAGAGCGGCGTGGGCATCAAACTCAATGCC
>CAZHXF010000034.1:0-22330 GCA_964536375.1 uncultured Desulfuromonas sp. | reverse complement strand
CAATGCCGATGCCGAAGCCGAGGTCGAAGCCGATACTGAATTATTTGGTGTTGACTGGGTAAAGAAAACCACGACTACCAAGATAGATGAGACCACTAAGGCGGTTGGATCCACTCTGGGGGCTAAAAACATCACCATCTCTGCCAGGAGAAAGGTCACTTTGGAGGGTGCTCAGCTTGATGCTAAGGGCGACATAGAACTCTCGGGCGAAGACGTTGAGATTCTGGCCGCAGAGGATAAACACATTGTTTCCACTTCAACCTCCACGATCAAGGAAGGTTTGTATGTCAGTGAGGGCGTGAAAGCTAATGTCGGCGCTAACTATAAACGTGAATATGCTGTTGGCACGGATGGAGTTAATGTCGATGAAGGTGTTGGGGCCTCAGGTAGCTTCAATAAATCTGAAAAAATTGATATTTTGCGTCTAAAAGATGTTGATGTTGTCACCACAGATACCACAAATGTCGGCAGTAACTTGACCTCCGGTGGCGATCTGCGTATCACCACCAGAAACAAGCTCACCGTACAGGGCTCGGATATCAAAGGTGGCAAGAATGTAGAGATCAAGGCCAAAGACATGGAGTTTTTGGCTGGCAAGGATAGTCACACAACCGAAAAAACTACCTCGGATACCCGAGCTGGTGCCTACGTAGAAGAAACTATAGAAGCCAGTGCTGAAGTTAGCGATAATGCTTCACTCAGTGGCACGGGTGCAAAAGCCGGGGTAAATGCCGAAGCAAAAGCAGAAGCTAAGGCTGGCATGGGCATGCAAGTGCAAAATACCTACACCAAGAAAACTGAGAGTAGCAGCACGGCCCGTGTCTCCACCATCACCTCTGGTTCCGGATCTATTACTCGTACAGCAGACAACAGTATCACCGATGAGGGGACCGATATTGATGCAGCAGGTGATTTTAATCAGTCGTCCAAGACATTTACCAGCAAGGCGGCGGCGGACACCTCCACTAAAACCAATTTTACTATGACTAACTCTGCGAAGCTCGGTATGTATGTTGGAGCCGCAGCAAGTGCAAACGTCGAAGCGGGCGCAAGCACCGGTCCTATTCCAGATGCGAACGCTGACGCGGGTGCCAAGGCCAAGGTTACCGGTGGGGCTAATGCCTCTTATTCTGGAACACTGAAAGATGAGACTAAGACCTCGAGTAAGGCAGTAGTTTCCTCGATTAAATCCGGCGGTAAGATAAAGAGTGTTACTACTGGGAAAACCAGTATGGAAGGCACTTTGATCGATGGTGGTAAAGGGGTTGAACTTGAAGCTAGCTCATTGGACTATAGCGCGGCCAAGGACACTACCTCTAAAAAGTCCACCAGTGGTGCCATTAATGCCTACGTCGAAGTGGGAGCGGGCGTGGATGCTACCAAGGCTGTTGCCGTGGATTTCAACCTGTCCGGCGATTTTAAGGGGAACAAGCAAAGCGCAGACACCTCAACTGCTGTTGCTGGAGGAATCATATCCGACGGTAATATAAGTATCAAGACTAAGGGTGACACCCGCTTGGAAGGAACTTCGCTGACTTCTGTCGGGGATACTAATGTGGCTGCAGGTGGAAATCTTGTCTTCGATGCAGCGCGAGATACTGCCAACTCGAGCGAACAGGAAATAAACGCCAGTGCCAGTCTGACCACTACCAAGGGGAAAAATATGCTTGGTGTAGGTGCGAAAGCTGCTGGGAGTTATGCAGCAAAGTCAGCTACTAGTAGCGATGCCACTGCAGGCGATATCACCACCGGCGGTAAATTGAACCTATCCGCAGGGAAAAAAGCTAGTTTTGAGGGGACGATAATCGATGCGGGAGGTGACGCCACGATTAGCGGTAAGGAAGGTGTAACCATGAGCGCCGCCAAGAGCACTTCCAGTGAACAGTCAATGGAGTTTGGTGGTAGCGTGAACCTGTCCGCAAGCAAAAGTACCAAAGATACCGAGACAACGAAGGAGCGTAAAGGTGGAGGTTCCCTCAAGGTTGAACTCGGTAGTGAGAAGAGTTCCGATGCAGTTGGGGGAGAGGTCAAGTCTGGTGGCAACCTGATGATAACCAGTGGCAAAGACGTGACACTGGAGGGGACAGAGCTCTCCGCAGGCAATAAGGCAAGTATTGTAGCAGGTGGTGCGGTGAATCTTAAAGCCGCCGAGAGCACCTCTGAGAGCCAGGGCTTCGGTCTTAACCTCTCCGGGGAGGTAACGAGCAAGACCACAACAAAGGCACCTGGAGCTCCAGCAGATGGTACAAAAACTCCGGATACCACGACTGGATCAGATACAGGCAAAGCGAAGAACCCCGGCACCGGAGGTACGCAAGGATCTGATGGTAGCAAGAAAAGTGACAAAGATCTCTCCACCTGGCAAGACAAGCAGGCGGCATTGTTGCAGGAAATGAAGGAGAAAAAGAGCTCTGGAACAAAGGACAGTGAGAGCAAAACCGGAGACAGTGTTCCTGGCACTACCGGAACAGCCAAGGATAAAGAGACCGGTCCCACAAAAGAAACCGAGAAAAAAGGGGAATTTGGTCTTCAAGTACAGACCGAGAATTCTACCACTAAAACGGGTGTTAGCATTAAGTCTGGTGGGGGCGGTGTAGTTATCTCTGCCGGTGGCAGTGATGTCAATATGGAGGGGACCAAGATTGAAACCAGCGGTGATGCAAACATATCCGCTAAAAATAATGTAAACATAACCGCAGCAAAGAGCACTGAATCAAGCTTTGATCTGTCGCTACGTGCCGAAGCGGAGAAAAAAACCAAGACTCCGACTAGCTCTACAGAAACGCCAGCGTCTGAATCGGACGGAAAATCTAAAGTACAGACCCCAGAAAAGGGCACAGATAAGGAGAAACCACCAGTTGATTCTGAAGATAAGAAGGAGCCCAAAACTAGTGGCATAGGGAGCCATATTGGCTTACACTTCGACAGCGTTGTTACCGAAAACCAACAATCTGAGATCAGCACTGGAGGGAAACTCAACATTTCCTCAGGCGGTAAGACTGCACTGACTGATACAAAAATAAAAGCCACAGGCGGGGAGATTATCAATGCCGTAGGTGGCACGACTCGCAGCCAGTAAGGCAGATG
The DNA here is from genome assembly GCA_964536375.1 of uncultured Desulfuromonas sp. Taxonomy (GTDB): domain Bacteria; phylum Desulfobacterota; class Desulfuromonadia; order Desulfuromonadales; family Desulfuromonadaceae; genus Desulfuromonas. Next base: position 19,243 of record CAZHXF010000034.1, on the reverse strand, counting down.
TTGCAGGCAATTAATAATGAATGATTGACTGTTGGGGTAGAGGGACAGGCAGATATTGAGACTGAAAAGGTAGTCTGTCCCCCAAGGAACATATTTCTTAGGTAGTTCTTTGGGTGGTTTTTCTGAGGGGACAAATTAATCAGAATCAAGATTGAAAACTATTTGCTGTTACGCCGCGCTAGCCAAATGGTGTGTTTTTGTCCTTTATTGTTATGGGCACCAACTTGAATTGTTTCAACGGTAAAACCAACCTTCTTTAACCGCTGGGTAAAACTTCGATCATCCGCTGCAGACCATACCGCAAGAATTCCGCGTGGTGCCAATGCGGCACAAGAGGTCATCAACCCTTTATGGGTATACAACCAATTATTGCCCTTACTGGTTAGCCCATCGGGGCCGTTATCTACATCCAAAATGATCGCATCATAAGCACACGAATTATTGCGGATCAACTTAGCGACATCTCCCTCAAAAACCTTAACCCGGTGATCAGCTAAAGGTTGTCCTGCAGCATCTCCAAGCACACCTTGATTCCACTGAACCACCTTTGGCACCAATTCAGCGACTGTCACCAGCGCTTCAGGTCCTAGATGCGCGAGAGCACTCGCTAGGGTAAATCCCATCCCTAAACCGCCAATCAACACCCGCTCTTGCGAGCGTCCAGCAATCTCAGCGCAAGCTCGCTTTGCCAAAACATCTTCTGATCCGTGCATACGAGTCGTCATCAACACCCCACCGCCAACAATGCTAATCATAAATTCGTCATTGCGTTGATGCAGGCGTAACTCACCGCCATTATTAGGGATCAGTGCGACATCTAAAAGTTTCCAAGGAATCATGCTGGCACTCTATTCTGAAAATTAAGTTAAGGGGGCGAATTCATACGATAGGTCCGATTTGGAAAGATCTCCGCAGCGGTGTTATAGACCATATTCTTTGATTTTATAGTGCAACGCGCGCAGGCTGATCTCTAACAGCTTGGCTGCCTGTACGCGGTTGCCGCCGGTCTGGTCAATTGCTTGGGCAATATACTGGTGTTCAATAGCCGCGACAGCTTGCTTGATGGATAGATTGCCAGCGGCAGGGGGTAGCGTAGCGGTCATTTTTTGTTGGGTGATATCTGGTGGCAAATCGCTCAGAGCAATGCTCGGACCTTGATGGAAAATCATGATTTTTTGCATCACGTTTTCTATTTCGCGCACATTGCCCGGCCAACTATATAACTGTAAAGTTTTTATTGCCTCCGGGACCAGCTGCGGCAATGGGCGTTGCGCGCGCGCGCAAATCTGTTTTAGAAAATGTTGGCACAGGGCGGGAATGTCCTCTTTTCTGCTGCGCAGGGAGGGAAGTTGCAGTTCAACCACGGCTAGGCGGTAATACAGGTCTTCGCGGAACAGTCCCTGGGTGCTGTCTGCTTTCAGATCGCGGGCACTTGCCGCTACGATGCGCACATCGATAGGACGAGTCTTAGTTTCTCCTACCGGGCGAATCTCCTCTTCCTGCAATACCCGCAGCAATTTAGGCTGTAGTTCAAGCGGCAGTTCGCCGATCTCATCAAGAAACAATGTGCCACCATCGGCGGCGGCAAAAAGACCAGCATGGTCCTTGTTGGCTCCAGTAAAGGATCCTTTGCTGTGACCGAATAATTCACTTTCGATCAAATTGGTGGCTATGGCGCTGCAGTTTACGGCGATAAATGGCTGGGAGCAACGCGGGCTGTTTTCGTGCAGGGCACGGGCAATCAACTCCTTGCCGGTGCCAGTTTCGCCACGAATTAATACTGGCGAGCGCACCTGCGCCAAAGTGGCTACCTTGGTTAAAATCTGTTGCATACTCGCACTGGTAGCGATGATCTGAGTAGCGTTTTTGCTGGTGCACAGCTGCTGGCGCAACTGGCGGTTTTCGTGCTGGAGTTTTAGCCGTTCCAGTGCTTTTTCAACTGTCAGGACAACTTCGTCGGGACGAAACGGTTTGGAAATATAGTCGTAAGCTCCAAGTTTGACGCATTCGATGGCAGTATCAACCGAACCGTAAGCACTCATCATGATTATGGTCAGGCCAGCATCAATAGCCAGCGCTTGGCGAATGAATCCCAGACCATCTAACTCCGGCATGCGAATGTCACACAAAATAAGGGAGTAGCTGGTGCTGTGTAGACAGGCTAAGGCCTCTTTTCCGTGCGCTGCTTCCTCAATAGCGTAGCCACGCTCTTCCAATATTGTGCGCAGTAGATGGCGCAGCGACGGCTCATCGTCAACTATCAGCAACTTTTCAGCAGCAGTCATTAGCGCTGGCTCCTTTAGCTGGTAAATTTATAGTGAAACAACTTCCGTTAGGTTCCTGTGGCGCGACACTTAAATTGCCACCGCTGGCACTGATGAGTTGATAGCTGACAAATAGCCCTAAGCCTCGACCTGATCCGGGGGCCTTGGTAGTGAAAAAAGGGTCAAAGATATCTTGCTGAAGTGCCTTGCTGATGCCGTGACCGTTATCCGCCACGTTTATTTCTATCACACTGTCTATGGTGCGGGCACTTAAAGATATTGTCCCGTGTTCGGCGGTGGCGTCGCGGGCATTGATCATTAAATTAACCAACACCTGCTGTAGCTTGTGCGCCGCGATAGTAACCTCGGGCAGAATATCCGGTAGTTCCAGCACCAATTGGCGTTGTTTTAATGCCCCCTGATTGTGCAGCAGGTCGCAGGTTTGCTGTATTACTGCCAGTGGATCACAAGAACTTTGACCTACCTCTATACTGGCACTGGCAAAATCAAGCATATCCTTGAGCAGTTGATCCATGCGCCCGCTTTCGTCCAAGGCGCGTGTTGCTAGATCGTGAAGATCTGCGGGCAATGATTTTCTTTTTAATAGCTCCAGATAGCCAATAACTGCACTGAGCGGATTACCCAATTCGTGGGCGATTCCTGAGGTGAGATGCCCCACTGATGCCATGCGCTCTGCCTGAACCAGATGGTGCTGGGTCAGCTGTAGCTCGCGGTTGCTTGCGCTTATCGTTTCCAGTTGCCGTTGCTGTTCGGCGCAGTTGCGCTCCAAGTTTGCTGCCATCAGATTAAATGCCTGTGCCAGCATGACCAGCTCTCGAGAACCATCCTCTTCAACCCGTTGGCTGAGATCACCATTGCTGATCCGCTGGGTACTGTCGGTCAATTTGACAATAGGGCGGACTACCGAACGGTTGAGGACAAACACCGCAGTCAATACCAACACCAAACCGTAAGCTAGGCAGCAACTTAAGGCAAATTTTTGCAGGGTGATCATTTGATTATATATATCCTGCAAAGAAAAGCGCAGTTGCAGGGATAAGCGCTGGCTGTTAGCACTGGAGAGCGCTACGTGAAGTTCAATATAGCGTGGTTTGTCGGTATCGCCGATTATCCATGCCCAGCTGGGCGGGTAGTTGAGCTCAAGCATTAATGGTTGCCACAACAGCGTTTGCTGAATACGCCGATTTCTTAGTGTGCTACCGGGGGCGTCCGTTATTGTGTCGGCGCTACTGGCACTTATGACGCTGCCGTTGCTGGCGCTGAGCTGCCAACTATCCAGCTGATTAGTTTGGGCGTAACTTTTTATTAGTTGCGCTAAGCGTTGCTCGGGGTAGCTGGAAAGTAGTTGAGCCAATGCCTGAGTGTTGCGTGAGTGTATGTCGATATTTTGTTCAATGAGGCGTGTTTCGCTGAGGCGCAGCAGCAGTAATGCGACAAATAGCAATGCTGCTCCCACCAACAGGCTACTGGAAATGATAATCTCGCTGCGCAGGCCAAAGGATCGTTTCATGGTTGGTCCATATAACCCATATCGGCAAGGCTGCTGTAGCGATCATGACCAATAATGATATGATCCAGCACGCGAACTCCCAGTAAGGTGCCAGCCTGTTGCAGGCGGCGAGTAATGGCAATATCTTCCGTGCTCGGTGTGGGGTCACCCGAGGGATGATTGTGGACGAAAAGAACTGCCGCCGCTGAGTTACGCACCACCGCACTGAATACCTCGCGTGGATGGACGATACTGGCAGTCAAGCTCCCTTCCGAGATCTGGATGTCACGGATTAGGCGATTTTTGGCATCCAGCAATAGTGCTAAAAATACCTCTTTTTTATGCTTGAGAAAACGGTTGCGATACCGCTGGAATACCGGAGCAGCGCTGGTGAATGTGGCGCCCGGCTGCATGTTGCAGGCGCTTAAACGGCGAGCTAATTCGAAGACAGCGTGCAGTTCAGCAGCCTTTGCCGGACCAATACCGTTGATGCTGCGTAATTCTGTACAGTTGGCACGTGCTAGCTGGGGGAGGTCGGTGAAGCGCTGTAACAGAATGCGTGCCTGATCGACGGCGCTGGTGTGGCTGGCGGCGTCGCCGGTGCGTAAAATCAATGCCAGCAATTCAGCATCACTGAGAGCTTGGGCTCCGCGCTCCAATAGCTTTTCGCGTGGACGGTCACCTTCAGGCCAATCTTTGATGCGTCGCATTTGCGTCATGATCTATCCCCTCGCAGCTGTGTAGCCCCTACGGTTTAAAGGAACATCTTCAACTGGGCATACAGGATAAACCCCATCAACACTACTGCCATCCAGCACGATAAAATGTCAGTGCTCTTGGTGGGCGGGTTCTGGGCCATTGCAGCAGTTTCCTCGGTGACAACTGCGGCGGGAACTTTGTCTAGCAGAAGCCTGACCATGTCGGGAAAATTGGAATAGGCATTGGAAAAAATGAGAAACTCATCGGGAGTACACAGGGTGATAAAGGCGCGTTTTTTTACCAAAATTGTTTCAACTGCGGTGATTTCAGCGTAGTTCATCTGTTTGCTGCGCAATAACTTACGCATCCAAATATGATCATCGCCAATAATAGTGTTGCGAAACACACATTCGATGAACAAAATTATCACCGGTAAAATTATTACTCCGAGAATAATAGCTTTCCCGATGGGCTGATCAAACATTATGCAGCTTATCAACAGGGTAATAATTTCAATTACTAATAACCCCAAGGGGATAAGAAACGCTTTGCGAATACGAAAACTCATGTCTAGCTCCAGTCATACCATGGTAATTTGTCGGTCGGTTAATGTTAAGGTTGATGTGTATTTTCTCACAAAATAGCGGCAAAATAAACCTGTTTCCTTGCCTACACATATTGCTGTAAGTGTACTTGGACTAATCGTTGAAGAGCACGTCCAAGGCATCCTGCACACAGCGCACAGCTATCAGCTTTAAACCTGTTGGCACTTCGAGGTTTTTAAGGTTGCCAGCGGGTAAGATGCAGCGCTCAAAGCCTAGCCTAGCCGCTTCCTGTACCCGCAGCTCTGGGCGTGATACCGCGCGTATTTCACCAGCAAGGCCAACTTCACCAAACACCACAGTGCGCTTGGGGATCACTTTATTCAGATGGCTGGAAGCCATTGCCGCTAAGATGCCTAGGTCAGCCGCCGGTTCATCTATCTTTAATCCTCCGGCGACATTGACAAAAATATCGTGACTTAGTAAGGCGAGACCGACCTTTTTTTCCAGCACTGCCACCAGCAATGCAACCCGATTGTGGTCAATCCCCATAGTGGTACGGCGCGCGGTGCCGTAGGGCGCGCTGGACACCAGAGCCTGTAATTCCACCAGAATTGGCCTGCTGCCCTCCACCGAAGTTATGACCACGCTGCCGGGGGAATCTTCGGCGCGCTCGGCGAGAAAAATTTCCGAGGGATTTTTTACTTCACTCAGACCGTGTTCTCCCATCTCGAAAACGCCGATTTCATTGGTTGAGCCAAAGCGATTTTTTACCGCGCGCAATATTCTGTAGGGGTGACCGGGGTCGCCTTCAAAATACAGAACAGTGTCGACCATATGTTCCAGTACTCGTGGTCCGGCGATGCTGCCGTCCTTGGTGACATGACCGACAATAAATGTCGGCAGCCCGGTTTGTTTTGCCAGCTGCATCAATTGAGCGGCACAATCTCTCACTTGGCTTACACTGCCCGGAGCCGACTCAAGCTGGGTGGTGGAAATAGTCTGGATAGAGTCGATAATCAGAAAGCCCGGTTTCAGTTCCCTTACCTTCTCCAGAATCAACTCCAGCGCGGTTTCGGCCAGTAAATAGAGCTGATCTGCCTGCACTACCAGACGTTCGGCGCGTAATTTAACCTGCAGACAAGATTCTTCAGCCGTTACGTATAGCGCGGTGCTGTGTTTGCCTAGTTGAGCTACTGCTTGCAATAGGAGTGTCGATTTGCCTATTCCCGGGTCACCGCCAATCAGGGTAAAAGAGCCGGGGACAATGCCGCCACCGAGTACGCGATCCAGTTCTGAGATACCGCACTTTTGGCGCTGCTCATTACCGGAAGATATCTGCGCTAACTTTTGTACCTGTGCTGATGGGTGGGCAGCCGAATGCTGTGTTGCTGCCTTGCCGGTTGGCACCACCTCTTCGTTAAAGCAGTTCCATTGTTGGCAATCGGGACACTTGCCCATCCATTTGGGGCTCTGGTAACCACACTGGGAGCAGGTATAGATGTTTTTTGTTTTGCGTTGTGCCATTATTGATCACTCTGTGGGAATGGTGTGTTTTCTATTCATTCGTTGGGAAAATATCCATGATTAATCATTGTACCTGATAATAAACGTTAAGGTAGCTAGATAAAATAATTAATGTAGTTCGTAGGTTGGGCACGGCACGATAGGGTAGGTGTTTTTGTGGCTGGTGGTTCTTGTGATGTTGGTCAACCTTTGTTTGTATTTATTGGGTTCGCATAACGGAAACGTCTTGCATTCTTGTGATGGCGGACGATGCCCGCCCTACCTTTAAATTTGGGATATGGTGTGGGGTGCATCCATGCAATGATTCGTAGGTCGGGCATTGCCCGACGGGTTTTGTGGTTGGTGTTTGTCGATGTTGATGGTGGCGGACGGGGTTATTGGTTTTACCAAATGGGCAACAATTGCTATGCTGGGGTGTACGCATTTACACCGGCGGACAATGCCCGCCCTTGTTTCAACTCAACGTGGGAGGAAAACTATTGCCCAATTACCGTCGTGCTAACACTCCGGGTGGCTGCTATTTCTTCACTTTGGTTACCCATCAACGCCAACCGATCTTGACCCATCCCGATTGTCGCAACGCTTTACGCGCAGCCATCGTTTCTACCCGCGAACAACATCCATTTACCATTGAAGCATGGGTGTTGTTACCTGACCACCTCCACACCATTTGGATATTACCCGAAAACGATGCCGATTTTTCAATTCGTTGGGGAAAGATTAAAGCCAGCGTAACGCGCAGATTGCGCGAGGTTGGTTTGTGTAACGCAACAATTTGGCAAAAGAGATTTTGGGAACACCAGATTCGCGACCCAAAAGATTACCGACAACACATGGATTACCTCCATTATAACCCCGTTAAACATGGTTTAGTTGCAGATGTTGCCCAATGGTCCTATTCAACATTTCATCGCCAATACAAATTGGGTGTGTACCCCAAAGAGTGGGGGCAGGATATTCAGATGTGTGATGGTAATTTTGGTGAGTAGGTCGTATAACCACCTTACAAGATTTCGTAGGTCGGGCAATGCCCGACGGGGTTTTGTGGTTGGTTGTGTTGATGAAATGACGGACGCGGTATGTGTCAAATTGTGAACAATCCCGTTTCCACTATTTTCGTAGGTCGGGCATTGCCCGACGGGGTTTGTGGTCGTGAGATGGTTATTGCGATGAGGGCGGACAATGCCCGCCCTACCTGGCTATTCTTATATCTAACCTGTGTTGAATGTTAGTCCGAGCTATCAGAGGTTTATTATCGAAACTCGATAAGTTGCGTAGGTCGGGCACTGCCCGACGAGGTTGTGGTTTATTGTTTGTCTGCGATAAGATATAGTTTATAACTTGCGTCTTGGCTCGAGTTTGTTTAATATGTGACTGTTTTGGTCTTATTTGCCTATGGTTCGTTCAATAACCTATTGTTTCGCGCGATTTGTGGTGGCGCAGCTGTTGTTAAAAAGGATAAAATATCATGTTAGCACCCAGAGTTATTCGCTTAATTGAAGATATTATCGGCGCTGAAAATGTGACAACTGCGGCGACCGATATGTTGTGTTACTCCTACGATGCTACCCAGCAGACTTTTTTGCCTGATGCCGTGGTGTTTCCAGAAGATGCCGCGCAGATCAGTCTGATTATGAAGATGGCCAATGTGGAGAATATCCCGGTTTTCCCACGCGGCGCTGGCAGCGGTTTCTCTGGTGGTAGTTTGCCCACCAAGGGGGGCATTGTTTTAGTTACCAGCCGTATGGATCAGATTCTGGAGATTGATGAAGATAATCTGGTTGCTACGGTGCAGCCTGGGGTCGTAACCGAGCAATTTCAGCAGGCGGTGGAAAAAGTCGGGCTGTTTTATCCCCCCGATCCAGCATCGCTGAAATTCAGCACCTTGGGTGGAAATGCTGCTGAGTGTGCCGGTGGTCCGCGCTGTGTTAAATATGGTGTCACCAAAGACTACATCCTCGGTTTGGAAGTGGTTACTCCGCAGGGCGATATCATTAAAACCGGCGGCGCCACCATGAAGGGTGTGGTTGGCTACGACTTGACCAAATTGATGGTTGGCAGCGAGGGGACGCTGGGTATTATCACCAAATTGATTATCAAGCTGCTGCCGCTACCCGAAGCAAAAAAAACCATGCTGATAATGTTCGATTCTATCGACGGCGCAGCGCAGGCGGTCTCGGCAATTATTCGTGGTAAGATTATCCCCACCACCCTGGAATTTATGGATGCGGCAACTATTGAGTGTTTGCGCAAAGCCACCGATCTGGATTTGCCTCAGCAGGCGCAAGCGGTACTGATTGTCGAGGTTGACGGAGATGTCGACCTGATAGAAAAGCAGTCAGCGCGCATTTTAGCTATTGTTCAGCCCCTGGGCGTGGTTGCCACGCGTATTGCCACCACCGCGGCGGAAAGCGAAGATATCTGGAAAGTACGCCGTTCGGTATCGGCAAGTTTGCGGAGTGTTAATCCGGATAAATTTAATGAAGATATCTGTGTGCCGCGCAGTCGGGTGCCGGATATGATTCGTAAAGTTAATGCCATTGCTGAAAAATATCAGATTCCCATTGTCAATTTCGGTCACGCGGGTGATGGTAATATTCATGTCAATGTTATGATTGATAGCAAGGTTGCTGGCGAACAGGAAAAGGCCGAAGAGGCGATAAAAGAGGTATTTACCGGTGCTCTTGAACTGGGCGGCACTATGAGTGGTGAACACGGAGTCGGCAACACCAAGGCTCCGTATATACCAATGGAACTTGATCCCGCGGCAGTAGCTTACATGAAAACCATCAAGCAGGCGCTGGACCCGAAAAATGTATTAAATCCGGGTAAAATTTTACTTGAAGATCTCCCGCAAGGGATTGGACAACTGGGGTAAGCAGACGGATGAGTAATCATAAAAAACTGGAAGACTTTCGTACGGACATTGATAAGTGTGTCAAATGCGGTGCCTGTCAAGCGCATTGTGCGGTGTACAAAACCATCAAACGTGAATCGACGGTGGCGCGTGGTAAAATAGCTATTGCCAGTGCGCTGTTGGATAAAGATCTGCCGTTAAATGAGCGCTTTGTCCTCGACATGTCGCAATGCCTGCTGTGTGGCTCGTGTTATGACAAATGCCCTAATCTGGTGCCGACCGATCAGATTGTGATGGCGGCACGGCGCGAGATTGCCGAGCGTCAGGGGCTGTCCACCTTTGGAAAGGTTCTGACCGCTGTGGTGAAGCGCCCTAAATTGATGAATACTCTAGTTAAGGGCAGTGATCTTTTTGGCAGCCTGCTGTTTAAAAAAATTCCCGATCACAGTGGCTTGCGCTTGCGCTTTCCAGTGCCCTTTATCGCCAGTGAACGCAGTATTCCTGAATTTACTCCCAAGCCATTTTGTGAGCGCTACCCGCAGCCGCTTCCCGGTGATAGCGATAAACCATTAGTTGCTTTTTTCAGTGGCTGCATGATCAATTACACCTATCCTGAAGTCGGCGAGGCGCTGGTCAAGGTAATGCGCTTCATGGGCTATCCGCTGGTTATCCCCCAACAGCAGGGTTGTTGTGGTTTGCCCGCTATCGCTGCTGGTGATGCTCAGACAGTAGACCAGCTTGCCGATACCAATGTGGCTGCCTTCAGCCAAGAGTCAACTGCGCAGATAATAGTGACTGCCTGTGCCTCGTGTTATGCGGGGGTGGGCAAACATTACCATGAGATGGGTGGCGAATACGCCCAGATGGCTGGTAAGGTTGTTGATATAAACAAGTTTCTTGTCGATAACGGTCTACTGGATAAATTGGCTCAGTTGCCACCATGTGCACAGAAAAAGCGCGTCACCTACCATGATCCTTGTCATTTGCGCACCCAAGGGATAACCGCAGAGCCACGGGCAATACTCAAGGCGCTGCCCAATGTGGAGTTTGTCGAAATGGATGGCGCTGACAAATGTTGTGGTCTGGGGGGAACTTTTTCCGTTTACCACTACGACACCAGTCGTAAAATTGGCGCGCGTAAAGCGGACGGCATTGCTGCAAGTGAAGCCGACATTGTGGCTTCTGCCTGCCCGGGGTGCATGATGCAACTGCAAGATTCGATAAATCATGCTAATTTGCCGCAACAGGTTACCCATGTGCTACAATTGTTGGCTGATTGTTTGCCATAATGTGTGTAATTATTGTTAATGTTTTTCCTAATTAATGCTAATCTTGCGCTATCGTCACAAAGGTCGTCACTCTCGCGTAGGCGGGAGTCTAGAAATCTATGCAAAACCTCTGGATCCCCGCATTCGCGAGGATGACGTTATAAAGTGCGAGGATGACGAATACGGGGAACAGAACCAGAGCGGAAGATTAGCTCTACTCAGGATGTTTTTTGTGAGAAACACGAAAGGAAAAGTTTATGAAAAAAATGGTAACGTTGTTAAGCTTTATATTAGTTGCGGCAGTGGCCACCAGTGTCTACGCGGTGCCTAAAGGGCGAACCTTGGATTTCTCTAAAGCATCTAGGGGAAATGTTGTATTTGACGGTACTGTGCATAATGCTGTGACTAAGGGGTGCCGTGAATGTCATAATCCACAACTATTCCCGAAACAGAAGCAGGGGACAGTCAGCATTCACATGAAAAATATTTATGCCGGTGAGCAGTGTGGTTTTTGCCATAATGGTAAGCGTGCCTTCAGGGCGCAAGGTAACTGTAAACGCTGTCATCAGCGCTAGTTAAAACTCGGTAAGTTCGAATCAAGATCCGCAATAGGATATATATACTCAGGAAGCAGGTTGCCGGTAGTGGCTACCTGCTTCTTTTTTCGTGGAGAGACAGGTAAATGGTAAAAGCGTTGGGCATTTTTTCCGGTGGGTTGGATAGTATCTTGGCAGCACTGTTACTGCGGCGTCAGGGGATAGAGGTGTATTGTATCTGTTTTACCAGCCCTTTTTTCGATTGTGACAAAGCGCGCAGCGCAGCTCAACGCTACGATTTACCGTTGCAAGTTATGGATATTGGTCCTGAACACCTGCAGATGGTTAAAAATCCGCGCTACGGTTATGGGCGTAATATGAATCCCTGCATAGACTGTCACGCGCAGATGTTTGAATTTGCCGGTAAGGTGATGCAGGAGCAGGGTTATGACTTTCTGTTTTCTGGCGAAGTGCTGGGGCAGCGTCCCAAAAGTCAAAATCAAACAGCGCTGATGGCAGTCAATAAGGCGTCTACCTGGGCAGGCAAGATTTTACGCCCGCTAAGTGCCAAGCTGCTGCCGGTGACGCCGATAGAAGAAGCCGGTCTTGTTGATCGTGAACAACTACTGGATATTCAAGGGCGTTCGCGTAAGGCTCAGGAGCAGTTGGCCGCAGAGCTCGGGGTAACTGATTACCCATCCTCGGGTGGGGGTTGTGTGCTTACTGAAAACTCGTTTTCCGGGCGCTTGAAGGATTTGTTTGCTCATAATCCGGAGTGCGGTACTTACGACATTGAGTTACTTAAACTGGGGCGTCCGTTTCGTCTTTCGACCGCAGCTAAATTAACCTTAGGGCGCAATCGCTCCAGCAATGAAGCTTTGAAGCGCTTGGCTGGAGAAAGTGGTTTGTTGCTGCGCTGTTGCAATTTTTCCGGTCCTCTTGGTGTTATCAGCGGCGATGCGCAGGCTGATGATTTGGCCAGAGGCGCGGCTATCGTGGCTTCCTATGGTAAGGGAGCGCAACAGGAGCAGGTTGAAGTATTGCTCAGCTGCGCCGGGGAACAGCAGATTCTGACAGTGGAACCAATGCCACGTGCCGAAGCTCAAGCCATGTTGCTGTAAATAACTTAAAGTTACTTGTAACTATTCAGCATGATAGGTACGCAATCCCCTCAACAAGGGACACATAAACCCATCCATGGGGTTTGTTGTCGCCGTCCATGACGACAAACACCCTTGCTATGGGGAATGCGTACCAATCTGAAGAGGTGCTGAATAATTATAGTTACTTTATCTAAACCCTTTTAATGTGGCAATTTCCTGTGCCCAGAGCTGTGAGACGCTAGTCTCTAAAATCAGGGGGATGTTGTTGAAGCGTGGGTCGAGCATAATATACTCGAAACATTCCCAGCCAATCTCTCCCGCACCTAGCGAGGCGTGGCGATCCACTTTGCTGGCGAACTTGCTTTTGCTGTCGTTGAGGTGCATCCCCTTCAAATATTCGAAGCCTACACTGGCTCCGAATTTGGCAAAAGTGGTGTCACAGGCGCTGCTGCCGCGCAAATCGTAGCCGGAAGCAAAGGTGTGACAGGTGTCCAAACATACGCCAACGCGGGATTTATCATCGACCAGTTCAATTATCTGGGCGAGCTGTTCAAAGCAATAGCCCAGATTTGTCCCTTGTCCAGCGGTGTTCTCTATTACCGCAGTTACTGTGGTGCTGCGCTGTAATGCCAGGTTGATCGACTCAGAAATGCGGGCTAAACATTCGCTCTCCGTCAGTGCTTTCAGATGACTTCCGGGATGAAAATTCAGATAACGCAGCCCCAACTGTTCACAGCGCTGTATTTCATCATAAAAAGCAGCGCGCGATTTTTCCAGCTTATCGCTTTCTGGATGCCCAAGATTGATTAGATAGCTGTCGTGCGGTAGTATCTGCTCAGCAGTGTAATGGTTAAGTTGGCAGTTAAGCTTAAATTGCTCTATGGTCGTAGCGGTTAAGGGTGGCGCGTTCCACTGCTTTTGGTTTTTGGTAAATAGTGCAAAGGCTGTGGCAGAAAGCGCAGCAGCATTGAGGGGCGCATTAAACACGCCACCGGCGGCGCTGACATGGGCGCCGATATATTTCGTATCTATTGATTTCATCATGTATGGTCTCACAAGCCTAATTATTATTTAGTCAATTTCTCAGCCGCAACTATAAATGCGCGGCAGCAAGATAACAAGTTTTAGTATGACATGGTGAAAAATCCTAAAAAATTGCGCAATAACTGAACAAATCTTTAAGTATAAAACCCGTGTACATTGTAAATAATTGAACACACATTGTCCGCTAAATCCTGCGGTCGTGATAACTTACTGTAAATACATGGAGAAAAGACGATGGATGGATTTAAGTTCGTCATGCCGTATCAAGTACATATCAGCGATATTAATTATGGCAACCACGTAGCTAATTCTGCGGTGCTGAACTTTTTTCAAGATGGGCGGATTCAATATTTGCACCATCTGGGAGATTTCAGTGAGCTGGATATTGGTGGTTGTGGCATCATTCTGCCCGAAGCGCAGGTAAAATATCAGGCGGAAATGTTTTATGCCGATCAGCTGGAAATCGGAGTGCGCATTGTAGCGCTGGGGCGCTCATCCATTACCATGGAATATCGTATCGAGCGTGACAGCCAGATAACGGCAAGTGGTACGACAACCTTGATTGCTTTTGATTACACTGCCCACAAGCCGCGCCGTTTGCCCAGTGAGTTCAAGGCAGCGGTTAATAGGTTTGAGGGTTTAGAGTAAACAGCTGATGTTGGGTATTGTGGGTAAATTTTACCCGGTGATGTTGCTCTCTGCTGGACTTTTATTCACTGGTTGCTTAAGCTAAGTGCGATGAATGACACCCATAAAATGAATGATTTGAAAACAGTTGGCGAATTTGGCTTGATAGACATGATCAGCCGTCAGGTGCAAGCAGACTCCAGCGTATGCGTGGGTATCGGTGACGATTGTGCTGCTACAACTATGCCGTCGGGACATGTGCTGTTGACCACCAAGGATCTGCTCATTGAAGATGTCCATTTTCGGCGCTGTTGGACCTCTCTGTATCAACTGGGGCGTAAAAGTGCTGCGGTAAATTTGAGCGATATCGCCGCTATGGGTGGTAGTGCGCACCACCTTTTTTTAGGGGTCGCTTTGCCGGAAGATATGGCGCTTGCCGATATTGAGCAGTTTACTCAGGGTTTTCTTGATGAAATAGCGGCCGCCGGTGCTACTTTGTGTGGGGGCGATACCTGTCGCAGCACAGGATCGCTCATTGTCTCGGTTACGGTGCAGGGTAGTATTGCGGCTGATCAGGTGGTGCAACGCAGTGGCGCGCAGGTGGGCGACCACATCTATGTGTCTGGCACCCTGGGCGATAGTGCTCTGGCTCTGGCGCAGCTGCAACGCGGCATTATACCCGATGATTATCTTGCTCAGCGCCACCATACTCCGACACCACGGCTGCAGCTGGGACAACAGCTGGCAGAGCGTAAGCTGGCCAAGGCAATGATAGATGTCTCGGATGGCTTATGCGCTGATCTCGGGCACATCCTGGAAAAGTCGCACTGTGGTGCGCTGATAGATCGGCGTAAAATCCCTCTCTCTGTTGTGACACAACAACATTTGCGCCAGCATCCTGAAGATGAGGAGCTGGTGCTGCGTGGTGGTGAAGACTACGAATTACTCTTTTGTGTGTCACCACAGCACGGCAATGCTGTGGCTGATTTAGCTCAGCAGCTAGAGCTCAGTCTTACTGATATTGGTACAATTCAGGATTTTGCTGGCGGTTTACAACAGTTGGACAGCAACGGGCAACGGTGCACGATCCACACTCAAGGCTTTAACCATTTTGGTTGATTATTTTTTATCCGGAAAGGAAACGTGCATGCGCACAGTTATTCTGTTAGTGATCTCCCTGTTAATTTCTCCACTCTGGGTTAGTGCCAGTGATATTAGTGCTATCCAGTTGATGGAGCGTCTTCAACAGCGTTTTTGTGCTGGTAGTGAGGATCAAACGGTTCAGGATGTTCAGGCCGATTTTTATCAAAAGGCATCGATTGCCAGCCTTAATCGCACCCAAACTGGACGTGGGACCATGGCGATGGCTTTTGATCACAACAGCACTAATATTTCCAGTACCCTGTTTCATTGGATATATGCAGTACCCAACAAACAGCAGGTTGTTTCCGATGGTAAAACCCTGTGGGTCTATCTGCCAGATAATAATCAGGTGATGGTGTCAGAGGTTAATGATAAAAGCTACTACAGCGAGGATCCGCTGCTGTTTTTGCGCAATCTGGGTCAGTTATCCAGTCATTTTGTCGTTGAATTTGCTCCAGAGCTGTCCAGTGATGGCGGCGGTTACTACCAACTGCTGCTGACACCATTGCAGCCGTCGGTTTATATCCACAGTTTGACACTGGAAGTGCCACGCTGGCTGGGTATTGCGCCGCAACAGTCAGGATTTCCGCTGCACAGTGCGACCATCGTCGATCCTACAGGTAATAAGACCCAATTGGAGTTTCGCAACATCAAGATAAATCAACAACTGGCGCTGGATCAATTTAGCTTTACTGTTCCAGCCGGGGTGGATGTGGTAAACCCTGCCGATTTGACGCTAGATTTTAAATAATTACTCGTGATTATTCAGCATGATGGAATTAAAACCCCCATATCAAGGGTCGTATAAACCCATTCATGGGGCTTGTTTTCGCCGTCCATGGCGCCAAACTCTTAATACGTGGGTCGAAATTCCAATTAGTGTGCTGTGAATTCCAATTTTCTATCAAGTACTTAATCAAGTAAGGAGGTTGTCGATGCCTAGTTTTGACATTGTTTCTAAGGTAGATATGCAAGAGGTAGATAACGCAGTTAACCAAACCTGTAAAGAGGTTGATCAACGTTACGATTTTAAGGGTACCAGTAACGAGATTACTCTCAACAAAGATAGCATTACCATTCTTGCCGCTGATGACTATAAGCTGCAAGCGATAGTCGATATTCTTAAAGGTAAGTTGACTCGCCGTCAGGTTTCGGCCAAGTGTATGGATTTTGGCAAAGTCGAAAATGCGTCAGGTCTTTCAGTGCGCCAGAACATCAATCTGGTGCAGGGTATTTCCAAAGAGAAAGCCAAAGAGATTATCAAGTTGATCAAGGATACCAAGCTGAAGGTGCAGCCACAGATCAATGACGATGAGGTTCGCGTATCAGCAAAAAAAATTGATGATCTGCAGAACGTGATGCAACTGCTTAAAGGTGCCGATGTAGGCGTTGAGCTGCAGTTTGTTAATATGCGTTCGTAGTACACGAGCATGGCGTTGACTGCAATTTAACCCAACTGGTTGTAATGAAATATGAGTAAACAAAAAGTCTGCCTGATAAGTTTGGGCTGCCCGAAAAATTTAGTTGATTCTGAAGTCATTCTTGGTCATCTCGTGTCGGAGCGCTTTGAGATTACCGCTAACGAAGAAGAGGCGGAGATTCTTATTATTAATACCTGCGCTTTTATCAGCGATGCGCAGGAAGAATCGGTGGATACGATTCTCGAAGCCGCCAGTCTCAAGGATGATGGGGCGTGTAAAATGCTGATTGTCTGTGGTTGTCTGGCGCAGCGCTATCAGCATGAGTTAGCCCTGGAGATGCCGGAAGTTGATCTTTTTATGGGGACTAGCGATGCCGAGCGGATCGTTGAGTTGATCGATCAGTGGCAGAATAATCCACAGCAACTGCAAGCGGTTACACCTCCGTGTGGCTCGTACGATCACACCACCTTGCGGGTACAAGCCACCCCATTTTACACTGCGTATGTGAAAATTGCCGAAGGCTGCTCAAACTGCTGTTCTTATTGCATAATTCCACAATTGCGCGGTAAGTTGCGCTCGCGCAGCATTGCATCAATTGTGGTAGAAGTGCGTGAGTTGGTTGCACGAGGGGTTCAGGAGATCAACTTAATTGCTCAGGATATAACCGCTTTTGGCAACGATCTTGATGACGGTAGCAGCCTGGAACAGTTGTTGCGAGAACTGGTTAAGATTGACGATTTGAAGTGGTTGCGTCTGTTATATGCTTATCCCGATGGCGTGAGTGCAGAGCTTATTGAGCTGATAGCAACCGAGGAGAAGATCTGTAACTATCTGGACCTGCCCCTGCAACACATTGATGATGATATCCTGATTCAGATGAATCGGCGCATTGATGAAGCTGAACTGCGTGATCTGATCCAACGTATTCGGCAACGTATTCCCGAGATCACCTTACGGACTTCGTTTATCGTGGGTTTCCCCGGAGAAACAGCTGCGCAATTCAACAAATTGCTGGAATTTGTCAGTACCGGATATTTTGATCACGTGGGAGTTTTCTGCTATTCTCAGGAGCATGGCACCAGTGCGGCAACGTTTCCGGATCAGGTTGATGAACAAGTGAAGCAGGAGCGTCAACAACAGTTGATGCAGGTCCAACAACATATCTCAACGGATAAACAGCACCAGCTGCTCGGACAGGTTATGGATGTCCTGGTTGAAGGTTACAGCGCTGAGACCGAATTGTTATTGCAAGGACGCAGCCGGGGTCAAGCCGCAGAGGTTGATGGTATTGTGTATATCAACGCTGGGCAGGCTAAAGTTGGAGATATCGTTGCCGTGGAGATAACCGATACTGCGGAATATGATCTGGTTGGTGAGATTGTTGGTGCTTGGGACGAAGAAGAATAGGTTGAAGTTGCTTGGCACATGCCGCCATCAGGTAACGTATTACCTTGATAGCGGTATTTGTGTGTTGTCTTATTTTGTTGGTAGCGGTACCACCAGTATCGGTCGCAACGTTTTACGCAGTAACCGCTTGGTCATGCTCCCGACAAAAGCATGGCGCACCTTGTGTCCTTTTCCGTGGTTGCCAATTACAATTGAAGCAGTTTTAGCAAAATCAAGCAATTACTCCCTTAAATAGGCTAATGCCTGAGGTTGATTGTGGTGCTGTTGTTGCTGAGTTTTCGAGCATCTCTGTGCTGGTTGTGGTCGATTCAGCCATAAGCTCTGCCCGCGCCTCGGCTTTCATCTGCAGCGCTTTTGCCGCAACATTGCGATCCTGCGCTGATGGTTGGGCGGGAGCCAGAGCCGCTGCATGGACGGTTTCCGCTTTTTTGATGGTAGCTGCCGGGTCGCCGGGAATCTCACTCATGTCAACATTTACCTCCCCGGAAACAGCATAGCGCTTGCCATCAGGGCCAGTTGTATAGCTCAGTTTGGGCGCGCCGGTGTAACGTCCACCTACTGCCGCATGGGCAGCTTCATGTACTTGCACTTCACGGTCACGCTGGGCGAGTTTCATTAGCTGTTGCTGGGCTTCGGGGGATAAATGAACCGAGTCCACGCTATTGGATGCGGTATCGCGGTTCGCGCTGTCGCTATCACTGCTATTTACCGCAGGTTGTTGATAAGCGGTATACGGGGTATCTGTCGCGGTAGCGGAGTTTGCACTAAGTCTTTGCTGGCTGCTTTGTGGAATATCGGCAGCGCTGGCTACTGGTTGTGATGCAGAAGTTTGTTGTTCCAACTCTGGGCTGAAAACAGGTTTGGCACTCGCCTCAGCTGTGGCATAGGCTTGACGTGCGGCCGGACTCAGCTGCACCTGATCAATCTTCTCTTGCGCCGTCTGGGTGGTAACGCCGTTAAGCCTAGGCGCAGCTACATCGTTGTTCACATTGGCGAGCTGTGAATACTTTTGGAAGCGCTCAATCCCGGAGGCGGCTAGAAGGGGTGCGCTATTTGGTTGTGAAGCTGTAATTGCCATGGGTGCTAATCCCGTAAGCATTGATGGTGCAGTAACAAGTAAAAATTAATTTATATGATTAGCACTAATCAGGATAGATCTTAGCAACAAATGGTCTGTTATCAACATAGCATTGAAGGTGTTGCCAAGATCAGTGTTTATTTCATATTAGGTAATATTTTTCCTGATTAATACTAATCTTCCGCTATCGCCAAAAGGTCGTCACTCTCGCGCAGGC
>CAZHXF010000033.1:6119-31587 GCA_964536375.1 uncultured Desulfuromonas sp. | reverse complement strand
AGGTTGTCCTTGATGCCTGACTCGCCGAGCTTGGCAAGATCCATTGGCGAGGTATTGAAGAACTGCGCCTCGGTTGCCCGCAACACCAACTTCTCGGAAGCCTCGTCGGGAAGATTCATCTGACAAACTTCGGCGTACTTGGTCAGCACAGCGGCTTTGTCCTTTTGCAATACACACTCAAGGCGGCGCAATAGGGTAAAGGGCAGAATAATACGGCCATACTGGCTTTGTTTGAAATCGCCGCGTAGAAGGTCAGCTACCGACCAAAGAAAGGCAGCAGCTTGGGAGAAGTTGATTGTCATATAAATTTGTACCTTTGTTTATACCGAATGTTTTAGGAAAGTAGACAGTTGTGACTCCAACATATAAACACCATTTTAAATATGCTTTTAGAAGTAGTACATATTGAACAATACTTTAGACCTAAAATATACGTTGTCAAAACAACTAAGCCCAGCAATGCTGGGCTTAGATGACTATTTTTATTATTTTTTATATACGGAAATAAAAGGTAATCCTCAAAATGGGATTTCATCATCAGGATTAAACGCTGGTTCTTCATAGACCGGCGCTGGTCGTGCTGCTTGTTGTCCCCCCGGCTGACCTTGAGCTTGAGGCTGTGCTTGGCTCGGCTGCGCTTGGTTCTGCTGCGGCTGTGGCTTGGCATAACTTTGTTGCTGGTTGTCACCTTGGTTGCTGTTGTTATCGTCTCCAGCGCGTCCCAGCATCTGCATCTGATCGGCAACTATCTCAGTTGTATATTTATCGTTGCCGTCGCGATCCTGCCACTTCCGAGTCTGTAGCTTGCCCTCAATATAGACCTGTTTGCCTTTATGTAGATATTTTCCACATATTTCAGCCAGTTGACGCCAAGCAACAATGTTGTGCCATTCGGTGTTAGCTTGGCGGTTGCCGTCGCGATCTTTGTAGTTTTCAGTGGTGGCAATAGAAAAATTAACAACAGCTGCTCCAGATGGAGTGTAACGTAGCTCGGGGTCTTTGCCTAAATTGCCAACCAGAATAACTTTATTAACTGACATCGTATAGCTCCATGGGAGAACGGGTGGGTTAAGGATGGTTTGCTTAATGGTGAATTTAAACAAATCATCTGCCACATGTCCATATAATATTTGACTCAGTGCTGGAGCTAACTTACACTGACCAGCTATGGTATAGCCCGCAGGTCATAATTGATTTGCAATGTATATTCAGCTAGATATGTGTCTTGTAGCGTGAGAGTTTTTACAAAAAAGAGTGATACATGTACCCCCAAAAACCAAATGATGATAATCCGGAATTGTTAAAAATTCTCCCTCTGGGCGGCTGCGGCGAAATCGGCATGAATATGCTGGCGCTGGAAAACGCCGGGCAGATTCTGCTTATAGATTGCGGGCTGATGTTTCCTGAGGCGCATATGCTGGGCATTGATCTGGTGTTACCAGATATCGCCTATTTTGAAGAGCGCGTTGACGATATCTGTGCTCTGGTGCTTACCCATGCGCATGAAGATCATATCGGGGCGTTGCCGTTTCTCTATCGTCAGTTAGGCTCGCCGCCTATATTTGCCAGCCGTTTTACCTTGGGAATGCTCAAGCATAAACTGGAAGAGTTCGACCTTAACCTGAATAATAGAATGGAGCAGCTTGAGCCACGCCACCCCTTTAGCGTGGGGCCATTTACCATCGAACCTTTTCGCGTATCTCATTCGGTGCCGGATGGTGTTGGTTTGGCCATTCGCTGTGGTGCCGGGTTGCTGGTGCACAGCGGTGATTTCAAGCTTGATCCCACTCCCCTTGATGGGGAACGTACCGATTTAGCCCGTTTGGCGCAATATGGTGACGAGGGAGTGCTGGTGTTGCTGGCCGATTCCACTAATGTGGAAAGTGCTGGTTACACTGGCTCGGAGCGCGAGGTTGGCCCGCACTTTGTGCAGCTGATGACAGCCAGCACCGGGATGGTGTTTGTCGCTGCCTTCTCCTCTAATATTCACCGTATTCAGCAGGCTATCAATGCCGCGCATAGCTGTGGTCGCAAGATTTTGCTGCTGGGGCGCAGTATCGTGAGCAACGTGTTGGTGGCGCGATTGCTGGATCAGCTGAGTGTTGCCGAATCCGATCTTATCGATATCAAACAGCTGGGTGATTATCCGCGCCATAAAGTTGCGGTTATTACCACCGGTAGTCAGGGCGAGCCGCGTAGTGCGTTAACGCGTATCGCTGCCGGTGAGCATCCGCAGTTGGCTATTGAAACTGAGGATTGCGTGATTTTGTCATCACGTTTTATCCCCGGTAATGAAAAAGCGATCACTGCGGTAATCAATCAGCTATATCGCCGGGGTGCGGTGGTGCATTATCAGCGCAGTTGTGGTGTGCATGTGTCTGGTCATGCCAGTCGCGAAGAGCTGAAACAGCTGTTGGCAGTGGTTAAACCTCAATATTTTGTCCCCATCCACGGTGAATACCGCCATCTGGCGCAACATGCTCAATTGGCTTGTGAGTGTGGCGTTGCTGCCGACAATAGCATGATCATAGAAAATGGTCAGCCGCTGCTGTTGTCGCGCCATGGCAAAAAGTTGCTTGAACCGGTTGAGGTGGGGCGTATTCTGGTAGATGGCAAGGGTGTTGGTGATGTGGGTGAGGTGGAGTTGCGTGACCGTCATCGTCTGGCCCGCCATGGCACAGTGCTTGCCGTGCTTGCCGTGAGCCGCAGTCGTGGTAGCGTTATTCACGGACCGGAGTTGGTTAGTCGTGGCTGTGTGCCAGAGGTGGGTGGCGAGGAGCTGCTGGCTGAAGCGGCACACCAGGTCGAATTGATGCTGGCTGAACATCAGTTGTCGGCGCGCACCGATTGGGATGCGCTGCGTATCGAAATTCGCCAGACTTTGAGGCGCTTTTTTAAACGCCGGTTGCAGAGGCGACCATTGGTGTTGCCGATAATTATACAGCTGTGATAGTTGCGTTTTGATTTTGTTTTGGAACCACCTTTTCCCGTGTGACGCAGCCGGAATGGAATAGCTGGTTTGAGGATTAGAGGGGCAAATGTTTGAGGGCTTTAGCCCGAGTTTTTGCCACTCCTCAAAACAGCTGTGGAATGTAGGGAACCAGCTATTGCCGCAGGCTATGGCGGGCAAGGAGTTCGGGGGGGCTTTTTTCTGCTTACTCTTTTGTAGCATGACAAAAGAGTAAGGCGGCGAGCGGGGTCGCAAACCCGCGACCTTGTGTGAAGTAGGTACAGTCCCCGTTTAGACTGGGTACAACCCCCTTGTACTAACAAGTAATGTTGCGAAATCAGTAATAATCTGAATATAGAATGGACGGTGGTATGGAACAAGATAGCGGTAGCAAGCGGCTCAAACACCTTAAAAAAGAGATTTCGGCGCTGTTATGGCTGGGTTTTGGTGTCTATCTGTTGTTGGCTTTAATCTCCTTCAATAATGCTGACCCCTCTTTCAATAATAATTTACACCCATCTGCGGTGCGTAATTACGGTGGTCTTTTTGGGGCGCATCTGGCTGACTTGATGTATCAGGTCTTTGGTGTTTGTGCCCTGCTAATGCCCCCGGCCTGTTTTATGCTGACGTGGCGTCTGCTGCGTTTTCGCGATATTCATCTGCGCTGGTACAAAGTAGCGGCTTTTCTGGTGTTTCTAGCGGCTTTGGCGGGGTTGATTTCCTTAAAATTCACCCAGATTCACGTGTTGGGTCAGAGTGTGGCGCAAGCGGGTGGTGCCATCGGTCAATTGCTGCGTTCAACGTTGGTATCCGGGTTGAATATTGGCGGTGCTGCACTAGTGCTGACGGTGTTTTTTCTGGTTTCCGCTATGTTGTTGACGCGCTTCTCCTTAATGTTGTTTCTCGAGGGGGTCAGTGACCGTTTCGCCAGCCGGATGGAGCGCCGTCGCGAACGGCGTGAGCAAAAAAAGATTCAGACCGGCGAGAAAAAAGCTGCGGGACCGGTAATTGTACCGCCGCAGGTCTCTCGCAAAGCTGAGAAACCTAGCGCTATGAACAAGTCTAAAATCAAAGTGGCGAAGAAGAGCACCACCGTCCCTGTAGAGCAGGAAGCTTTTGATTTTCTCGACATCAGCGGTAGTTACCAACTGCCACCACTGTCGCTGCTCGATTATGAAGGTGAGACACCGCAGCCACCTGATCGTGATTCACTGATGGCGATGGCCAGAATTCTGGAATCTAAGCTCAAAGACTTCAATGTTGACGGCGAAGTGGTTGAGGTGAAGCCGGGTCCGGTTGTTACCATGTTTGAGTTTGCCCCGGCACCGGGAATCAAAGTCAATAAAATATCCGGTTTATCCGATGATCTGTCCATGGCGCTGAGGGCTACCTCAATTCGTATTGTAGCCCCAATTCCGGGGCGCGGCGTGGTGGGCATCGAAATCCCTAACCATAATCGTCAGACCGTTTACCTGAAAGATATTCTCGAATCAGATCAGTTTCGCAAAAGCGGTGGACGGCTGCCGCTGGCGTTGGGTCAAGATATTTTCGGGCAAACCCATGTTAGCGATTTGGCTAAAATGCCGCACCTGCTCGTTGCTGGTTCTACCGGTAGTGGTAAGTCGGTGTCGATCAATACCATGATTCTGTCTTTACTGTATCGGGCCAACCCGGAAGATGTGCGCATCATTATGGTTGATCCGAAAATGCTTGAATTGTCGATTTATGAGGGTATCCCGCATCTGCTGTTGCCGGTGGTAACCGATCCGAAAAAAGCCTCTTTAGCTCTGGCTTGGGCAGTACGCGAAATGGAGCGCCGTTATCAGCTAATGGCTGATAAAGGGGTGCGCAATATTGATGGTTACAACAAGAAACTGGCCAAAGAGGAGAAAGACAAAGAGCGCTTGGCGCGGCTTGCCGCGGTGGAAGCCGCTAGCTTAAACAGCGACGATCAGCATGAGTTGGACGACGAACCCGTGGCGCCATGGGCTGTGCCGCCAGCGGATAAAGCCGAGCTGGATCATGGGCATCTGCCTTATATTGTGGTTATCGTCGACGAGCTGGCTGATCTGATGCTGGTAGCCGGGCGCGAGGTAGAAGAGCATATTGCCCGTTTGGCGCAGATGGCGCGTGCGTCTGGTATTCACCTTATTTTGGCCACCCAGCGTCCCAGTGTTGATGTTATCACCGGCCTTATCAAGGCTAATCTCCCGACGCGTATCTCGTTCAAAGTGTTTTCCCGCATCGATTCGCGAACTATTCTGGATACCATGGGTGCTGAAAGTTTGCTGGGTATGGGGGATATGCTGTTCCTGCCGCCGGGTACCAGCTGTTTACAACGTGTGCACGGTGCCTTTGTTTCGGAGCTGGAGGTGCAGAAAGTGGTCGATTTTCTCACCAAGCAGGGGCGTCCGGATTATGATAATTCTATTTTAATTCCGCCGCCGGGCGCTGGTGGCAGTGGTGATGATGACCTGGAATATGATGATCGCTATGATGAGGCAGTAAAGTTGGTGGCACAGGCTCAGCAGGCATCAATTTCCATGGTACAACGCCGTTTGCGTATCGGTTACAACCGAGCAGCGCGCATTGTTGAGAAGATGGAGCAGGAGGGTATTGTCGGCCCATCCGACGGCAGCAGTAAGGGGCGGGAAGTGCTGATTGATAACAATAGTTCCGACTGATGGGCTCTTGCGCGCAGGCTGGAGCTCATACAGCCGTGGAGCATCTCTAGATACCCGCATTCGCGGGCATGGTGGATACAAGGTACAAGGCAAGTGCAGAAGATTGATACTAGTCAGGTTAGATTGTGTCTATTGTATATAATTAATATCAGTAACTTGCCATTAACGGTATTAATCTTGGACAAATATGCTATCTTTTATAATGCTGTTTTGAAGAAGAATTTTTCGCCTTATTTGTTTTGTGCAGGATTCCCCCATGCGGCAGGTGCCGATAATAATATTATTTTTGCTATTCCTTTCCCCTTTGGTTGGTTGCGATTCCGAGCAATCAGCTTTGCGTCTCCCTGTATCCCCCAAAGAACTCTTGCTGTATTGCGGTACCACAATGGCTCCAGCTATGCGCCATATTGCCGATCTGTTTGAACAACAGGAGTGTTGTGTTGTCAAAATTATCCGCGACGGCTCCGGGGCTTTACAGCATAGCATTCATGTAAATCGGGTGGGCGATCTCTATCTTCCAGGCAGTGAAAGCTATGTTGAAAAATGTGGCAATGAAGGATTGGTGGTCGAGGCGCACGCTATTGGCATTAACCGTGCCGTGCTGATGGTTGCGCCGGGCAATCCGTTACATATAAGTGGTGATCTAAATAACTTTGTTGCGGCGAGTTATCGCACCGTGTTGGGTTTGCCGCAGAGCGGCTCCATTGGCTTGGAAACCCAAAGGCTTCTTAGTGCCCTGGGTATTTATAAACAGGCTGTGGTGCAGGCTAATGTGCTGGCACGTGACTCAAAGGATATCTTCCAGGCGGTGGCTGGAGGTGAGGTCGACTTGGCGCTGAATTGGTATGCTACTGCGGTGTCCGCTGACAATAAAGCTGTGGAAGTGCTGGAGGTAGAGAACGTGGTAGCCGCGCCGCATATTTTGCGGCTGGCACTGCTTAAATATTCCTACGATCCTGTTCTGGCGAAAAAGTTTATTTTATTTGTCCTCTCTCCTGTAGGGCAACAGATATTAACTGAATATGTGTTTAAAGAGCCGAACTTTAGGGGACAGTTATGAACGGTAAGCAGAAAAATGTTCTCGGACATGTGCTGCCCCTTGTCCTCATATTTAGTGTGGTGTTGGCTGGTTTTGCGCTGCTGACTTTGTTGCAGCGCAATATTGATAATGTTGAGACTGAATTTGATAAACAGGTAGAAAACCTTACTGTCAAGCGGGAGCTGGGCAAGCTGCTGGTCACAGATATTAATCTGGTGGCACTGGATTTCTACAAAATCGTGGTAGCCAGTGCGTTGTCCGTACAGCAGCCGTTGATTGACCACGCGCAGCAGATGATTGATGAAATAGATAGAGTTCTTAACGTCCTCTCTGACGGGGGTCAGGTGCAGCAGGAGTTTGCCTTAAATTTGCCAGCTCAAGATATGGCCACCACTGCTTGGGTGTATTTACCGCCACCGGGGCAACATTACAATCTGGAAGTGTTGATCCTGCGTCCTATGTTCAGCACTTTGCAAACAGCACTGGTCAATACGCAGGAGATTACCCGCCAACGCAATGTGCTGCTGTCCAGTAATAACCCGGTAGCTCTTTGTGCTGCTGGTAATAGCGTGCGTAACTATGCTAAATCCATTGATGCACAGCTGCAACGGATGCTCGAAAATGCCAATAAATTGGTATTTGACGCAAATGTAGAGCGGGATGAATTGCGTGTTCGCGTCGCTCGGGCAAGAAACAATCTGCAGCGCAACAATTTGCTGGCAGCAACCTTGACCTTGCTGGGGGTGTTGGTTCTAATCTGGTTGATTTACCGCCAGATGCTGGCTGATCAACGCAGGATCAGCGACTATGTGCAGCAATTACAGCAGATAGAGCTGGAACTCCACCATACCAACGCTGAAATTGTGACACTGAACCATTCTCTCGAGGAAAAGGTCGAGCAGCGCACCAGCGATCTGCAAATATCTGAACGCCAGTGGAGGGAGGCTTTTGATGCTATTCGCTGGCCAATTTTTTTGCACAACCATAATGGTAGAATAACCAAGGCCAATCGTGCCTATCTTAATCGGGCGAATTGCACCCTCGGCGAGGCTTATGGGCGCTTTTACTGGGAGGTATTTCCTAAACTGGATAGACCCATGAATGGCTGTGTTATCGATGCCGCACAGGGCAATTCATCTGGCTGCGAGCGAGAGAGCGATCTGGTGGTCGATAATCAGGTATATCGCTCCCAAGCTTTTGTGGTTAAGGGCAGTAACGGAGAGTACCTCTACTCCATGCATCTGCTGGAAGATGTAACTCAGGCGCGCTCAGCCCATGATGCACTGCGTAAAAGTGAACGGCGTTTTCAGGATATCACCAACAGTATGGATGAAATACTGATTCTTGTTGATACTGACCTGAACCTACAGTTCATGAACAGCGCGGCGCTGCGAGGCTATGGTGTCGATCCTGAGGGTTATGTTGATTCACCTTGCCATGAGTCACTGTGGAAATGCGGGGATATTTGTAAAAATTGTCCATCTGTCGAGGTGTTGCGTAGCGGGAAAGTAGCGCGCGCTATGCGTTACATGCCCGATGGTACTATCTACGCGCGTTCCATCTATCCGGTGCATGATCATGAGGGCAATATCACTGGCTGTGCGGTGTTGGCCACTGATGTTACTGAGCGGGAAAAATATATTCAGGAACTTACCCGTTATGAGCAGATTTTGTCTACCAATATAGATTTGATCGCCTATTACGACGACCAGCATATCTGTCTTGCTGCCAATGATGTGATGGCGAAATATTATGGTAAAGAGACGCAGGATCTAGTGGGAAAACATGCGCGCGAGATAATTGGAGAGGAGCGCTACCAGTCTTATCTGAAATACGAAGAGACTATTTTCCACAGCAAACAGCCGCTCTCTTTTGATGACTGGTTAGTTTTTGCTGCTGCTGGGCTCTGTTTTATGCATTGCAGTTTTACCCCCTATGTTGACGAACAGGGCAAGGTGGTTGGTATTGTGTCGCGCTTGAAAAATATTACCGTGCGTGCCGAGCAAGAAGCAAAGTTGAAGCTGTCGGCAAAAGTGTTTGAAAGTACCAGTGAGGGGATAATTATTACTGATACTGCTGGTACTATTATCGCTGTTAATGCGGCATTTTGCTCTATTACCGGTTACAGTGAAGATGAAGTGGTAGGTAATAATCCTAATTTGCTCTCTTCTGACCACCAGGATGCGCTTTTCTATCATGATCTGTGGCAGGCTATTGAGCAAACTGGTCATTGGAGCGGAGAGATATGGAATCGGCGCAAAAACGGCGATATCTATCCAGAAATTCTGACCATCAGCTCAATTTTTGATGCTAGCGGTATTGCTACTAACTATGTAGCGGTATTCTCTGACATCACCGCTATGAACGAAATTGTCAAACAGTTGGATTATCAGGCCAATCATCACACCGTTACCGATTTGCCCAATCGCCGTCTGCTCCATGCACGCCTGACCCATTCACTCCAGTTGGCAATACGGGAAAAACATAAGGGGGCAGTCCTCTATTTTGACCTAGATAATTTTAAACATATCAACGATAGCCTCGGCCACGATGTCGGTGACAGTGTGCTGATCGAAGCTGCAGCACGCTTGCAGCAAAATAGTCGCGAGGTCGATACTGTTGCCCATGTTGGTGGTGATGAGTTTATTATAGTGTTGGATCATGTACGTTCGGTCAGCGATGCGACAGAATATGCTAAGAACATTCTCGAGCTGCTGCAACAGTCCATGTATGTCGGCGAACACGAGTTTTTTATTACTGCCAGCGTGGGTATTTCTATTTTTCCGGATGATGGTGACAGCGTAGAAGCATTGATAAAAAATGCCGATGCCGCGATGTATCAGGCCAAAGAGAGGGGTAAAAATAGCTACTATCTGTATTCTCAGGATCTGACCGAAGTTGCTTGGGAGCGGGTGCTACTGGATAGTTCTTTGCGTCGAGCGTTGCAGAACGAAGAATTTATCCTCTACTATCAACCGCAGATATGTTTGCACACCGGAGAGATTGTTGGCTGTGAGGCGCTGGTGCGTTGGCAGCAACCGGACTATGGTCTGGTGGCGCCGGATAAATTTATCCCGCTGTGTGAAGAAAATGGCATTATTGTTCCGCTGGGTGAATGGGTTTTGCGCACCGCCTGTCTGCAGTGGATCGAGTGGCGCGACCAAGGCTTTGCACTGGGGCGTATCGGAGTAAATCTGTCTGGGCGGCAGATTCAGCAAGATGATCTACTGGAGATGGTGGAGCGGGTGTTGCGCGAGACTGGTTGCCCGGTAGCTGCATTAGACTTGGAGATTACGGAAACTTTTTTGATGCGCCAACCGGAACAGGCGATCAAGATATTGCAGCAGATCAGCGATCTTGGTGTTGCCTTATCTATCGATGATTTTGGTACCGGGCAATCGTCTTTGAATTATCTGAAGCGCTTTCCGGTTAATCGCCTGAAAATAGATCGCAGCTTTATCAGTGATATTCAACCCGGCAGTGAAGACTGTGCCATAGTTAAAGCCATAATCGCTATGGGACACGGTTTGGATCTAAGTGTAATTGCCGAGGGGGTTGAAACCGAGTTACAACAGCAGTTTATTGCCGATTTAAACTGCGATGAGGCACAGGGCTATCTGTTTAGTCGCCCGGTGCCAGCACCAGAATTTGCTGCGCTGCTTAAGCTACATACATTAACCCCGGGTGATTCCCGGTAATACATCGACCACCCTCGGGGGTGACTACAAAGGTGTTTTCAATTCCTACTAGCCCGATGCCGTCAATGCCCTTTTTGGGTTCAATAGCCATGACCATATTTTCTTGCAGGGGTTCATCAAAACCTTTAGCCAACACCGGAAATTCATCAATGTGCAGACCAATGCCGTGGCCGAGAAAACGTGCTTGACGCTCGCCATGCCCCATAAATCCGGCTAGAAATTCCGGTTCTAACCCATCCATTATATCAGCGTATATTTGCGCTGGGATAGCGCCTGGTTTCAGTAACGCAGCGGTAGCGTTCTGTATCTGTACACACTGGTTATGAATTTTAACTGCGCTGTCCGGTAACTCACCTTGGTAGACATAAGTCATGGTTTTGTCGGTGTGATAGCCATCAAAGCCACAGCCGATGTCGATAAACACCAGATCGCCGGGGCGCAGTTTGCGTTGCCGACTGCCAAGCAGTGGAACCGCCGGACTCATGCCGTAATTTCCTCCTGGACCATCAAACGAAGTGGGGTAGATAGAGCTCTCACCAAAGCATATATGTCCGAGGAGGATTTCAGTGTCATACATGCTGAAGCGGGCAATGCCGTGGTGCCCGGCATCGATCAGCGTCTGGTATAGCGCGCCACCCAGGTCAGCTTCGCTCATGCCGCTGTGCAGCAATTTTGGCAAGCGCTGCTCGAGCACCTCTTGATGAATTTCCCCCGAGCGCTCCATCCGCTCCAGTTCGTAATTGCTTTTAACGGCACGCACCGCAGCAATGGCATGATCTGCCGCCGCGACCTGCTGAAAAGCGAAATGTTTATTAAAGCGCTGGTACATGGCTAGCGGTACCCGTTCGGTTTCTAGGTGTACCGTGCTGGGTAAGGTGCCCATGGTTTGCGCGGCGTCGCGGAAGCTGGTCATGGGACGGATGTCACTGAACTCTGATTCATCCTGCGCTCGTTGCAAGCTGCGGCGCACCCAATAGACGGCATCACCATCTTTGGGGATAAGTACCATGCCATCCTGCATGGTGCCGGTAAAATAAAACTGATTTATTTTGCTGAAGATGGCAACTAGTTGCCACTGGGGGCAATCTTTATTCATGCGCTGGCGCAGGGCGATAAGGCGGGCGTCCAATTCAGCCCGGGGTACCTTATTGAACATCTGTTTACTCCTTTTGCTGGTAATGCAAAACCATAATTATTCCTGATTAATACCAATTTTTCGCTCTGGTTCTGTCCCCCCTGTTCGTCATACTCGCGAATGCGGGTATCCAGAGGTTGTGCATAGCTTCCTAGACTCCCGCCTGCGCGAGAGTGACAACCTTTGTGGCGATAGCGGAAGATTGGTATTAATCAAGATTGAACAATGCTTGGTTGCAGGCGTATGGGCTATTCACTGAGAGCAACAATCTTAATAAAACTATCGCCTACGCGAGCCATGATTTGCCCAACGGTATGCGCCTCATCGCTCTGGTGGGAGTGTAGCAACTCTTTATGATATTCCAGTAACAAGTTGTCCAGCTGCTCAATGTCAGTTTCGTCCAAATCTACCAGTGCCACTTTAGCGCCCCAAGCCAGGCGCTCAGTAAGAACCGCACGATTCATTCCCATCGCTTCATCCAAATAACAATAGATAGTGCCGCCAGTCATGCCGGAGCATATCCATGGTCCTGGGTCGCCCAACACCACTACTCGCCCAGCAGTCATATATTCAAAAGCAAAACCTTTCAAGTTGGCGTGACCCGCTATGTTGTCCTGAGATAGTTTCAACGGCTGCACAATGCGAGCACCGAAGATAACATCGGCACCAGACAAGCGGATACAGGCGCGACTGTCAGCATCGCCCTGAATGATAAACAGACCGCCCTGGGCGCCATAGGCAAGACCCTTGCCCACCGAGCCCCCGACACGCTTGCCGTCTATATTTTCCCCTTTTAAAATGACAATGCGCCCGCCGCGGGCACTCTTGCCGACACCATCCTGAGCTCCACCCTCAACGACTATATTGATGCCGTCGATGTTGAAGGCACCCAAGCCGTTGCCGGGGATAGAATCGCGGCGAAAATGGAGTAATGCCTGCTTGCCATGGGTGTAGCGCTGTTCCTGATACGCCTGAGTCATGGCGCCCGCCAAGCGTGTTCCTATGGAACGATCACAGCTGTTGATGCCGTCATCGACAAAGCGCACGCGCTCATCACCAGCATCGAAAGCGTCAGTAACCAGCGTTGACAGCAGGGAGGTCAGGTAGTTCAGTGGCTTGCGGATCAGGCGCGTGGTTTCGGCAGTGTGCTGGGGCAACTCACAGGCTTCGATAAGCAGCAGTTCACTTAAATCGAGGGCATTAAGACCGTGGGTCTGTTGTAACAGTGTTGACTGCCCGACCAGATCTTGAGTGCGTTTGAACCCAAGCTTGGCGGTTATGGTACGGATCTCCTCACCTAGAGCGCGGAAGAAAGTGGTTTCGTAGATGATGCCGTTTTCCAGTACGCGCGGCACAAAATGGCGCAAACCTTTGGCGTGTGCTTCGCTCTCGCTTTCAATCTGGGTGGCAATGCCGACATGACAGGTGCCGAGGTGGCAGTTGCGGCAGGCGGTGCAGCCGATAACCACCATGGGCAGGGTGCCGAAGCCGACACGGTTAGCCCCTAAGAGCATCAGTTTAACTACATCACGCCCGGTTCTCGCCCCGCCATCGGCCCATAACTCTACCTTGTCACGTAGACCACAACAGGAGAGGGCGCGGTGTGCTTCCCGTACGCCGATTTCCGCTGGTAAACCGACAAACTTGATAGCGTGTTTGCGGGCTGCGCCAGTGCCACCGTCATAACCGCTGATGGTGATAATGTCGGCGCCTGCTTTGGCAATGCCCATGGCGATGGTGCCGATGCCAGCTACCGCAGGTACTTTAACCGAAATCCGTGCACGTGGGTTTGCCGTGCGCAGTTCCTCAATAATCTGGGCCAGATCTTCAATGGAGTAGATGTCGTGATTGTTGGAGGGTGAGATCATCGTTACCCCCTCAGTGGCGTTGCGGGCGGCGGCAATTTTGCTGGTGACCTTAAAGCCGGGCAGGTGTCCGCCCTCGCCGGGTTTTGCCCCTTGTCCGGTCTTGATCTCGAGAAAATCGGCTGAATTGAGCAGATCCATGTGCACACCAAAGCGTCCCGAGGCGATCTGTTGCCCGCGGTTGTGGCGATACTTGCCCAACATGTCGGGGATCTCACCACCCTCACCATTCATGCAGATAATGTTGAGTTTTTTTGCTGCTTCGGCGTAAATGCGAAAGGCTGTTTCCCCCTGGGAACCAAAACTCATTGCCGAGATTAAAAAGGGTAGGTCGTGACCACCAATGCTAGTATCAACATCCTGGGGATCGACACTGAGTTCCTTGCTGAATTTAAAATCGAGCAGATGGCGTATTGCCAAGGGGTGCTCTATTTCGTACTCGCGAATCAGGCGCGATAGCTCGTTATAGCTCTCCTCCATCTTGGCCACCGCTGCCACTTTTTTCCAGATATGTGGATATAGGCGGAACTGAATTGGCACCGCTTGTTTGGTTTTGCTGCGCACGATGCTGGTGCGCAGGCGCGCATTTTCTTCTAGAGACGCGAAGTTCAAACCACTGGTAACAGAACCACAGAAGTTGGGCGTTTCAAAGATGTCGACCAATTCTGGGCTGAGACCGATAGAAGCGAAATATTTGCCGTAACCACCAATTTCGTGGGTGCCCATAGTAGACATCACTTTTTGGATGCCACAGATCAGGACATTGAGCAGATTGCTCAGACCGCTTTCCGTGGTGTCAGCTAGCTCCCACAGCATGTACGGGCATACCGCATCAGCTCCCATGCCGACGCAGAATAAAATATCGTGCAGATTGCGCAGGGCGCCGGAGCGGACGATTATGCTGGTGGAGCGGCGCAGACTCTGACCGTTGGCGTCGCGTTGCTTTTTTAGTGTTTTGTGCACGGCGCTGACCACCAGCGCCGGATCGAGAAAACTATGGCTGGGGCTGAAGGCGCGGCTATCATCCAACAATAATAGCTGGGTACCGCGCTGCACTGCCTGTAGTGCCTCGCCTTGCAGTCGTTCAAGTGCTGTAGCGATGTTTTCAGCGCGTTTCAAGGTGCAACTCAGGGTTTTGTAACGTTTGCCGCTACCGGGTTGGTATTGACCAAGCAAACTTTCCAGCGAACACAGCTCAAAATGGCGGGATACTTCGTCCTGATCTGTGACTGCACTGTGGCGCAGTCCACCGGTTAATAAGGGTGCTGCAATGGTGGTTACTGTTGCTATGCGACCGCGGAAATGTGGGCGTGGTCCGAGAAATACCCGCGACGAAAAATGTTCCGTTTCGCGTTCACGATCAATAGCCGGGTTGGTAACTACGGCAACCTGTTCCTTGAAATAGTCAGACACATTTTGTTGGGTGATGGCCAATGCCGCCAAAGGACCGTCGTACCCCAGAGATGCTATGGGATCTTGTGCCGATTTGACAATCTCTTTCAAGTTGAGCAGATCACTGCGCTTCCAGGCAAAGCCGGAGAGCAAGTTGTCCTGAGTGAATCCAGCCATTTTGTGAAAATTGTCGCTCTCTTTAACGCTGGCTGTAGGCAAATCGCTACCCTGTTGCAGGTGCTCGCTATGGCGGTGTAGATTGGTGCGCTTACTCAGTTTTTTATACACCAATTCACGTAATTCATCGTGGAAAATTAGGTCAACACCCTGCTGTGGGCGCAGGTGTAGAGCTAGCTTTTCACCTGGAGCCAGCACCTTCGGGTCGCTAAGAATATCTTCTTGATGTACTACCCCAGCTTCGGAGGAGGCGAAATAGAACTTGTTGGTTTCGCCAAACCATAAGGGGCGCAAACCCATGGCATCGACACTGAATACACATTGATCCTGCCAGCGCGTAATTACTGCCGCTGGGCCCTGAGCGCTGGCACTGAAGAATTGGCGCAGAAAGGAGTACATCTGTTGCTGATGTTCAGATAGTTTGCCAACCTCGGTAAAGATGGGAGGGAAACACACTTCCATCGCTTCAAATAGACTGAGATTGTGCGTCTGAATCAAACCTTCTAAGGTGCGATTAAGATCTTGCGAGTCGCTGCCCCCAATGGGCAGGGATAACCCAAGCATACGTGCCTCTTCGCGCAGGCGGGAGATAGTGTTTATTTCGCCGTTGTGACCGAGTAAGCTGAAGGGCTGAGCGCGTAGCACCGTAGGCAAAGTGTTGGTAGAGAAGCGGCTGTGGCCGACAGTGGCTGATGACTGGAATTCTTTGCGCTTTAACTCCGGATAGTACAGGCTGAGAAGTTCTGGAGCCCCGTGGACTTTGTAGGCGCTGACACTGTTGGACAGCGAGGCGACGTGGATGGGGAACTTGTCCTCAAGGGCTACGCTCAAATGGTACAGGGTGGTACTGCAATTGTTATTATCGTTAAAAAACAGCGCCAGTTGTAAAAATAGTGGTTCTCCGGCTTTGGCCATCGTGGACAGTGCTTCACTGCGCACCTGTCCGCGGTATTCGACCAAGACTTCAGCGCCATGGCGACCACACATAGTTAAGATACGGGTCACCAGTTGCTCGTCGCGAGCCAGTTCCTGGTGCGGAACCAACAGGTGGGCAATGGCAAAACCTTTATCCTCGACCAGTTGCGGATTATGACCATGTTTTTCAAGAATTTCGCGCCATAGTTGGCGTGGGATATCGGTTAAAATGCCACACCCGTCGCCCTCGCCCCCGATTTCACCTGCGCGATGTCCCATTTTTATCAGCGCGTCAATGGTGCGCTGGACGTTGCTGTGACTGGGATAGCCACTCTTATTGAAGTAGCCAATAATAGCGCAAGCATCGCGTTCTTCAGGGACTAGTCCGGATTTATTGGGGTCTGGGATGGGCATGAACAATCTCCTACAATAGATTTTCTGTGCGGAAACAGCTCTTTTTCAACATTTCATCGTCAATCTTCGCCCTTGTTGGTGCGACGGACTATGTACGTATTCGCTCAAGTCCTAGATTTTTTTGATGGGGTAAAAAATAGCTTACTTCCAAATCTGAAACGACGCTGTGCCCTCCGGAGTTTCCGGAGGTACACTAGACTAATTTAAGTAATGCAGTTATGGCTTTTTCGATGCCTGTGGCCGCTTCGCTAATTGAATTAGCTAACATATACGCTGGGGTGGAAACGATTTTCAGTTTCTGGTCGATCACACAGGAATCGACGGCGCATTCAACATGGGTGGCGCCCATCTGTGTTATTGCTTCAGCGGTGGTGGCGTCGTTGCCGATGGTCAGCAGCGGGTTCTTGCCTTGGCTGCCGAGGATTTTGGCAATTACCACCGGGGCGATACAGATGGCAGCTATGGGCTTGCCCGCTACTACCATCTCGGTTACCAGTGCAAAGAGATCGTTGTTGACATTGCAGTCGGCTCCCATGGTGGCAAAGGTAGACAGGTTTTTTGCGGCACCGAAACCGCCGGGAAGAACCAACGCGTCGATGTCCGCTGCGGTAACTGTATTGAGATCTTTGATTTTCCCGCGTGCGATGCGAGACGACTCAATTAGGATGTTGCGCTCTTCTTGAGCAACATCGCCACTGAGGTGATCTATCACATCGTATTGCATGAGATTAGGCGCCATGCAGACAGCCTCAACACCGGCTCGATCTAGAGCCAACAGGGTAATGACTGATTCATTGATTTCACTACCATCAAATACGCCACAACCGGAAAGAACAACACCAACCTTTGCCATGACTAACCTCCTTTGTTGAACAATTTTTCTATGATTTAGAGTAGACCACTGCAATGCCGCGCGGGCGCACAGTGCTACAAGCGATATAACCATGTGGTTCGGTTGAATCATAATAGACCGAATCGCCAGGGTAAAGATGAATCAGTTGTTCGCCATGACGGAACTCCAACTCACCCTCCAGCAGATAGAGAAACTCTTCCCCTTCGTGGCAGACTAAGAGATCGTCACTCCACTGCGTAGCAAAAAACTCCATGTCAAATGGTTCCATGTGGTGATGCTTTTTACCAAAAGCGCGGGAGTTATAGGTATAGGACTGGCTGCCGTGAGCACTTGCCGCGCGCTTTTGGCGCGCATGTTGATCTCCTGCGCGAATGAGGATGCACTTGTTGTCATTGTTTTCATCTTCAAAAAAAATATTCAGCGGTACTCCAAAAGCTTTAGCAATGCGCAGCAAAGTTGCTAACGGCGGGATGACCTGATTGTTTTCCACTTGTGAAAGCAGTGGTTTTGACAGGTTGGTCTTTTCGGCCACATCCTGTAACGTCATGCGCCGTTCTTGCCGCAGGTTGCGTACTTTCATGCCAATCTGGAACTCTTTTACCTCGTCACGAATATTTTCCATTAGCTAGGCTCTATGTTTAGGGTGATGTTGATTATAACTAATATCAGGCGTATAGCCTGGCGACAAATTCAGCTACGCACGCGGGTTTTTTGCCGCCTTCGATTTCAACACTGATGGTGTATACAACCTCGACTGCGTCGCGTATTTGTTCAACACTTTTTAATACTGTATGCGCACGGATTGAACTGTTTACTGCAACGGGGGCGGGAAAGCGCAGACGATTTAACCCGTAATTAACCCGAAACTTCATGCCGGGATAATTTTTAGTAAAGTAATCGGCATGATTACTCTGGGTAAGATAGGGCAGCAGAGATAAAGTCAAATAGCCGTGCGCGATAGTGGTGCCGTACGGTGATTCAGCCTGTGCCTGTTTCGGGTCGGTGTGGATCCATTGCTGGTCACCGCTTACTTCAGCAAATTGATTGATGCGTTGTTGGGTTATCTTTAACCATGGACCGACATGGATTTCTTGTCCCAGCCGTGGTGTCATAAATTCGACTAGTTTTTCCGCTGCTGTCATGAGCATCTTTCCACCCCTCACCATAGAATTATCTTTCAATTTAGCCTTGCTGCGGTTATATATCAACAATTAGATGCATTAAATATTCAAGACCGAGCAGGTTTGTCCTCACGGTAAAGTTTAACTAATAGTATACAATTTATAGAGAATAAATAGATGTTTTTAGATGGTTTTTTATTTTATTGGTTAAATGTGAATTGACATCAGATAAGGTTCAATGTAAAAAGGGAAGCTGGAAGATTCAATGAATTGTTATTCGGTGTTCGAGACAAGGAGTGGAGTGGATGAAAAATCTGTTATTTGCGGTGCTAGTTGTTGTTTTTGCTTTTGTTCCTGTATTTTTGGCACAACAGGATGGAACCACAGCCCCTATCACAAAAGTAGAAGTACTTGCCGCTGGTGTGTTCCAATACGAGGGAGATACTAAGGGTATTGTCAAGTTCGACCACAACATGCATAAAGATGCTTTGGATCAAGATTGCAGCAGTTGCCATGAAGGTGAACCGGTAACAATCGCGATTACTGGTATGTCAGATGGTCATGGACTATGCAGTGGCTGTCATGAGCAGGTTGAAGATATGGCTGCTTGCAATTTTTGCCACAGTAAATAAATTTACTGTCTATATGTAGTTATTAAAGCGGGAAGGCGGCGGTGCTGTCTTCCCGCTTTGCTTTTGGTTGCTAAAGATGAGCCTTGGTCATGAAAAAGCAATTACCTTATACTACTGTCCTGTTTGATTTAGATGGGACCCTGCTGAATGTAGATATGCACCGCTTTGTGCCACTTTACTTAAACTGTTTGGCGCAAAGTATTGCCATAGATGTTGACAGTGAGCAGTTTGTACGGGTGATGATTGAGCGTACCATGGAACGCTTGCGTAGTGATGATGGTTCACAGACCAATGAAGAGTTTTTTTTGGCTGTTGCCCACAGTGATTTGAATATCAACGCTGAGCAGTTTTTGCAGGGCTTGCAGATTTTTTATCGCGAGCATATGGAAAAGTTGCAACCACTGATAACCAGTTTGCCCATGGCACGCCAATTGATTTGCATGTGTAAAAAACTGGGGCTGGAGGTGGTTATTGCTACTAATCCGGTTTTTCCGCGCCCGTTAGTCGATGCCCGCTTAAAATGGGGAGGTATTGGTGATTGTGATTATCTGCTGGTGACCAGTTCAGAAAACAGTTGCTACTGTAAGCCCAATCCAAACTATTTCAGCGCAATATTGAGCGAGATCGGGCGCGAGCCAGAAACCTGCTTAATGGTTGGCAATGATACTGAGCAAGACTTGAGCGCGGCAGTGCTGGGTATTACTACCTATCTGCTGGATACCTGGATGATCGATCGCGGCAGTGATTTTGTCCCCGACTACCGTGGCAGCCATCTTGATTTGTACAATTTTATCGGTCATCTGGCACAAGACGCTGCGCTTATGTAGCGTGCCCGGTGGGTGCCTATCCTGATTTTTGTTGCTTGCCGTTAACGGCGGGTTTGACAATATAGTGGTTTTTAGTTACCCTTAACTCCCCAAAGTAGTGATTTATTTTCTTGATTCCTTTGTACAGGAGATGTTCATGGCGCGTATTGTAGATGATCCTGAACTGGCCTTTCGCCTAGCGCGAGCAATTGTGTCGGATATTGCCCTTTATAATGCAGAGAAAGTCAGCGAAGGGGTCAAAAATGATAATATCTTTGATCTGTTGGCGGATGAGTTGCAGGAAGGGCGTGAACATTTCACCGAACGTACTTCTGATACTATGGTCGATCGGGACAAATTGTACGACCGTGCCATTGTCGATGTCATGATAAAGCAGGCGGGTAAAATAGAGAGTTCTATCTGGTAGATGACTGAAAATTTTGAGTTTTATTTTGAACCGGGCCAAAGCGTAGAACGTTTGGACCGGTTTTTAGCGCGTGTCTTACCGCAGCTGAGCCGATCACAACTGAAAAAACTTATTGAGCACCAGCAGATTGTAGTTGATGGCGCGGTCATAAAAGCTGGGCTGCGTTTGCGCGGTGGGGAAAAAGTGCAAGTAAGTATCCCGCAGCCAGAGCAAGTTGATACCTGCGCAGAAGA
This sequence comes from uncultured Desulfuromonas sp., assembly GCA_964536375.1. Taxonomy (GTDB): domain Bacteria; phylum Desulfobacterota; class Desulfuromonadia; order Desulfuromonadales; family Desulfuromonadaceae; genus Desulfuromonas. Next base: position 11,246 of record CAZHXF010000033.1, on the reverse strand, counting down.
TCTGCCGCTGGATATCCTCTATGAAGATTCTGATCTGATTGTGATTAACAAGGTTGCCGGCATGGTAGTGCACCCAGCTTGTGGTCATGGTTCTGGAACTCTGGTCAATGCGCTATTGTTTCACTGTCACGATCTCTCCGGCGTGGGTGGGGAGTTGCGCCCAGGTATTGTCCACCGTTTGGATAAAGACACCTCGGGCGTGATGGTGGCGACCAAGAATGATGTAACTCATAATCATTTAGCAGCGCAGTTCAAAGAGCATAGTGTTAAACGGCGCTATGTTGCTCTGGTTCACGGTCAAGTGCAGAAGGACTCCGGGTTGGTGGACAGCCCCATTGGACGGCATCCGATTCATCGAAAAAAGATGTCCTCCAAGTGTCGGGAAGGTCGGCGTGCTGTTACTCACTGGAAGGTGTTGCGTCGTTACGATCTGGATAGGTTGTCGTTTTTGGAGCTACGCTTGGAAACCGGGCGTACCCATCAGATTCGTGTCCATTTTTCCGAACTGAATTTACCTCTGATTGGCGATCCGTTGTATGGTAATCGCACCCGGGCAAACGCTATTAACGATCTGGAACTTCGCCAATCGGTTCAAGGGTTTAATCGTCAGGCACTGCATGCGCGTCTGCTGGGTTTTATCCATCCGCGCAGTGGCGAATATGTGGAATTTTCCAGCCCGATCCCGAGTGATTTTGCCGAACTGCTAGCGCAATTGGATGCTAAGTATGGCGTCGATAAGTTGCAATTTACAGATAGCTAAAACCACATAGATAATGGAGCAATTGAAGATAATGAATTTGGTTAAGCATGGAAAAATCAATTGCGTGCAGGCCCAGTGGAGTGAAGGTAATTCGTTAATTGCTGGGGTGACAACGCGCAATGGAGGTCTCAGCCGCCCACCGTACAACTCTTTGAATCTTGGCATGAACACAGATGATGCCACACATAACGTTGAAGGTAATCGCTCCACCCTGTTGAATGAGCTGGAGGTGGTTGAACAGCAACTGCTGCTGGTGAAACAGGTACATGGTTCAGATGTGGTGGTGGTTAATAGCAAAAATTACGATGTCAGCCATTTTCATGATGTTAGTGCCGATGCCATTGTTACCAACCAGCCTGATGTTTTAGTGGGTATTCTGGTTGCCGATTGTTATCCGGTGTTGATGTTTGATCCGGCAAAACGGGTGGTGGCAGCAGCGCATGTGGGCTGGCGCGGGGCAGCTAACGGTATCATTGGTAAAACTATCAGCGCCATGATTGATGAGTTCGGTAGTGAGAGTGAGCAGATTAAGGTGTTCGTTGGTCCCGGTATCAGTGCTGAGCATTATGAGGTGGATAAGCAGGTGCGCGATGCTTTCCGCGCAGGTAGCGGCAACTGGAATGATATCAGTGAAGAGGTGGAACTGGGGCTGTGGAAATTAGATATTCAGCGCAGCATCGATTTACAGTTGACAGAGGTTGGGATCAAGAGAACTAACCGTGAAATATGCGATCTGTGTACTTGGGAACACCGCGAGTTGTTCTTTTCTTACCGCCGTGATGAAGGGCAAACCGGGCGCCAGATGGGTTTTGTCTTGATGCGCACGCTATCTTGATTAGTGGCTCATGCCCTGCGCGCGAAATTATATAATAGAGACGTTGTATGCAACGTCTCTACCTCTCTTGCTAATACTAATTGTTGCTCACTGAGTAAGATCAAAACCCTTCCTGAGTAGAACTAATCTTCCGCTCTGGTTCTGTTTCCCGTATTCGTCATCCTCGCGAATGCGGGGATCCAGAGGTTTTACATAGATTTCTAGACTCCCCTACATAATTTATCAATCCTCTTGGTTATTACTTGCGCCAAAAAGATGGCAGGAATAGCACCATTACTGTAAACAGCTCCAGACGTCCTAACAGCATACACATCACTAATACTGCTTTGCCAAAGGCTGGAACGTGGGCGAAGTTGTCAACGGGACCGACACTTCCCAGTCCTGGACCAATGTTACTCAAGGTGGCGATAACTGCCGCGGCCCCAGAGACCAGATCCATACCGCAAGCCGCCATTAACAGTGAAGCGGTAACGAACACTCCCATAAATAACGCAAAAAATCCCAGAATCGACTGCATTACATCGGCAGTCACGGGGATGCCACCGAGTTTGACCAAGCGTATCGCCCGTGGGTGTATAAGATGGTAGAGCTGCACGCTTGCGTGTTTAAGTAGCAGCAGAATGCGCGCTACTTTCATGCCGCCGCCGGTAGAACCGGCACAGCCACCGATAAACATTAACAATACCAATATGTACTGGGTTAGGACTGGCCATAATTCAAAATCAGCGGTGGCAAAGCCGGTTGTGGTGAGGATGGCTGTAGTTTGAAAAGCACTGTAGCGCAGGTTGTCAAGAACTGAGGAATAAACCTTGCCCTGATTCACTAGCATAATAAGTGCGGTAGCAGCGAAGGTTATAAATAGGTAAAAGCGGAATTCCTCGTTGCGAAAATATTCACCGATACGTCCTTTCAGAGCGTAGTAGTGTAACGAGAAATTGACTCCGGCCATGAACATAAACAGGGTTATGATCCAATCGATATAGGCGCTATCGTAGGCGGCTACCGAGGCATTGCGGGTGGAAAATCCACCAGTAGCCATGGTGGCAAAAGCATGGCAGATAGCATCATAGAACGACATGCCGCCCGTCATCAGCAAGAGTGTCTCTGCCGCTGTCAGGACGACATAGACCCCCCAGAGTAACTTGGCAGTGTCCTGAATGCGCGGTTTTAGCCGGTCGGCAGTGGGACCGGGAACCTCTGCCTGGAATAGCTGCATGCCGCCCACGCCGAGCATGGGTAGAATAGCCAGCGATAGCACAATTATCCCCATGCCGCCGAGCCAGTGGGTCATGGCGCGCCAGAATAAAATACTGTGAGGTAAGCTTTCAATGTCGGTTAAAATTGTCGAGCCGGTGGTGGTGAATCCGCTCATGGTTTCAAATATTGCATCCAGCGGGGAGCTAATGGCGCCGGAAAAAAGATATGGCAGGGCACCAAAGATAGAAAAAAATACCCAACCAAAGGTGACAATGGCGAACCCTTCACGAATGGATAGCTCTTTTTTGTTGTGAAATACTTTTAGGCATACCACGCCGAGGATCAGGCAAACTGAAGCCGAGAGCACGAAAGCTCTTACCGTTACTGCCCCTTCGGCAAAGGCAAATGGTAACGGGGCGAGTAATGCAAGGGCCAGACAGATTAGCAGCGCGCCCAGGATGTGTAAAATAAAGGTAAATTTCATCTATTCAAAAAACTTTTCCACTTTGCTCAAGGCGGCTGGTAGTGCAAAGACAACGACCCGATCACCTTGGAGTAGTTTTGATTCGCCGGTAGCTATTTCATAACTGGAATCGCGTACTATTGCCCCAATTATTGCTCCGGCGGGGAATTTTAGATTTTTTAAAGCAATGTTCAATGATTTGCTGTCATGTTTTACCTCAAATTCCAACACTTCGGAGTTGCTGCCTTCAATGGTAGTCAGGGAGATGACCCCGCCACGGCGGACATATTTGAGGATAGCTCCCGCTGCTGATAACCTTGGTGATACGCAGGCATCAATGCCCAAAGACGGCGCTAAATTGAGCAGCTCAGGAGTGTTGATCAGTGCCAATGTCCTGGCCGAGCTGTGCTGTTTAACCAGTAACGCGCACAGGATATTGGTTTCGTCTTTGTTGGTGACTGCGATAAACAGGTCGGCGTGGTCAATGCCTTCTTCAGACAGGGCATGAATATCTGTCCCGTTGGCATGGATAACCATAGTTTTTTTTAACTGTGCCGACACTTTTTGGCAGCGCTGTTCATTGTGGTCAATCAAGCGCACGTCAAACTTTTGTTGCTCCAGTTGGGTAGCAATGCGCACCCCAACCTTGCTGCCACCTAGGATAAACACCCGCGGGACCTTTTTTTTATTTGGTTGTGGTTGCAGTAGATATTGGATGGCGGGAAGATCTTTGGTGGGGGCAAAGAGGAAAATACTGTCGCCGTTTTGGATGATATCTTCGCCGCGCGGAATTATGGTAGCTTTGCCGCGGGTGATAGCGGTTATGACAAAGTGATACATGCCGCGCAATTCCCCGAGTTCGCGCAAACTCATACCGCATAGCGGGCTTTCATTGTCGATGCGATAGCCGAGAAATTGAATTTTACCCTCGACAAACTCGGCGACATCGAAAGCACCTCTACGCCCGGCAATTTTAACCATTTCGTCAGCCACTTCGTCATCGGGGTTGATGAGGAGATCGATGCCGAGTTTCTCTTTGGACAGAACGGCTCCATGACTGCGGTATTCGATGTTTTTTACCCGGGCTACGCGTGTTTTTACTGCATATTCACGCGCTAGCAGGCAGGCCAGTATGTTGACCTCATCCATATTGGTAACGGCGATGAAGATGTCGGTATCCTTGATATTAGCCTGCTCCAGCAATTCGGCACTGGCACCATTGCCGGCTATGCCCATCACATTGAGCCGTTCCTGTACCTGACGCAGGTGGCTTTCATTACGATCTATCAGGGTGACTTCATGCCCTTCGATAGATAGGCGTTCGCACAGGAAAAAACCAACTTGTCCAGCGCCAACTATCAGTATTTTCATCTAATAGTGCTCCAAAAGTGATATAATTTAATGTCGTAGTTCGCTATTGAATAACAGCTGTTATTTCTTACATAAATTCACATAATCTGCAAGGGTAGCTTAACTGGTGCATGATAATGATGCGCGTATTGGATAACTTTGGTAGTGGCTGTGTTGACTATGTTAAACTGAGTCCTTGTTGCAGCAGGTTGCGTGGTTATATATTATAGATGATTACTGAAAATAAAGAGACCGGTATATGAGTTGTTACGTGGAAGTTTCTCCAGAGCAGTTGCGCAAAGAGCGTGAAAAGACACGTGAATTGCGCAAGAGTGGCTGGTGGAAACAGCGCTTGGCCAACGGTAAGTGTTACTATTGTGGTGCTAATTTTGCACCCAAGGAACTTACTCTGGATCATATCGTTCCGCTGGTACGCGGTGGACGAACCGCCAAGGGCAATTGTGTGGTGGCGTGCAAACAGTGCAATAGCAAAAAACAGGACATGCTGCCCAGCGAGTGGCA
>CAZHXF010000033.1:0-6019 GCA_964536375.1 uncultured Desulfuromonas sp. | reverse complement strand
ATCGATGCCGGTTTTTCGTGCCCTAATCGCGGAGTGGAGCGCTCTAACCCTGGTTGTTTGTTTTGCGCACCCAACGGGTCGGGCTCATTTGGTATTGCCCGCCGCCTGAGTGTAACTCAGCAGGTGCAACACGGCAAAGAGGTGATGGTGCGTAAATACAAGGCTAAGTATTTTATCGCCTATTTTCAGCCTTTTTCCAATACCTATGCTCCGGTAGATAATTTGCGTGACTACTATGATGAGGCTCTTGCCGTAGAAGATGTGGTGGGCTTGGCGATAGGAACACGCCCGGATTGCCTGCCTGATGATGTGCTTGATTTGCTCGGCACTTATCATGACAGCACCTACCTGTGGTTGGAGCTGGGGGTGCAGAGTTGTCACGACCGGACGCTGGCTTTTTTGCGCCGTGGTCATGACTATAACTGTTTTGTTACCGCTTATGCTGCAGCTAAGCAGCGGGGTCTGCGCATCTGTGCCCATGTTATTCTAGGTCTGCCGGGCGAGAGTGACGAGGAGATGTTGGCAACAGCGGATGAGATGGCACGCTTAAAGGTGGACGGCATCAAGATTCACCTGTTGCATGTGTTACGGGATACAGCTTTGGGTGATCTCTATCAGGCGGGTGAATTTGAGCTGTTGTCGCGCGCGGCGTATGTGCAGTTAGCTGCCAGTTTTTTGGAGCGCCTGCATCCGTCTACTATCATTCAACGTCTTACCGGCGATGGTCCGCGCGATATTCTGCTGGCGCCGCGCTGGTCGCTGAAGAAGTGGGAAGTCCTTAATGCGATTGAGGATGAGATGGCACAGCGGGGGACAGTGCAGGGTAGCTGTTGTCGTTATCTGTAGTTGACAAATCAAAGAATGACCAGATTAGCAACCCAACGAACGAACCAGTTAACGGCTATATGCTTCAGGCGCAGGTTGGGCATGTGCTGGAGTTGTTTCTACTCCGCCCCCCCAAGAGATGAAGACCATTGATGCCCATAACAGGCTGATAAAAAGAATGAGTATTCGTGACATGGCGCATAATATACACGATCTTTATAATTAAAATCAAGCGAACTTTTGCGAAAAAATTAAACGATGGAATTATCTTTTTTAAACGAACCACAGCGCCAAGCAGTGTTACAAACCGAGGGCGCGGTGTTGGTACTGGCTGGCGCTGGCTCAGGTAAAACCCGGGTTATTACCAGCCGTATAGCGTACCTGTTACGTCACATCAGTTCTGAACACATTGTGGCGCTCACTTTTACCAACAAGGCCGCGCGCGAGATGTTGGATCGTGTTATTGAGCAGGTGGGACGCAAGAAAAGTAAGGGACTTATTGTCTCGACGTTTCACTCGCTCGGGGTGCGTATCCTGCGCCAGGAGATTGAACGTTTAGGTTATAAACGCAACTTTTCCATCTATTCTGCCTCTGATCAACTGCGTCTGGTGCGTGATCTGGTACAAGGGCAGCTGGTGGAAGGGTCAGCTGCTGATGCTGAACGGGTGTTGTGGCTAATTTCACAGGCAAAAAATCGCCTGATCAGTGCCAGTGCTTATCAACCTGTAGGTAACGACGGCTACCAGTTATTAACCGCGCAGGTTTATCCTAAGTATCAGCGCCAGATCAAGGCGTGCAATGCGGTAGATTTCGATGATATTTTGCAACTCACTATTCGCTTGTTGGATGAGTTTCCCGAGGTGTTGGAGCATTATCGTCAACGTTTTCGTTATATTATGGTCGATGAATATCAGGATACCAATGTGGTGCAGGCCAAGATGCTTAAGCTGTTGAGCTCATTTCACCACAACCTGTGTGTTGTCGGTGATGACGATCAGTCAATTTATGGCTGGCGTGGTGCCGAGCCCGGAAATATCCTCGATTTCGGCAAAGATTTTCCGACGCTGGAAGTGATCAAGCTGGAGCAGAATTATCGCTCGAGCGGCAATATATTATCTGCGGCCAACGCCCTGATTACCCACAATAAAGATCGCCACGGTAAACGCTTGTGGACTGCAGATGAACAAGGTGCTCCGGTGATTTATCGCTGTTGTGACGATGGTGAGGATGAGGCGACTGTGGTGGTCGAGCGCATACACAGCCTGCGTTTTAAGCACCAGCTGGAATATCGTGACTTTGCCATTCTGTACCGTACCAATGGGCAATCGCGTATCTTTGAAGAGCAGTTGCGCTATGAGAATATCCCTTATGTGCTGATTGGTGGCCAACAGTTCTTTGACCGCAAAGAGGTGAAGGACGCCTTGGCATATCTCAAGGTTATGGCCAATATCCAGGATGAAGTAAATCTGCTGCGTATTCTGAACTATCCCAAGCGTGGTATTGGTGCGACCAGCGCCGAGCGGATAATTCACACCTCAGTTGCTCAAGGTGTATCACTGTGGCAGGTGTTGCAACACCCAGAAAACATAGAGGAATTAAGCGAAAAAGCGAAAACTGCTATTCATGAGTTTGTGGCACTAATGCGCCGTTATCAACGGCGTCTGCGTCAGGCTGACAATATGGTTGGCGCGGTTCAGGATCTTTTCCGCGAGATAAAACTCGAGGAGGAACTGTATCGCCAGGCGGATGATCCACAAAAAGCGCGCCGGCGGGTGGAAAATCTGCATGAGGTGATCAACGCGGTATCTAGCTATGTGGAGCGTGAAGGGCCATCGACACTGGAAGGCTTCCTGGAAAAGGTCTCTTTGCTGGATCGGGACGAGCCAAAACGTGGTAGCAAGGAGGAGAAACTGAAGCAGGATGCCGTGGTGTTGATGAGTCTGCACTCGAGTAAAGGGCTGGAGTTTCCCTGTGTGTTCTTGGTTGGGCTGGAGGAAGGCACTCTGCCGCATAAGAAAATATTGGAAGAGAGCAGTGATGTGTCTGAGGAACGGCGACTATGCTATGTGGGTATGACCCGTGCTCGTCAACAGTTGATGCTGCTCAGCGCGTCGCGGCGGCGTAAATATGGTCGCCTGCACCCGCGTGATGCCAGCCGTTTTGTTCTCGAAATTCCCCCGGAATTGCTGGTGCATGAAGTTGAGCAACAGGTACCGCTGCAACCTGCCGAGGAGGAGCAATTGGCGAGCAATTTTTTCAGTGGCATCAAGGATATGTTGGGCTAAGTGGTTGCGCGTGTCACTTTGGTGTTGATTTTGCATTAATTAACGGTGCCCTCTTAATGCTGTTGAAAATACTTAAGTTTTTTGTTCGAATGGTCGAAAAGTTTTCATTAGTAAATTATGGTTAGTGTTTTGCGTTAGGGGCAGATTTGTTGCTCTATTAACAGGAGGCAAAGCTGAGTTTATTTAACAAAAAAAACAGGCGTCACTCAGGTGTGGTCGGAGTAGATTTTTTCCCCGATGGTTTAGCTATGGTGCAGTTGGAATCATCCGCTGATGGTGCGGTGCAGCTGAAGGTGGCATGCACTGCGGAGTGCGCAAGTGATGAACATGCCAGAGTGCTGAGCGAATTGGTAAACAAATATCAACTACAGGGTGTTCCCTGTGTCGCGGTAATGGCGCGTGGTACCTATAATTTAATTCAGGTAGATAAACCAGCTGTACCCGATAACGAATTGCGCGATGCCGTGCGCTGGCAGATCAAGGATCTGCTCGATTTTCCTGCTGAACAAGCTGTTATTGATGTTTTCACGGCCAGCGGCTCTGGTTCGCAGGAGAATACCTTTACTGTCGCTGCAGCTGAAAACAAAGTGCGCTATGTGGTCGATGCTCTGCGCTCAGCAGAGTTGCAGATACAAGCCATTGATATTCCTGAGTTGGCTTTGCGTAATATCTTGGCCAAGAGTGCTGAGAATGAACGCGGCGTCGCCTTGTTATCCCTATTTCGTGACAACGGCTTGATCACCATTGTCCGTGGTGGTGAGCTGTGTATGGCGCGGCGCATTAATCTGAGTATTAAGGATCTGGTTGCCGCCAGTGATGGTGAAAATATTGAGGGGGTAGAGATATCCGAGGCACAGCAGAATCTTCTCGATGGTATGGTTTTGGAGATTCAGCGCTCTTTGGATTATTACGAAAGCAGTGTTTCCCGTCAGGCCGTTTCCGCATTGCTCATTGCCCCAAGTGTTGAGCCGGTTCCTGGTTTACTCTCTTATCTGGATAGTTATCTTGCCCCTGATGTTCGGGATTTAGATTTAAGTAATTGGCTCGGCGGCGAGTCAATGGACATTATAAAACAGTCACGTTGCCTGGCAGCAATCGGCGCGGCACTACGCAGCGACTTATGCTGATAATATAGCGGGAGTGGATAATGCAGCAGATTAATCTCTACCAGGAACAATTTAAACAACAACGCCAGTTCTCGCTGTTGATGTGGATTTGTTACTCCTTGTTACTGGTGCTGCTGGTAATGGCACTGGTGAGCTGGATGCAACAGCGTGGTGAGCGCCATTTGCAACAGCGGGTAGCGCACAGCGAAACCCAAAATAAACAGTTGCTTGACTCGGTTGCCGAGTTAGAACAGAAGTTGACGGCACTAAAGCCAAACCCTCGGTTGCAACAACAGTTGCAGCAGTTACGCAGTCAATTACGCCAGCGCCAGCCGTTGCGTGCGGCGCTGGAACAGGTGCTGGCGCAGAAAAATACTATACCGCTTGGTCTCACGGCATTGGCAGCCCAACCCCTGCAGCAGTTGTGGCTGGAAAAAGTTGAGCTGGTGGATGGTGGTAGCCGAGTACGTTTACAGGGGCTAAGCGTGAAACCCGAGAGTGTGCCAAGCTTTATTGAGCAGTTAGCTCAGCAGCAGGTGTTTGCCCAGCAGGCATTTGCCCAGCTGCAACTGGAGCAGCAGAGCAACGGGCTGTATAGGTTTGTGCTGTCTACAACCATGGAGGCAGGGCAATGAGTCGGGAAAACAAAATGTTCAGTCGGGTAGATGTTTGGCTGCAGGCGTTGAGCAAGCGCGAGCGTATTAGCGTGGTGGCTGCAGTGTTTCTGGTGCCAATATATCTGTTTGTGCAACTTATGTACTTGCCTGGCGTACAGCGCCAGCAGAAAATGAACGCCCAGTGTGATTCTATGCAGCACCAGAATGAAGCGCTACAGGCGCAACTAGTCGAATTGTCGGGCGCGGTAAATGTTGATCCTAATGCTCAACAGCAGCAACAAATAGACGCTGTGCAACAAAGAATTGTCAGTTTCGATACAACATTACAGGAGAGTGTCGCTAGCATGGTGCCACCGCAGCGAATGGCACAGTTGTTACGCGAAATGCTGCAGCAGCGCGCCGACTTGACGCTGGTGTCGTTGAAAAACCTGGCTCCGCAATCCTTACTAACACTAACGGCTGAAGCGGGCGCAGGGGAGCAAACTCCGTCTGTGCAATCAGCTCCAGACAATAGTTTGGCGCAGCTAACTACGCCTGATGATATTACCCTGTATCGTCATGGTATTGAATTACAGTTCAGCGGTAGTTACCTGGCGACAGTTAAGTATTTAGGCAGTTTGCAGCTGTTGCCGCAGCGCCTGTTTTGGGATGCGGTAAGGATAGAAAGCGACAAATACCCTCAGGCGAAGGTACGGGTTAATCTCTACACTTTGAGCCCGGAGAAAGGTTGGATCAGTGGTTAAATTACTCCTACCTAAAATAAAACTCTCCAGCTTAATGGTGGTGTTAGTCGTGACAACGAGCTTATCGGCTGGTTTGGTTGCGGCAGCACCAGATGGACGGCTATATGATCCGATGCGTCCTCAGGGTGGGGCAGCCATAAGCGCAGAGCAGGCACCAGTAGAGCAAGAGTTGCGCCTAGAAGTTATTGTTATTGCTGACAACCGGCGCAGCGCGGTTATTAATGGTCAAAATGTTGTTGAAGGTGATCAGCTTAAAGGTTATTGGGTGAAAACGATAAGTGCCGATACTGTGCTCCTCAATGGTCCCAGCAATTATAGGCGCTTGACTCTGCACTCAGTCGATCAGACAAAAATGCGCATAATCCCAGTGACGAAAATCAAACAATAACCTGAGTAGAACTAATCTTCCGCTCTGGTTCTGTTCCCCGTATTCGTCATCCTC
>CAZHXF010000032.1:0-32870 GCA_964536375.1 uncultured Desulfuromonas sp. | reverse complement strand
CAGGACTACCATAGATGCCAGATAGGCTTTTCGTCCGATAAATCTTTTCATAAAATTTCCTTTTCATTTAATCGGTTGCGAGGTCACTCCTGGGCTTTCACAAAAAAACCCGGCTGATCTCTTCTTCTAGGAGTGGATAGAGCAGGTAACGCGCCAAAAGCGCTAAATATCGTTTAAAGGCGTGCAAGGATCCGATTTTAAATGGCAATTTAAAGAGATACAGGAGGGGATAGCAGTGAAAACAATCATTGAAATCCGTCAGATTTGACGAATCCACCATAAATGGAGGGTATTATTGATAAAAAACAGATTTTCCCCAGAGACTTTATTCCTCGCCGTTACGGCAGCAGCTAGAAGGGCAGCCGGGTTGAAATCGGTTTCATTCCTCCTTTGAAGTGAAGCGGAGCTCCTGAGCGACCATGCTTGATTCAAAAATAGCAGCATATTCTGGATGAGGATTTACTGTCGGACAATACCGTATTTGCGCATCCGGGCGCGTAAGGTACTGGCATTGAGACCGAGGAGAAGCGCCGCCCCGCTCTTTCCTTCGATGCGCCATCCAGTCTTCTGCAGCACCTGGATAATGTGGTCCTGCTCGACATCAGCGAGAGCCTTGACCTCTTGGTCCTCTATCAGAGGTGCGTGGAAGGTATCGAAACGGTCCAGAACCTGGAGAGAACTCCCCGGGCTGACGATGATCGCGCGTTCGATAACACTCTCCAGCTCTCGGACGTTGCCAGGCCAGTGGTATTCCTGCAGGGAGTTCATCGTCTCCAAAGCGACGGTCTCGATCTGTTTGCCGATCTTCTTGTTGAACTTGGCGACAAAATGGTTGACGAGCAGCGGGATATCGTCCTTGCGCTGCCGTAGTGACGGCAGGGTTATAGGGAAGACATTGAGCCGGTAAAAGAGATCTTCCCTGAACTTGCCGTTACTGACTTCCACGCTGAGATTGCGATTGGTCGCGGCGATGATCCGGACATCGACTTTGATAGTGCGGGGGCTCCCCAGACGCTCAAACTCGCCATCCTGAATGACTCTGAGCAATTTAGATTGCATCTCCAGCGGCATATCACCGATTTCATCAAGAAAGATGGTACCACCATCGGCCAGCTCGAAGCGCCCAATCTGTTTGGTGTCAGAACCAGTGAACGCCCCCCGCTCGCGGCCAAATAACTCGCTCTCTACCAGAGTCGCCGGCAGAGTCGTGCAGTCAACCGTGATCAAGGGTCGGTTCTTGCGCGGGCTGCTGCTGTGGATAGCGCGGGCGACAACCCCCTTGCCGGTGCCGGTCTCTCCCAAAAGCAAAACAGTTGCATTAATCGGCGCGACCTGCTCGACCTGCAGAAAGACCTGAGAGACCACCTTGCTCTGGCCTATTATTTCGCCAAAGTTGTGCTGCCGGGCGACCTCTTGCTGGAGATACACATTTTCCGCTTCAAGTTTGTCTTTTAACTGTTTAATTTCTGCATAGGTCTCCTGAAGTGAGGCTTCGGCTTTTTTACGTTCCTCTATCTCCTGGGTAAGTTGCATATTCGTCTGGGTCAGTTCGCCGGTCCGGTCCTGCACTTTCTGTTCTAACCCCTGATTGGTGTTTTCAAGGATATTGTGTAGCAGGCGTACTTCGAGCATGTTGCGAATTCGCGTCTTGACTTCGACCAGATCGAAAGGCTTGCTGATGAAGTCCCTGGCGCCTGCTTGCAGGGCACGCAGTTTATGACCAGGTTGGGCGGTGAGAACGAGAACCGGTAGGTAGTCGTCCAACGCGTTTTCCTTGAGGTCTTCCATGACTTGAAATCCATCCATGACCGGCATCTGCAGGTCAAGCAAGATCAGATCGTAGAGATTTTTCTGATGCAGCGCGCAGACCTCCTGGGGATTCATTGTTGACGTCACGCCAGTATAACCGGCATCATGCAACAATTGTTCAAGCAGACTGATATTGGCTACCGTATCGTCAACAATCAGGATTTTGGCGCTTAAAATATTGCCCCCGGTAATCATCATATTATTTCCTTGTTGGCTATCAACGCCGCTTTCTTTTTGGCATATTTCAGAGTCAGGTCCAGCGTCGTCATGAACTCGACGACATTGATCGGTTTGGTAAGATAGCGGTAAAACCCGGCTTCCAGCCCTTTTTCGATATCGCGCGGGATGGCATTGGCACTGAGCGCAACGATCGGGATGTGAGCCGTTTCCGGGATCTCGGCCAGAATTTTCAGAGCATCAATACCGCTGACACCTGGCAGATTAATATCCATCAAGATGATATCCGGCTGGCTAGAAATAGCAATTTCGATGCCGCTTTTAGCATCTCGCGCACTCAGCAAGCGGATATCCGACCGACGCGCCAGAAGATCTTCGACCAGCATCAGATTCGCCGGGTTATCCTCGACGTAGAGCAGAGTGTCCCCCTGACAGGCAGAGTTAGCAGATGTGTCGACGATCGTCGTCAATTCTGTGTGGTGGGGAAATGTTTGGTGCGCGCTCGCTTGCTTCAGCTCAAACCAGAAGACACTTCCTTCCCCGACCGTGCTCTCCACGCCGATAGTACCTCCCATAAATTCGATCAGCCGTTTGCACACCACCAGACCGATACCGGTCCCTTCTTCGACGTCCCCTTTCTGACCTAAACGATTGAAAGGCTCGAAAAGTTTTTTCAGCTGCTCAGGGGTCAGTCCCGCGCCGGTGTCCCGGACACTGATCCGCACGTTATTCGGGGAGGACAAGGTATAAGTGACAGTAACCTTGCCGTTGGTATTGTTGTATTTTATCGCATTGGAAAGAATATTAAGGAGCAGCTGCTTCACCCGCGTCCGGTCGGCGTTGACAAATATAAGCGACTTCATCGGGGTAAATATAATCTGGATACCATGTTCTTGTGCCTGAGGTTCGACCATGGTCGCACATTCCTGCATGACATCTTCCAGGGATACCGGTTCCAGCGACAGCGACAGTTTTCCGGATTCAATCAGCGCCAGATCGAGAATTTCGTTGATCAATTTCAACAGATACCAGCCGGCCTTGAGAATCTGATCAATACTCCGTTTCTGCACGGGCGAAGGTGCCGGCGTGCCAGATTCAATGAGTTGGGCAAAACCGAGGATCGCGCCGAGCGGCGTGCGCAGCTCATGGCTCATGCTGGAAAGAAAATCCGACTTTGCCTGATTGGCGCTCTCTGCCACAGCCTTAGCACGTTCCAGTTCGATGTTATTTTCCAGCAGTTTTTGATCCAGGCGCTTGCGCTCAGTCACATCGCGTGCACCATAAAACAAGCCCTGCAGCTTGTTGCGCCGGTCGAAAAAAGTGGCTGCGTTTATGGAGACCACGGTTTCCTTGCCGTCCATGTTCCGTGCGATCAATTCGTAATCGGAGATCTTATTTTCGATCAGAACCTGTTTGATTCCCGCTGCGACTAACTCCGGGTCGGTGAAGTAGTCATTGTACGGGGTACCGATCAGCTCCTCGCGCGTGTTGCCGGTGAGCACCTCCATCTGCTTATTCACATCGGTAATGATGCCGGACGGATCGGTGGTCGTAAGTGCATCGATGTTGGAATCAACCAGGTTACGCGTATATAAATGTTGAGCTTTCAGACGTAGACTCAGCTTCTTCTGCTCTTCCTCGATCCGCTTGCGCGCGGTGTTGTCGGTGCCAATGAGCAGATAGCCGATGATCGCCCCCTGCTCATCGCGTAGGGCGGTAACAGAGACGACCGCCGGGAAACGACTACCATCCTTGCGGATGTAGGTCAGCTCGTAGATATCTTCAATGCCGCGTCGGGCCTTGAAGACCAGGGCATCAAAGCCCGGAGTTATTGTGGTTTTGAGTTCGTCGCTGAGGGCTTCGGCGCGGACGATAATTTCCTGGGGATCGGAGATATCGGCCGGCGTGTTCTTGTTCACCACTTCGGCGGCGGTGTAGCCGAGCATCCGTTCAGCACCGACATTGAAGATCTGGATAACCCCTTGGGCGTCGGTGGCGATGCTTGAGAAGTTGGCACTGTTAAATATAGCCCGTTGCAACGCTCCGGCATTAAGCAGCGCCTCTTCAGCCTGTTTGCGCGCGGTGATATCTTCCATGGCCAGCAGGATAATGTCGGAACCGATTTTCCCCCGGAAAATCTGCCGTGCGTTGAGCAGAATCGTCTTGCGGCCGACACCGGGGAAATCATGATCGACTTCATAATCGTTGATCACCGTATCCAAGGGGAGGATCTCCTCAGCGAGGACCCGGAACTGGGGGATGTCCCATTGCCGGTTGCCGACATCGTAGATGAAATTACCGACTGTTTCTTCGGGGGTAACCTTGAAGGTCTCGTAGAAGCTGTGGTTAGCGGTGAGAATCTTCAGATCGAAATTGAGCACCACCAGCGGCTCGCGCAGGGTTTCGACAATATTCTCGGCATATTCCCGGGCATCCTGAATTTCCGTTTCCAACTGCTTGCGCGCGGTGATGTCTTCCATGGCCAGCAGGATAATGTCGGAGCCGTTTTTTTTCCCGGAGATCCGCCGGGCGCTGAGCAGAATCGTTTTGCGACCGATAGTAGGAAACTCATGTTCGACTTCATAGACTTTGACCACGGTATTGCGGGAGAGGATCTTCTCAACGAGGATCCGGAGCTGGGGGGTGTCCCATTGCCGGCTGCCGACATCGTAGATGAAATTACCGACTGTTTCTTCGGGGGTGACCTTGAAGGTGTCGTAGAAGCTGTAGTTGGCGGTGAGAATCTGCAGCTCTGAATCCAGCACCACCAGCGGTTTGCGCAGAGTTTCGATGATGTTCTCGGCATATTTCTGGGCTTCCAGAATTTCAGATTCCAACTCCTTGGCCTTCGTGACATCAACGATAGATGAGAGGATATCCTGGTCCTGGCCCGCGCTGGCGTTCCGTAGGGTACTCTGAATCTGGACATAGCTCATCGGGTCATTTTTTTTGGCCAGTTTGATTTCACAGACCTGTGTGCCCTCATTTTTTAAAACATCTTTGAGGTGACGGGAAAAAACCTTCTTCCCTTCAGCATCAGCGATAAAACGGTGGATCGGTATATTAGTCAGCTCTCCTCGCTCGGTCCCCAGCAGGCGGGCACCGGCAAGATTTATCTCTTGTATGATCCCGCGTGCATCAAAGGTTAAATAGCCGACCGGAGAGAAATCATACAGCTCAGTATACTTGTTCTGAGAGATCTCAAGCTCTTCCCGCGCTTGCTGCAACTCTTCGGTTTGCATCTCCAGTTCGACCCGGTAGACCTCAATCCCGCTCTCGCGCCCTGGCAGGCCATCCGTGGGATGCTCTTTTACCTCTTTCGACTGCAACTTATCGAGCGCGCGATGATGCCGTTTGCTGGCGACGTCAGAAAGAATTTTCTCCTTATCTCTTACCATTGACCAACCTCGGTGATTTTTCATAAATTCAGGGAGAGACGACCCGTGTGGCCGTCAAAAGACAAAACGAAGATGCTGGGCGGTCTATTTTTTTTGATACAAAAAACGGGAATTCCATCGTCACCTTCGCGCTTTCAGTAACTTTTCGATATCAATTTTCGATGGGTAAAATATAACAGTTTTACCCTTAAAGATACTAAGGATATTCCGATATCTGGCGTAATATTTCCCGTTTTTGAAAAAATATCCACAACATGTTGAGGTTCTGTCAAATATTGAGGCAAAGGCAGAACACTTCACACAGAGCTACTCTTTTCTCTCAGAACTTAACTGTCTGTTAATAAACGGTTAATCCAATTTATTTATCCGCTAGTGAACATTGGCAGACTCCTTGCGATAGTCCCTATCGTCCTTTTCGTCAGCTCACCCCGCAGATCAAGTTAGAAGAATTCATGGGGGCGCTGGACATGGAGCTGAAATCTGCGGAACAAAAAGCAGTCGACACCAAATGAATGGGAGTAAGGAAATGGTGACTGGCACCGATATTCTGAATGCCAAAATTTTGATCGTAGACGATATACAAGCCAATGTGCGGCTGTTCGAACTGATTCTTGAAGGGGCTGGCTATGTGCACGTTACCTCGACGCAGGATCCGTGTGTCGTTAGCACCCTGCATCGCGCTAACCACTACGACCTAATTCTGCTCGACCTGCGCATGCCAGTGATGGATGGCTTCCAGGTCATGGAAAGTCTGAAGAAGATCGAAGGGGATGGCTACCTATCGGTGCTTGCCGTGACCGCCCAGCCGGCACTCAAATTACGTGCACTGCAGAGCGGCGCAAGGGATTTTATCAGCAAACCGTTCATTTTTGCAGAAGTGCTGTTGCGGGTTCATAACCTAGTTGAAGAACACCTAAACGAATCACGGAACACCCGAACCAATTAACGGATTCCAACTGTCAGAATGACCCACCCGCAGGCAGCAAGTCATTATCTAAAGCATCAGAAAGGATGAAAAAACAGATTTCACAGTAGTCATGGATAGAAAAAAAACGTAATCCCAATAATTCCACAGGAGATTGTATGAAAAAATTTAAGATAAAGATTTATCTCGTATTAACGTTGCTTTTAGGAGTTTTCCTCTTATCAGGATGCGGTAGTGACGGCGGTAGCGATCATGTTTGGGATGCCGACACCAACGACGCAGGGGCAACGCTCACCGCAATTGCCGTCACGCCTGTTGATCCGAATATTCCCCGCGGCTTGACCAAACAGTTTGCCGCCACCGGCACCTACTCGGACAACTCGGAGATGGATATTACCGCTTCGGTCATCTGGTCATCAGAGAATACCGATGTTGCCACAATGAATGACAACGGTCTGACAACCAGCGGTCGTGCCACCGCTATTAATGCCGGCGAATCCCTCATAACCGCAACCCTAGGCAGCATATTTAACACTAGTCTGCTGACCGTCAATGATGTGACTTTGAGTGCAATTGTTATCACCCCCGTTGATCCCAGCGTGGTAAAGGACCAGACTGAACAGTTCACCGCCACTGGCACCTTCTCGGACAACTCGGAGATGGATATTACCGCTTCGGTCATCTGGTCATCAGACGATACCGATGTTGCCACAATGAATAACAACGGTCTGACAATCAGCGGTCGTGCCACCGCTATTGATATTGGTGACGCCCTCATAACCGCAGCCCTAGGCAGTATAGTTGACGATAGCCTGCTGACCGTCAAAGAACCTCTGCTCGGCAACCCGCTGGCGCCATTCCTGGGTGAAATAGATCGCTTTGTCATCCTCGCAGCGCAAGCCATCACCACCACGGGCACTACCGCCATTGTCGATGGTGATCTGGCTATTCTTGACCAGGCCCGTTCTTATTACGAAGGATTCACCACTGGTGCTAGCGCTGGTGAATTTGACGAACTGACCAATGGCTTATCCTATGCGGGGGATGATAGTACCCCGCCGTATGTTATTCCGGTCCCTTATGCCTCGATGGTGGCTTTCATCAATCAGTCGAGAACCGACCTCGGGATCGCGTACGAATTTCTGGCGGCAGACCCCAATCCGAACGTCGCCACCCAGGTCTGCCCGACTGAACTCGGCGGCCTGACCATGACTCGTGGCGTTTATAAAACAGCCGAGAACGTCATTATCCAGCAAGGCGACCTCACCCTCGATGCAGAAGGCGACCCGGATTCCGTCTTTATTTTCACCATTGGTGGCAACTTTACCACCGGTGCACCAGGGGGCGATATTGTCCTTATCGGCTCAGCGCAGGCCAAGAACGTTTATTGGAGAACGGCCGGAACAACAATCCTCGGTACGGGAACAACCTTCTCCGGTAATGTCTTCGCATGGCCACAGGTCAACGTGTTGACTGGTACCAGTGTCAGCGGCCGACTTTTTTCGGTCACAGAACAGGTCACTCTCGATGCCAATGCCGTCACCAAGGCACAGTAAAACAGCCTCTTCCGCAGAATATGTGGGTAAAATAAGCTAAAAAGAGAGCATTGTCTTTCCTGGCTAGGTAAGATTGTTTTTCCCGAAACGATCAAGCCAAACCAGAGGAAAGACAATGCTGATAAAGACACTACTGAATAAGGGCTAACGATTCAAGTCGGTTGTTTATGACTCCGTCCATATCGCCATCATTGCCGGTAGCGAAGCTCTGCTCATTGACATTAAACCTCGTAGTAATAGTAAGCCAAGATGTTGTGAGTGCGGTAAACGATGCGGAACGTATGACTCGTTAGCATAAAGTTTATCTGGCTCGTTGGGCAAAGCGGCTGTCGTGGAAGGAAACCGCCGCCATTTTCGAGACAAGTTGGGATACCGTTTTCCGGGTCGTTAAATTTGTCGTCGATTATGGACTTAGCCATCGAAACCTTGATGGTGTCACCGAGATCGGTGTTGATGAGATTGCCGTTTTCAAAGGGTATAAGTACCTGACTCTGGTGTATCAGCTTAACGCTGGAGCTAGAAAGCTTCTGTGGTGTGGTCCCGAGAGACGAACAAACACACTTTTGCGATTCTTTCATGAATTCGGTAAAGAGCGCAGTGCCAAACTGCAATTCATTTACAGCGATATGTGGGCACCATATCTTAAGGTCATTGCGAAGAAAGCACCGCAGGCGCTAAACATTCTAGATCGCTTTCATGTCATGAAAAAGATCAATCTATCATCTATTAAGGGCTACCTCATGCGCAAGAATTTTCAACAATTCTGGACATATCAATGTTGCGATTCCGCTGGCAGGTTTCTCGACAATTGGGTGACCAGAACATTAAAAACGGACCTTGAACCAATGAAGAAAGTGGCAAAAATGCTACGCAAGCATAAGCCCCTAATTCTCAACTGGTTCAGGGAAGGCAAAAGGACGTCTTTCCAGCGGTGCCGTTGAGGGCTTAAATCTCAAAGCGAAACTCACTATGAGAAAAGCGTACGGGTTTAAAACGCTTAAATGCCTTGAAATAGCCTTATATCATACGCTTGGAGATTTACCGAAGCCTAAGCATGCCCATAGATTTTGCTGACTAGCCACTTTTTCCGTGGAACATTACGTCACCGCTTGCGCTAACTTACCAGCTACCCTTTAACCGCGATAACATATTTCAGATAGCGCCCTTCGGGAAAAGTCACCGGGTAGGGAAAATCTTCGGACTGACCAGCCATCTTTATCACCCGTAGCTCACAACCTGCTGCCAGCGCACCACGGCGCAACTCTTTGAGATAATCGGCAACATCAACTTTTTGGTGATTGGAGGAGGTGATCAACAAGCCCCCCTGCTCTAAAATATCCAGCGCCAGGGTCACCAGACGCGAGGTACCACCGCTGGTGGTAAAACGATTCTTGCTGGTGGTAGAAAAACTCGGTGGATCCATCAAAATAATATCGAAACGCTGTTGCTGTTGCGCCAAGCGCTCGAGTACGGCAAAACAATCGCCGTTGATAAATTGATGGCGTTTGGGATTGAGGCGATTTAAGCCAAAATTGTCTCGCGCCCAGTCCAAATACTGCGTTGATACATCGACACTGGTTACCTTTGTGGCTCCAGCCGCTGCAGCTGCCACGGAAAATGCGCCGGTATAGGCAAACAGGTTAAGCACTTTTTTACCAGCCACGCGTTGCATCAAATCTCTGCGATTAGCCCGCTGATCCATAAACAGTCCGGTATTCAGCCCCTCGTGCAGATCAACTTTATAAGATAAGCCATTTTCCTTGACTGTATAATTTGCCGGAGCGGGTTGCCCAGCCAATAGGCGGCTATAACGCTTGCTGCCGCCAGCTTTTGCATCCTGTTTTTCTAATGCACGCGTCTGTTGCGGACGAAATTTCTCGTAGATTCCCGCCGGATTTATAACATTGTGTAGCGCCTTGACCAGCGCTGGCATATACGTTTCCCAACTACTAGTGTACAACTGCACCATCAGGTAGTCGTCATAGCGCTCTACGGTCAAGCCCGGCACACCATCACCCTCGCCATTAATAAGGCGATAAGCGTTAGTATCTTCAAGGGCAGCATGGTGCTGACGCAAAGCCAATGCCGCGCGTAACTTGCTTGCAAACCACTGCGTATCTATAACTACTGACTCAAAAGCCAACACCCGTGCCACAATGCGCTCTTCACCGCGCAAGGCGCAGGCTAAAAACTGACCGGAGTCGTCTACCAAGGCGATAAGATCTCCAGCTTTGCCAGCTGGCCATTGTTTGGTGAACCGGTCTTCCAGCACCCATGGATGACCAAGCTTGAGCATTTGGATAGTTTGTGGTCCAACAATGCACTGGGGTAAATTATTTTTTCCCATGACTCTCTTTTCTTATTTATGCAAATTCGTTACTATTTAAACCAATGTGATTTTTTTATTAAACTGTGATATTAGCATCAACAAAAAGTCTATACTAGCGGCAAACAAAATTGCCATCAGGAGCAAAAATGGATCAGGCACCGAAATCACGCAGCGAGGAACAGATTGAACAGCTGCTGCGCAAGTTGGAACCGGGAACTGAGCGTTATAGCATCCTATCTTCCGCAAAACAGTTTAAATCATCATGGGTAGAACTGGGACAACAACTGCAGGGAGTGCGTAGCGAACGCCTGTACTCGGAGTGGGGCTATGACAGTTTTGAGGATTATTGCGCGCGTGAGATCCGTATCCGCCGCCAAACCGCTGACAAGCTAACTATGGCCTATCACTATCTGGAACAAAAGAATCCTAAACTAATCCAGAATAGCGATAATCTACATCCTCTACCAGACTTTCGCTCAATTGATCTGCTGCGCCAGGCTGAATATGATGCCAGTATCAATGGTGATCAACAACAGGAACTGCAGAAGGCGGTTTTTGCCGACAACCTCAGCCACCCCACCATCGCCAAGCGTTTTAAAGAGATGACCATGCAAGGAGCAACTCCGGCAATCAGGCAATATGCCCAGTATAAAAGCGCTCTCAGCGCCGCCCGACGACTACAAGGGGCTATGGCCGAGTTACCCGATGAATTTTTACACCAGGATTTAGATTTAGCTCCGGTGATCGACAAACTAGAACAGGCGCTGGAACTGCTGCAACCTCCACCAGAAATGGAGCACGGACAATAATATGGAAAAGAGGCAGGCAGTTAAATTTTTTCTGCAAACTTTTTTTGGCAATGCAGATGACGAGCGCTTTAACTTTGTTGAGCAGATCAGCCATTTACAAACGCTGGAGAAAAAACAGTTGTTATTCTCTGAAGGGGAGCAAGGTAGTAAGTTCTATTTTCTCACCTCGGGCCGCATAAAACTGTTCCGCAGCACCAGCGACGGGAAAGAGGCAGTAATCCGCTTCATCTCCCCGGGTGAATATTTTGCCGAGATTCTGCTGCAACTAGAAAGTCGCTATCCAGTAAGCTCCATTGCCATCGAACCATCACAATTGTTGGCCATTGATGCACGCAAAATTCTTATCCACATTGAAAACAATCCCGATGTGGCCATGTACTTTATCGGCGCGCTGTCACAACGGATAAAATATCTGCTGGGTATGATTGAACAACTAACCTTAGCCGATATTCGCCAGCGCTTTATCAATTATTTATTGGTACTGCGCGACAAAAGCCCATCGCAGCGCGTGGAGCTACCAGCGCCAAAAGGGGAAATAGCTTTATTGCTGGGCACCACCCCTGAGACCTTCTCGCGCCTGCTAAAGAAACTCTCGAACGACGGCTTAATACAGGTTGATGGTCGCAGTATAGTTGTTATTGATGACAAGTTTAAGACATTCTCAAACAACAACACCTAGGATTCGCAGCACCAACGTTCAGTCCTAACCAGCACACCGATGTATCTATACACGCCAAATTGGCTATTTTCCTATAGCCAATTCACCGCCATTCGTGTATGATTTTTCGGTTTTGCTTATTTCATCGTTTTATTAAGGAGATTGACTCTAAATGAGTACCCCGATCAGAAACATCGCTATTATCGCCCACGTTGACCATGGAAAAACTACCCTTGTTGACGCTATGTTGCAACAATCTGGAGTATTCCGTTTAAACCAGGTCATCACTGAAAGAATCATGGACAGCAACGATCTTGAGAAAGAGCGTGGCATCACCATCCTGTCAAAAAATCTCTCCGTTGAGCACAACGGCATCAAGATAAATATTGTCGACACCCCGGGTCACGCTGACTTTGGTGGCGAAGTTGAACGCGTTTTGAAAATGGTAGATTCGGTATTATTGCTGGTTGACGCTTTTGATGGTCCCATGCCGCAGACCCGTTTTGTACTTAAAAAATCTCTCGACTTAGGCCTGCAACCAATTGTTGTAATCAATAAAATTGATCGCCCCGGTGCCCGCCCGGAAGAAGTAGTAGACATGGTTTTTGATCTGTTCTGCGAACTGGACGCGAATGAAAAGCAGCTGGATTTCCCCATTGTTTTTGCCAGCGCCAAAAGCGGCTACGCACGTATGGAACCAAACGATGGCAATATGGATCTGGAACCACTGTTCGACACCATCAAGGAAAAAGTTCAGGCTCCAAATGGTGATCCCGATGCGCCGTTTCAGTTTTTAGTAACCAGCATCGACTACAATAACTATATAGGTCGCATTGCCACCGGTAAAATTTTTAATGGTAAAGTTAAATCCGGCGAAACCATCGCGCGCATTGACAAGGATGGCAACATCACCAGTGGCCGCGTTAGCAAGCTTATCGGCTACCAAGGGATGCAGCAAATTACCATCGAAGAGGCTTTCGCTGGCGACATTGTCACCATTGCCGGTTTCGAAGATATCCGCATCAGTGAGTCCCTGACTTCAACTGAAAACCCGCAACCACTACCATACGTAAATATTGATGAACCTACACTATCGATGAATTTCATCGTTAACAATTCGCCATTTGCTGGGCTAGAGGGCAAGTTGGTCACTTCACGCAATATTTACGAGCGCCTGCAAAAAGAGCTGCGTACCAATGTGTCGTTGCGTGTAGAAGAGACCGACAACACCGACACCTTCAAAGTGTCCGGCCGTGGCGAGTTACACCTTTCAATTCTGATAGAAACCATGCGCCGCGAAGGCTTTGAGTTAGCAGTTTCCAAGCCAGAGGTTATCTTCAAAGAGGAAAACGGGAAAAAGGTCGAGCCTATCGAATATCTGTGCATCGACGTCCCAGAAGAGTATCAAGGTACAGTAATTGAAAAACTCGGCCACCGCAAAGCAGAGATGCTCTCAATGAAGCCGATGGATGGCATTAATCGTCTGGAATTTCACATTCCAGCGCGTGGTTTGATTGGCTTTCGTACCGAGTTTATGACCGACACCCGTGGGACCGGCACCCTGTCACACAGTTTCCTTGAATATGCCCCGTACAAAGGGGAAATTGAGGGGCGTAAAAATGGGGTACTGATCTCCATGGACTCTGGTGAAACAGTGGCCTACTCGCTGTTCAATCTGCAGGATCGTGGGGTATTGTTTGTCAGCCCAGGCGTGAAAGTATACGAAGGGATGATTATCGGTCAAAACGCCAAAGAGAGCGACATGGTTGTCAACGTCAGAAAAGGCAAGAAGTTGACCAACGTCCGTTCCTCAGGTACTGACGAAGCGGTGCGTTTGATTACACCGCGATCTATGAGCCTTGAACAAGCACTGGAATACATAGGTAAAGATGAGCTGGTGGAAGTCACACCCGCTTCGATTCGGCTGCGTAAAAAAGTTCTTGATGCCAATGAGCGCAAGAAAAGCGAAAAGAAAAAATAGTATTACCTGTCAGGTGGCGTTGCCCTATGCCGCGCCACCTGACAAACTGCTCGACTCAGTTATCATAATCTGTAAAATTATTATACCGAATAATCGCAGCTAATTCTCTGCCGTATACAGCACCTTTCTCTGAGTAACGATCCAATTTTTCAACCAGTTTAAATGGATCATCTGTCTCCATTTTCAATTTCCTAAACTCGCTAAAAGCCACACCGCGGGCTACAGTAAGGTAATAATCTCTTATTGAAGCCTCAACTGTTGGATATTTTTTTACCCATATAGTTTTATCGCCCCGCTTTTTCAACGCCTTAATACGCTCTTCATGTTCATTAAAAGACCACACTCCGAAAACATTTTTGGCGGCTAGAAAAAACCGTGAAGTTGCCCAATTACTCTCCATAGCTGCCTGAGCCAGTGCAATACTTTTCGGATGGGGCTTGAGTGCTCTAAGCAATTGATCATCAGTTGTCGCGCGATATTTTTGTTTCAAATCAGCTAATTCTACCTGAACTCTGTCTCCTGTACTGTTTTTTACCAACACATCAATACGCTCATACTCAGACATGAGTTGGGTGTATACTTTGTCAACAGCTGGCACTAATAATTCAGTAAAACGGGCTTTTTTCTCAACCACGGTCATTTGCTGCACAGGTGTCGGCTTGTTCTGGTCATATAACCACAGACTACATACTACCAATACTGCTATTAAAATTAGGATCACTACCTGTACTGACGTTTTTTTCACCACAAACTCCAAATAAAGATGCTGTTAACGCTACATAGCATCATCTTCTTACATGGACGGCATAATATTTATTTGTTAATATCGCCGCGACCAAAGAAATGATTATCTTCCGCATATGTTAATACAACAAACTAACTTAATTGTCGACTACAGGGTCAACAATTGCAGGGGAATAAATGGAAGATTTACTAAGTGAAAATGAGCAGAAAATTCTGCTCGACATTGCACGCACAGCCATTGAAAACCATGTATGCAATAACAATGTATGCGTTATCCCTCGTGAGGAGCGCCGCTTAAATTATAAGCGTGGCTGTTTCGTTACCATAAAACAGGATGGTATGCTGCGCGGCTGCATTGGCAATTTTCAATCTGAATTGTCATTATTCAAAGAAGTGGCTGAGATGGCCGTGGCATCCGCTAGTAACGATCCCCGTTTTTATCCATTATGTATTCGCGATTTAGATACTATTACGCTGCAAATCTCAGTATTATCTTCACTGGAAAAAATCAGCAATATCGATGAAATAGTGGTAGGTAAACACGGAATTTATTTGGAAAAGAATCACTACCGTGGCGTGCTTTTACCCCAGGTGGCAATAGAAAACAAATGGGACCGCAACAAGTTTCTTGATCAGACCTGTATCAAAGCCGGACTCTCTACCCGAGCATGGCAAGATACAGATACTGATATCTACATTTTCAGCGCTGAGGTCTTCAGCGAATAACTATCACCGGTTAAATCAATTATCCTTTGAACACAATAGTCCTGCGGCGCTGAATTTTTTATTCCAGCGCCGCAGTTGTATCAATCTAACAAATTAAGTTTTTTCAGCACAATTGGAGCCGCAATCAAAGTCCCAACGATCACACCTAACCAAGCAAACAGCATAAAAAACGTCATAAGTATTCTCCTTAATATTTCTCTTGGGAACCCTCTACCAAGATATCGGCTTCGGTAAGTTTTTTTGCATCAAGCAAGCGCCACACATAAAAGACATAGCCTATTACCAGCGGAATAGCCAATGCGATATAGCTCATAACCGTAAGGGTATAGTGACTGCTGGACGCAGTGTAAATAGTCAAACTACTTTGCAGATCTACTTTTGATGGGTAGAAAGCGGTGTTGTTATAGCCTGCTATGGCAAATATTGCCAATACCACCAGAACTGTGCCCAGCCCGGCAGGCCAGATCCCTTTACGACTGCCCATAAACCGCGTGGCAGCAACTCCCCACACTACCAGAAGCAAGCCTATCAGCAGAAAGCTCAGACCGTTAACCGGTAGCGCCAACAAGTTAGTCAGATATTTACCACTCTCCAGTGATACGATGTGTGTGTTTGGATCGACAGCGTAACCATCCATAACGAGCAGACTGATCAGCACATACAGCAAAAAGGGCAAGGCCCACAGCAGATTGGTAAACGCAGCATCTTTGCAACGTTGATTAATTACAGCGTGCTCAATATTGTTGGTCAGATAAAGTGAGCCTAACACGCGCGCTAAAAACACCAAAAACAGACCGAAGCTGAGATTAAACAAGCTGAAAGCTGCTTCAATTCCCCGCCCCGGATGGTGCCAGGTTACAAAATTAAAATCGTTAAGGGTGAAATTTGAACCGGTAAAAAATGTACCAACAGCCACGCCAATAAGCAATATTCCTACAGTACCATTAATAATCAGAAAAACCTCAAAAGCCTTGGCACCGAGTAGATTATCTGGCTTTTTGCGATATTCATAACTTACTGCCTGTAGAATAAAGGTAAACAGAATCAGCATCCACACCCAATAGGCGCCACCGAAGCTGGTAGAATAAAACAGCGGAAATGCAGCAAAAAAAGCCCCGCCAAATAACACCAGCGTGGTAAAAGTCAGCTCCCATTTCTTACCCAGCGAGTTGATAATTAATGACTTTTCCACCTCGGTTTTTGCCAGGCTATACAACAAACCCTGTCCACCCTGGACGAAAGTCAGAAAAATAAACAACGCGCCAACCACGGACACTAATAACCACCACAGGTGCTGCAATTGTGAAAGATCAAGACTTCCCATTTTATTCCCCCTCCGGTCCGATTTGGATCTGTTTCAGCATGATCCGCACTTCAGCAATAAGTAATGTGGTAAAGACAATCAAGAACATGAAGAAGGTCATCTGCACCGTTGTCGTGGTTAGATTTGTCTTGGCAATAGATACCGGCAACAACCCTTGAATAGCCCAAGGTTGACGTCCGAGCTCGGCAACTACCCAACCGGCTTCAGATGCCACCCAGCCCATAAATATTCCAAAAACACCCAGGCGCAAAAACCATTTCTGTTCAGTTAGATTATCCCGGTACAAAAAGAACAGAATTGCGCCAAACAGCAGAGGGAAATAAGTACCTAGGGCAACCATAATATGAAAGCTATAGAAAACAATTGGCACATTGGGAACAATGTCTTCCGGTTTTTCTAGATAACCATAGCCAAGGTATTTTTGATTTTGATTAAACGCAGCTAAAGCAATTTCTGCCCCTACTTGATCATCTTTTTCGCGCGCTTGTTTATACAACGCCAGCTGATGAATAGCCTCTTTGCCAATAGTGATTTTTTCACCAGCTCCAACAACACCATGTTCCGCATTACCGTAAACCATATCATTCACACCGGGGACAAAGCTGCCAAGCTCACGATTAGCTAACAGTGACAAAAGATATGGTAATTTTATATCAAACTGAAAAGCTTCGCTGTCATCCCCCGGCTTTTTCCCTGGATTAACGATCCCCAGTACTACTAGGTCAGCATTTACTTCACCATCCCACAAACCTTCCATCGCTGCCAATTTCATCGGTTGCACCTGCGCTGCAGTGTAAGCTGATTCATCGCCAGTAAAACCAACAAATGCTGAAGCGATAACCCCGAAGGTTGCCGCTACAGCAATACTTTTTTTGGCCATATCTACATGGCGCCCCTGCAGTAAGTACCAACTGCATATTGTGACAATGAATAGACAGCCAACTAAAAACGATGAACTTGTGGTATGCACAAAATGGCTAACACCAACAGGAGAAAACAAAATGTCCCAAAAGTTAGTCATTTCGAAACGGGCATTGTCGGGATTAAAAGCCATACCAACCGGATGTTGCATCCAGCCATTAGCGATCAATATCCACAACGCTGAAAGATTGGAACCTATAGCCACCAGCCAAGTTGATATAAGGTGAAATTTCTTCGACACTCGGTCCCAGCCGAAAAACATAACCGCGAAAAAGGTTGTCTCTAGGAAAAAGGCAAAAAGCCCTTCTGCAGCTAATGGTGCCCCAAATATATCGCCAACCATCCACGAGTAGTTAGACCAGTTTGTGCCAAACTCAAATTCCAGTATGATACCGGTGGCAACCCCGATAGCGAAGTTAATGCCAAACAGTTTCATCCAGAACTTGGTAACAAACTTCCATTTCTCATTACCGGTCTTGTAATAAATAGTTTCAAAAAAAGCTAACAAAAACGATAAACCTAATGTTAGCGGGACAAAAATCCAGTGATACATAGCAGTTAAGGCAAATTGCCCCCTGGCCCAGTTTAGTTGTGACAGATCGATTTGTTCGAGCACGGACAACCTCCTATAAAGATTATTTTTCCGCTGGCAACACGGTAAGATTGTGCAATACATGATCGGCACGCTGCTGATCAGTGGCAAAATTGCTTTTAAGATAATTTGGGAAGAAAATATTAAGTAAGACCAGAAATACCAGCAGTTTGATAACAATAATTTTCCATAACGTCCGTCCTAGACACATGGAACGGAAGCCATCGGCATAGAAAGATATAATTGACATACTGCTCCTCTAATTAATTACTCGATCAACTAACGCCAAACTAAGCATTTACTCACAAAAAGTAAGCTAATATTACAACGAGAAAATAAAAAGTCAATAATTTATTACTATTTTTGTCATCTTTTATTTTATACATCTTCAACTCATTACTGAAGACACATAGGGATACTCAGTTCGAACAAATACTGTTTATTGATAAAACCGCGCTACAGCATGGGGTATTTGCTCTAACTTTACATTGCCAAACGCCAGGCGCAGATATGATCCCAGACCGGGACCGAACACCTCACCGGGCAAACAGATCACATTATATTCATCGGCCATCTTGCGCGCTGCCTGACGACCGCTCAGGTTACTCCATGGGTGCTTAACCCATGCAAAAAAAGCCCCGCTGGCGCACAGAGTAAAAGGATTGTTGGATACATTAAACAAGGAGCAGAAACTATCGTGACGCTGCTGCATCATCCGAGCATTATCAGCAACCCAGTGATCCAGATGCGCGCAACCATAGGCAATCGCAAGCTGAGTGATGCGCGGCTGGCATACAACCATGCTGTCCTGCAATTTCAGCGCATGATATATGAAATCTGCGGTGGCAATCAGAGCTCCAGCCCGAAAACCAGTAAGGGGCAAAGGTCTTACCAAATGAAGCAAGCTGAATAAAATGTTTGCCCCAACCATCTTTAGAAAACAAGCTATGGGCTGGCGTAGCAGCTGGCAAAAATGCATTATAAGTCTCATCTAACACCAATGCTATATCGTGTTTTTTGGCTAACTGATAGATCTCTTCAATAAGCTGTGGCGGTAATACGGTCCCGGTAGGATTACTCGGGGTAACTAGCAGTATCGCCTTGGTACGCGGATTAATTGCCGCGGCAATCTGCGCCGGATCTGGTAGCGCAGTATCAACCGCAAAGGGTAAATATTTGGCAATAATCCCTAAGGCCTGCAACCCCATAGGATGATCAAAATACGCTGGCAACTGGACAATGACTTCATCCCCGGCCTGACACAAAGTTAGCATCGCCAACCAAAATGCTTGGCTTGCACCTATCGTCATGCAGATTTCATCGGCGCTCGGGCCTGCTCCATAGTGTCGCCCATACCAGTCACTTACGGTACTACGCACCTCGAACAAACCTTCATCTGGTGAATACACCGCCAAGCTTGGATCGTCGAGTTGTGAGTGCAAAAAATCTATCATTGAACTATCGGGTGGATAATCGGGAATAGCCTGACATAGATCAACCAAAGGCTTCTCCGCGCTAAAATTACGTCCGGCAATCCACTGTTTAACTTCGGTTATCGGTGGATAGTTTACCTTCTGTAAATGGGGCGATATTTTCATGGGTGCACCACTACCAATCTACACTTAAGAAATACGGATAAATTGCGTCAACAAGCGACTTACGTTAACCAGATCTTCAACGAGAATATATTCATCTACTGAATGAACCTGTTGCATGCCGGTGGCTAAATTTGCCGTCACGATGCCATGCTGATTAAAGATGTTAGCATCACTGCCACCACCTGAAGAACCAACCTCCAACTGTTGGTTAACCATAACCGCTGCCCGTTGCAGATTTTGTACTACCTCAGACTCATGATCTACAGCCATAGCAGGATAATCGGCAACAACATCTATTTGCAGCTGAGCTTGACGCTGTTTACCGCGAATATTCACACTGCTTTGCTGTGCCGCTACATAAAAGCACTGTTGCATATGTTCAGTTTGGCGACACAATTTTTCGGCACTGAAACTGCGCGCCTCTCCCATCGCTTGCACATAATTAGGAATAATATTGGTCGCCTGCCCACCGGATATTAAACCGATATT
Source organism: uncultured Desulfuromonas sp. (assembly GCA_964536375.1). Lineage (GTDB taxonomy): Bacteria > Desulfobacterota > Desulfuromonadia > Desulfuromonadales > Desulfuromonadaceae > Desulfuromonas. The sequence continues at coordinate 12,834 of CAZHXF010000032.1, read as the reverse complement.
AGCTGTTGTCTCGGCATCAATGCGACCCAATTGCATGTTGCTGATTGCCTTAGCCGCTACTTGAATAGCCGACAGCCCATGCTCTGGATCCAAGCCCGCATGAGACCCTATCCCCTCAACAACAAAGCGCAGTTTATTCGCCCCTGGAGCTGCAGCCGCGACCATACCTACCCCTGAGCTATCCAGCACCAAGCCATGCTTAGAGTTCAGTTGGCTCAGGTCAAAATATTTAATACCTAACAGACCAACCTCCTCAGCGACGCTAATAACCACCTCTAGCGGCGGATAGACAATAGCGTTTTCCTGCAAACACTGTATAGCTTCGATGATCTGAGCAATCCCAGACTTATCATCAGCACCTAAGATAGTATCTCCAGCACTGCGGAATACACCATCACACAACACTGGCTGTACACCAATTGCTGGAGACACGGTATCCATATGCGCGCTAAGCAATAAAGGATCAGCCGCAGCATTGGTGCCAGGAAAGCGCGCCAGAATATTGCCAGCTTCACCATTTATATGTGCCGCACAATCATCTACACATACCTGCGCCCCAAGCTGAGCAAAGCGCTGTTGCAAATAGCGCGCGATCTCTCCCTCGTGCAACGAAGGGCTGGCAATGGCGGTTAATTTTAAAAATTCATCACACAAACGTTCTACATTTATCATTTTTTCATTCCAGCCTTTCAAAAGTAAAAATTAGCCGTACTGAGTCCAAACAACACCATTTAGAAACGCCTTACTAGACAAATAACTCGTAAACCTGCTAAAGTAGCGCCGTTTGATGTCATCGCAAATTAGCAAAGAATTGGATAAGATATTTTATGCCCCACAATGCTCGCCGTCGTCCCGTGACAAATAATCGTCGTCGCCGACAGAATACGACGTTATTCTTAATTCTGGCAAGTATTGCCATAGTGCTTTTTTTCAGCATAAATTACGACAAACCGACCCCATTATACCAGACCGAATCCGACGACCTGTCCCCAGCAGCGTTTTGTGAGCCCACAGCAGATGCAATAATTCAAAGCAAACGGGAAACAATTTGTCAAAACGTACAACCAGGTGACACTATAACGGCAATTTTAGGGCATTATTTTTCTCCGGCTGAAATTCTGGTTATTGCTGAACAAAGTAAAGCAGTCTTCCCTCTGAGCAGTCTATGCGCTGGGCACCCATATCAGATCGAAATTGAAAACGATAATTTCGTCAATTTTTATTATGATATCAATAATAAAGATCAGCTACTTATTCAACAGCAAGATGGCGAATTTCAAATTTCCCGCCAACCTATTTTCTACGATGTTAAAGTTGAACCTATTGGTGGCATTATTAACTCAAGTCTTTTTGCCACCGTTGCCGAACTCGGAGAAACATCAGAATTAGCTAGCACAATAATGGATATTTACGCCTGGGATATCGATTTTATCCGGGATATCAGGCGGGGAGATCATTTCATCGCTCTGGTAGAAAAACGCTACCGTGATGGCAACTTAGCTGGTTATGGCAATTTGCTTGCAGCTGAATTCAGCAACAGAAAACAGAGTTATTATGCCTTTAGTTTTCATGATGGCAAAAAAACACTGAGTTTTTTCGATGATAATGGCAAGAGTTTACGCAAATCTTTTCTTAAAGCACCGCTCAAGTATACCCGCATCTCGTCAGGCTATACCAACCGACGTTTTCATCCAGTACTAAACAGATGGAAGCCCCATCTAGCTATAGATTATGCGGCACCGGTTGGCACACCAGTCAGAGCCGTAGCAGATGGCACTGTCACCCAGAAAAGCTACGATAAAAACAATGGCAATAAGATACGTCTGCGCCATCCCAACTCATACGAAACGACCTACATCCATTTAAGTAAATTTGCCCGTGGCATTAAAAAAGGATCGCGAGTCAGGCAGGGTGACGTAATTGCTTACGTTGGTGCTACGGGTCTTGCCACTGGGCCCCATCTGGATTTTCGCGTCTTTAAAAATGGTCAAGCAATAAATCCGTTAAAAATGAAATCCGCGCCAGCGCAACCTGTGTCTCAAGCTAACAAAGGGGCATTCGCTGCGATAGTCGACCAGCGAACTACACAGCTTCTAGCAGTCAGGCAGCAAATACTCGCCCAAGCCGACATGGGTGACAACACAGAGCAAACTGACCAATGAACTACTTGCTCCACCTGTTGCTATCACAGCCTAACGACGAACAATATATCGGCAACATGCTCGGTGACTTTGTTAAAGGCCCCCTTGATAAGCAATTTTCTCCCGGAATAATTGCCGGGCTGCGCCGCCATCGCGGTATTGATTGTTTTGCCGAAACCAATCAGTTTTTCCAGAACAGCAAACAGTTGATTGATCCTCAATATGGACTTTATCGCGGTATCATGGTGGATATGTTTTATGACCATTTCACCGCCTGCAACTGGCACAAATACAGTAGCATCAAACTGGAAGACTTTGCTCAATACATATACTCACTGCTAGCTCAGCAACAAAATCTGCCAGATAAGTTTGCAGCTCAAATTCCGCTCATGATAAAATACAACTGGCTGGTTTCTTACCGCCAGCCAGAGACCATAGCCCGTGCTTTACACCACATATCTCAACGTATTGTCCGCCCCAATCCACTGTCAGGCAGCGAAGAAGAACTGCTCAAACACTATGCTGCTTTTGAGCATGACTGCCATGAGTTCACCCGTTCAGCACTGCAATACGTTATCCACCTTTAACGACTCCAGCTTAAAATTAAGCTTAACAAAAAAGGGCCACATCCTAAGATATGGCCCTTTTTTGTTTTAACAATATTTACGACTACTAGATATCGCAGCGATTATAAACAGCATTATACTCGCCTGCTTCGTCAAGTTGCAGGTAGTCATAAATTTCATCCTTAAATGGTGCAATTTTTTCCTTGTATATAGCCAGATACTCAGCAGGAGTAGGTAGCTCACCCTTAAGGGCAGTTACTGCACCTAATTCAGCGCCACCAAGATAAACCTGTGCACCGGTACCAATGCGATCATCAAAGTTACGTGTTGAAGTAGAGAACATGTTTACTCCATCAGGCACGCGAGCCTGATTACCCATGCACAATGAGCAGCCCGGAGTTTCAATACGAGCACCAACCTGATTGAAAATCGCAAAATAACCCTCATCCTTCAGCTTCGCTTGATCCATACGAGTTGGAGGGCAAATCCAGATACGATCTTGAGTATTAAACTTGTGACCGGCCCAGATCTTAGCAGCAGCGCGGAAGTGGCCGATATTCGTCATACAAGAACCAAGGAAGATATCCTGAATCTTAGTTCCTTGAATCTCAGAGAGAATCTTCACATCATCAGGATCGTTAGGGCAAGCCAAGATAGGCTCGGTGATTTCAGCCAGATCAATCTCGATTACGGCAGCATACTCTGCATTTTTATCAGCTTTAAGCAGCTTAGGATCTTTGAGCCATTCGTTTACTGCATCAATGCGTTTTTGCAGTGTTGGCGCATAGGAGTAACCATCTTTGATCATGCTCTCCATCAACGCTACATTGGAACGCAAATATTTGCATACCGACTCTTCAGACAACTGGATACAACCAGCCGCAGCACTACGCTCAGCAGCAGCATCGGTAAGCTCATAAGCCTGTTCTACAGACAGATTAGGCAACCCTTCCATCTCCAGAATACGACCATTAAAAATGTTAATCTTATTCTTCTTAGGTACGGTCATCAGACCGTCTTTAATCGCCCATAATGGAATAGCATTAACCGCATCACGTAAAGTGATACCTTCGTTAAACTCACCCTTAAAACGAACCAGAACCGATTCCGGCATATCCAATGGCATAAACCCGAGAGCACCGGCAAAAGCAATCAATCCAGAACCAGCAGGGAAACTAATACCGAGAGGGAAACGGGTATGTGAATCACCACCTGTACCAACAGTATCAGGCATACCTAAACGATTCAACCAACTGTGAATAACACCATCACCAGGATGCAATGCAACACCTCCACGCTCCTGAACAAAGGCAGGCAGCGTCTTATGCATCACAACATCAGAGGGCTTAGGATAAGCACAAGTATGGCAGAAAGACTGCATGAACATTGGTGCCTGAAACTTGAGGCAAGCCAACTCCTTCAATTCATCTGATGTCATGGTACCGGTAGTATCTTGAGAACCAACAGTAGTCATCGTAGGTTCACATGCGGTACCAGGAAGAATCCCGGCAACGCCACAAGCCTTACCAACCATTTTTTGCGCTAAAGAAAATCCTTGACCAGCCTTAACTACAGGGTTATCCGCTTGGATAAACAGTGTTGGCAACTTTTTACCCAAAGCAGCACATGCGCGCTCAGTCAATTTACGCCCGATTATAAGAGTAGATCTGCCCCCGGCACGAAACTCATCGCTTACAGTGTTAGGTGAAATTTCAAATGTTGCCAACTCAGCGCCACTAGCATCAGTAACCTTGCCTGCTTTAGTGTTGATAGTTACAACATCGCCATGCTTGAGTTTGCCAACATCCATGCGCAATGGCAATGCGCCGGAATCCTGTGCAGTATTGAAGAAAATTGGTGCTATTGCGTTACCAATAATAACACCGGCACGACGTTTATTAGGTACTGCCGGAATATCCTGCCCAATGTGCCACAATACAGAGTTACACGCCGACTTACGTGAAGAACCGGTACCAACAACATCGCCAACAAAAGTTACCTGATCGCCAGCTTCACGCCATTTAGCTATCTCCTCATAACCACCGGGGAAACGCGTTTTACCCATGCACAATGAATGCAGAGGAATATCTGAACGACTCCAAGCATCACTCGCAGGAGAAAAATCATCAGTATTGATTTCGCCGTCAACTCTAAATACCTTAACGGTAATGGTTTCAGGCAATTCAGTTTTAGCGGTAAACCACTCGCCAGCAGCCCAAGACTCGACAACTTTTTTTGCAGCAGCATTACCAGCTTTAGACAGTGCAAACACATCATCAAAAGCATCGTAAATCATAACCATACCACTCAGAGCACTTGCCGCTGCATCAGCGAGCTCAGCATTCCCCAGAGTAGCGACTAGAGGTTTAATATTATAACCACCCATCATGGTACCGAGAATCTGAACCGCTTCAACTTTGCTCACCAATGGTGAAGAAACCTCACCGTTAATAATTTGAGCCAAAAATGCTGCTTTTACCTCTGCAGCAGGGTCAACACCCGGGGAGATCCGCTCTTTCAACAGATTGAGTAAAAATGCTTCTTTGCCTGCAGGTGGATTAACCAACAGTGCACATAGGTCTTTTGCTTGAGCTGGATTGAGAGGTAATGCAGGGAGCCCCTGAGCATTTCTCTCTGCTTCATGTTGCAGATACGCTTCGATCATTCTTGATCCTCCTCGAAAAGTTCCGATTTAAGTTAAAAAATCGATAAAATTTGGACAATGCTCTGTACAAGCAGCCCATTTAAAAACCGCTAGAACCATCAACCGGCCCATTAAAATCAATCTGTGTACTGTATACGATTCAAAAGTGAGATGTCAACATTGAAGTAGGCTGTTTTATGGTGACAATTACTTAGTTATTTCCCGTTTTTCTTCCAGTTCTTCCCAGCGTGCATAACAACTACTCAGTTTTTCAGCTACAGCAGCAAAGCGTTGCCCCAGCAACGAGACCTGTTCCACTGAACAATTTTGCGGTTGCGACAATGCCTGTTCTATCTCCTGCTGTTCACCTTCGAGTTGGGCAATTTCGTCCTCAAGAGCCGATAATTCGTGCTTCTCCTTAAAGCTCAGACCGCTTTTAACTCGCGCGGGTCGCTGTGACCCCGTTTTTTTTACTATCGTCTCTGGTACTACACTGCTAGCAGCTATTTCATCCAACGCCAATTGGCACTGAACACACATATCGCTATAATTTCCTGCGTAGCTGGTTGCACCTCCCTGACCATCAAATAACAGCACAGATGTTGCAATTCGGTCGAGCAGATAACGATCATGAGTAACAATCAAGGCACAGCCAGAGAAGTCTATTAATCCCTGTTCTAGTACTTGCAAGGTCTGAATATCCAGATCATTGGTTGGCTCATCCAGAATCAACAAATTGGCCCCTTGCAACATCAACAACGCTAACAACAGCCGCGCCCGCTCCCCGCCAGAAAGGGTGGCAACAGGTTTGTGTTGTTCGGCATGATCAAATAAAAAATCCTCCAGATAACCAGTTTTGTGGCGTTTGATTCCGGCAACGGTTACCCATTCCCCCTCACCTAGAACCTGACCGACCAACAACTTAGGATCAAGCCCACTACGTTGTTGGTCTATATAGCCAATGTGTGTTTTGCGCCCGACAGTAATCTTGCCAGCGACTAATGGCACTTGTCCAAGGACTGTTTTTAATAATGTTGATTTACCGCTGCCATTGGGTCCTAAAATACCCAGACGCTCACCCGGGCGCAGCATTAACGACAAGCCCTCCACCAAGCACAGATCGCCAGCCTGCAGAGTAACATCATCAAGCTCAAGAATAGTTCCGCCCAGTTTTTGTTCAGCGGCAAACTGTAAATTCAGTTCACCCCGCTCCGGTCCAGCTTTTTGTTGTTGTAACGCGCCAACTCTATCAATACGCGCCTTCTGCTTGGTGCTACGCGCCTTGGCCCCGCGCTGCAACCACGCCTCTTCACGGCGCAGCAGATTCAACAAACGACTTTGTTTACTTTTATCTGCCTGTAATTGCAGGCTTTTCTGCTCTAGATAAAGACTATAATTACCGGTAAAAACCTGTAATTTCCCTTTGTCCAATTCAAACATTCTGGTAACCACTCGATCTAGGAAATAGCGGTCATGGGTGACCAATACAACCGCACCCGGATAGCGAATCAGTTCTTCTTCTAGCCAGTTGATGCTCTGGGCATCTAAATGGTTGGTTGGCTCATCCAGCAGCAGCAACTCCGGCTGACTGAGAAGAGCGCCAGCAAGCGCAACCCTCTTACCCTGCCCACCTGACATTTCCGAGATAAGCTGCTGTGGATTAACAATATCCAACCGGGTGCATAGATCGCCGATACGATGATCAATATTCCACGCCTGATGCTGGTCAAACCACTCCTGTAGCTGCTGTTGTTCATGCAATAGCAGCTCAGACTCCCGCCCCTGCGCACTCGCCAAAGCGTTGCACACAACATCAAAGCGTTGGCGCCGCTCATGCACATCGACTAAAGAGCGCTGCAAATATTGCTGCGCTGTCAAGCTGCCATCGAGCTGTGGTTGTTGAGCCAGGTACACAACATTGGCCCCACGTTTTTTAACGATAGTTCCACTATCAGCATCGTCCAGCCCTGTCAAAATGCGCAACAAACTGGATTTACCACAGCCATTACACCCAATAAGACCAACCTTCTCCTTCTCATCTACCGCAAAGCTAATCTCATGCAGCAACTGACGCGACCCATAATGTTTTGTTATCCCGGTAACATCTATGACATTCATTAATACCCATTTTCTATCGGTTATAATTAACAGCTGAGTAACTATTTACCACCACAGCGCTTTAGCTACCCAGTCAAGTGTTAAGTGTCGCCCCTTTTTAACATTTAATCTAGCAATTCACTGATATTTAAATTGACCTTCTTTCCCCGGACATATACGATTTCGACAATTAAACCAAACTAACTAGTGACCATCCGAAAACTCTGGATGGGTACCGTGCCCGTTTTTGATTTGGAAACCAGCTATTTTTCACAAGGTCAAGTAAATCGAGCATTTGAGCGATGGTGTAGCTCTTTACGCTGCACGATCAAATGTGCAGATTGACACCGAAATTGCGAAAAATGGCGACTTCCAGACAGAAACTAACTAGGGATAACATTTCTGCATGTCCTCACCAACAACATTAAGCAATAAAATCACTAAAATAGTCATGCTAACTTGCACCAGCGTGATCTTATTGACTCTGGTGGTAGCAGTAGTAATTCAGGGCACTAATTTACGCCACAGCATGATCGATAAAATGTCTACGCTAGCAAAGGTGATCGGTGAAACAAGTAAAGAAAGCTTGAGCCTTAACTTGAAAGGTCGTGCACAACCGATTTTATCCACCTTAAAAACTGAACCTACTATAGAAACTGCATACTTATTTGACAAAGAAAACCGTTTATTTGCTCAATACCTTAATCGCAACACCATCACATTTGCAAAAATCATTCAAAGCAAAACATTTCAAATAGAAGCGCTGCACCAGGCAGAAAAAACACTTTCAACAATATACATCTTCAACACACGGAATTTCTGCATCTACTCACCAGTTATGCACAACGGTGAATATCAGGGTGCCGTCTATCTCCAAGCCAGCATCAATCCTATTTTGATAAACCTGCTGTGGTTTATGGTAGCAGCACTGATAATACTTTTTGTCTCCTTACTTGTGGCATATCTACTCACCAGCAGATTAAAGCCTCTCATTGTTGACCCACTACAACAACTTGTAATGCGCATGAAAACAGTTACCGAAAACAAGATATACGAACCCCACCAGCAACCACTAGTGCACAATAACATCGAAGAAATAAGAGAATTACAGGGCGGATTTGATGAAATGCTGACCCAAATAAACAAACGTCAAGATGAATTACAAAAACATTCACAACTACTTGAGGATAAAGTTGCAAAACGAACTTACGCTTTGCAACAAAGCAATCAAGAGCTGCGCAAAACGGTAACAGAACTGGATATAACCCGCAAAGAGGCAGTTGAGGCAAGCGCTGCCAAGTCAAAATTTTTAGCCAACATGAGCCACGAAATCCGTACCCCAATGATTGGGGTACTAGGGATGGCCGAGTTGTTACTTAAAAACACTACCGACAGCTATCAACGCGAGTTAACCAGTACTATTCATAGCTCCGGCGAATCACTCTTGGCAATACTCAACGACTTGCTTGATATCTCTAAGATTGAAGCTGGAAAACTGGAACTGGAACTTAATCATTTCAACCCGGTTGAGACGCTGGAAACCGCGGTCGATTTATTAGCCGATAATGCCTTTACTAAAGGGCTGGAAATAACCACCATATCTTCGCCATATTTAGCTGAGTGTCTGCTAGGAGACGCTGAGCGCTTAAGACAGATAATACTCAATCTACTGTCAAATGCGATTAAATTCACTGCCACAGGACGCATATCGATCGCAATGAGCAGTAAGCCTTTAACAAAGACAAACGTTGAACTAAAAATCGAAGTTTGCGACACCGGAATCGGCATTAATGACAATGCTAAAGAAAGAATTTTTAATGCATTTACTCAAGCAGACAGCTCAACAACACGCAATTACGGTGGCACTGGCTTAGGGTTAACCATTGTAACTCAATTAGTGGAGCTAATGGGAGGGCAAGTTATTGTTACAGACCGCATACCAACGGGTAGTTGTTTTGACGTAACGATACCACTAGCCTGTGCAACCAGCCACACACACGCACCTGTTGCCAATAGCCAGTACCACAGGGCTCTGATTGCAACCGACAATCCAGATTTAGAGCTGCTCCTGCGCGAACATTTAACAGTGTGGGGGTTATCTACCACTACGGTCAAACTTGCGCAAATATCTGCAGATATGCCATCTGATTTTGATATTTTATTTTTTGATCAAAAAGACGGTACACAGAGCGCCAAGTTAAGCTTAGCCCAACAGCATGGGAATAAGTTCCAAGCAAAGATTGTGGTTATCACACAACATCGCTATGCGCTTAGCGAAATCAACCAGCAAGAATCAGGCAACAATTTTTTCTTGATCAAACCGGTAAAAACAAAAGATCTGAAAGACATCATTTTTGCTGACATAGAAACACGGCTAAGGATTGCAACAGCTAACACATCCGCGTTAGCAGTTCAAAAACAAAGCAACAAAGCAGTCAAAATTTTACTTGCTGAAGACAACAAGATAAATCAACGTTTAGCCCAACTTATTCTTGAGCAGAACGGCTATCAATTAACCATTGTCAGCAATGGTAAACAGGCAGTGGAAGCGACTAACAATGGTTCCTTTGATTTGATCTTAATGGATTGTCAAATGCCAATAATGGACGGTTATGCAGCGACAAGAGCAATCCGCATTGACAACAACACCCCAATAATAGCCCTCACTGCGCACGCTAGTGATAAAGATATCCAACTATGTTCGCAAGCTGGCATGGATGACTGCCTGTGTAAGCCATACAAACAACAACAATTACTTGACCTAGTTGCCAAATTCGTCAAACATCAACAGCACAATAAAACTACTTACTAACCAGATTGAAAAAACTAGATGAGCAATTTTAAAACCACCAAAAAATCGACAGGGCGCTGGCTTATTATTGCTATATTTTATTGTTTAGCACTGGCAGGTCTGTTTTTTTGGATAGCGCAACTTTCGCCACCAACAATTGCGACTATCAACAACATCCGCATTGACCCATTAGGCACCAGCCTTATAGTCGATGGCCAAAATTTAACTGACAACGTTTCCGCCGTGCTCACCTCAAACTTACAGACGCCACAAACAATAATAAGCGCCATTTCTACCTGGGGATCCATGCGTGACATAGCAGTGCAAGGACACTATGCATGGCTAGCAAATGGTTCTAACGGAGTTATCTGTTATGATCTACAAAATCCAGCAAAACCTGAGCTAAAAGCGATTTTACCCCTAAAAGCTATCACTTGGAAACTGGCTATTGGAGATAATAAATTGTTTGTCGCTGCCGGCAACTCAGGTCTGTTTGGCATCGACATAAGCGAGCCAAGTGCCCCCAAACTTATCTTTACTCAATCTGATCACGTAGTAATGGACGTGGCAATTAAAAACAATCTGGCAATCCTAGCAACAGCAAAACATGGTCTAGTCTTTCTAGACACCAGCGATATTTATCACCCAAAGCAAATACCGAGCACACCAGTAACTGGCAACCTGCAAGCCGTGACTATCTACCATAACTACGTTTATAGTGTTGGGAAAACCAAAGAAGGTGGCATATTACAGGTATTCGACATAAGCGATAGTCGGCATCCACAGCATATATCCACTGTTGAATTATCAGAAACAGCTTGGGCATGTGAGATATTAGGCAATCAGCTAATGTTGGCAATGGGGAATAGCGGAGTTTACTCATGCGATATCTCAACACCCCAAAACCCACCAATACCAACTAAAACAATTATTGATCACTATGCCTTCGGATTGTGCACTCACGCAAACAACCTTTTTGTAACCAACCGTTCTTCTGATCACATCTATCAGTACACCAACAACCACGGCAAGCTTCAGCAGGTTAATACACTCCTTGTGGCTACATCTTGCCGCACCGTAACCGCTTACAACAATCTACTTTTGGCAGCTCAACGTAATGATGGCTTCGTCATCATAGATCCATATTGCGCCGGCATAAATATAAGTGTAGCGATGGAGCTACCGGCTATACAGTATAGCAAAGCCAAAATATTTGCTTATGGCAACAAGATTTGTGTCAGTAACGCCCATATTCTGAATCTACTGCAAACCAATACCGACGGTTCAATAACGCAATATGATTCCATCGACTTCAAACACAATATTCGCATTATGACCATGGACGAGAAATCTGCATATGTGGCTCTCAATAATAAACAAGTTCACATATTAAACCTGAATCAGGCTGAGTCACATCGCACCCAGGCTGTCCTAGAGTTTTCTCGACCCATATACAACCTTAGCCCGTATGGCGATTATCTCTACATTTCATTAGCACGCGAAGATTTAGCTGCCATTGATGTCAGCAATATAAGCAAAAAAAAACCAAAGCGCACAACGTTAATAAAGATCAGCAATACATGTTCCATCAGGCAAGGATCTCTCATTTATGTTGCCAGTGTGCCCAATTGTTTAAAAATTTACCGGGTGGTAAACGGGAACAAAGTAAAATTGATAGGCCAACTTGATTATAAAACTCCCTTGCAAACAAGATCGCCCATGAGTAAATTTATCATTGCAGACAATTATCTCTTCATAACGAATGGAGATCACGGAATCTTAAGCATTGACATCAGCAATGCTGCGGAACCTAAGCTTGTCGACTCATTAGATCTTGGGGGGTTTTGTAACAACATAGTTGCGCAGGAAGACATTGCTTGCGTTACTACCAATTTCAACAAAATTAAGATTGTAAATATAAGCAACCCCAAGCACCTTAAAAGGCTCTGTGAAATACCGGCTACGAGATCAGTGGCGTTTATGCAGGATAAATTACTTCAACTAACCGATCAGGGGATTGCCGTTATTCCTCTGCCACAACAATTACCAATAATCACCCGACACAGCAATAAAACGATATTCCATTTACCGACAGCTCAGGCTGGTAACTATGATCTGCACATCGCAACCAAGAACAAGCTGTTACACAGCAGTGATTTATTAACCGTTAATTCATCTGGGCATTGGGAAATGACGCGACCATTTTCACTGCCTATTACCGAATAATTGAGCTTGCACCATTTAAAACTGATAATCCATCCCGACCCATAGTTGGCGACCCATCTCGTATTCGTTTTCAGTTCCGGTATATAATTTACGATTAAATACGTTGGTGACATCGGCAGTAATGGTCATTGTCTGTGTAGTGGTAACAGGGCATTCCCAAGCCAGTTTCCAATCGAAGGTTGTCGAGCTGGAGTAAGAGACGTCAGAATAAACATCTATTTCAGTACCATCAGGTAACTCATAACCATTTCTATCAGTCATTTCTTTAGCACTATAACCACTGCGGTAGCAGGTGATATTGGTAAAAGAGAATCCATAATAGAGTTTTACGCTATAAACCAGATTAGCGCTCCACTCACGATTATAATC
>CAZHXF010000031.1:32656-33999 GCA_964536375.1 uncultured Desulfuromonas sp. | reverse complement strand
GGTGGTTGGTTTTGCCACTTTGACTGATAGTGGCAATATTGCTAATCCTGATAGTAAAATTATGGTGGAGTGTATGAATTTGGCACTCAATAATGCCCATATAAATGCTGTCCAGGTAGGTTATATCAATGCCCATGCTACGGCGACTGAGCAGGGCGATATTGCTGAAAGTCACGCTATTGCAACTGTGTTCAGTGATCAAACCCCGGTCAGCAGTCTTAAGGGGCACTTGGGTCACACGCTGGCGGCAAGTGGAGCCTTGGAAACAATAGCGACAATCGATATGCAGCATACCGGTCATATAGTACCAACATTGCATTTAACTGAAATAGATTCACGCTGTGCGCCACTCAACTATGTGCGTGAAGTTGCTAGTAGTGTGGAGCTAAGTGGAAACAAACCGATAGATTATGCTTTAAAGAATAGCTTTGCCCTTGGAGGTGTCAACACCTCTTTGGTCTTAAGGAGGTATAGCAGTGACTGAACAAGAGATAATCACCACAGTAAATGCGGCGTTGGTGGAGGAGTTCGAGCTTGATGCTACCGATATGCAGCCAGAACTGTCTATATATCAGGATCTAGGTTTAGACAGCTTAGACACTGTTGACATGGTTATCGTGCTTGAAGGGACTTTTAATTTCAAAATTCGTGAAGAAGCGGAAATTAAGAAAATTCGTACTCTGGGCGATATTCATGCTTTTGTGCAGCGCAAACTTAGCGCTGAGGCATAATTTACGGGATTGGTTGAGTTTTGGTGCTGACTGAGCAAATAAAAACAATTTTAATGAATCTGTGGGTGTATTCATTATTATTGTTGGCTACAGCTATCGGCATCATCCTGACTCCGGTGTTAATTGCCGGTTTTGTAATAACCTATCGCTGGAATTTAGCGCGCGTTGTGCGCCACATGATCTGGTTATATGGTCGGGTATGGTTGCTGATAATTTATCCTTTTGTTGATTTCAAACGCGAGGGTGTCGCGGATGAAAATATCCCGCCCAATTGTGTGTTTGTGATTAACCATCTTTCTTTTTTTGATACCTATTTTATGGGTTCGTTGCCCAGTAGTGATGTCACTTTTGCTGTGCGCTCGTGGCCATTCAAGATGTTCTGGTACCATTTTTTTATGCGTTTAGCAGGTTATCTTGAGGTGGAAGAACTCTCTTGGCAACAGACACTGGATAAAGGTCTCAGTATCCTGCATGGTGGCGGTGCCGTACTGTTTTTTCCTGAAGGGCATAGGAGTCGGACGGGACAATTACAGCGATTTTATTCAGGGGCGTTCAAGATGGCTGTTGCCAGCGGTCGCCCGATAGTCCCTTTGTGTATTATGGGGACTGACA
>CAZHXF010000031.1:29963-32556 GCA_964536375.1 uncultured Desulfuromonas sp. | reverse complement strand
ATGGCTGTTGCCAGCGGTCGCCCGATAGTCCCTTTGTGTATTATGGGGACTGACAGGTTGTTACCCCCAGGGCGCAAACATCTCAAACCGTCTACGGTGCGTTTGCGTGTTTTAGCCCCTGTTGATAGTGCGGACTATGGTGAAGAGGGGGGGCATCGTCGTTTGCGCAAAGAGGTTAAGGCGCAGATGGCACAAGAGTTGGAGCTGATGCGTCACTTGAATATAGATGAAACTGTTGGGGGTAGCGCATGACTAACCGTGAAGTGAATTGCCTGAATCTGCAATCTGGAATAATCAACCAAGATAAATTACTGTTTGAGCACATTACTTACCTCATGGGTAATTCGCACTTTTATGGTCAAATGTTTGAGCGCCTGCAATTGTCTGCCGCTGATATCTGCTGCTACGATGACTTGCAAAAAATACCTACCACAACCAAGACCGATTTAGAGGATAATGAAGAGCAGTTCTTGTCCATTTCAGAACAAAATATTGCCGATATCTGTTTGACCTCGGGAACAACGGGGCGGCCGGTTACTTTTTATCAAAGTAGTTCTGATCTGGAACGTCTGGCAAAAAATGAAGAATTTGCTTTTCGTCTGGCGGGGATTACCTGCAATGATCGCGTATTAATTGCTGCGGCTATTGATCGCTGTTTCATGGCTGGTCTGGCCTATTTTCTTGGTTTACAGCGAATTGGTGCCGGTGTTATCCGCAGCGGCTCCAGCGCCATCGGTGTGGTAGCACAACTGGTGCAACGTTTTCGTCCCTCCGCGCTGGTGGGGGTGCCAACGTTTTTTCTGGCGCTGGCGGCACAATTGCGTAGCACCGGGGTCGATGCTTCTTCTTGTGGGGTGCAACGGTTGATCTGTATAGGTGAACCGGTGCGCAGTAATGATTTTACTTTGTCATCATTGGGTCAGCGTTTGCAACAACAGTGGCAGGCACAGGTTTATGGTACTTACGCTAGTACCGAGATGGCTACCACCTTTTGTGATTGTGTGCATGGTTGTGGTGGGCACGTGAATTCAGAGTTGATGGTAGTGGAAATTCTCGACGAACAGGGACAGCGGGTGGCTGATGGAATACCGGGTGAGGTGGTGGCAACACCGCTGCAGGTTACTGGAATGCCGTTGCTGCGTTTTCGTACTGGTGATATTGCCAGTAAGTACACCGATCCATGTGTTTGTGGTCTCAGTGGCACCAGACTCGGCCCCATAATCGGGCGTAAAGATCAGATGCTCAAATATCGCGGCACAACTGTTTATCCTCCGGCTATTTTTGCTGTGTTGCAGCAGATGGAAGCTGTTGCTGCTTACTATATTGAAGTGTTTGACGATTATGCTTTGTCCGACCGGATACGAGTTGTGGTCGGCTGTAGCGATCAGTCAATTGATGCGCAGCACATCGCTGAACAACTTGCCGCGCGTATTCGGGTAAAACCGGAAGTGGTTATTGAAGATATTACTGTGGTGCGGCAAAAAACTACCCAGGAAGATAAGAGAAAACCGGTATTGTTTTTTGATTACCGTAGACAAGATTGAAGGTAGCGCAAAAGTTATTATCTGTGGTGTTGCTGCATTTATCTGGCAATTAGACGTACTGACGTATGCCGCATTGCTCGACATTTGTGCGCCTGGCATTTAGTCTTTTTTGTTTAGCCTTGGCCCTTGTTGCTGTAGTCGAAAGTATTCAGTTTGTAATGATAATTTGATCTAATTGCGATGAAGGGTGTGGATAATGGCTACTCGTAAGTCGGTAGTACTGACAGGCAATGACCTGACAGTTGAGGATATTATAGCTGTAGGGGTTGGTGATCTGCGTGTTGAACTGGATGAGCAGGCGTTGCAGCGCTGTCGCGAAAGCCGTGAATTTCTGGTGCAGGCGGTGGAGGCAAAACATGTGATCTATGGAGTTAATACCTCTTTTGGTCCCATGTGTAATAAAATTATTAGTGATAATGAGATGAAGGCGCTACAGGTTAATTTGATCCGCAGTCATGCTGCTGGCCTGGGTGATCCATTAAAGCCTTACGTTGCTCAGGCGGTGATGCTGGTGCGCCTGAACACCCTGGTTAAAGGTTATAGCGGTGTGCGCCTGGAATTGTTACGCCATATGCAATGGATGATAAACAACGGTGTCGCAGCTTACATCCCCGAATGTGGCAGTGTCGGTGCTTCTGGTGATCTGATCCATCTAGCCCATTTAGGTTTGGCCATTATCGGTGAAGGCAAGGTTTATTACCAGGAGCAGTTGCGTCCCGCCGCTGAAGTTATGGCGCAATTGGGTCGGGAACCAATGTGCTTGAGCTACAAAGAGGGCATCGCCATAATGAACGGTACTAGTGCTATGACAGCACTGGCGGCGTTTGCCATTTTTGGCGCCAAAAAATTGCTGCGGGTTAGCTATGTTACCGGTGCTTTCGGTATTGAGCTGTTTGGCGGTATTGACGATGCATTTGACGCCGATTTACATCAGCTGAAGCCACATCTCGGTCAAGTAGAGACTGCGGATACCATCCGCAATCTGTATAACGGTTCCGGTAATATTACCCGGCGTGAGGATATGCACGACCAAATTCGCCAGCAGCATT
>CAZHXF010000031.1:0-29863 GCA_964536375.1 uncultured Desulfuromonas sp. | reverse complement strand
TCCGGTAATATTACCCGGCGTGAGGATATGCACGACCAAATTCGCCAGCAGCATTGTGATGGACTGGTCTATGAGACCAGCATAAATGTGCAGGATGTTTATTCCATCCGCTGTACCCCGCAGGTTTTGGCTCCGGTAACCGAGATGATTGAATTTGCTACGCGCACTGTTGAGGTGGAAGCAAATTCATCTAACGATAATCCTATCATTGTGCCTGAGAAGAAAAAGATTATTCACGGCGGTAATTTTCACGGTCAGAGTATTGGTTTCACCATGGATGCTCTGTGCATCAGCCTGTCTACGTTGTGCAACCTATCCGAGCGGCGGTTGAACAAGCTACTGGATAAAAACCTCAACGAAGGTTTACCTGAGCACCTTATTTCCGGTACTTTAGGGCTAACCATGGGTTTTATGGGGGCGCAATATCTTGCCACTTCGACCACGGCCGAAAACCGTCAACTGGCTAATCCGGTGAGTACCAACAGCATTTCCTGCAATGCTTCAAATCAGGATATCGTCAGCATGGGTACGGTAGCAGCGCGCAAAGCATTTCGCTTGGTAAGCAACGCTAAGCACGTATTAACTCTCGAAGTGTTGGCGGATATGCAGGCACTGTCATTTAGAAATGCTGATAGGCTTGGTCTGGGAACTGGGCGTATATATGCACTGCTCAAAAAAGACTTTCAGGTGTACGACAATACCCGGGTGTTTCATGACGATCTGGTCAAATTGCGCAAAATTCTTTTCTCCAGTCAGATGTTTGATGATTTGACTAGTTACTGGCAGGAATAACTAAATGGTGCCTGACCATTTACAATTGCCAGTTAACGCCATTGATCTGTTGCCACATCGCCAGCCGATGATATTGGTAGATCAGTTGCTGGAATTTAATTCCGAGGGTGGAGTGGTTTCGGCAGTTATTAGCTCAGATAATATTTTTGTTGAAGACGATGGTTGTTTAGTAGCGGTGGCACTGATCGAAATTGTGGCGCAAGCGTATGCAGCTATCAAGGGTTACGATGATATGCTTAATCAACGTCAAGTTCAGCGTGGCTTTTTAGTGGGTGGGCGCAGTTTTAAGATAAAACGCAGCCCAAGCGTTGGTGAACAGCTAACTGTAGCTATAACAACAATTGCTGATTTGGATGAATTTTCTGTCGTTGATGGGGTTGTTACCAGCGCTGATCAAATTATCGCCGAAGGGAGTTTGAAGCTGTGGCTACCTTGAAGACTTTTTTACTCTGGAGCTTGCTTGCTGTAACCGTTGCTGTTGGACTGCCTGGTTCAGCATGGGCAGTAGTGGTTGATGGGCTGGTAGATGGAGATCAGCAGTATCAAGCACTAAGCCAAGAAGTGGAGCAGCAAATTACCCGTGCCGCGCAAGAGGTTGAAACCTTGCACAGTGATTTCGTCCAAGAAAAATATTTGAGCATGTTTGAGGAAAAATTGGCTTCCACTGGTCAATTTTATTATCAACGTCCCGATTTATTGCGCTGGGAGTTGTTGACCCCAATTGCTTCGGGTTTTGTCATCAAAGGTGATGGTGGACGGCGTTGGCATCAGAATATTGCTGGCAGTGAAGTCTTTAAGCTCGACCAGGATAAAGCCATGGCGCTTATAGCCCAGCAGCTATTCGCCTGGGCAAAAGCTGACCTCGTGTGGTTACACAGTCATTATGCAATTACTATGGTTCCTAGGTCTGCTCAGCAACCAATTCAATTACGTCTAATACCCCCAGCTGCTAGCGCCGGTTTCTTGAGTTATCTTATGATCACCTTTGCTGCTGATGCAAGCTATGTAGATACGGTAGAAATTCATGAAAACGATGGTGATTATACTATAATTAACTTTAACAATACTGTAGTAAATGCCCGTATTGAAAGCAGTATTTTTGTTGATAGGTTGAATAATTAAATGTTCGCCAAGCTGTACAGTTTTTTTGCGCACCGGCGTAAATTATTGCTGGTTGGATATGGCTGTTTTGTACTGCTGGGCGTGCTGTGCTTTACCCTGGTAGCACAGGAAGAAAATATCGAGGCGCTGTTGCCTGATACTGCTGGAACAACGGTGCGGCGTGATTTTGCTTTGCTGCAACACGCACCATTCGCGCGCAAAGTTTTAATTGATCTGCATACGATTGATGTTGAGGATGATGCTGGTTCTGGTGCTAAAGCAATGCAACAGGTCGGACACTTAAAACAAGTCGCTATTGATTTGAGCCAAGCTTTACGCCCACCATTTTTTACCCGGGCTCTCTATGCTCCACCGTTGCACCAAGGGGTAGCGCTGGATAAGATTTTATTGCAAGCGTTACCCAACTTGGTCAGCGCTGCTGATTTAGTCAAACTTGAACACAGGTTGCAGGCGCAGCAAGTCGAAACTCAGTTGCAGTGGGTGCGCAATCAGTTGTTGATGCCTCAAGGGTGGTGGACTAAACAAAGTTTACGAGCTGATCCCTTGCAGCTGTGGCAAATAGCTGCAGATCATTTGCGTCAGCTGAATCCAATGTCAAAGTCAGATCAACATCACAGCGATTTTGTCAGCCCGGATGGCACTCATCGTCTGGTTGTAGTTGATACTGATATCTCAATCAGTGATGTGGCGGGTAGTCGGCGTATGCTGGCGCAGTTGCGCCACAATCTGGATAGTATTGTGCCAGCGTCTATTCAGGTCACGGTGGTAAGTGGGCACTTGTATACACTGGCTAATGCTGACACCATCCAACGTGATTTGCGGGTGGTGTTAGGAACAGCAACTGCGGCAATCCTGTTGATTTTTTTATTATTATTGCGTAGTTGGCGTGCGCTGTATGTGTTTGTTTTGCCAGCGTCAGTACTCGGTTTTGCTGTTGCCGCTGTTGCTGTGTTTTTTCCGGTAGTTTCGGGTATTACTATCGGCTTTGGTGCCGTGTTGCTCGGGGTAACTGTAGATTTTACCTTGCATGTCTATTTCTCGGTGCGCGGTAGCTCTTTGCCGCTGCAACAGTTGCGCTGTTTAACCCCGCCATTGCTGGGTAGTGCGCTTACCAGTTTCCTGGCGTTCAGTATCTTGCTCATTTCGGCATTGCCCGGACAGCGCCAATTAGCCGTGTTCTCTATGACGTCGATAGCTTTAGCTCTGGTATTGGCTCTGGTGGTTATGCCACATCTGTGTGGTGTCGGTGCTGCAGATCATTCCAGTGATAGTGCTACAGGTACAAAGATAGCTGGTGATAAGCCTGCTATGGGTCGACTGTGGGTAGTGTTGTGGCTGGCAGTGATGTTGGTGTGTATAAGTGCGCTGCCACGTTTACATTTTGATGGTGCTATGCGCAGTTTGAGTGTTGCTACTCCAGATTTACGCCACAACGAGGAGTTGTTGCAGCAGGTGTGGGGTAATATGCGCACCAGTGCTTTGTTGTTTGCTACGGCTGACACCTTCGATGATGCTCTGGGGGTCAATGACCGTATTTTACAAACGGTCCATGATATTGATGCCAGTACTAATGTAGTTAGTTTGGCGGCTATATTGCCGTCACTTGCAAGTCAAAGTCATAGCCGCGAGTTGTGGAGCCAGTTTTGGACCGAGCATAGCGCGTCATTGTTAGTGCAGTTAAATAGTTCTGGCGCCAATTATGGGTTTTCAGCCCAGGCTTTTACCCCCTTTACCCAGTGGCTGAATAAGACTGTGCCAGCTATTGATCTTGCCACGTGGCAACAGATGGGTTTGTCGACGCTGTTGAACGGTTTAATTGTGGACAATGTCAATAGTTCTGCAGGGGTCATTGGGGCTAATGAGGCTGATGGGGTTAATGGCGAGAGCCCGGGGGTGGCGATTATATCGTTAATCAACGAGGCTGACCTGACCTCCGAGTTGCAGCAGAATATTGCGGCTATAGATGGTGCGGTGGTGGTTGCCCAAGGTGTTTTTGGTCGTCAGCTAAGTGAAGAACTGGCGGTAGATTTTAGTAAATTTATCAGTGTTGCCTTAAGCGTGGTGGTGCTGGTGCTGATATTGTGGTACCGCCGCTGGCGCCACGTAGTATTGGCCTTGTTGCCAGTCTTCAGTGGCCTGCTGTTCATGTTTGGTACTATGAGCTGGCTGGGACTTAGCTTTAATCTGTTCAATGTCATTGCGGCCATTTTGATAATCGGTCTCGGGGTGGATTATGGCATCTTTATTCTCAGTTTGTGTGATGGTAACGGTTGCCAGCAGTCGCGGCGCGCAGTGCTGGTATCTGCATTAACTACGCTGGCTGGTTTCGGGGCTCTGGTTCTGGCTAATCATCCAGCCATGTATTCAATCGGGGTGACGGTATTGTTGGGTATTAGTGGTGCGGTGGCAACTGCTCTGTTAGTGTTGCCAGTCTGTTATCGCTGGTTGGTGTCGTCATGAGGGTGTTAATTATCGATATTAAACAGCGCGGAAAATTTTTATTCTCAGCGCTATTTTGTCTGCTGTTGGTGTCTTGTGCGCCGTCAGTTCCATTTGTCCAACATAAACCGCAGATTATGCCGGAATTGAGTGCCCAACAGTTACTGGATAATTGTTGGCTTATGGTTGGGTATCGTTATCTGTGCCGCCACAGTGGTTTACTCGAGGTGCTTACTCGAAAAATACCCCTTGAGGGGGTGGTTAAGCTGGATACGACAAAAAATACAGCCCGGCTGGTCGCCATGGATAGCATGGGAGTTAAGCTGTTTGATATAGCGGTTACCAGTGATGGTTATCAGCTGAACTATCTGCTGCCGCTTCTTGAAGAACACCGGCAGTTGCCGCAGATGGTCGCCCAGAGTGTGCAACATGTTTTTTTAGCACCATATCCGCAGGCAGTTGATCAGCTTCAACGCACCGATACAGGATACGCGCTGCTTCATCCAGACTCTGGAGTTAGCTTTAACTTTATCGGGGTGCCGGCGCGCTTAAATACCAAAGTGGTGCACACAAACCATGAACAGTGGCAGGTACACTATTATCAATATAAGGACTTTGCTGTTTCCTCTACAGGTTCAACCGGGACCAATGAAGCAACGGAGCAAACTGGGTTATGGGCACCAACTGGAATCGTTCTCGATGATAACAGTGGTTTTCGGTTGACGCTGTGGATTCAAGAGATAAGAGAGTTGCAATGAGTCAGATGCGGCGAGAATTATTGCATTGCCAAGTTGGTGATGCCGCCATTCAGTTGAATGGTGAGCTAAATGGTGAGTTAACTAGTGCGTTAAACAGTGACGCAGCTACAGTACGGCAACGGTACTGTTTGCCGGCTGACTTTGTGGGCTTTTCTGGACATTTTCCGGGGCATCCAATTGTCCCGGCAGTGGTGCAGGTTTTTATGGCGCAGCTTGTTGCTGAACAACATTTTGCTATCAGTTTACCAATCAGTGGTGTTGAGCGGGCAAAGTTTCATCGCCAACTGAAACCACTTGATGTCATTGATGTACAATGTCAGCGCAAAGAGATCCGTGGCAAGGCAATTATTGACGCGCAACTTTTTGTCGCTGATGATCTGGTCGCCAGTTTTTGGTTGTTTTCTGACAGTAACGGGACCAAGGGGTAAGTGCGGGATGAAAAAACGTTGGTTTCCTAAAATTGAAAACGCACCGGCACCATTGTCCATTGTTGTGCAGCGCCATGTACGCTTTGAAGAGGTTGATGCTATCGGTATTGTTTGGCATGGGCGCTATCCGAGTTATTTCGAAGATGCACGGGTAGCTTTAGGTGCGCAATATGGTTTGGGCTATATGGATTTTTACTCCCAAGGGGTGATAGCGCCAATTAAGCAGATGTATATCGATTATCATAAACCGCTCCGTTTTGAAGATAAATTTACTATCGAAGCACTATGGCACTGGAATGAGGCGGCACGTGTGAATATTGAATTTATAGTGCGTAATGACCAGCACCACATAGTGACCACTGGCTACAGTGTGCAAATGTTATTAGATGTTGAATCCAATGTCATGGTGGTGCCACCGTTGTTTTATCAACAATTTTTACAGCGCTGGCAACAGGGGAAACTGTGATGTTGCGGGCAGTGCATATAACAGACTGTGCTCTGGTCAGTGGTTTAGGGGTAGGGGTTGATCATGTGTGGTCACAACTGCTCGCTGGTAAAACAGCCATTTGTGAAGTTGAGCGCTTTGACACCAAAAATTATATCACCAAGCTGGCGGCTACGGTGCCGGACCTGGTGGCTGATGCTGGGCAATCGCGGCTATATCCGCTGTTGGATATGTTGCTTGAACAACTGCCGGATATTCCTCCACAAGCACGCTTAATTACTGCAACCACCAAAGGGGCTATTGACCTGTTGGAAATGCACTGTCGTCAACACCCGGACGGTGGTGAGATGCCAGCGCAGGTGCAATTGGGGACAGTGCCCAGTTGGGTGGCGCATAAGCTACATTTGCAAGATTGTGGGATTAACGTTAACGCGGCATGCACTTCCTCGACTTTGGCCATTGCCCGTGGTGCCGCGCTCATTGCTCACGGTGGTGCTGAGGTAGTGGTGGTGTGTTGTGCTGATTTGGTCAGTGAATTTGTGTTCTCCGGTTTTTCAGCGTTGCAGGCTCTAGCGGTGGAGGCGAGTCGTCCCTTTGATCGCGAGCGCAGTGGTTTGACTCTGGGCGAGGGCGCTGCGGCGCTGGTGTTAATGAGTACAGAAGCCGCGCAACGCTACGACCGGGTAAAACTCGCCAGAGTGCTGGGTTGGGGGGCAGCAAATGACGCTAACCATATCACTGCGCCAGCGCGTGACGGTTGCGGTCTTATTCAGACCATAAAGCAAGCACTGTTACAAGCTCAGATAGGGGCAGATGACGTGGCAGCAATCAGCGCCCACGGTACTGGAACTGTGTATAACGATATGATGGAAATTACCGCATTTAAGGCGATTTTCGGTGACCGGGAACTACCGTTATCATCGATAAAGGGTGCCTTGGGTCATACCCTGGGTGCGGCTGGGGGTATTGAGGCTATTTTAGCGCTCAAAAGCCTTGCTGCAGGAGTGGTGCCGCCAACCTGTGGTTTAGATACCCCCGAAGAGCTGGTTGCTCAGCAGGTAAGCAATTGCTGTCAGAGCTTCGCGGGAGATATGCTGCTGTCAACTAATTCTGGTTTCGGTGGGGTTAACGCCGCGTTGGTATTGCAGCGTGGTGATCAATAATGCTGGCGGCGCAAAAAAATCACCAACTGCGGCGTTATTGCACATGCTCTCACTGCTTTGGCGTACCTAGGTACTCCTCATTGATTGACATGGGCACGCCTTGCGTTTGGCGTTTTTTGCTTAGCCAGACGATATTTTGCTTTCTTGCGAAAGAATCAATGGTGAAAATGGCTGGGTGCTATGCTGAAATGTAATATATGTGGTTTCGGCTGGGTGAGCGTAGATGGGCTTGGCTCCGGTCTGAACGCAACTAATAGTACCAGATTTGGTGAGTTTCGCCGTGGCGAACTGCCACCAGTTCAACGTAAGGATGTGCTGTCCAGACCCGATCGCAGCTTTGGTCGTATGGATCCATTCTCTCGTATGGGCTTGGCCGGTATAGCTTTGGCTCTACGTGATGCTGGTTTAGAGCAGTGGCAGGATAAACGCAATATCGGGGTTTTAGCCGAAACAGTAAGCGGTTGTCTGGGCACCGATGTTGACTACTTTACTACCGTGCTTGACGGTCAGGGTGTATTCGCTAGTCCGCAACTGTTTGCCTATACGCTACCCAACACCTTTTTAGGCGAGGCGGCGTTGCGTTTCGGTTTGACAGGTAATTGTCAGGTCCTGAATAATGCGCTTAACTGTGCGGATACTCGTGCACTTGCCGTGATTCACACGGCAATGGAGTCTATAGCGTGGGGCGAGGATGAAAAAGTTATCTTCGGCTACAGTGACTTGGGTGACCAGGGGGCACTGCAGGCTCCGGGGGCACTGTTCATGGTGTTACAGACTGATACTGTAGCGCACACAACCCAATTGTCACCATTACGTTTAGCTGTTGATGAACAGGGACTGTTGTCCTGTAATGGCACTAGGCTCTTAAGCGTACAAGATTTAATCAAACACTTAGCGCAATCAGAAAACAGCGCTGAATAAATCATAAGGAGATCCCACCGATGAAAATGAAACTTGTTTATCCGCGCTGGGCAAAATTAGAACGCCAGACTGAATTTCACCTGCCTCCCCATGGTCCTGTGGTATTTGCGGCAGCCTTGCCGCCAGAGGTGGAAGTCGATTTTGTTGATGAAAATGTGCAGACTCTCGATTTTAATGATAGTGCCGATCTGGTAGCGTTGTCGGTGATGTTAACCTGCCAGCTGCCGCGCGCTTTTGCCATTGCTCAGGAATATCGTGCTCGTGGTGTCAAAGTTATGTTTGGTGGTATTGCCACCATGCTGCATGCTGATGAAGTGCAGCAACACGCCGACTGTGTTTTTCTGGGCGAAGCCGAAGGGCGGATGCAGGCGGTTATTGATGACTTTGAAAAAGGGCAGTTGAAAAAAGTTTATAACTATATGCACCAGCACCCGGATATTGAGTTGGTCGGAACTGCGCGGCGGGATATCCTCGATCGCGAGTTGTACAACTATCGTGGTGTGCAGATGCTGGATCTGGTGCACACCTCCCGCGGCTGCAAATTCAACTGTTATCCGTGCTGTACCGGTTATCTTGGAGGGCACAAGTTTCGCCCCCGACCTATCGATAAAGTCATAGCCGAGATGGAGGCAATCCCTAATAATCGGCTGTTTATTGTCGACAACTCGATGGCGCAGGATAAACAGTGGCTGTTGGAATTGTTTGCCGCCATGAAACCGCTGAAAAAGAAATGGGTATCCCATCCACTGCTTGATGATCCTGATGTACTGCAAGCCGCCGCTGACGCTGGCGCTTGGTATGTTTATCAGGCGGTGTTCAATACCTCGGATATAATTCGTGACAGGATTAAGCGCCTGAAGGAACATGGCATTGGAGTTGAAGGGACAATCCTGCTCGGAACCGATGATCAAAGCGCCGATGATATTCGCGCCTTGGTAGATTTTTTGTTGGAAGTTGATCTTGATGTCGCTGAATTCACTATAATGACGCCGTTTTTGAAATCACCACTGCGGGCGCAGATGGAGAAAGAGGGGCGGATACTGTCCAACAACTGGGGCGATTACACTGCCGACAAGGTGGTGTTTCAGCCCAAGCAGATGACGCCTGATGAACTCCAGAAAATGTTTTACTATGCTTGGGATACTTTTAACGCAGACGGTGGCTATCAGTTGAAAATGAGTAAATTGTTCAAACAGGTTATTACTCGCGAGATTGAAGATGGCACATATCGCAAATATGATACTAAACGTCATCGCATATTTAATAAAAAGGTCGACGGAGCAGTTTAATGAGTCGCGTATTTTTGCTGTCAAGTAATATTGCCGATGAGCCATATCCTGTCTATCCGCTGGGGATGGCAATTATTGCCGGAGTGCTTGAACGACAAGGGCACCAGGTGTACCAGTTCGATTTTCTGGTGTGCGGGCAGTCTTATAGTAAATTGTGTGCTGAATTGTACCAGTTTGCGCCGGACGTAGTGGCGTTGTCGCTGCGCAATATTGATAATGTCGATTCATTTAGCTCCGATGATAATTGGTACTTAGCTGACGCTAAAAAGATGGTTGCGACCATCAAACAGAGTGTTGCTTGCCCGGTAATTATCGGTGGTCCGGCGTTCTCAATTATGCCACAGGCTATATTGGAATATCTGCAAGCGGATTATGGTGTTATCGGTGAAGGTGAGTTGGTTATTGGCCCGTTGGTTGTCGCCTTAGAACGAGGTGAACAACTTGAGCGCTTCCATTCCAGCCCGGAACCACTAATTGGCAGGCAAATGCCGGGTCCATTACTGGTGCCGGAGTATGTTGATTACTATCAACAGCATAGCGGTATGGTCAATCTGCAAACCAAGCGCGGCTGCCCTTATCATTGTGTTTACTGTACTTATCCGGGGTTGGAGGGGCATAGTTTTCGGCCGCGTGAGGTGGGTGAGGTGGTAGACGACATCGAACGGATGCAGCGTGATTACGCGACCAATCACCTGTTTTTTACCGATTCAATCTTTAATGACAGCAGCGGTCATCACCTCCAGTTGGTTGAGGAGATGGTGCGTCGCGAAGTATCGGTACGCTGGTGCGCTTTTTTCCGTCCTCAGGGATTGACTGCTGAGAATTTGGCTCTGCTCAAACGTTCCGGCCTCTATGCTATGGAGATGGGGACAGATGCCGGTTGTGATCGTACCTTGGCGGGGTTGAATAAAGGTTTTACCTTTGCCGAGGTGCAGCGTTGTCATAATCTGGCGGTTGCCGCGCAGATCCCCTGTGCCCATTTCATCATGTTTGGTGGACCTGAAGAGACGCCTGACACCATACGTGAAGGGCTGGAAAATATCGCTACGCTGAATAACACCGTCGTCTTTGCTTTCTCCGGTATCCGTATTTTACCCAAGTCGAGTTTGTTACAACGGGCTGTTGCTGATGGTGTTGTCGCTGCCGATGTGGATCTGCTGAAACCGGTCTATTATCTGTCGCCCAATATTGATCAGGAGTGGATGAATCAAGAAATACTCAATGCTTTTGACGGGCGCCGAGATCGTATTTTCCCTCCATCTGCTGGTCAAGAACAGATGACCATGATGAATAATTTCGGTTTCAAGGGGATTTTATGGGACCAGATGGTCAATTTTGGTAACGCAAGTAAACGTAGAAGGGCACGAAAAAATGGTTGATCGCCAACGCATTCTCTTGGTTCACCCCCTCGGTTATGCCAGCTCCAGCGCGGGCAATGATGTGTCGCGCTTGGCCAATATTATGCCACCCTTGGGTTTGGCGGCAATTGCCGCCTACCTGTTAGAGCGCGCTGTAGATGTAGATATTATCGATTGTTATGCTTTTCCAGATTCCGATTGCCAAATTTGCGATTATGTCCGTCAGCATCAGCCGAGTTGGTTGGGGTTGAGTTGTACGACTTCGAGTTTCCTCGATGGGGTGCGTATTGCCGAAATGGTGAAAGCACTGCAGCCAGATATTCAAGTTGTGGTAGGTGGTCCTCACGTGTCAGCGTTAAAAGAGGTGTTGCTCAGGGATTATCTGCCCCTGGATGCGCTGGTTGTCGGTGAGGGTGAGGAAACCATGTACCAGCTGTTGACCACAGCGCAAGACCAGTGGCACGCTGTAGACGGGGTGGTCAGTCGCCTGTCTGATGGTGGGGTAACTTTCCCTGGTTACCGCAAACCGGGATTAGATCTGGATAGCTTGCCTTTCCCCGCATACGACAAGCTCAGCGGATTTCCGCAAGCCTATCAGTTGCCAATTTTCAACTATCCTAAAGCTCCTAATACCAGCTGTATATCCAGCCGTGGTTGCCCCTATGCGTGCAGTTATTGTGATCGCTCGGTGTTCCAGCGCACATTTCGTTTTAATTCAGCTGAGTATCTTTATGCTCATATGCTATATCTGCGCGACAAGTATTCCATTAAACATATTAATTTTTACGATGACCAGTTTACTTACCATCGTCAGCGCGTGCTTGATTTTACCCGGATGATGATTGAGAAGCCGTTAGGAATGACGTTTAATTGTGCTATTCGGGCTGAGCATGTTGATGATGAGCTTATAGCGCAGATGAAAAAAGCTGGTTGTTGGATGGTGAGTTTAGGGATTGAGACCGGTGATCCCGATTTGCTGGCGCAACACCGCCAGAATCCAGATTTACACATGCTGTCCGATACCATAAAGATGATAAAAAAGCATGGTATTCGCGTTAAAGGCTTGCTAATGGTGGGGTTGCCCGGGGAAACTGAGCAGAGTGTGCGCCGCAGCATGGATTATGTTTTCAATCTGCCCATTGATGATCTGAATGTGGCAAAATTTACCCCGTTTCCCGGTTCTCCACTGTATGAGAATATTCACCAACTTGGCACCTTTGATGAAGACTGGGCCAAAATGGATTGTATGGGCTTTCAGTTTGTTACTAACGGCATGACCGAAGAACGGCTAGAGACGCTGTTCAGTGATTTCTATCGCAGTCATTTTCATCGTCCAGCGGTGCTGTGGGGTTACGTGACCATGTTGTGGAAGTCACCGCACAGTTGGTACCGCTTTATTACTAACTTATCGGGATTTCTCTCTTTTATTAAGCGTGGCAAGCGCATTGCTGACGAGCCGATAGATGAAGCCTGACGCGGTTGCTGCTATAGCGCAAATAATGGTGGTTATCCCGCTGTATAACCATGGTGCCACTGTGCGTGATGTGGCGCAACGTTGTTTGCGGCAACACCCCCATGTAGTTGTGGTTGATGATGGAAGTAGTGATGGCGGGGCGGACACCCTGACAGATTTGCCGCTGACTGTCATTCGCCATCAAAGCAACCGAGGTAAGGGTGCCGCAATATTAAGTGCAGCTGCGCAAGCTGGTAAACTTGGTTGCAGCCACATAGTTACCATCGATGCCGATGGGCAACACCTGCCCGAGGATTTGCCGTTGTTTTTTCAGGCTATCAGCAATACGCCTATGGTTATCTATGTCGGCTGGCGCGATTTTGCTGTTGCCAATGTCCCTAACAGCTCCCGTTTCGGGCGGCAATTCTCTAACTTCTGGCTACGCGTTGAGACTGGCTGCAAACTGGAAGATGTGCAGAGCGGCTTCCGCGCCTATCCGCTACAGGTGTTGCAGCAGCTCAGTTTCACCGATAGCCGCTACTCTTTCGAAGTTGAGGTGCTGGTTAAGGGTTGTTGGGCCGGAGTTCCTTTACGGGATATAGCGATACAGGTATATTACGCACCACCCGCTGAACGGGTATCACATTTCAAAAAAGTACGCGATAATTTGTATCTAGCGTGGTTAAACACCCGCCTGTGTTTGCGCTCCATTGCACCATGGCCCCATCAGCGTCTGGTTCGCAGTGAACAGCCACCTTTTAGCTGGCGGCGACCAATACAGTCGTTGCACCGTTTATTGGTGCAGGATATTTCACCGGTGAAGCTGGGGGTGACGATGGCTGTTGGGGTGCTGTTGGGTGCCTTGCCGCTCATCGCTTGTCATACTGTAGTAACTTTATTTGTTGCCGGTTTCTTAGGGATCAATCGCTATTTAGCTGTGGCTGCTGGTAATCTGTGTATGCCACCATTGGTGCCTGCTCTGTGTATAGAAGTTGGTTATTATTTACGCCACGGCCAGTGGTTGACTGATATCAGTTTTGAAACTTTGGGTGTTCAGTGTCTTGATCGGGTTTGGGAGTGGTTTTTGGGCTCTCTATTGGTCGGGCCGCTCTTGGCAGCAGTGGGTGGTGTGGTTATTTATGGCATAGCGCGCTGGTTGCAACAACGTGCCATACCGGCTATTGACCAGCCTTTGACCAGTGAGGATATCTGATCGATTATGGCAGCTGGGGAGAAAAAATTCGGTAATGCTCTGGGCTATCAGCTTTTTTATCTATTCATAAAAGTTGGTGGTCGCCGTTGTGCCTATGCACTACTTAACTGTGTCTGTGGTTTTTATGTGGTGTTTCGCCCTCAAGTGCGGCGCAGCTGTGAGTCTTATTTGTCGCATCGCTTCGGGCAGGCTGTTGGTTTCACTAAGTTGTGGCAGCAATATAAGTTGGTGTTGTCTTTTGGTCGGGTGATGGTTGACCGTGCTATTGTGGCAACGTTGGGTGCTGAACAGATCAAGGTCGCTTTGGTCGGACGAGAGCAACTGCTGCAGGTGCGCGATCAGGGGCGCGGGGTGATTTTATTGTTGTCTCATGTCGGCTGTTGGCAATTGGCGATGTCGGCTATGGGTGCTTTGAACGAACCGCTATATATGCTGATGCATGGTCATGCTAGCTCATTTGAAAGTAGTAACTATCAGGACGCTGCCAGTACCACTTGCCCGTATCGGATTATCAATCCGCATGGTTATCTGGGTGGTTCTCTAGAGATGCTCGGGGTGTTAAAGGACAGAGGGATTTTATCCATAATGGGTGATCGTGTCCCTGAGCAGGAGAAGAATACCGCAACGGTTGCACTGCTGGGTGGGGATGTGGCGTTGCCTATTAGCCCATATCATCTGGCCTCAGCTACTGGTGCTCCGATAGTTGTTTTGACCAGTCGTAAAATTGGTGCCAGCACTTACGAGATGGTGGTGGCTGATGTTATTGAGGTGCCTGTTGGGCTGGGGCGCAAAGCGGTTAATTTTACCCCTTATGTGCAGCGTTATGCAGCAACCTTAGATGGTTATTGTCAGGATAATCCCTATCAGTTTTTTAATTTTTACGATATGTGGCAATAGGTTATAACTGATTATTTAATGTAATTTCTCATCAATAGGAGCGGGCTATGGCCAAGGTGGAAGAGATAAAAGAGCAGTTGAAGGTAATTCTTATTAAAGATTTGAATCTGGAAGATATTACCCCAGAAGAGATCGGTGATGAGGAACCGTTATTTGGTGATGGTTTGGGTCTGGACTCTCTGGATGCTGTTGAGATGGCAGTCATTGTACAAAAACATTTTGCTGTTGAGATCAAAGATATGGAAGAGGGGCGCCCAGCACTGCAGTCGGTTCAGGCGTTGGCAAACTTTATTGTTGATAAACAGGGGAAAGCATAGATGCATCCTACTGTCTGTGTAGGTGGTATCGGCTGCATTTGTGCCGCCGGAGATAATCTACACCAGGCTGTTGACTCAATGTTGCGCTCTGAGCGCCATGTTAGTCCAGCACCAGTGTTTGCCACTACGCACTCAGAACCCTATCCAGTTTTTGCTATCCACAAAGAGTTGTCGCGCTACGGTTTTGCTGCTGACGATATGCCTTATCTGCGCACCGCAAGTTTGGGCCTCGAAGCTGCGCATCAGGCTATTCAACATTCAGGCTTAGACGTGGTGCAATTGCGCACTCTTAAGGTTGGGGTGTGCATGGGTACCACGGTGGGTAGCTCCATGGATGTCGAGGCTTTTTACGCTGACTATCGCCAGGGCGCAACTCCGGATATGCGGGCAATTAACTGTTTTTACAACAGTAACCCAGCGTCGGTGATCAGTAATTATTTTGGGTTAAATGGTCCGTGTCAAACTATTGTAAATGCTTGTTCATCCGGTACTGATGCTATTGGCACCGCGGCAATGTGGTTGCGTAATGGCTGGTGCGACATGGTGCTAGCTGGTGGGGCTGATGAACTCTGTCGAACTACCTATAATGGTTTTGCGGCGTTACAGATTAGTTCGGCGCAGCCGTGTTGTCCGTTTAGTGCTGAGCGTGGTGGTTTAAATTTGGGTGAGGGTGGCGCAGTATTGCTGTTGGCTCGTGAAGAGACAGTCAAACAGCTGGCAATGCCGCAGCCATGTGGTTATGTGTTGGGGTATGGTAGTGGTACTGATGGTTGGCATTTGACCGCTCCCCATCCCGAAGGGAGAGGGCTTGAACAGGCCGTGCGTGAATCCTTTGCCACCCTTGCCAATAGTGCTTTAACGCCGGATCACCTTGCCTTTGTCAATACTCATGGCACTGGCACCAGAGATAATGATCGTGTTGAAGGGTTGGTTTTGTCACAACTTTTACCAAAGATACCTTTCCATTCCACCAAAGGTTATACTGGTCATACTCTGGGTGCTGCTGGAGCCATTGAAGCTGCGTTGACGCTGGAATTTTTACATCGACGGCAGATCCCGGCCAGTGCCGGTTTTACTACGCAAGATCCAGCTTTAGCGGTTATGCCAGTAACGGAGAATACCACTTTAACAGGAGATGTTGCTCTGTCTGAGTCGTTGGCTTTTGGTGGCAATAATGCGGCACTGATCCTCGGTATAGCAGGGACTATATGAGCACTACACCTATGAAAATTGCTATTTCCGGTGTTGGCTGTGTTGGTGGTTTTGGCTGTGGTCACGCTGACTTTGGTGCCGCTTTACAACAGGGCTACGCCAATGCGCAGGAAGAAGACAAAGCTCATCCCACTAGTGCTGATGGTGGTGGTGGGGCTGCTTTTTTACCGGCGTTGTTGGCGAACACCGAACGCTTGACCGACTTTGTAGCGCGCCGGGAGTTGCGGCGTATAGACCATTATGCTCGTATGGCGCTGTTGGGTGGCTATCTGGCCATGGATGATGCCGGAGGGCCCCCAGCTACAGGTGAAAGACTGGGTGTCATTGTTGCCAGCGGTTATGGTGCCACGACTACCACGTTTAATTTTCTTGATTCAGTTATTGAAAATGGTGACAGCTACGCTTCTCCCACCAATTTCTCTAATTCGGTCCACAATGTTGCCGCTGCTTATCTGTCGATACAACTACAGGCCTTAGGTCCCAGTCTAACAGTCAGCCAATTTGAGTTGTCTATGTGCTCTGCGTTACATAGCGCTGTCTGTTGGTTGGAGCAGGGACGGGTCGATAAGGTGCTGATCGGTGGTGTTGATGAGCGCAATGCGGTGCTTAATGATTACTGTTGGCAGCGCAGTTTGGCTCGTGATGCGGCAATGTCTCGTATATCTCATATGGCACCATTTGATTTCAGCCAGCCAAGCGCCATAGCTGGTGAGGGCGCAGCATTCTTACTGCTGAGCAAAGATGATGACAATACACCCTATGGTTATATCACCGGACTGGATAGTGGGCGTCGCGAACACCTGCAGCTCGGGGTCGATGCTGCTGGCGACGGGAAAAATTGTGATCTGCTGGTGCTGGGTGCCGATGGTCAATTAGCTACAGCTGGTTTTTATGCCCAGTTAGTAGAGGCTCAAAGCACGGGACCTGCGTTGGCGTGTCCAATAGTGAGTTGTGCACCATGTTATGGCAGTTTGCCGATAGGTCAAGCCTTTGATCTGATTGCTGCGGCACTCATGCTGCGTGATCAACGCGCTTATGGTGTGCCCGCGCTGGCTAATCAGGGTGTCTATTCTACAATAGACAATATCACCGCAGTTAAATTAGCTGCAGACGGACAATTTGGTCAGGTTACTTTAAGTTCGCAGGCTGGTGCTGATGCGTAAAGAAGATGTTCCGCAGGATAGTGGGGTGCTGGAAGATAACCAAGTAGTTAATTACGCCCTTGATGATAAGGGCAATTACTGCTTGACCGCTACTGCTGGCTGGGCGCCAGTCAATGAGGCTAATCGCATGGCCTGGGAAGATATCAAGGAGCAATTGCTCCAAGTTCGCCAGGATGTAACTTCCGGAAAAAAGAGCCCTCTGACCTACTATATGACGCGCGCCCAGATGGATGTTGCTCTGCTATCCAGTTATTCTGGAGTGGCGCGCTGGCGGGTACGCCGCCATTTGCGCCCAGCAGTTTTTAATAAACTCGGTAGTGAACTGTTGCAGCATTATGCCCAGCTGTTTGGCGTTAGTGTAGAGCAATTGGTGCAACTGCCAGCAACCGATGACTTGCCGCTGGAATCAGGTGCAGTTGACGATGGAGAACAGTACGAGTGAGCGTAATCGATTTTCCGCATAAACAAGCTGCGCACTGTGAAAGTGGTGCTACTGCAAGCCTGCTCAGTCATGCCGGTGTTCCTCTCTCTGAGGCGATGGTTTTTGGCATTGGGGCGGGAATTTTCTTTGGTTATGTCCCTTTTGTGAAACTCAACGGTTTTCCGTTGACGACCTATCGCAGTCGACCAGGGGCAATTTTTTCCCGGGTGACCAAGAATCTTAACTGCGTGGTAAAGCAGAAGAGATATCGCAATCCAAAGCAGGCAATGGTGGAATTGGATCAACTGCTGGAACGTGGTATAGTTGTGGGATTACAGACCAGTGTTTTTTGGCTGCCATATATCCCTGCCGCGCTGCGTTTTCATTTTAATGCACACAATCTGATCGTAATCGGTAAAGAGAAAGATAACTATCTTATCAGCGATCCCGTAGCGCCGGAGTTAGTGTGGTGTCCGGCGCAGGATTTGGAAAATGCCCGTTTCGCTCAAGGAGCGTTGGCTCCCAAGGGGCGCTGCTATTATCTGGATCAGGTTCCTGGTTGTGGTAACTTAGCGCAGCCAATTGTGCAGGGTATCCGTAGCGTGTGTAGTGACATGCTTGCCCCTATTCCGGTAGCCGGAGTGCGCGGCATGCGTCTTATGGCGCGCAGTATGCCTAAATGGGAACAGAAATATGGTCAGCGCCGCGCTAGGTATTGTCTGGCCCAGTTGGTACGTATGCAGGAGGAGATTGGCACTGGTGGTGCCGGTTTCCGGTTTATCTACGCGGCATTTTTACAGGAAGCGGCAACGCATTTGCATACCCCGCAGCTGGAAACTGTTGCCCAAGATTTAACTTCTATCGGGGATAGTTGGCGCGAGTTCGCGGTGCAAGCAACACGCTGCTGTAAAGGGCGGGCTGAAGTGTCTTATGGCGATTTATCTGCCATGGTTGCAGATCAGGCCGATCGTGAGGAACATTTGTTCCGCCAATTACGTGCCTTGACCAAGCAGTTGAACAAATGACCAGCACCATGTTATTGCAGGCAACAGGTTTGGTGAAACGCTACCCTGGTAAGGCGCAGCCGGCAGTAGATCATATTGATCTTCAGCTACAACGTGGTGATCTGTTGGGGTTGTTGGGTCCAAACGGCGCGGGAAAAACTACAACAATATCCATGTTGGCAACTATGTTGCGACCTGATGCTGGTAGTATTGAAATTGCTGGTATTGATGCCTTGAGTAATCCACAGTTAGTTCGCCCCAAAATTGGTATAGTGCCGCAGGATTTAGCGTTGTACCACACCCTGACATTGCGGGAGAATCTAACTTTTTGGGGGCGGATGTATGGCTTGCACGGAAATGCTTTAGCTCAACGGATTCAGGAATGTATTCATTTTGTTGGACTGAGCGACTGTCTGGATAGTTGTATTAATACTTTTTCTGGCGGAATGAAGCGTCGGGCAAATCTTGCCACAGGTATCATACATCAGCCGGAGCTAGTTTTTCTCGACGAGCCTACCGTAGGGATTGATCCCCAATCACGCTACAGCATAATAGAGAACCTGCGTGAATTAAACCGTCAGGGAGTGACGATGGTTTATTCATCGCACTATATGGATGAGGTTGAGCAGCTGTGCTCACAAGTTATGATAGTTGATAATGGTAAAACCGTTGTCAGCGGAAAAGCCTCTCAATTGTTGTTAAACTCTGGTTGTAGTGGTCTGGAACAGCTGTTCTTACAGCTTACTGGCAAGAAATTGCGTGATTAATTAGTTTTTTACTGGGTATTCTATATGCTTTTGTTGTGGCAACAATTTTTCGCATTTTTTGTCAAGGAGTTGCAGTTATTACGCCGTGACCGTGGTGCGTTACTGATTCTGTTTCTTATGCCGGTTGCGTTGGTTGTAATTGTTTCGTTGGTTCAGGACAATATTCTGAAGGTTACCGGCAGCAGAACGGTGAAATTGCTGGTGGTAGATCACGATCATGGTTATCTGGGTCAACAGTTATTGCACCAATTAGAGACCAGTGATTCGTTTCAGGTTACATGCGTGGCAGA
Source organism: uncultured Desulfuromonas sp. (assembly GCA_964536375.1). Lineage (GTDB taxonomy): Bacteria > Desulfobacterota > Desulfuromonadia > Desulfuromonadales > Desulfuromonadaceae > Desulfuromonas. The sequence continues at coordinate 10,411 of CAZHXF010000031.1, read as the reverse complement.
AACGGTTAATTACCCAGATGCCAAGTTTGAGGTAAGTACTGGCCAGTGGCAGGTGGGGATCTATTTGCCGCCTGGTGTGTCACAACAGTTGGAGCAGCGGGCTATGGCGATGGTGCGCGCTGGTTTTACTGATGATGTTTCCGCTAAGGCTCCCCCAACTAAACCACCATTGACAGTCGAGTACTTTTTTGATCCGGCAGTTCAGGGCGGTCTGCAGGCTGGTATTAGTGGAATGTTGCAGCAACTGGTTGCCAGAGCAACCTTGATGAAACAGCTGAATGCTTTGCAAAAAATGTTACCAGCCTACATCGAGCGCCAGGTAACTGCTCAACTCGGACCAATGTATGCTCAGGTGTTGGCCAATAGTGAGTTGGGTATCAATGTTCCTGAATTGACTCAGCCAATTGTGCAAGCGGTACAAATCAGTGCGGCACCAGCTGCTAGTAATGCAGACTTTGTCCAGCCGACCTCAGTGCAGCACAATGTCCCCGCATGGTCGTTGTTTGGAATTTTTTTCATAATACTGCCAGTATCCGCAGCGATATTACAGGAACGTTCTTTAGGTGTTTTCCCACGAATACTTATAATCCCAGGTTCCGGTTTCGCTATGTTATGTGGACGTTTATTGGCTTATCTTTTGGTATGCCTAGTGCAATTGTGTCTGATGCTGGGTGTAGGTTATTTTGTCTTACCGCTGCTGGGAACGGATGTCTTGCAGTTTAACGGTCAGCTGGGTGCTTTGATTGTTGTTGCTCTGGCTGCTGCTCTGACAGCTAGTGGTTTTGGGTTGTTGCTGGGCATCGTAGCGCGCAGTGAGCAGCAGGCGATAATGATTGCTGCAGTATCAATTGTCATTGCTGCTGCCCTGGGTGGAATTATGGTGCCAGTGTATATGATGCCAGCGGGCATGCAGCAGTTGAGCATTATCTCACCTTTAGGCTGGGGGCTTGACGCCTGTCAGGTTTTATTGTTGCGTAGTGGCACATTGCGGGATATTTTACCGCAGCTGCTTACCATGATGGGTTGCTTTGCCGGTTGTATGTTACTTTCGTGGCGCAAAATTATTAAATTATAGCGTGACCATGGGTTGTTTATGGGGCGCTTAAGGAGTATAGAATGGCTCAAGAGGCACTATGTAAAGAGTTGTTGGAATTAATTGTAGATGCTTGTCATCTGCAAGAGGACGTACCTGATGTTGTAGATTATGGTGTAGCGCTAATCGGACCGGATTCGCTGTTAGGTCTGGACTCACTCGATGCTGTTGAGATTGTTGTTGCCGTACAAAGAAAATATGGGGTGCGTATTGGCGGGCAACAGTCAGGGCGTGAAGTTTTGCAATCGCTGGCAAGTTTGGCAGATTTTGTTGCGTACAGTATTGACGAATCAAGCTAAGCAAGTGGACGGAAAACGCTTTTGTTTTTGGTCAAAAAACAAAATCTAATTGCGGTCGTGGGCCGAACCTGCGCAGGAGGGTTTTTCTACAGCCTCGTTAGATTGTAGAAAGAATAAAATGGCGTACTCGTACCTTGCAATTGCAATCATTGCCGAAGTCATTGCCACAAGTGCATTAAAGGCATCAGCAGGATTTACGAAGGTTGTCCCAAGCCTTATCGTAATTATTGGATATGCAGCGGCTTTTTACTGTTTGACTCACGTATTAAAAACAATTCCCATAGGTGTTACGTATGCAATTTGGTCAGGTCTAGGAATCGTATTAGTCACAATTGCGGGGATGCTTTTATATAAACAGACGCCAGATCTTGCAGCAATTATAGGAATGGGTTTAATTGTCGCTGGTGTGATAGTGATAAACGTCTTTTCTAAAACGGTAGGGCATTAAACCCCTAGAGGTGGAATTACTTAAACTAATGTCGTTCTTGACTGTTTCTGGTTTATGGATTTGACGCTGTATGGTCACACTGATTTTAAAAAAGGTAGAAAAATGAAGGGGTACGTTCAGGTTTACACTGGTGATGGCAAGGGAAAGACCACGGCTGCTCTTGGGCTTGCTTTGCGGGCTGCTGGAGCCGGTCTTAACGTCTATATTGCTCAGTTTGTGAAAGGGATGAAATACAGTGAACTGAACATTATTTCTGAACTTCAAAATATCACCTTGAAGCAGTATGGACGTGATTGTTTTATCAACAAAAAACCTGAAATTGAAGATATTAAAGCGGCTCTTGCTGGGCTAAGAGAAGCGAGGGAAATGATGTGTTCAGGTAAATATCAGATGATTATTCTTGACGAAGCCAATATCGCTACCTATTACAATCTTTTTAGTGTGGAGGATTTGCTGAATTTTATCCGGGAAAAACCGGATGAGGTTGAACTGGTGATTACCGGAAGACGCGCTGATCCAAGGATTATCGAAGTGGCTGATCTGGTGACGGAAATGAAAGAGATCAAGCATTACTATCAGCACGGTGTAGAAGCAAGGGAAGGAATTGAAAAATAAGAATTCTCTGGTTTCTGACTTGGTCTGCTGGACTAGTTGTAAATTTCGCGTCCTGTTCCAATAACTGAAAAGACTGCGGGTTGTGTTTTCTTTGTCGACACAAAGCAACTCAACTATAAACTTTATAAAAATATAATTCCAAACATTGTAGGCAGAAAACAGGAGTTATAATTGTAAGTGTTATTGAATGTAACCAAGAGAACCATTCTTTTGTTTTTTGTATGATGTTTTCCGCCACGAAGAATGCCTAACCTGTAAGCTTCTTAAGTTTTCTCCTTTTGCGGTTGTCAAAGCTATAGTGCTCGGATATATTCTCACCGATTTGCGGTCGGTTTTTTCAGATGTAAGCACTAATGTGCTGCCGTCAGCGTATTATGTTGCTTATGTGGGGGGTTAACAATGTCAGTTTTCTTTAACCAACAGTTGATATTTGGACTGGTTGGTGGCCTAGGATTGTTCCTGTTCGGCATGAAAATCATGTCAGAGGGGCTGCAAAAGGTTGCCGGTGACCGCATGCGCAGAATACTTGCAGCGTTAACCAATAATCGTTATATGGCGGCATTCGTTGGCTTGGCAGTAACGGCTATTATCCAATCCTCCAGTGGAACCACAGTAATGGTTGTGGGTTTTGTCAACGCTGGTCTGATGACGCTGATGCAGGCTATAGGGGTGGTACTCGGTGCAAATATCGGCACCACGGTTACCGCGCAACTTATTGCCTTTAACATAACTAAATTTGCCCTACCTGCTATTGGCTTAGGCGTTGGTTTGAAGTTGTTCGCCAAACGTAAGTCGTGGATATACGTTGGTGAAATAATTCTCGGATTTGGCATTTTGTTTTATGGCTTGTCGGTAATGAAAGACGCGTTTGATCCGCTTAAAGCCAGTTCGGAGTTTCGCCATTTCTTTACCCTAGTTGGTGACAACCATTTGCTAGCGGTAGCGGCGGGGGCGTTGCTGACAGTTGTTGTGCAAAGTAGTAGTGCTACTATTGGTATTACTCTGGCACTTGCAACCAGCGGCTTGTTAACGTTCGAAGCCAGTACGGCGCTAATACTGGGTGAGAATATTGGTACTACTATCACTGCTAATATTGCTGCTATAGGTACCAATGTGGCAGCGCGGCGCACAGCGTTTTCGCACTTTTTATTCAATGCGCTCGGTGTCACCTATATGCTTCTTTTATTTCCTTATTTTCTCCAATTTATCTCCAGTATTACTCCTGGTGATGCCGATTTTGTTATCACTACCCAAGAACAGGCTGCACAATATGGTGCGTCTATTGGGGATAAACCGTTCATTGCCCGGCATATTGCCAATACCCATACGCTGTTTAATATCCTTAATGTATTAATATTTTTGCCAATGATCGGTCTTTTGGCGAAACTGTCAACGCGCATTATTAAGGGCGATGATGCAGAGATTGATTATCGTTTAAAATATATCGACAGCCGAGTGTTGAATACGCCACCGTTAGCATTAAGTCAGGCGCGTCTGGAAACCAATCGCATGGCAGCTTTGTGTTTAGAATGTTTGGATGATACCCTGATTTTTATGCGGACCAAGGATACCCGCCTTCTCGACAGCTTGAGAAAGAAGGAAGATCTGATCGATCTATTGCAGCGTGAGATTCTAGATTTCCTTGTTGCGATATCCCAGCGCCCAATATCGCAAGATGTATCCAAGGAGATATCCTCGCTGATGCACATGGTAAACGATTTGGAGAAGGTCGGAGATTATTCTGAAAACTTATGGGAGTTGGGCGAACGTAAAATTGCCCAGAAAATAGAATTTTCAAAGATGGCTAACGATGAATTTGATGTTTTAGCAGGGAAAACACGTGCCTTTTTAGCTTATATTCAGCAAGCTATAGAAAATGATGAGGTTGATATTGCGGTCCAAGCACAGGCGATGGAAAATGAGATTGACTCTTTGGAAGACAGTTTACGCACCCACCATATTTTGCGCTTGAATACCGGCGAGTGCTCGGTTACTCCGGGTTTGATTTTTATTGATATGCTGCACAACTGTGAAAAAATTGGCGATCATACCCACAGTGTGGCGCGCGCCATTTTAGGTAAAAAATAGCCTGGTATATGTGGTTTGTCGCTAATTAAATATTGTATAATATGAATTGATGTTTGAACTCAATGTGAGGTGCTAATGGATAAAGAGATACTGTCAGGCAACGAGGCAATAGCCCGTGGTGCCTATGAGGCTGGGGTCAGGGTTGCGGTGGCATACCCAGGTACTCCAAGTACCGAGATTTTAGAGAATATCATTAAATATCCCAGCATAGACTCATCCTGGGCTCCCAACGAAAAAGTAGCTTTGGAGGTTGGCATTGGCGCTTGTCTAGGTGGTGCGCGCAGTTTGGTTGCCATGAAACACGTCGGTCTTAATGTTGCTGCCGATCCACTATTTACTTTATCCTACACCGGAGTGCGTGCAGGGCTAGTATTGGTGGTTGCCGATGATCCGGATTTGCATTCCTCGCAGAATGAACAGGATAGCCGCCACTATGCGCGGGCAGCGAAAATGCCGATGTTTGAACCGGCTGATAGCCAGGAGGCGCTCGATTTTACCCGCTTAGCCTATGCTGCTGGTGAGCAGTTTGATACTCCGGTATTCGTGCGCACTACTACACGTATTGCTCATTCGAAGTCGATTGTTGCGCAAGGGGCAGCGGTTACTGGTCTACCCGAGCCTTGTCTGGAGCGCAATCCTGCCAAGTTTGTTATGTTACCCGGTAATGCCCGCCAGCGTCACTATGTAGTAGAAGATGAGCTGAAAAAAATGGCTGAATGGGCTTGTGACCAGTCGTTTAATCGCTTTGAAGAGCGCAGTAGCGAGGTGGGGGTGATTACTAGTGGCGTATCATATCAGTACACTCGTGAAGTGCTGCCCGAAGCTTCAGTGTTAAAATTAGGTCTGGTATTTCCATTAGCCAAACAGTTGATTCGTGATTTTTCCGCGCGCTTTAAAACTCTGTATGTGATTGAAGAGCTGGAACCTTTTATTGAAGATCAAGTGCGCGCCATGGGCATTGAAGTTATCGGTAAAGACTGCTTGCCCATTTGTGGGGAATTGACTCCGGGCCGGGTAGCTAGCGCTATCAGCGGCAAGCAGCAGCCTGCTGCCTATAAACATGAAATTGATTTGCCTAATCGTCCGCCCAATATGTGTCCTGGTTGTCCGCATCGTGGAGTGTTTTATAATCTGAAACGCCTCAAGGCTTTTGTCACCGGTGATATCGGTTGCTACACCCTGGGTTTTATGCCTCCGTTGTCAGCAATGGACAGCTGCATCTGTATGGGCGCCAGTGTTGGTAATGCGACGGGTTTGAATAAGGTGCTCAGTGATGATGAAAAACAAAAAGTTGTCGGCGTAATAGGTGATTCAACTTTTCTGCATACCGGTATCAACGGCTTGATGGATATGGTCTACAATGGTTCAACTGCTACTTTGGTCATTCTGGATAACAGTATTACTGCCATGACCGGGCGTCAGGAAAACCCCGGTTCAGGTTTTACTCTAGCGGGGGAACAGACCAGAAAAGTAGATTTAGAATTATTATGTCGAAGCGTAGGTGTTGAACATGTGCGCACAGTAAATCCTTGGGATTTGGAACAGACGCGACAAGTGTTGCAGGAGGAGATGGAGCGTAAGGCACCATCAGTGGTAATTACCAAGGGACCATGTATTCTGATTAAACGTGATGTCGGTCAGCGTAAGACCCCGTTGGAGATAGACCCTGACAAATGTACCGGTTGTAAGGCGTGTTTGAAGATTGGTTGTCCGGCTATTGAGTGGCAACCAGACGCGGGTGAACGTGGCAAGGCAGTGGTTAACCAATTGCTCTGCGTCGGATGTACCATCTGCGATCAACTGTGTAAATTCGATGCATTCAAGTTGGTGAGTGGGCGGGTAGATAGCGAGGTTAAGAATGGCTAAAGTTACCAATATTCTCATGGCTGGTGTTGGTGGTCAGGGTATTCTGCTGGCGAGCGAAGTGCTGGCTGAGGTACTGATGCTGGCTGGTTATGATGTGAAAAAAAATGAGGTGCACGGAATGTCACAACGTGGTGGCAGTGTAACTTCGCACGTGCGTTTTGGAGAAAAGGTTTATTCGCCAATTATTCCTGAAGGGGAAGCTGATATCCTCTTTGGATTCGAAGTGCTAGAAACCTATCGTTATTTACCTTTCTTGCGTTTAGGTGGCAAGGTGGTGGTGAATAATCTGCAGATTATGCCACCGAGTGTGGCTACCGGCTTAGAGCGTTACCCGGAAGGCTTGACTGAGATGATTTCTGCGCAGGTAGCCGAGACCAAGATTGTTAACGGTCTGGACTTAGCCGTTGCGGCGGGCAACGATCGCACAGTAAACACTGTGCTGTTGGGTGCTATGTCAAATATGTTAGATATCGACCACAACTTGTGGATACGTGCACTGGAGAAAATGGTACCGAAAAAGTTTTTAGCTGAAAACCTGAAGGCTTTTGAACTGGGTCGAGATAACTAAGTTATTGGTAGTTGAGTAAGGTACTAACGAAAAAGCGAGGTTCGCATGATCTGGAATGATGAATTTGAAACATTACCGCGAGAAGCTATTGAGGCGCTGCAATTGAAACGCTTGAAACAGACTCTTGACCGGGTATATGCCACAGTTCCTTTTTATCAAAATAGCTTTAAAAAAGCGGGAATAACCCCGGCAGATATTCGTTCGTTAGCCGATTTGCAGAAATTACCTTTTACCTATAAACAGGACATGCGGGATAATTATCCCTATGGTCTGTTTGCCGTACCATTAGATCAGATCGTGCGTATCCATGCTTCATCCGGCACAACTGGTAAGCCTACTGTTGTTGGTTACACTAAGCGTGACATTGATACCTGGGCGGAATTGATGGCGCGCTCTTTTGTTGCTGCTGGTGCAACCAGCAGTGATGTCATTCACAACGCGTACGGCTACGGTCTATTTACCGGTGGTTTGGGAGCTCATTACGGTGCTGAGCGTCTTGGTGCCTCAGTTATTCCCATGTCTGGGGGGAATACCCAGAAGCAGATGTTGATCATGAAGGATTTCGGTTCTTCAGTTATTACCTGTACCCCGTCATATAGTCTGTATCTAGCTGAAGCGTTGGCAGAAGCTGGTATAAAAAAAGAAGACCTTAAGCTGCGTATTGGTATCCTCGGGGCAGAACCCTGGAGTGAGGCTATGCGAGTTGAAATTGAAGCTAAACTGGGGATAAAAGCTGTTGATATTTACGGTTTGTCGGAAATTCTTGGTCCCGGTGTAGGTATTGAATGTATTGAGGCCCAGAATGGCTTGCATATCTGGGAGGATCATTTTATCCCCGAGATAATTGATCCCGTATCTGGTGCGCTGTTGCCCCACGGTGAAAAAGGTGAGCTGGTTATCACCACCATCACCAAAGAGGGAATCCCGATGATCCGTTATCGTACTCGAGATATTACCCGGATATTGCCCGAACCATGTATCTGTGGGCGTACCCATGTTCGTCTGGAGCGTATAAGTGGACGCACGGATGATATGTTGATCATTCGTGGGGTCAATGTGTTCCCCTCACAGATCGAAAGTGTGCTGTGCAATATCAAAGGGGTTGAGCCTCATTATCAGTTGATAGTTGAGCGCGATGGTAATCTGGATAGTCTTGAAGTTCAGGTTGAAGTAAATGAACAGGTTTTCTCCGATGAGATCAAGGTTATGCAGGGTCTTAATAATGAAATCCGCAAACAGATTAAAGATTTGTTGGGGATTACCTGTAAGATAAGATTAGTAGAGCCTAAAACCATTGCTCGTAGTGAAGGCAAGGCGCAGCGTGTTGTAGATCGGCGCCCACAATAGATAATAGTTCGAAATTTATGCTCTAATATGGGGGATAACATGACAGTAGAACAGATCTCAGTTTTTATTGAAAACAAGTCTGGACGTTTGGCCGAAGTTACCCAAGCATTGGGTGATAATGGCATTAATATTCGTACCTTGTCTTTGGCCGATACCTCTGATTTTGGTATTTTGCGTCTTATTGTTGATAAGACTGACTTAGCTAAGGATGTACTGAAGAAGCATGGTTTTACCGTAAGTAAAACCACGGTGGTTGCTGTTGAGGTTCCAGATCATCCAGCTGGGCTGGCGAGTATACTCAAGATTTTAGATACCGGTAAGGTAAATGTTGAATATATGTATGCCTTTGTAGAGCGATGCGGTGGTAATGCAGTGATTATCTTCCGCTTTGATGATCATAAAACAGCGATTGACACTCTGCTGAAAAATAAAGTTAACGTCCTTCAAGGGGAGCGGGTTTACAATATGTAGCCTGCGTTGTGGAAGCGTATCAATGAAACCATCAGTCTCGACTAAGATCTGGGATCGTGATAATGAATGTATGCCTCGTGAACAATTGGAAATACTCCAGTTGGAACGGTTGCAGCAAACCCTTGAACGGGTAAACAATCACGTTCCCTGTTATAAAAATAAATTCTCAGCCTTGCAGATATCTTCGAAAGATGTTCAATCTCTTGACGATTTGTCCAAACTCCCTTTTACCACCAAGGAAGATCTGCGTCTGAATTATCCGTATGGCATGTTTGCTGTTCCGATGCGCGATGTGGTGCGGATCCATTCATCCTCTGGTACGACAGGAAAACCAACCGTTGTTGGTTATACGCGTAATGATTTGAACACTTGGACGCAACTTGCAGCACGATTTATGACTGCGGCAGGTGTGACCCCTGATGATATTGTTCATATTGCCTTTGGTTATGGTCTCTTCACTGGTGCATTTGGACTCCATTATGGCGCTGAGGAGATTGGCGCATCAGTCATTCCTATATCAAGTGGTAATACCGACAAACAGATTATGATTATGCAGGATTATCTCTCCAGTGCGTTAGTTTGTACGCCATCTTATGCGTTGACACTTGCTGATCGCATGGAAAAACAGGGGATTGATCCACACCGATTATCACTAAAGGTTGGATTGTTTGGTGGTGAACCGTGGAGCGAGGCGATGAGATGTGAAATTGAAAAACGTCTCGGCGTTGTCGCAACGGATAACTATGGTCTTTCAGAGGTGATGGGACCTGGCATTGCCGGTGAATGTCAATACCAATGCGGCATGCACATATTTGAAGATCATTTTATTGCTGAAATTATTGATCCTGAAACGGGAGAGGTATTACCCAGTGGTTCTGTTGGTGAGTTAGTATTAACCAGCATCACCAAAGAAGCTTTTCCTATTATTCGTTATCGTACTCGTGATATTACCCGTCTTGATTATGGTCCCTGTGCCTGTGGTCGCACCCATGTTCGTATGATGAAAACAATGGGTCGCTCCGATGATATGTTGATTATTAAAGGGGTCAATGTATTTCCGACCCAGATTGAAGAAGTGCTGTTTCAAGTAGAAGGATGCGAACCACATTATCAATTGATTGTCGAACGCTCCGGCACCATGGATACGCTTGAAGTACAAGTTGAAGTAAATGAACGTATTTTCTTTGATGAGATGAGAAAACAGCGGGCTTTTGTGGATAAATTGGAGAAGCGCCTTTTGTCGGTTTTGGGGGTTGGGGCTAAGGTTAAGTTGGTGGAACCATCAACAATTATTCGCCATGAAGGTAAAGCAAAAAGGGTGATTGATAAACGTAACAGCTAACATTTATTCACTTGACTTAACGGTGTAAATACAAGACAATCCGCATCGTTATCTGTCGGGGCGTAGCGCAGCCTGGTAGCGCACGTGCATGGGGTGCACGGGGTCGAAGGTTCAAATCCTTTCGCCCCGACCATAATAACGTTATTTAGACAGGGAATTGACTGGAAGGTTGATTCCCTGTTTTTTTATTTGGCTGAGTTTGTGTGTGCTTGTTAATGTTTTGGTGTTGACTGTTCATTACTGCAGATTTGTTAAAAATAAAGTGAAAAACCTT
>CAZHXF010000030.1:0-37209 GCA_964536375.1 uncultured Desulfuromonas sp. | reverse complement strand
CTCATTGGCTAAAGTAATCCGGGTTACGCGCACCCGGACTGCGCCCCCCTTTTATAATCATCCAAAAGGATGCAAAAAAAATAAGGGTCAAGCTTGACAAACTGACTAACTAAAAACAATGGGGTCTACCATCGCGGGAGAGACGATCGTTGCGAAGGTAGCGCAAGATCAGTGTGAATCAGGAAAGAATCCTGATCTTGAAGAGGTTCCTGCAATACTAGATAAAATGGCTAAACTAGCTAAACTGACTAGACCGGGCAGAGGTTAATCAACTAACATCTGCCCGGCACAACTTTGAACTTTAACGCTAAGTTTTATTTCTTCGGAACCTTAGTGGCGCGCAGGAACTTCAGATAGTCGCCCATCTCCTGCAAGTTTTTCGCCTGAGTCCACCGACCATCAGCAAACACCCCATAGTCTACTCCACCCATAGCAGTAGCAAAGCGGACAGAGTTACCGTAGAACAACCATTGCTCAATCCATTTTATCTCTATTGCTTCATCAAATGGATTTGCGCCCTGAGGGATTCCTTGCGCCAGGCCTTCTGACCATGCTTGGCTAAGCACTTTAGTCGCCTGTAAAGTCATAAAATTTGATGTTTCAATGGAACGATCTAAGCGTGAGAAGTGCCCCTTAGTCCATTGTTGTGAGTGACAACCAGAACACACCTTCTCCATAGTCTGTTGGCGCTTGTCCATTTCAGTTGCATCAATAAGAAACTTAGAAACAGGCTCGCCGCTTAATTCCGTCGGCAAATTAAGCCCAGCTTTATTAATAATAATACTGGTATCTGGATTAATTGGATGGGGGTGAGCATATGGCAAGCCAAAGATCCGCCATGGCAGCCTATCATTCATGCGGTGAGACCGCTTTACCAGAGTATTACCATTTTCATCAACCAGCTCACTGACGTGGCAGGCCGCGCAGGTTGGAGCAGTGAAATCTTTACCTACAGTCCAAGGAACAGCCTTGTAATCCCAAGTTTTATCCATTGATTTTTGGATATTGCCGTGGACACTAACCGAATACACTTTGGAAGCGGGGACATCTGGTCCTTTATGGCACTCAGCACAAGTGTATGGTTTGCGCGCCATTTCAATGGAGAATTGATGGCGTGTATGACATGAAGAACACGACCCCTTACTGCCATCTGGATTGATACGCCCAACACCTTGATTAGGCCAGTTACTCAACACAGGGAAATCCATCTCCCCCATAGAGGTTTCACGTGTTTGGCTACCAGTAACTTTAACAATGGTTCCATGACACGCCAGACAAGAGTCGGAATTACTCATATCATCAGCATCGGTGTGATGAAAAGATGTCCCGTTAAATTCGGCCAGTCCGTTAGTATTATTCACCATTATCATATAGAGCGGATTATCCATCAGGTCGGCATACGCCTGTGCCATCACATTGTCAGCAAAGTCTGCTGTTTCAACCGGGTGGCAGCTGGCACAATCCTGAGGAGAAACAACCGTGTGGATGGTGAAGCCATTGTGTTCAAAACTATCGGAGGTGTGTTTAGCAGTATTCATGGTGTGGCATTCCGCACAGCCTACAACTGTCTGGGCCAAAGGACCGCTAAGTTTCTCCACAGAAATACGCCGTTGCTGTGGGGGCAGTTGGAGTCCTTGTGCTGGAGTTACATGGGAATGACGGCTTTTTTGCCAATCGGCAACAATACCGGGGGTAACTTCACTATGGCAACCAATACACTCTTCAGTTTCTGCGCTTATACTGCCATCGGCAGCACTACAATAGCTGCCAGCAAATAGCAGCAGACCAACACTAAACAATAACAGACGGAGAAAACTACAATTTTTCATCTAAAGCTCCTCAATAAAATAGTTACAAAATCGACCCAACGCTACATTCAACGTCACCACAAAAACAAAAAACACTTCTGCGTCACACAAATAAACCGGCGATAACACGCCGCTAACGATCAACGCTCATTGGCAACCGCCCATTCTAACATTCGGAGCAAAATAACTAAACAACTTTTCACTAAACAATTTGAGTAGCACTAATCTTGCGCTCTGGTTATGTTCCCAGCAGCCTTCAGACACGCGAAAGCGGGTATTCAAAGGTTTCCCATGAATTCCTAGACTCCCGCCTGCGCAACAAGCTATCTTCTATCAACCCAACGCTACATCCAATGTCATCATCAAGGCAAAACCACACATAGCGCCGATAGTAGCCAGGTCGGTATTGCGCGCTAACTGGGACTCGGGGATTACCTCTTCGACCACCACGTAGATCATCGCTCCAGCAGCAAAAGATAAAGCATACGGTAATAGCGGCTGCATCCAGATCACTGCGACGGCACCAATAACACCAGCAACCGGCTCCACTGCTCCAGATAATTGCCCATACCAGAAGCTTTTGCGCCGACTCATACCTTCACGGCGTAATGGTACCGACACTGCCGCACCTTCGGGAAAATTCTGAATGCCAATACCAATTGCCAGAGCTACCGCACCAGCTAACGAAGCCGAGGGTAAATCAGCAGCCAAGGCACCAAACGCGACACCAACTGCCAAACCCTCGGGGATATTGTGCAAAGTTATGGCCAAACACAGCAGGGTACTACGCTGCCAACTGGTTTTTATCCCCTCGGCCTCTTTAATATCAAAACCAAGATGGAGGTGGGGCAGTACTTTATCTACCGACCACAAGAATAATCCACCGGCCAAAAATCCAACCGTAGCCGGTACCCACGGCGTGCCACCAGCTGCTTCAGTCATCTCAATAGCTGGGGATAACAACGACCAGAAACTGGCCGCGATCATAACTCCGGCAGCACTTCCCAGCATCCCATCCAGCAATTTACGGTTGATGGTTTTAAAGAAAAACACCAGACCGGCACCAAGAGCAGTAACAAACCAGGTAAACAACGTTGCCATCAACGCCTGCATTACTGGATCTAGTTGCACAAACCAAGCTACCAAGTCACTACCTCCATACACTTAAAACAATAGGGAAAATTATTTTATTCCTGTTACGCGCTGGCTCAGCGCCATGCCCACCCAACGTTTGGCAAATTGAAACGCGGTACGCCCACAGCGTTTGCTTTTATCGTGCGACCACTGAATTGCCGCTTTCTCGACGGTATGATCCCATGGCAGAGTTTGCTCATATTCGGCACACAGACGTTCGACACACTGCTGCACCACCAGCAAATATTGCTCCTGACTGAATGAATCAAAGGAAACCCACAGCCCGAAACGATCCGACAGCGAGCTCTTTTCTTCAATTGTCTCCGACGCGCGCACTTCGCCACCCTTCATATGATTTCCCAAGTTATCGTGTACATAGTCAGGAATAAGGTGGCGCCGATTAGAAGTTACATAAATCAGGGTATTTTTCGGCGATGCGTAAACCGCACCATCGAGAGCACTCTTCAACACCTTGTAGCTCTTTTCCCCATCTTCAAAAGAGAGATCATCGCAAAAAATCAAAAAACGATACGGACAATCCTTGATTTGTAAAAAGATATCCGGCAAATGGTGCAAATCGTCCTTATCCACTTGCACAATACGCAGACCTTGATCACCATAACGGGTCAGCAGCGCCCGCACCAATGACGATTTACCGGTGCCACGCGAGCCCCAGAGTAAAATATTGTTAGCAGGAACCCCCTGCACAAACTGGCGGGTGTTATCCACAACCAGTTTTTTTTGCTCATTTATGCCCAGCAGATCCTCCAGCTGTGTCGCCTCCGTCTCGGGCATAGCTTCAAGATAACCGGCAACCGAGTGACTGCGCCAACTTGCAGCCAAAGCATTCTTCCAATCTATAGGTTCTGCCACCTGAGGCAATATTTGCTCCACTGCAGCGAGCACCCGCTTTAATTGTCCAAGCAATTCACTATCTAATTCCATAACTATCCTCCCAACTTACTCAATATAAACAAACAATGGCGCACCAACACCAACGTTAAAATAATATCTTCATTATGCCACAACAATCTGTGCAGTTGCGCGCTAATGCGTCGATCAGCACAAGAAAAAAAGCGTGCAGCAACTTGAATATGCTACTATTCTTGTTAGCATAATAAATGATCATCAACTAAATCCAACCCCAAGGAGAAGCTATGACAACTAAAAATGGTGTGTACAAATGTGCAGTTTGCGGCAACATCGTCGAGGTTTTAACCACTGGTCAAGGCGTATTAGTTTGCTGTGGTGCACCTATGACATTACTGGCGGAAAACAGCACCGATGCTGCACAAGAGAAGCACGTACCGGTTATTACTAGCGCTGACGGGCAAGTAACAATCAGCGTTGGCAGTGTTGCCCATCCGATGACGGCTGAGCACTATATCGAATGGATTGAGCTTACTGCAGACGGGGTCAGCTATCGCAAATTTCTCAAGCCAGGTGACGAGCCCAAAGCTTGTTTTTGCGTAACGGCAAGTAAGATCACAGCCCGCGCCTACTGTAATTTACACGGGCTGTGGAAAGCTTAAATCGCCGATATATTGAGCAATTAAATCAAGGCAACTGCTGAGATGACTTTTCTATGTCGTTTCGCGGTTGCCTTGGTGTATCTGCACCAAGCGAGGACGTTATGTGTAAAAAAATTTTTGTTGCGGCAACAGGGCAGAACTGCGGTAAATCAACCGTTTGCTTATCCTTGCTCCACCGGGCAGCCAAAAAATATAAACGCATTGGATTTATTAAACCGCTGGGACCAAAACTGGTAGAGTTCCGTGGTCTTCAGGTCGACAAAGATGCATTATTGATGGCGCAAATTTTCGGCCTTGAGGAACAGATCAGTGATATGTCACCAGTGCCATTATACCCAAAAACAACTAGGCAGGTATTGGATGGCGAGATCTCATCAGCCACCTTGGGAGAACAAATGCTCAGCGCCTGTCAGCGACTTGAGGAGAAGTGCGATTTTCTGGTCATCGAGGGTGCCGGACATGCAGGAGTAGGCTCGGTAATCGGTTACAATAATGCCCAAGTGGCAAAACTGCTCGACGCGCCAGTTATGATGGTTTCCGAGGGAGGGATAGGTCGTGCTATCGACTCCATCAACCTCAACCTGAGTGAATTTAACCAAACGGGGGTGCCTGTGCACCTGCTGTTGGTCAATAAACTACACGCGGAAAAACGACAACTCAACCTCCACTACCTGAATAAAGCCTTTGCGCACCTAGATATGCACATAGAAGGCGGCTTCAACTTTTCTCCCATCCTTGCCAACCCAACACTGAAAAGAATCAGCCGCCTGCTGAACGGTCCGCTCCAGGCTAACGAAGAACAGGGGCTACGCATTGCCCACAGTGTACAACTTGGCTCTGCTTCAGCCCAGCGGGTAGCCGACCTGCTGAAAGAATCCACCTTGCTAATGGTGCACACCAGCCGCGATGAATTGATGGTTATGCTCGCCTCGTTGTATCACTTGCCCGAGTATAGGCATAAAATCACCGGGATGGTTATCGCTGGGCATGCTCCAGTTTCGCCGATAACCTTAAAAATTGTCGATGACAGCCACATACCATATATTCGCACTCAGATGACTACATCAGAGGCATTCAGCCGCATAAAAGATGATGTATCGAAAATCAACGCTGAAGATCTGGAAAAAACTAATCTGATTCGTCATTTAGCCGATGTTGAATTGGATTTTGAAAAAATTGATGCGATTCTAAACCCATAGCTGACCGTAAACAGCCGTTCTTCGACCATACACAAGTCAATAATATTCCTCTTCATAGCTGGGCACGGTGTCAAACCAAATCTGATTGCGCCGTGCCTGCGCTAAGGCATGCTGCGCCGTATCAATCAATTTTTGCCGATCTTTCGGATAGCTACCGGCGAGATTAAGAAAATTAGAGACATGATTGGAGCGCAGAATAGTTTTTTCCGGCTCTAGATTTTCCAAAATCAGCAGGGTTTCTGCAATTATCTCACCGTGGCTCAATGGATCAATAGCGCTGAAATAGCTATCATTGTGGCGCCGAAACATGGTGAGTAAGGAAAAATATTCCGGTGACAAAGCATTCACCCAGGCAGCAGTAGCCAAGGCATGTTCCCTGCTGCGCTGGCGACCAGCCAAGCCGAGTATCGCGGTTATCGACAATTTCAGCCCGGCATTTTTGGCTTTCTGGCATAGTTGCAACATATGCTCAGCAGCAAAGCCCTTGTTAGCCAGGCGCAAAGTTTCGTTATCGCCACTCTCCAAACCAAGATACAATATGCGTAATTTCTGAGCGCGCAACTGACGCAACTCGTCTTCATTCTTGGTGGTTAAGCTGTTAGGCGAAGCATAGCTAGACACTCGAGTCAATGCTGGCAACTGCTGCTGCAGCAGCTCCAGCAGTTCGAGTAGTTGCTGTTGTGGATAAATCAGGGCGTCACCGTCAGCGAGAAAAACGCGCTGAACGTGCTGGCGCTGGCGCTCAGGTACCAGGGCTAAATCGTGGGTCAGATCATCCAACGAGCGCAGACGGAACTGTTTCATCTTGTACATGCCACAAAAACGGCACTGGTTTTGGCTACAACCGATGGTCGCCTGTAAAATCAGCGAGCGCGCTTCTGATGGTGGGCGAAACACCGGTTCTTCATAAGCTAGGTGATATGACATGGGCTACCTCTCCTCGGTATGCTTGCGGATCTACTCTATTAAAGTTTCAGCAGAATAGTTAACGCTGCCAGCCGTAACAACGGCAAGTTCATTGATTTTTAGCAGCGTAACCAGTATGCTCAGCCTCTATTTTATCACTGCAATAAATAACCTACAATTCATGCTGCGCGAGGCCTTGTGAATCTGCTCTATATCTTTGATCTTGTTGGTACCGCAGCATTTGCCGTCTCTGGAGCCTTAGCCGGAGTACATCGACAAATGGATCTGCTGGGCGTGTTGGTACTGGGGATTGTAACGGCCATCGGTGGTGGCACTCTGCGCGACATCCTGCTGGGTGACACCCCACCCTTTTGCCTAAAAGATGAAAACTATCTCTATGTATCCATAGCAGCCGCGTTAATTACCTTCTTCGCCCACAACCTGTTTAATCGCTACCGCAACGCCTTGCTCTATTTTGACGCCGTCGGCTTGGGCACCTTTGTCGTCATCGGTACCGGTAAGGCTCTCGCCTTCAATACCGGCTTTATCGGAGCCATAGCCATGGGGATGATGACGGCAACAGCTGGCGGCATGATACGCGATGTCCTTTCCGGGGAGATACCCCTGATTTTACAGAAAGAGATTTACGCCTCAGCCTGCCTAGCCGGAGCTATTCTTTTTTATTTGCTAACCAAATTCAACATCGAGCACACCACCGTCATGTTATTATCGGCGATGGTGGTAATCAGTTTACGACTGTTAGCCATAAAGCACAACTGGGCGCTACCAACAGCTAAGCCACTTAGGTAACGATAAAGGAGAGCAATATGCATAGCATCACCTTAACGGGAAATCCTCAACCAATTGCGGTGGGTAAAATAATCTGCCTGGCACGCAATTATGTAGCCCATGCTGAAGAGTTAGGTAACGAAGTGCCCAGTACACCTGTGGTATTCATCAAGCCGGCAAGTAGCATTATTGCCGAAGGTGAACAGGTAGAGATACCCGCCTACTCCGATGATTGCCACTACGAGGTGGAACTGGCAGTGCTGATTGGCAAAAAAGGGAAAAACATCGCTGCTCATGAAGCTATGGATTATGTCTCCGGATATGGCATCGCTATTGATATGACCTTGCGCGACACTCAAAATAAACTCAAAGAAAAAGGGTATCCGTGGGAGATTGCCAAAGGCTTCGACACCTCCTGCCCACTGTCAACTTTCGTCCCCGCTGAACTCATTGCCGACCCGCACAATCTGGGCATTCGCCTCAGCGTCAACAACCAGCTACGTCAAGACTCGACCACGGCCTGCATGATTCGACGTATCCCTGAAGTAATTGCCTTTATTACTACCGCCTTCACCTTAGAGCCAGGAGATATAATTCTTACCGGCACTCCGGCTGGTGTGGGTCGCGTACAGAGCGGAGATACAATGGATACCTGGATTGAAAACATTGGCAAACTTAAGATTAGCGTAAAATGAAACGCAATGTAGCCGTCATCGGACCGGGGCGGCTAGGGCAAGCGGTTGCGGCGCGCTTACGCCAACAAGGTTATCCGATAACTGCAATTGTTGGACGTGAGCTTGAACGTACCCGCAGCGCGGCGCGCTTCATTGGCGCTGAGTTGATGGCCACGACAGAGTTAAAACGTTGCGCACCGGCAGATATTATCTTTATCACTACCCCCGATGATCAACTGGCAAATACAGCACAACAACTCTATACACAAGTTGAGCTAGGGGTGCGCACAGTCGTGGTTCATTGCAGCGGATTGCATCCAGCGGCGACTATCCAGCCGTCGAACAGCGACCAGGCTGAAAGGGCACACTGCCTGTCTATGCACCCACTACAAACATTTGCCAGTGGCGAGCAAGGAGTGAAGGCCCTAGCCGGGAGCTACTTCTCCCTTGAGGGTGACGAGTCAGCCATAGCTATTGGTCAAAAACTGGTTGAAGATCTTGGCGGCATCTCATTCAGCATAGATGCCCCAAGCAAAGCCCTTTATCACGCTGCGGCGTGCATGGCGTCGAATTTCATCACCACGTTACTTGGCTCAGTTGCTGACACGCTAAAGTTATGTACCGGCAAAGAGGAAATTCCGTTAGCAGCGATGGCACCGCTGATCCAGATGGCAGTGACCAACACTCTATCCATGGGCGCATCAGCAGCGTTGTCCGGCCCCATAGTGCGCGGCGACAGCGCAACCGTGGCTAAACACCTTGAGCAGCTCAGAAAAAGTGACCCGCAGCTTGAACAATTGTACCAGTGCCTAGCATTACACACCGTCCATCTGGCCAGCAAGGCACAACGGCTAAGCCCAGAGTCAGCCGCTATTATGGATGAGATTATCCACAACCATTAACAACATTGCATGCACTCCCGGAAACATAGGCTTTAACATTGTCAACCAGCTGGTTAAACAGGCGTTGGCGAGCGGCAAAAGTTGCCCAGCCCAAGTGGGGAGAGATAACACAATTGGGCGCATGTAACAGCGGGTTGCCTGGCTGAGGTGGCTCACTGCTGAGAACATCCAGACCAGCACCGGCAATAGCACCACAACATAACGCCTGAGCCAGTGCAGCTTCATCAACTAAACCACCGCGAGCAGTATTAATCAGCACCGCGCTCGGCTTCATCAAGGCAAGGCTATGCGCGTTGATCATGTTGGCAGTTTCTGCAGTCAGCGGACAGTTCAGACTGATAACATCGGCACTGGCGAACAGCTCTTCCAGTTCCATCTCCTGCACGCCATTTGTCTCAGCTAAACTCCTGTGAGCAGCAACAACAACTTCCATGGCAAAACTTGCGGCTATTCTGACCACAGCCTGACCAATTTTGCCATAGCCAACAAGCCCAAGACGTAATCCGGCCAACTCTACAAGGGGGCGCTCACGAAAAGAGAAATCAGCACTGCTACACCAGGCGCTATCGTCTTGTACTCGGCGGTTATGGTATCCAACCTGCTGGGTTAGTTCCAGCAACAGGGCAAACACCATCTGTGCCACCGACATAGTGCTATAAGCTGGCACATTGGTCACCACTATACCCTTCTGAGCCGCGCTATCCAAATCAACCACATTGGTGCCCGTAGCCATGATCCCGATATAGCGCAATTGTGGCAATGCAGCAAAATACTCAGCAGTTAAGATCACCTTATTGGTCAAAATAATTTCTGCCCCGGCAGCACGTTGCATAACTTGAGCAGGCGCGGTGCGCTCAAATATTTCACATTCGCCCACATCCAGCAGCGGCTGCCAAGAGATATCTCCCGGATTCATGGTAAAACCATCAAGGACAACAATTTTCATCTTTACCTCCCCTGAAAAGAACCATTCAATGTTTGGTAAAGATCACCACGTCGGCACCGACAAACTGCACTGTCGCTCCCCAGTGAGCAGCTAACCACTTAAAAGTGGATGGCGAAAAAAAAGTTACGTGCGTAGGATCATTTTTGTAATGCCAACAAGAAAATGCTTTGGCGTCTATCACCATCTTGGTCATGAGCCCCAGTTTTCCGCCCACGCGCAAATGATTCCATAAACGCTGTAACTCAAAACGTGGTCTATGCAGATGTTCAACCACTTCGCTGGCACTGATAAAAGCGTACTCACGCTGCCAGACCTGTGGGTTATTGGCGTAAAAATAGTCAAAAATTGTCATATTATGCCCGGCTTCGGTAAACATCACCGATAACGTAGGACCAGGACCACTACCGAAATCCAAACCCTGGCTATTGGGCGCAAGTTGCTGCAACAGCGGTTCACACAACCGAGCTAAAAACCGTCGATATTTGATATCACCTGAATCATTCTGATGCTGATCATAAACTGTCTTTTCCTGCTGCGCAGACAAAAAATCCCGCTCGGCAACAAAGACCAAATCACACTCTGAACAACGATAGTAAGATCGGCGCTTATCACCACAGAATAACTCTATTTTTTCATGGTCGCACAGCGAGCACTGGCTAGGCACTCCTATATCAGCAATTTCACAATTATCACGCATATTGGCACACCAAATAAAAAAGCCCCGTTGCCGGGGCTTTAATTGAAACTAGAATTATCATTGCGCTGCGACTCTATAGTTGGGCTAGAGATTTCGCCGCATAGCCACGCAGTTTACGATTTACCGCATCTCTGGACACCGTGGTCAATATTTGAGTATATTTACTATTACCTGAAGCACCAAGAGCTTTGCACATCCATGCCATTGCATCAACATGGTTGCGGTCACGTCCCTTAATATTATATCCCTTCAGCAAGTATTCCGCGACAACATCGGTAACGCTGGCATCGAATAATCTCGCACGGATAATCCGCTTTGCCGCGTCGCGTTGAGCAATAGCGTTCTCACTTTTGATCTGTTGTATATATTGGGTGGCACTACCAGTACCACGCCGCGCTGTTGGCGCATTAACCGAAACCGACACCATAGCAGGTGATGTGTTTACCTGAACAGCTGGGGCACGCCGTACGACTGGAGCGGGCAATGGCTTCAATGGACCACGGACACTCTTCACCAGTTGTCCATAACCAATTTCACCTTTTTCCGATTCCTTAGTAATTTCTCCTTCAGAGATTTTACCCCGTACCGATTTTATTTTTAGCTTTCCTGTTTCAATCTGCTCAACATCTAGCACTTCCCCGGTTTTAGGATGCTTAATTACATTGCCTTCCTTGTAAACCATGAATTCCATCCCGACCCTAACTCCGGCTCTACGACCTAAATCTATGGTAACATTTTGCTTTTTCCGTTGGACAATATAGCCTTCAAGCGGAAAATTTTTAATGATTTTTTCCGACATCTGCACCACCATTTGCTGCAAGCTGGCCGTGCTGCTACTGCGCACATTCTCCGCAGTAATTATCGAAGCGCTTTCTACGTCTATAATCCGTGCATTGATTTCGGTTATCCCCTGCAATTGCATTACGGTGCCGGTGATAACAACTTTCACCCCGAGAACTTTACCTAATTGGGTAGCCGTGCTTTCATCCACCACCCCACTCATAGCAAGTTTCTGCTCCGCAATTATCTTTTGCAGCATGCCACGTTCCACCACCTCAAAACGCCCCTCTTTAACCATGGCAGTGATAAACCATTCGGCTACAATCTTGCCCATATCTGTAGTTTCAAAGTTGTTGCCCTGTAAACTAAAATCCAGGACAGCGATTTTAGTTTTCTTAAAATCGGCCTGTGCTACTGAAACAACAATCAACAACATCAACAAAGCTATACCAACGCGTCTTATTATTTGCATCTGAGCCTCCTAGCCTAGGAATAATTAGACTATAACCAGAGTAAAAATTACTTCAAAATCATAACAATACGATTGCCGACAACATCCGTAATCGCCAATTTTTTACCGTCAATCGCTTTACCATCTAAAATTTCGCAAAAGCCATCAACGGGACCTAGATACATAACAGTCAGTGTCAAGGCTCCGCCTGAGAAACTGCGTTTACTGGCCGACTGCACCCCGTCACTGTCTGCAATCAAAGCATTAACCTGCTTCTGCAGCTGATAATTTCCCAGTCCCTGTACGGTTACTTCAATAGTTTGACCGTTATTTACTTGGTCCTGGAAGGAACTGACTATGGTCTCAAATAATTTGGTATCCATAAGCTTTTGTGCTGTTTTTAACACTGCACCCTGGAGAGCTGCTGCCTTAGATATGTGCGCCATAGCCGAGCGCGCATTTTTTGACGCCACAATTCGTGAGGTAGAGCAGTTTATTACCCGTGCGGAAATCTGGGCTTGCGCGGAGAACATACCGCTACCAGCAAGGAGATCATTTTCCTGCATACCACCGTCAACCTTGCCAATGAGAATGTATTCAGCGCCGTTATCACCACCTATTTTAGCCGCGGCCACTGGATCACCGGCAACTGCTTGGCGTACCAGATCTTCATTACGCTGCTGTAACGTTGCCACCATCGAGGGATCGACAATGTCAAACTCTTTTGCAGTTAAATAATCGATAATTTCGGTTTCTGCACCCTTGGCCTGCTCCCCTTGAATTAGAACCATCATGCGCGGACGTGCCATCGACTCTAACAAAATCATTAAGGCTGCCAGATCTTCACGGATATCCGCCATAGATACTACGGCACGGATAGACACGCACTGACCATATTCATCTTTACGCGTGCCCAGCTTTTCATAGCGCCGTACTGCACCACGGGTTTTGGTCAGCACTATATCCTTTTTGAGCATAAAGTTTTCAATTTCGGTCTGGGACACTAGAAGCGTGCCAATACCCTGCTCAATCGCGGCCCGCTTGGCATCGAGTAAAGCAGCATCCAGAGTTTTCCCACAACCCTCAGCTACAATTTCTACATCAGCAGCAGAACCGGCCCAAGCAACAACGCTCGCCAATAACAGTAAAACAGCCAGAAAAGTTACTTTAATCTTCATATTTACTACCTCTCAGCGCCTATTTATATAAGTCACGGAATCTATCCATTAATCAATAGTCTTTATAACATATATAGAGAACAGAACGCACAGCCTAAAACAAAAATAAGCCCCCACAGATAGCGGGGACTTATTTTCAATTCATTGCACGCTGTAGTAGCTAGGCGTTTAGTTCCTCAAGCAAGACCGCATGAGCCGCTGCCAAGCGGGCAATTGGCACCCGATATGGGGAACAGGACACATAGTCAAGACCTATTTTATGACAGAATATTACACTGGATGGATCACCGCCATGCTCACCGCAGATACCCAGCTTAATATTTGGACGAGCCTGACGCCCCTTTTCACAACCCATTTGCACCAAGACACCGACACCGGCCTGATCTATGGCGACAAACGGATCCTCGGGAAAGATCTCGTGCTCAACGTAAAACGGCAGGAATTTACCCGCATCATCGCGCGACAGACCGTAGGTGGTCTGGGTCAAATCATTAGTCCCGAAAGAAAAGAACTCTGCCTCCTCAGCGATCTTGTCAGCAGTTAGAGCCGCTCGCGGCAGCTCAATCATAGTACCAACCAGATACGTGACCTTCACAGCATATTCGGCTATCACCTCATCGGCCACCTTGACCGCGTTGGCACGTAGAATCTTGAGCTCTTTCACCTCGCTGACCAGCGGAATCATAATCTCGGGGACAATATCAAAGCCCTCATCTTTTACCAAGGTACAAGCGGCTTCCATGATGGCACGCACTTGCATATCGTATACTTCAGGATAAGTTACCCCCAAGCGACAGCCACGGTGACCAAGCATTGGATTGAACTCATGCAAAGAGTCGACCTTTTGGGTCAAAGTATCAACACCAACTCCCATACTTTGAGCCAGATTAGCAATTTCTGCCTCGGTATGGGGCAAAAATTCATGCAATGGCGGATCGAGCAGACGAATAGTTACCGGCAGCCCCTTCATCTCACGGAACAAGCCCAAGAAGTCTTCACGTTGCATACCAATAAGCTTAGCCAACGCCAACTTGCGCCCGTCAAGGTCCGCAGCCAGAATCATCTCGCGCACAGCCATTATACGCTTGGCATCGAAGAACATATGCTCAGTACGGCACAGACCAATCCCCTCTGCACCAAAACCACGAGCCACAGCAGCATCGGCAGGGGTATCAGCATTGGCACGCACGCGCAGGCGCCTCACTTGATCTACCCAGGCCATCAATTTGCCAAAATCTCCGGTCAACTCCGGCTTCACCGTAGGCACTAAACCGCGCATGACCTCACCACTGGAGCCATCCAGAGTTATTACATCACCCTTTTTGACAACTGTGCCAGTACGGTCGACAAATTGCTGTTTGGCGTAATCTATTTTAATTTCACCACAACCGGATACGCAGCATTTTCCCATACCGCGCGCTACGACAGCAGCATGCGAGGTCATACCACCACGGGCAGTGAGAATACCCTGCGCCGCGTTCATACCGTGAATATCTTCTGGACTGGTTTCCACCCGCACCAGAATAACTTTCAAACCTAGCTTATCGGCCTCTTCAGCTTCATCAGCACAGAACACCACCGCACCTGAAGCGGCACCAGGTGATGCTGGCAGACCTTTAGCTATAACTTCTTTCACCGCCTTGGGATCCAGAGATGGATGCAATAACTGGTCTAGCTGCTCAGGAGCAATACGCAGCACCGCCTCTTTTTCACTTATCAGCTGCTCGGCCACCATATCTACGCCAATTTTCACTGCGGCGTTAGCGGTACGCTTGCCAGTACGCGTTTGCAACATGAACAAACGCCCGCGTTCGATGGTAAACTCTATATCCTGCATATCACGATAATGCTTTTCGAGTTTTTGCTGAATTTCCATCAACTGAGCATAGCTCTCCGGCATAACTTCTTCCATCGAGGGCAAACTGCCATCGCCACCTGCCTTATTAATAGGTTGTGGAGTACGGGTACCAGCAACAACGTCCTCACCTTGAGCGTTGACGAGAAATTCGCCAAAAAACAAGTTCTCGCCGGTAGCTGGATTACGGGTAAAAGCAACACCGGTCGCACAATCGCTGCCCATGTTACCAAACACCATAGACTGTACGGTAACAGCAGTACCCCAATCGGCAGGGATATTGTTCAGGCGACGATAGGTTATCGCCCGCTGATTCATCCACGAACCAAATACCGCGCCAATAGCTCCCCACAGCTGTTCCTGCGGATCGTTTGGAAAAGACTCGCCTAACTCTTCGGTATATTTATTTTTAAACAGAGCAACTAATTCTTTCAGATCGACAGCATTCAGGGCAGTATCTTCCTCGACACCACGATCCTCTTTCATGTTCTCGAGAATATCTTCAAGAACCTCGCCGTCCAACCCTTTAACAACATTGGCATACATCTGAATAAAGCGCCGATACGAATCATAAGCAAAACGCTCATCGCCACTTTGCTTGACGATCCCCTGAACGGTTTGATCATTAAGACCGAGATTAAGCACGGTATCCATCATCCCCGGCATGGAAGCGCGTGCGCCAGAACGAACCGAAACTAACAGTGGACGCTCGGCATCACCGAATTTTTTATCCATTAACTGCTCAACAGCGTGGAGGTTTTCTGCCACCTGCTCTTTCAGCCCTTCGGGATAACAACGATCGTTTTCATAAAACTCGGTGCACACCTCCGTAGAGAGACTAAACCCAGCAGGAACTGGCAAACCAATTGAGGTCATCTCGGCCAAATTAGCCCCCTTACCTCCTAATAGGTTTTTCATTGCTCCTGTTCCTTCAGCTTTACCATCGCCAAAAAAGTACACATATTTCACGGCCATCAGATTCCTCCTCACAAGATGTTAGTAATGCTAGATCAGCTACCTATAAGATTAAACAGAAATACGCGAAAAATCTGCCAAACCAGCAAACAGACCAGCTACCTGCGTCAGCAAAGCCAGACGATTCATTTTCACCGCCTCATCTTCAGCCATTACCATAACCCCATCGAAGAAGTTATCTACACTGGAGCGCAAATCTGCAACACTGCGCAGCACGGCAGGATAGTCGGCACTCGCCATTAAGAGCTCGATCTCCTGCTGAACACGCTGCAATTCAGCAAACAATTCCTTTTCACATACCTCTACAAATATATTTTCGTCAACTGAGTTGACAACTCTGCCCTTGATGATGTTACCAACCCGCTTAAATGTGACTGCTAAGGCTTCAAAGTCCTGTTCTTTTTTCATCTCAGTCAAAGCCTGTACCCGCTGGCTGGCATCGAGAACATCGTCAAAACCAGCACTGAGCACCGCCTCTACTACATCTACAGGACAACCTTGACCAGTGAGCATATTTACCAAGCGCAGACGGATAAATTCTACCACCTCCGCGGTAACCTGCTGAGGACTGCGGTTCAATTTATCCTCTAGCTGCGCAACTGCCTGTGCTACCAGCGCGGGTAACGACAATGCGTAGCCGCGTTCAATAATGACATTCAATATACCGATGGCACAACGACGCAACGCATAAGGATCAGCAGTACCTGTAGGGATAAGACCGACACCGAAACAACCACAAATAGTATCCATTTTATCCGCTAGGGATACAAAGGCACCTACATTATCGCTGGGCAGATCGCCCTCAGCCTGAGTAGGCAAATAATGTTCAAAGATGGCCTTAGCCACCCGCGGATCCTCCCCTTCGATGAGAGCATATTCGCGCCCCATTACCCCCTGCAACTCGGGAAACTCGTATACCATACCAGTTTCCAGATCGCATTTACACAGGGTAGCAGCACGCTTGGTCAAATCCACCACCTCCGGATCCAGCCTACGCGCCAAATCAATTGCTAATGCGGTAAAACGCTGCACCTTAGCGTAACTGGTACCAAGCTGTGCCTGATAAACCACGTTTTTCAGTGCTTCCAAACGTGATTCGAGGGGACGACGCTGATCCTCTTTCCAGAAAAACATGGCGTCTGACAAGCGCGCGCGCAGCACCCGCTCATTACCCTTGACCACCACGCTCGGGTCAATGGCTCGAGTGTTAGATATAGTAATAAATTTCGGCAACAAAGCACCGTTATCATCGGCGAGAGTAAAATAACGCTGGTGTTCCTTCATGCTGGTAATCAGCAACTCGTCAGGTAATTGCAAAAATTCTTCATCGAAACTGCCACACAGCGGGGTAGGATCTTCAACTAGATAAGCTACTTCTTCTAATAGCTCAGCATCCACATTGAGAGCTCCGCCCTCTTCTCTGGCCACGCGCTCAATTTCTCTGGCAATAATCTGCTTGCGTTCTTCGGGATCGACAATAACGAAATGAGCACGCGCCTGGCTAACAAAATCATCCAAACCGGATACTGTAAAGGCTTGCGGTGCCATAAAACGATGACCGCGCGACTCATTACCACTGGTCAATCCGCCATAACAAAACGGAACCACATCACTGCCATATAGAGCAACCAGCCAGTGCACGGGGCGGGCGAAGCGGACATCCAGATCTTTCCAGCGCATGGATTTTTTGAAGGTTAAGCTGGAAACCACTTTGAGCATGATAGCGGGCAACTCATCAATAACTGGTTTACCCTCGATTACTTTGGATAAAAATAGGTACGTACCTTTTTCGGTCTCCTGCTGCGTCAGCTCAGAGATATCGACACCATTAGACCGGGCAAAACCCAGCGCAGCCTTGGTCGGCTTCCCCTGTGCGTCATAGGCTACCTTGACAGAGGGTCCTGAGAGATTAAGCTCCTGACGCTGTTGTTGCTCAGCGACATCCGCCACAGAAAGTACCAGCCGCCGCGGCGTAGCGTAGGTGGTTACGTTACCAAACGCGATACGCGCACCTGTCAGCTCCTTACGGATCAAACGCTCCAGATCACGCATGGCCACAGGCAACATACCAGCGGGAAGCTCCTCGGTACCTATCTCCAGAAAAAGTTCTTTGGCCATCACTCTTTGCTCCATTTAGTCTGAACGCCTGATATTACACGCGCCGACCATATAAAATTACCAACAACGGTTTCCCCGTGGTCAGTAAAAGAAATTGCTATTATTTTTGTTGCTTCAACAACGGGAACCCTAAGCGTTCACGTTGAACAACATAACCTTCTGCGCATAAACGCGACAGATTGCGCACTCTGCCAATATAATGCGCACGCTCGGTAACCGAAATGGCGCCACGGGCATCAAGCAGATTAAACGCGTGCGAAGCCTTCATAACAAAATCATAGGCGGGAAACACCAACTCTTTCCCCGCCAACTTAATGCACTCTTTCTCATACATATCAAACAGCTGAAACAGCATAGCGGTGTCAGCTTCTTCAAAGTTATAGGCAGAGAATTCCACCTCAGTCTGATGATGAATATCGCCATACTTGATACCTTTAACCCACTCCAGATCGTAGACATTATCTACCCCCTGAATATACATGGCAATCCGTTCACAACCATAGGTGATCTCACCGGGAATTGGTTTCAGATCAATACCGCCTACCTGTTGAAAATAGGTAAACTGGGTAATCTCCATACCATCGAGCCATACTTCCCAACCCAGCCCCCAAGCGCCAAGAGTCGGTGATTCCCAGTCATCCTCTACAAAGCGGATATCGTGACATTTTGGGTCGATGCCAAAACTGCGCAGCGAATCAAGATACAGATCTTGAATGTTCAGCGGTGCCGGCTTGAGCATAACCTGAAACTGATAATAGTGTTGCAGGCGATTCGGGTTTTCCCCATAACGTCCATCGGTGGGTCGCCGTGATGGTTCAACATAGGCAACATTCCACGGTTCCGGACCAAGGGAACGCAAGAACGTAGCTGGGTTAAATGTGCCGGCCCCTTTTTCCATATCATAAGGTTGCTGAATTATGCACCCCTGCTGTGCCCAATAATTCTGTAACGACAGGATAAGTTCTTGAAATGTCACAATAAAACCTCCGAGACAGCTGACTCAACAACTGACGGACAAAAAGTCGAAAAATAAATGCGGCACGCTAGCTGATAAGCCATTGACTTAAGTGAAATTAGATTATTAATAAAGGAAAAATTACTAGCCTATTAGCCGGTGGGCTGTCAAGGCAAAAGTCCCACAAAATGGGCATCATCGGCCATTGGTGATCTGATTGAGAAACTGCTCACTTTTGATGCGTCGTCCCACACACCCGGCAAGAACCTGCGCCAGCAAAGCCCGCGCCTGAGTCAAGGTTTGCTCGCTCAGACGAATAGCGGACAACTGCCGGTAATCAACTCGCAGCAGACGCGCCAAGCTCCCCAGAGTTAGCGCCTGCACTGTCACACCATTATTGTCTGAAGCACAGCGCGAGCACAGGCTGCCACCACGAGCCGCATCAAACAGCAACCATTCATCACGTAGCGGCTCCCAACAACTGGCACAGTGACCGAGATGGGGCAACAATCCAACCATCTCCAGCAAACGTAATTCAAACAATAGGCGCGCTAGAGCATAAGAAGGCAGCGTCGGCAACTGAGCAAGAAAAACCTGCAACAGATGATACACTTCCGGCACCGGTTGTGCCGGTGGCACTAGCACATTTACCAACTCACAGAAATACGCACCCAGCGCCAGAGATTCTATGTTTTCCGCCAGAGCTAATGCTGACTCGATTATTTCAACTTCAGCCAATTGGGGCATTCCAGCTCGCTGGCGTTGTTGCCACAGTACACGCACGCGATTTAGTGGTTGCAACGCTGCTCCAAAACGACGCCGACTATTGCGCGCATTGCGAGCAAAAGCACTACAGATACCATATTCGGGAATCAGCAACGTAACAATGCGGTCAGCATCACCATAGTTGGTCTGACCTAAAATGATCGCTTCACATGGCTCCGGGGCAATCACAGCGTCAACTTAATGTAGTTTTGCCAGAAACAAAGTAGCCGTGCCAAAATAGATCAGAAGGCCAGTAATATCATTAGCGGTCTGCACAAAGGGGGTAGAAGCAATAGCCGGATCGATACCAAAGCGTTTGAAGAATGTTGGGGCCAAGACACCCATAGTAGCAGCAACAGTCATAGCGGCAACCATAGCCACCCCGACCACCAAACCGAGGTAAACATTGTGATGCCAAAATACAGCGACACATGCCACAGTCACGCCACACACTGTGCCCATTATCAAACCAACGCGCAGTTCTTTAAAAAAAACTGTCCACAGAGTATTGAAATCGATTCTGCCCGTGGCAAATCCACGTACCATAATAGTAGCCGTTTGCCCGCCAACGTTACCGCCCATACCAGTAATTACCGGAATAAAAGAGATCAAAGCTATAACCTCTTTCAGCGTCACCTGAAACCACCACATTAAATAACCGGTAACAATGCCACCAAACAGATTCACCAGCAACCATGGCAAGCGCAAGCGAGCGATTTGGAATGATTTATTGCCATACATCAATTCCTCTTCGCTGGCACCAGCCATTTTGTAGATATCCTCAGTAGCCTCCTGACGCATTACATCGATAACGTCGTCAACGGTGATAATCCCCAGCAACTTGTTCTGGTCATCAACAACAGGAATTGCCAGAATATTATATCTGGCTACCTGTTGCGCCACCATCTCCTGGTCGGTATCCACACGGACACTGATCACCTCCGGTGAGATAATATCACGCAACCTGCGCTCCGGTGGCACCATCAACAGCTGGCGCAAGGATAAAACACCCACCAGATGATTGTGCATATCGGTAACGTAGATGTAAAAAACCATCTCAATGTGGGCTGAGCCCTGCAGCGCGTCTATGGCTTCTTTGGCGGTTAATTGTTCATTCAACGAGAAAAATTCAGTGGACATAATGCCACCGGCGCTGTCCTCACGATACTGCATCAGCTGCTCAATTTCATCCGAGCACTCATCACGCATACTATCGAGCACTTCATCTGCCTGCTCTTCCGGCATGTTTTGGATAATATCTACTGCATCATCGTGGGGCATGTGCTGCAACATCTGCACAATAGTATCTTTGTCAATCTGCTCTAACAACAGTGCGCTGACGCTATGATCAAGTTCAGATAGAACCTCGGCAGCAGTATCAACATCATCAAGCATGGTAAACAAAATGCGTTGTTCTTTTAAATCCAGATAGCGAAACAGGTAGGCAATGTCAGCCGGATGAGTTTTTTTGAGCAGGTTACTTATATTGGGGTGGGCACCGCGGCGGATCAGTTTTTTTACCGTGTCAAGCAACATCTGAGTTTTCTGATCCATTGCAACCTCCAGATTACAGACAAAGAAACGGTGTAATGTGTACCAATAAACAGGTGAAATGGCAACTATCAACCACACAACAAACTGCTTGACCTGCCTGGAAAACTGAATTATTATCTGCATCGCTGAAAAATATTTTTTTAATTCCTTAAGGAGGAACCAATGAAAAACCTGATCATTGCATTAATGCTGGTTGCATTCGCTGCAACAACAGCCATGGCTGTTGACGTTGTCACTTACGCACCGGACTGTAAAAAAGGTGCTGTTTCTTTTGACCACAAAATGCACAGCGATAAAGTTGTTGACGGCTGCAAAAATGCTGCATGCCACGGTGATGCCGCTCCGGGTAAAATCGCTATCGACAAGAAAACTGCGCACGGTAAAATGTGCAAGACTTGTCACAAGTCAAATGATGGCCCTACCAAGTGTGGTGGTTGTCACATAAAGTAATATAAAATGTAATTATCTGTTATATTAAAAAAAGCGGGGCCAACAGGTTCCGCTTTTTTTATTATTGGTGCTAGCACCAGACAAACCACCACCCCATCAACATATTGATTTTACAGCGTTAAACACTTATGCCCATTGGCATAAAAACATGCTAACATAGCGCGTTGTTCAAACAGTTTCAAACCATGCAATTAAAACAATAGCGACCCGAAAATACTTATTGAGAGGTGTTATATGCGCGCTTGTTTCTGGTGTTTAATAGTTCTGTTGTTACTGCCCCATGCAATTATGGCTCAGTCAGATCCTCTTTTTACGCCTCACATTGAGCGCCACAGCAACGGCTGGATAGATTGGAGCCAAGGGCAGATTTACGCTAACGGCTTGGCTTATAGCGATAACAACGACGGCTCACGCGTCAAAACCACCGCTGCCGCGCAGTTAGTTGCCGCTGCCAATATTGTAAAACTAGCTTCCGGTCTGCAACTTGATGATCGACGCACTATGGAGAAGCTGGGCAACGGCACCTTCATTATCAAGCTCAAGGCTTTTTTGCGTTATCGCGAGGTTAAACGCAACTTTGTCAAAAACGTCAGCCGGCCTTACGCTGAGGTGACCCTGGTTACTCCCCTGCATGGAGTAGAAGGCTTAACCGCTTCATTACTTACCCAGCTAAAAAAACAGCCACTGCAATGGCAAAAGTTCCCCCTGCCCGACCCGGCGACACGCCACGCTAGCGGAGATGAACCTTGGCTGGTTATCGACACCCGTCAACTATCAAGAACTGCGGAAGTCCAGCCTAGCCTATTTCCTAAAGTCAGCAGCCACAATGGTCAGACCATTTATGATCTTAACAAGGTCTACCAATCATCACACACCCAACGCGGCTTAGCTCGCTACGTGCACAGCAATGCCAGCATGGAACAAATACTACTTTCTCTGCAGGCGCCAAAAACTCCCATCTGGCAACTATGGGCGCGCTGGCTTAATCCTGTTGGAACAGCCTGGGCAAAAACACGTAGCAAGCGCCCGCGCTACATTGTCACCTCAGCCGAGCAGGTGCGCGGTATGGCACGCACCAATCTAGTTATCAGCAACCACGCGGCACAGAACCTAAGGCAGGAAGACGCGGCCAGTCAGATATTAAAAGACTGCCGGGTTATTATCATCACCTCCGCCCCCATTGGTGGCATTGAGGGCAAACGAAGAGGTGAACACTTATGGCTATAGCTGGCGATAGGCACTAAAGTAATATGCTCAATGCCTCTACCCTGACCCGCCGCTATCGGCGCATGACCATATATGCCACGGGCATTATTTTTATTGCCGTAGCTCTTGCCGCCAGTTGTGGGTTATTCAACTGGTTTGATGCCTTGGTGTACGATCTCCACTTTAAGGTACGCGGAGAACGTCCTCCATCAGGGCAGGTGGTATTGGTATATATGGATGAGCAAAGTGCTGCCCGACTCAATCGCCATCAGGCCTCGTGGTCACGTCACAACATGGCTCAAGCCCTAAGAAATCTCACCTCTGCAGGCAGTGAAATCATCGCTCTGGATATGATTTTTTCCGCACCGGCAAACAACCCTCAGGACGATGAAGACCTGGCGAGCACCATCAGCAGCTGCAACAACGTGGTGTTGGCACGCATTACCGCAGTTCCTGGTCTCGGAGCAGTGGAGCCATTACCAATTTTTCAACAGGGGATGATCGGTGATGGATTCATAGACCTCCCCCTAGATCGCGACAATTACTTGCGTAAAGTGCGCTTTCTCACCGCTAGTCCCTTAGAAGATGGGTCGTTACAGCTGATACCCGCCTTTTCTTTGGAGATTGTCCGCACTTATCGCAACCTGGACTATAAGTTTAACTTCACCCACCCCAACTTTTTCACCTTGGGCAGCATTGAACAACAGCAACTCAAACTGCCATATCCCGAACTTCTGATCAATTATTACGGTACCGACAAAGTATTTACCCAGCTCAATTACGCCGACGTAGTCAGCAATCAATTTGACCCCCAACTTGTAGCCGGTAAAATTGTCCTTATCGGCAGTAAACTGAAGACCGAGAAGGACGTTTTCAACACCCCATTTACCCGTTATCGCTCACTACAATCAAGCGAGGAATACCGCTTTGCCAAAAACATCACCACCGTCCAGGATGCCAAGGAACCGGGAGTTGCTTGTCACGCCCACGCCATAGAAACCATCCTCAATCAAGCATTTATTATCCAGCTTGAGCGCTATAAATTTTACCTACTGTTGCTGACAGTAGCGCTTATTGGTCATTCTCTGTTTTTTCGCCAACGCAAAACTGGTCAAGCTTTCCTAAATAGCAGCATGTTGCTACTGGGCGTACTTGCCCTGTGCCAGTTCTCTTTCCACCATGGATTATTGATCAACGCCACGCCACTGCTAACTGTTATCGTAGCACAACTCATCTCCAGTTTTACCTTATTGAAAATCCACGAAAAAAGGCGCAGCGATTGGGTTACCTCGGTTTTTGGTAAATATGTCTCGGCGTCAGTAGTCAACCATCTGGTTCAGGGAGAGATCAATCCCAACATGGATGGACAGGCTCAGGAGCTAACCATTCTATTTGCTGATTTACGCTCTTTTACCAGTATTTCGGAACAGTTAAACGCCAAGCAAACCACTCAGCTGCTCAACACCTTTTTTGCGGCAATGATACCGCAGATACAACAATTGAATGGCACGGTAGATAAGCTGATTGGCGATGCGATAATGGCAATTTTTGGCGCCCCCATAAGTTACCCAGATCACGCGCAACGTGCCGCTGAAGCAGCTCTGAATATGCTAAACACCCTCAAGCAGCTACAGCTGGACAATGATCTTCCCGGTCTGCAAAAGCTGAAGATAGGCATTGGTATTAACAGTGGTGAAGTTACTGTCGGCAACTTAGGCTGTGAAGCCTTCATGAATTACACGGTAATCGGTGACAACGTCAACCTGGCCTCACGCCTGGAGGGTTTGAACAAAATTTACGGCTGCAACATTATAATATCGCAGCAGACAGCAATGCAATTAGACGCCAGTTTATGTACGCGTGAATTAGATCGAGTAATGGTCAAGGGGAAAGACAACGCCACCACCCTATACGAACTGGTAGGTTTTTCTGCCCAGATAACAGCCGAGCAGCATGAGCGCTTAGAGCTGTTCGCTAGAGGATTAGAACTATACCGGGCGCGCGAATTTGACGCGGCACAGCTCTGTTTTAATCAGATTTTGCTGCGCAACGACAACGATGGACCCAGCCAACTATTTTTGCAGCGCATTGCCGAGCTGCAAACCACCCCGCCCGGATCTGAGTGGGACGGCATCACTCGCTTTCAGCGCAAATAGCGTTCAGCAGCGGTAGATCAGCTTTGCTTAGGCAAAGAATCTATGTGATGCAAATTCAGCATTAACTGGTGCATATATGGACTTGGTTGTGTAGCGAAATATGCCTGTAGCGCCTGTTCCTGGTCCCCCAACTGCTGAAGACGCGGCAATACTTGCTGACGAATAAAACCAGCGGAGCTACCTAGTAATTGGGCATAACTATCAAAAATCAGAAAACCTAGCTGGTTAAGTTGCCTACGCCCCTTAACTGCATAAGCCTCTGCAAATTCAGCATACAGTTGTGGCAATTTATCCAGATAATATTCATCAGCCATTTGCGCCAGAAGATCAGCGCTTGCCAACATATTCGCTAGACCATCAAACTCAGGCGCTAACGTCAGCGGTTGCTCACTCACAGCGATAATTTTTGTCGCACCAATTAAAACATCTACCGCCTGACACTCTTGCACACTCCAATCTGACCGCTGAGCAAGATAGCTTTGGGCTAAAAGCTGGCTGCGTTCCACATGCTCAAAGGTGTACTGACCGCCACTACCAGCAGAGCTATCACTTTTCTCTTTCAGATAACCGCTATCATGAAACAGTGCCGCAGCAGCTAGAACCTTAACCCGCGAGGTTTGTGCCACTTGGTGGTGTAATTTGCTGTGACCAACCAAAATCTGCAACGCAACAGTCAAAACAGCATGAATGTGCCCAATATTGTGATAAACGACCTGGCATGGTTGCCACTGCTCCCACTCACCGCGATACAGCTGCTGCACATCATTGAGCAACTGGCGCAACATATCTTCCTGGCGGGGAAAGCTGCGGGAAAACAGTTCATTTAGCTCAGCCGTCTGCATCTCGCCAATTACAGCACTAACGTTACCCCCCACTTACTCCTCCTCGGCATGTAAATCATGCCATAGTTGTTCTATTTCGTGGCGATGGTGGAGAAAAACCGTCACTAACTCATCGTCGAGTTGCACCCCGGCATTATGCTGCATAATATCAAACACCCGTTCCAGAGCCAGTGGGCCACAGCCAATAGCGTCTGGTGATTTCTCATCATACTTGGGATAATCACGCCGCGAGGACAGGGCATCAAAAACATCAGCTACAGCAATAATTTTTGCCAGATAGGGGATAGC
Source organism: uncultured Desulfuromonas sp. (assembly GCA_964536375.1). Taxonomy (GTDB): domain Bacteria; phylum Desulfobacterota; class Desulfuromonadia; order Desulfuromonadales; family Desulfuromonadaceae; genus Desulfuromonas. The sequence goes on along the minus strand of CAZHXF010000030.1, from coordinate 11,049 downwards.
ACCATTAGCCAGCCCTTGCGGATAACCACCACCATCAATGCGTTCATGGTGGCTGGAGGCAATTTCCGGCAGCTGAGTTAAATTACGCGGCAGATGCATCCGCCCAAGAATCCTGCCAGTCCACAATGAGTGACTCTGCATTATTGCTAATTCTTCAGCGGTGAAACGTCCGTTTTTAGTCAGCACACTGTCGGGAACCGCAATCTTACCCAGATCGTGCAACAGCGCTGCATATTTTAAAACATCAAGCCCAGCGTCGTCCAGACCAAGTTGTCTAGCTAGAAAAAGAGAGTATTCTGTTACCCGATGAGAATGACCAGCAGTCAGCTTATGCTTGGCGTCAATAGTTTCCACCAGTGTCCGGATAAAACTTTCAAAACCTTGGCGCAGCTCTTCTATCAGCTGAAAGTTTTCCAGAGCCACCCCAACTTGGGCCGCACACACTTCAGCCAATTCCAGATCCTGAGCATTAAACAGATCATCATTTTTATTGATCATCTGCAACACCCCCTTAAGATCACCGCTGCGGTTGGATACCGGGTAACACAGCACGGTCTTAGTCTTATAGCCCAGTTTATCATCCCAACTAGAATCAAAATCTGGATGAGCTGCGACATCATGCACCAATATGGGCAGACCCTGGGCCGCGCACTTGCCAGCCAACCCGACACCAATAGGAATCTTAATCTGCTTCGTCAGCCCCTGTGCCACCTTAGTCCACAACTGCTGACCACTTTCATCTAGCAAGAATAAGCTCGTGCGATCTACATCAGTAATCTGCGTTACCTGATTCACAATTGACTGGAACAGGTCATCAAAACTACTCGGACTGTTGAGCAACAGCGCCATCTCCTGTACTTGACGAAAACGTTTCAAGTCTGCTTTCAGGGTACTGATCTCATCCTGCGACATACGCCCCCCGCTACTTACATAACTGCGCCAGATAAAGTGTAACTTTAAAAAAACCACACTCAGCATAACATAAAAAAACCGACCCCTCCAAACGGATAGGGTCGGTTTTTGTTTGAATTAAGCTACGCTTAACAGCACAAGCAATTCATTTTACCGCTACAGCTAGTTTGCTTTAGTTGGATTCTCAACATCAGCCGCCTCTGCTGGTGCAGAGGTAGCTTCAGCTCCGACAATTTTCAGCAGTTCAACCTCAAATATTAATACTGAATTCGGTTCAATCACATTGCCCATAGCCTGGCTGCCATAAGCCAGTTGCGCAGGGATAAACAGCTGCCATTTGGAACCAACTTCCATTAACTGCAGAGCTTCTGTCCAGCCCGCGATAACTCTAGACACCGGAAACGCTACCGGCTCACCACGATCATAGGAGCTATCAAATTGGGTTCCATCGATCAGAGTTCCACGATAATTCACCTGAACCTCATCATCAACAGTTGGTTTGTTGCCAGTTCCTGCGCTTAAAACTTTGTATTGCAAACCACTTTCCAACGTTACCACACCATCTTTGGTTTTATTTTCCGCGAGAAATTCTTGACCAGCGGTACTATTTTTTTCTGACTGATCAGTTATTTTTTTCTGTTGCCGCTCTATCATGAACTGCTGGAACTCATCCATAGTTGCTGCCATTTGCTCTTGATCCAGCATTGCAGCGGCCCCGCTATTACCATCCTGCAATCCAGCATTTAACAGATCGAAATCCAGAACAAAATTATTTTCCTTAAAATTCTTGGATACATCATAGCCAATGCTGTAACTCACTTTTTGCTGCAGAGTTTCCAGTTTAGGAACCGGCTTTTTTTTCTCTTCATTACATCCAACAAGCATAAGTCCCAAACCCACCAACAAGACAATTAATAAACGCATAGTCATTATTTCCTTTTCTGTAAAAGTATACTGCGCAGCTCAATCATGGACAAAAGGCATGACGAAGTGACCATTAAATAAACATGACCAAATTACATTTTAAGTATAATATTGCCAACATAAATAGTTAACAATTTTGTTCTGGAGTGAATTTTCATGATTTTACGCATCAGTGTACTGTTGCTTTTCGCTAGCATATTCTGTGGCTGTGCACATGCTCAGCAACCAGCACTCAACATCTTGGTCAGTGTTGCACCACAAAAATATTTAGTGGAGAAAATAGTCACTAGTCACGCCACGGTCAGCGTCATGATTGCTCCGGGACAAACGCCAGCGACATGGGAGCCTTCGCCACGCAAGATGGCTCAGCTGGCAACAACCGATATACTGTTCTGTGTCGGGGTACCGTTTGAAAGCGTGTGGATTCCGCGGCTGCAGCAAAACTTCCCCAAGCTGCTGGTAGTTGACCCCCGACAACACATCCAAATGTTATCTTTACCCCAACACAGTCATAGCAGTGCAAAAAAAATCGACACTGAGTATGACCATGCCCAGCAGGCAATAGATCCGCACATCTGGCTGGATCCGTTACGCGCTATCCAGATGGCAGAAAACATGACTCAAGTTTTATGTGTACAGGATCCGAACAATGCTTTGGATTATCAGCATGGGCTGGCTCAGTTGCACCAGCAATTAACCCAACTACATCAGCAGCTCAGCACCATCCTCAAGCCTTGTGCCGGACAGCAGTTCATGGTATTCCACCCATCCTGGGGTTATTTTGCCCAGCGCTACCAACTGCACCAGCTAGCAATCGAGCTTTCCGGAAAAGAACCTCACGGGGCCAACCTGGTCGAGATCACCGCGATGGCACGAAAAAAACATATATCCACCATCTTTGTGCAGCAGCAATTCAGCCAAAAAGCAGCACAGACTATCGCCGACCAAATTAACGCCAACGTGGTGCAACTCGACCCGCTAGCAGAAAACCTACCCCTTACTTTACTGACCACAGCCGAGAAATTGCGCGCTGCTACGGAGGACCAATGTCAGCCGTAATCACACTACGCGATGTTTGCTTCAGCTACGACGGGCAGTTAATTCTGCAAGACATCAACCTGTCACTATACCCCGAAGATTTTTTGGGGATCGTTGGCGCTAATGGTGGCGGCAAAAGTACCATGCTGAAATTGATCCTCGGTCTGCTCACCCCCGACAGTGGGCACATTGAGGTTTTTGGTCTGCCACCGCAGCAAGCACGCACGCGCCTTGGCTATGTGCCACAATTTGCCACCTTTGACAGCAACTTCCCCATAACCGTGCAAGACACCGTACTCCAGGGGCGCTTGGGGAAAACACGTTCCTTGCTCGGCTACAACCGTCAGGATCGCGCTATTGCCGAGCAGGTTATGCGTGAAACCGACATCTTAGCCTTAAAAAAACACCCCATGACCGCTCTATCGGGCGGGCAACGGCAACGGGTACTCATTGCCCGTGCCCTAGCTTGCGAACCGGAGGTGTTACTGCTGGATGAACCAACGGCAAATATCGATCCAAACCATGGTGACAATATTTTTGAGCTGTTACATCGTCTACATGAGCGCATCGCCATTGTATTAATATCCCATGATGTTGGTTTTGTCTCGCGCTCAGTTACCCGCGTCGCCTGCTTAAATCGCACCTTGGTGTGCCATGCGACAACACCGGTAGACAGTGAGCAGATTAAGCACTTATACTCCACCCCCATGAACATGGTACAGCACGGCAGTCGCCTGGATGACAAGGATAATGGATGAGTTTTTTTAGTGCCCTTCTGGAACATCAATTTCTGCAACATGCTTTGCTAGGTGGATTGTTGGCCAGTATCGGCTGTGGCATTGTGGGATCATTTGTGGTGGTGCGCCGCATTGGCTACATGGCTGGCGGGATAGCTCACGCCATTCTCGGCGGCATGGGTCTCGCCTATTTTCTGGGCAAATCGCCAATCAGTGGAGCGCTTATCAGTGCATTGTGCGCGGCGATGATAATCAGCAAGGTCAGCAACAAGCATAACGGTCGCCAAGACGAAGACACCATTATCAGCGCGCTATGGGCAGTAGGCATGTCTGCTGGCATTCTATTTATTGCCAAAACTCCTGGCTACAACGTTGACTTAATGAGTTATCTGTTCGGCAACGTTTTGATGATATCCGCTCAGGATTTAATCAATATTGCCATATTGGATGGCGCAGTATTACTGTTCACCGTGCTGTTCTTCAAGCAGCTGCTCGCCCTGTGCTACGATGTTGAATTTGCCACACTACGCGGTGTACACGTCAATAGCATTAATACCTTGCTGCTGTGCATGGTTGCGGTAACCGTGGTTATCTTGATCCAGATTGTCGGTATAATTCTGGTAATAGCCATGCTCACCCTACCTGCTGCCACTGCCAGATTATATGTGGCAACAATGCCCAGCATGATGCTCTTGGCAAGTGTGCTCGGCATACTAATCACCTGCAGTGGTCTTGGCATATCATATTGCTACGACTTGCCCACAGGAGCCACGACGGCACTAATAGCTGGGCTAGTGTACCTAGCAGCTACTTCACTACCCCATCGTCACTTATCTGCTAATAATTAAAACAGAGCGCCACCTAACCCCACTTTTAAGACTACTGTGTCATTTAGCCCACTTAATCCTTCCATCCACACCTGCAAACACCAGCGCAACACATGCAACAGTACCCACGACCCTAATAGATACCGACTGCTAGCATAGCTGCGTAATGTAAACTTATTTAGGGCACGCTTATTGCTACTAATGAGAAGACAAACTTTTTAGATCTTTCTTTAATAAGGTGTACCCAATCAATGAAACCACACAGATTGCTTTACATTTTACTCATCACGCTCGGGCTAAGTGTTGGCATAATGGCTGTACAACATACTCGGGGCACCAATCATCCAGCAACCATAGCAACAGTAGATTTCAATAAAGTTTCTAGCAAAATTTTAAACACTGCGGAGAAGCACACCCAACAAACACTCAGAATAGCCGTTGCTGCTATGACATCGCCACACGCCACTAAATTGATTTACCATGACCTACTAAACTACATTGGCGACCAACTCGACATGAAGTTAACCTTTATTCAGCGTGCCACTTATGCGGAAATCATTCCATTGTTGCGCACCAATAAAATAGATCTAGCTTTTATTTGTTCTGGCACCTACGCCCTGTGTAATGATGAATTCGGCTGGGAGCTACTGGCAATCCCTGTTATTAACAGCAAAAAAACATACACCTCCAACATCATTGTTGCCACCGCTAGCCCGTACACAACCTTCGCCGACCTACGCAATAAAAGCTTTGCCTTTACTTGTGCAGGATCTAACAGTGGCGAACTCTATCCTAAATATTACCTGCTCAATCAAGGAGAGACAGCACAACATTTCTTTTCCAACACCCTGTGCAGCCATGGTAATGACAACTCAATCAGGGCCGTTGCCAGTGGCTTGGTCGAAGGCGCTGCCATTGACTCATTAATTCTCAAGTACATGATTTTCAAAAATGACCCCGCTGCCCAGCAAGTGCGCATCATCCACAGTTCACCGGAGTTCGGCATCCCCCCGGTAACCGTATCTCCTCAACTTGATCCCCGCAGCAAAGAACGCCTGCGGCAGCTGTTTCTTAGTGTTCACAAAACTCAACAAGGAAAAAAGATTCTCGATAAATTGCAAATTGATTATTTCACTCAGGGTGTTGATGCAGACTATGATTCAATAAGAGAGATGATTGCCGCATGCAAAAAGCACGAACAATAATGAAACAACAACCACTGCAGGCGCGCATTTTCTGGCGCTGTTTTGCCCTGCTATTTATCCTGGTTGTCGGAGTTGCCACCACAGCGGTTTTTTCTGAAATAAAACACTACCAACAAACATCGCTGGCTTTTTATAGTGCACAAGCACGCTTGCTATCTATCCAGATTTCTGACCATGTATTGTGGAACGACCGGGTAAACCTCACGCAACGGCTCAATCGAACTGTTAGCAGCGACGAAGCCATTGCCTATGCCTATATCACCATTAATCAACAACCATTAGTCTATACATTTAAGCAAGGTTTTCCTGACGAGCTCCTACAAATAAACATAAATCCACAACACAACATCTCAACCAGTGTCATCAAAGACACTGCCGGTATCATATACAATCACATCATGGTAGATATTGAATCCAGCACAGCGGTCCTACATCTGGGAATATTACATAGTGAACTTAACTTGCGCGCCTGGCACAATATCGGAGTCATAATTTTCATGGCGCTACTGGCCTTAATAATTGGCGGCGGCATAAGCCGTTACATTGCCGTAGTAACCACCAAGGAGGTAGAGCAGGCAGAAGAAAAAATAAAAGTTGAACGCCGTTTTTTGCAGACGGTAATCGACGCAGTTATGGATCCTATCCGGGTAATTAACACTGACCACAAAATCATGCTAATGAACAGGGCCGCACACCACGAGGGCTTAAATGATGAGAAGAACGGTCGCTGTGACTCTGATTATTGCAGCAAACGTGATGACAACAATATGTGTCCCCTAGAACTAGTCAACTGCGGTAAAGCTGCTACCCGTTTTTCTCAGCAGCGCACCCTGAAAAACGGCAGTTCTGCTATTTTCGAAGTTGACACTGCCCCGCTATATGATCACAATAATTTGCTAGGCATCGTCAAGGTGACACGTGACATCACCAACCGCCGTAAGCTTGAGGCCCAGCTGAGTGAAAATGAATCACGCCTACACTTTCTATCCAATCACGACCTTCTGACCAATTTACCCAACCGCTACTTGCTGCGTGAGCAGCTAAACGAAATCCTCGCCCCCACCAATCCAGATAAACAAGCAACCGTGCTCATAGTCGGTCTGGATCGTTTCAAAAAAATAAATGAGACCCTAGGTCGAGAAATGGGCGATACAATATTGGCACGAATTGCCCGCCGTTTCGACGATTGCCTGCACCAAAACGAAACCCTGGTTCGACTTGGCAGCGATGAATTCTGTGTTGTTATTGCTAGCAACCATGAAGTCAAAAGTGCTGGGCGGGCAGCCAAGCGCTTTCTATCCCAGTTCGAACAACCGTTTAAAATAAACGATTGCGAATTGCATCTCAGCGCCAGCATTGGCATCAGCCTTTATCCAGAAGACGGCACCAGTGCGAAAGAACTGATGAAAAACGCCGACATTGCTTTAATCCGCGCTAAGCAGGAAGGCAAAGGATGTTACCAGTTTTTTGAGCAGAGCATGACACAGGATTCGACAAATTTCTTTAAAATGGAAAACGACCTACGCAATGCGATAACCGAGCAGCAGTTTCTGGTAAACTATCAGCCACAGATTGACTTAAAGACTGGTCTAATTTCCGGCATGGAAGCGCTGGTGCGCTGGAACCATCCTGAACTCGGATTAGTAGGACCACTGGAATTTATCCCCATTGCCGAGGAAAGCGGTCTGATTGTCCCTATTGGACTCTGGGTTTTAGAGGAAGCGTGCCGCCAAATAGTAGATTGGAAAAAACGTGGCATAACCTCCATCCCCGTCGCAGTAAATTTATCGGCAGTCCAATTCCGTCAAAAAGACTTGATCGAATCTATCAAAAACATAATCGACGCTACCGGCATTGATCCAGCACAACTGGAGTTGGAAATTACCGAAAGCATGATTATGCAAAACGTCGAAGAGGCGATACAAACTATGCATGCCCTGACCCAGTGTGGCATCAAATTGGCAATAGATGACTTCGGCACAGGTTATTCCTCCCTGAGCTATCTACGCTATTTCCCTTTGACAAAACTTAAAATTGATAAAAGTTTTATAGATCAGGTAACCAGCAATGACCATGATGCCGCGCTGGCTTCATCAGTTATCGCCTTAGCGCACAGCCTGAATCTCAAAGTGGTTGCCGAAGGGATAGAGACCCGCCAACAAGCAACGTTCTTGCGCCTGAAAGATTGTCACCAAGGACAGGGATTTCTGTTCAGCAAACCCATATCGGCAGCACAACTGGAACTAATTTTCCACAATAAATATTAATAATGATAATGGTTATCAATACTACTTGACCCCACAAAGCTAACTGGATAGAATTATTGAGCTGGTAGTTTCAGCCTCTATTAACTTCTAACACGAGACCAACATGTGCCCACTTTCTCAATGTAATTGCGGGGATACAGTATATATCAAAGGGATTAACGGTGGGGCTAAATTGCGCGGTAAACTTCAGGCAATGGGACTGATGCCCGGCGATGCTCTTAAAGTTATTTCCAGCAATAGCGGTCCACTGGTGGTTCAAGCCAAAGGGGTGAAATTGGCCATTGGCTATGGCATGGCTGAAAACATAATAGTCTCCTGTCACTGCTCCTGCCCACGTGAACATGGCTGCTGCAAAATTTGAAGCTAACGCACTCTGCGCAACACGGATACATCAATCCACAAACACACTCACTGTCACAACATCTCGCTTTTCTGTTACGGAAGGTCCATGTATAAAGATTATTTCGGGCTCAAAGATAAACCATTTTCTATCTCTCCCGACCCTCAGTACCTCTACATGAGCGAGCGTCATCGTGAGGCACTTGCTCATCTAATATATGCCCTCCAAACCGACGGTGGCTTTATCCTCCTGACTGGAGAAGTGGGCACGGGGAAAACTACGGTTTGCCGCTGCCTGTTAGAACAAATCCCTGAAGATACCGAAATTGCTCTAGTGCTCAACCCCAAGTTAACTGCGTCCGAACTTCTTGCCACTATTTGCGACGAACTTAAAATTGACTACCCCCAGCACAACACCAGCATTAAGGTGTTTATCGACGGGATAAACCACTACCTCCTGAATGCTCACGCCAGCGGACATAGGACGGTGTTGATTATAGACGAGGCACAGAACCTTGCCATTGATGTCTTAGAACAGCTTAGACTTCTGACAAACTTGGAAACAAACAAACGGAAGTTATTGCAAGTCATCCTTTTGGGGCAACCAGAACTACAAGTAATCCTCGCTAAACCCGAACTGCGCCAACTGGCGCAGCGCATTACCGCGCGTTACCATTTAAATCCGTTGTCGCGAGCGGAAGTAGCCAATTATATTAACCATCGGCTGAGCATAGCGGGCATTGAGCGACCACTATTTCCGCGGGCAAGCATAAATAAGCTCTATCGATTAAGCGGTGGGGTGCCACGAATCATAAATTTGCTCTGCGATCGCGCATTGCTTGGTGCCTACGTAAAAGGTCTCAACAGCGTTAGACCACGACTGCTGGCAGCAACAGCTCGTGAAGTATTTGGTGACCAACATGGAATAACGCAAAAAAAAACGACCTCACACTCTGGGCGCTACTGGACATTAGCAATCGTGCTCAGCGTAATCGTGGGTGTAACGGCAGGGCTGTTATGGGATAGTACATCGACCATAAAAAAAGCAGCTGCGCTTGATGAATCACCACCAGCAACCACCTTACCCACACCAGAACTAGCACAAAAACCTCGGGGCGGTGTAATTTGGCCGCAACATCTAGCGCTAACTGATAGTTTGGACCTAGCGCACCGTAACCTGTTTAGCCGGTGGGGGTACGACTACCCAGAACACGGCATTTTAGCCGGAGATTATGCACAACAGAACGGATTACGCTATCTCACCCTGCGCGGCAGCCTTGGTACTTTGCGTAGTCTAAATCGCCCGGCAATACTGACACTGGCTAACCAGCAGGAACAGCGTTTTTACTCTACCCTTATCGCGCTAGATAACGACAACGCAACATTTGCCAGTGCAGACACCGTGCAAATCATTGCCATCAACGAGTTAACCAATCAGTGGCAGGGTGAATTTACGCTGTTATGGCAACCGCCAGCAACATACACCGGCGCGGTGCAACCCGCGAATAAAGGGTCTATGGTTGCATGGATTGAGCAAATTTTTGCTCAATTAAATCTTCGCACCCCAAACCTCGACCAATCACTCCAGCTCGACGGACAATTACTCGACGAGGTCAAGCAATTTCAAGCAGCGCATGGTCTGCAAGCTGATGGCATTGTCGGTCCCATCACCATCATCCATCTCAACAATGACCAAAACCAAAAACACCCCCAGCTAATTAAAGAAGAGGGTTAAGAGAAAAATGTCTTTTATACTCGAAGCACTTAAAAAATCGGAAAAATCCCGCCAACAAGCAAGCGCACCCAACCTTAACACCCAGCACCACAGCCCGCCCCAACCTCCGCACAAAAAATCTATGCTGGCGGGACTAGCCCTTACATTGCTGATAATCAATGCCGTGATTTTAATCTGGTTGTTTGGTCCATGGACACAATTAAATACACCTGACGATAACAATGTCACTATCACCGAACTGCCACAGTCACAACCAACCACACTAACGGCAGCAGCAACCGAACCTGCCCCCACCAGCGCCACCAGCGTAAAGTCAGTAGTCATCACAAAACCAGCTAGCAATCAAGCTATAGAGACAGCAGTGCCAACAACAAACGCAGTAGCGCTAACAACAGAAATGCCAACACCACCACTCCGGGTAGAAACATTTACCCCTGAAGCACGCCCCATTCTTAACATAGACGAACTACCACCACAGCTCCAACAACAAGCACAACAACTACACATGTCCGTCCATTCTTATACCGGAGACAACAGCAGCATTATTCGCCTCAACAATAAAATCATGTCTCAGGGAAGTACTCTAGATGAGCGCTACTACCTGGAACAGATCACAGCGGACGGCGCAATATTAAACTACCAGGGCTACAAATTTAAAATTTTACGCTCAGGCTATTGAGAGAACAGCCCTCTAATGAGAATTAAAATTTAAAGTTAAATACATTGACGTAGCAAACTCAAAAGGGTAATAAATACTATAAGATTTTTTCGGAGGATTTTTTTGCTCTGCAAATAGAAAGATTATTCGTTTTATATATATGGAAACTGCGATCGTTTCGACAAGGTCCCCTATCGGACAATCGTCCCTGTAGGCCTAACTGGGAAGGAATGGCTTACGTTGTGGTCAAGAGAAGTTTTAAACTTACATGGAGGATGTATGATTCAAAAAGTACTTAAAGGCTCAATAAGTCACGTTCTACTGTTGGCAGCATTATTGCTGTCAGGTTTTGTTCTCATTGGTTGCGGTTCTGGCGGCGGAGGCGGATCGGATGACTATGATGAGCC
>CAZHXF010000029.1:8319-37988 GCA_964536375.1 uncultured Desulfuromonas sp. | reverse complement strand
GACTCCCGCCTGCGCGAGAGTGACAACCGTTGTGGCAATAGCGGCAGATTAGTATTAATCAGGTAAACTATTTAAACACTTAGCCGGACAATTTCACCCACGACAACGCTCGGCAAACAACGATTTTTTTGCATCCTCGCCAGCAAAGCTATATATTCCAGGAAATAAGTTACCCAAGTTTAAGGGGACGGCAAAGGGCAGAATTCTGGCGGCAGCAGGCTGTACAATTGCCATCCGGACTGTGGTGATAACTTCATATCCACACAAAACAGACGCAGGTTGTGTTTGTTGTCCACTGCAAATAAAGGAATTGCCAGACCCGTATGCTTAGTACTCCACTGATCGAAATTAAAAGTATCGGTAAGCTTGGTGGCATGGATCTCCCACCCCTGCTCCAATTTATGCAACAATGCTGAGTAGCTTACTTGTTCGCCAAAGAGAATATGACCGCGTCGCTGATTGACAATCTGGTGTTTATCAGAAACCTGCAGCGCAGCCTTGGTCTGTAAGATGAAGATATTATTCACCCCCAGATCAATGCGATGATGCATAGCCGCACCAATATTCAACTCAGCACGTGGCGACAACGCCAACATGCGCCCGAGACCAACCATATCTAGATGGCGATCAGCATGCTCAGATATCGGATTGCCAAAATATGTAGCCAAGCCGTCCATACGTGCAGCAGAAATATGCTCCCAACTCGAATCAGCCAGCAATACCCGGAAACCACCCTTTTTCAAGGCTACACCAATAGCCCGAGCAACAGAATTCGCCCCTATAAGCAAACAGCCCCTAGGCTCTGGTTCAGCGACCCCAAGCCAGATAGCGATAGATCGAGCGGTAAAACTCTGCAACAGAACCGTACCGATAATTATAAAAAATGTCAGCGGCACCAACATTGCCGCGTTAGCGATACCGGCTTTTTGCAATTGCATAGCAAACAGAGCCGCCACCGCCGCCGCAATTATACCGCGCGGAGCCACCCAGGCTAACAGATGACGTTCCGGCCAGCTCAGGGTAGAACCCATAGTGGATACCATGACATTCAACGGACGGGCTAAAAATTGTATAGCCAGAAAAATCCACAGCGCTGGCCAGCCGATCTGTTGCATGCTGCTAAATTCCAGACGTGCAGCCAGTACAATAAACAGCAGGGAGATCAGCAAGACACTCAGACTCTCTTTAAAATCGAGAATATCTTCCACATCGACCCCGGGCATATTCGCCAGCCACACCCCCATTACCGTAACGGTGACCAACCCAGCTTCTGGTTGCAGCATATTTGACAGGGCGAATGTCCCAAAAACCAACGCTAAGGCACCAATATTGTGCAAAAACTCCGGCAATAGATGTTGGCGCAAGACCAAGCCAAAAGTATAACCACCGACTGCCCCCACCGAGAAACCGACCAGCACTATGCGCGCCAGATTAAGCATGGTGTGCCCCAGAGCACCTTGACCGCCACCAGCAATGATAAACTCATACACCAATACCGCCAAAGATGCCCCGATAGGATCAATCACTATCCCTTCCCAGCGCAGGATATTGGATACCGACTGAGTAGGGCGCACAGTACGCAGCATTGGCGCAATAACCGTTGGACCAGTAACCACAGAAATAGCGCCAAACAACAGGCACAGCTCCCAGCTCAGAGGTAGCACTAAATGGGTCACTACGGTAGTTATAGCCCAAGTGACCAACATGCCGATGGAGGTCATGTTGCGCACCACCTTCTGCAGACCTACAATCTCTTTATATCTGAGGGTCAAGCTACCCTCAAACAGTATCACCGCTACCGACAACGAGATAAAGGGAAACAGCAGTGGACCCAGAAGATGATCCGGGGAGACAAGGTTGAATACTGGTCCCAACAGGATACCGGTAAGCAACAGAAAAATAATCGCCGGTAGCTTCACCCACCACGCCAGCCATTGGCACAGGCTGCCGACGACAAAAATTCCGGCAAATAATGCTACCAGTTGGTCAATAGAAAGCTGCTCCACCATAACCTGTCTCCACCATACGACCCGATGCTGATCCACTGCGGCACCAGCGCTTTAGTAAAATCAGTCCAAAACAGTCAGGGCGATCCTGAACTACAGAACCGCCCTGAGCTAACACTTAACTATCCTGGCATTAAATCAACCATAGATACTGGCAAAAATACCGTTATTCAGCCTTGAGCAAACGGGCAGCTTCTTTAGCATGATAGGTAATAATTAAATCGGCACCAGCGCGCTTCATCCCCAACAGGGTTTCCATCATCACCCGGTCGTGATCTATCCAGCCTTTTTCTGCTGCGGCTTTCAGCATGGAGTACTCTCCGGAGACATTATAGGCAACCAAAGGCAGATCAAAGCGCTCTTTTATATCACGCAAAATATCCAGATATGCCAACGCTGGCTTGACCATGAGAAAATCGGCACACTCAGTCACATCCAGTGCGGCCTCACGAAAAGCCTCCAGACGATTGGCTGGATCCATCTGGTAACTGCGCCGATCACCAAATTGCGGGGTGGAATCTGCCGCATCGCGGAATGGTCCATAATAAGCGCTGGCGTACTTTACCGAGTAACTCATAATGGGAATGTTTTCAAAATCATTGTCATCCAATATGCTGCGAATAGCGGCAACACGCCCATCCATCATGTCGCTGGGAGCGACAATATCAGCACCAGCCTGGGCATGAGACAACGCTTCAGCTGCCAGCAACTGCAACGTTTCATCGTTGTCGACATCCTGCCCCTTGATCACTCCGCAATGTCCATGGTCGGTGTATTCGCACAAACACACATCGGTAATTACCGTTAGCTCTGGCACAGCCTTTTTTATAGCGCGAATGGTTTCCTGAATGATTCCAGTATCACAATAAGCATCACTACCGACGCTGTCCTTGAACTCAGGGATGCCAAACAGGATCACCGCAGGAATCCCCAGCGCGTACACTTCTTGTGCTTCTATGACGATATTTTCGATGGATTGCTGATAGATGCCCGGCATGGACACAATCTCTTTTTTAATATTCTCGCCAAAAGCGCTAAACATCGGATAGATCAGATCGTCGACGCGTAAAAATGTTTCGCGCACCATGCGCCGGATGTTGCTGTTACGCCGCAAGCGCCGCGCACGATATTCTGGAAAAAACATAGCATATCTCCTGATTGATATTAATTATGTATGGAAAACTTTATGCGCAACCGCACTACTGATTTGCGGGCAGCTGATAATAGGCAACCAGCGCCGCAAGCAAACCTTCCAGCGTGTAGTCTCGCGCCTCCACTGTCACTGCCAAACCTAAACGGCGCGCGGTAGCACTAGTCAGCGGACCGATAGATGCCACCACCAGATCACGGGTCAAACGTACCGCATCAGCACCGAGAGCGGCGACAAAATTTTCTACTGTCGATGACGAAGTAAAAGTAACTACATCCAGAGCTTTATCTTGCACCAGTTGCATAATCTTCTCAGCGCCATCACTGGCAGGAAGCGTATTATAGGCGATTGGGTCATCTACCAACGCACCAGCACCACGCAACTGCTGCGGCATAAGTGGTCGCGCCAGCTGTGCACGCGGATACAGGATACGGCGCCCCGTAACACCGCGCTGCACCAGCAATTCAATGATAGCTTCAGCGCGATATTCCTCTGGCTGCAGGTCTGGGTGCCGCCCCAGTTTTTGCAGCGCCTGTGCCGTTTTGGGCCCGACGCACACCCATACTGGTCCAGTCGCAGCTGGCAACCGCTCGCCAGCTAAAAGATCTTCTCGACCCAACTGCTGTAGGCGCTGGTGCACCACGGCAACAGCATTTACCGAAGTGAGAATAATGTATTGATATTGCTCCAACTGTACCAGAGCTTGATCAAGTGGTTGCCAACTATCTGGGGCAACAATTTCAATCAACGCCACCGCTTCAGTTTTGGCACCATTCTCTTGCAACAACTGGGTAAAAACCCTGCTCTGATGCGCGGCTCGGGTCACCAAAATGCGCCGCCCGGCCAAAGGGAGACGGCCCATCAGTTACACACTCTCAACATCTTTAAGTTTACCTTCGGGCGCACTCAGTTCCAGGTCAAATAGCACCTGCAACGCATCCACATACTGCTGAGCGCAGTCATCCTGTTGCGCCTGTTTTAAAGCTTTAGTCGGCGGATGAAGTATTTTATTGATCAGCGCTGAGCTCATAGCGCCAATGGCTTTGCGATCACTGTCACTTAAATGCTTTAGACTGCTAAAAGTTTTTTCCACTTCTGCCTGACGCAGGGACTCCATGTGCTGGCGCAGGGCGACAATAGTCGGCACCACATCCAGACCGGCCATCCAGCGCTGAAACTGACCAATCTCCTGCTCAATAATCAGTTGCGCCAGTTCTGCCTCTTTATAGCGTTCTTTGAGATTCGCATTAACCACCCCCTGCAAATCATCGACATCGTACAGGTATACGTTGTTAATATCGTTGACGCGCGGATCAATGTCGCGGGGTACGGCAATATCTATGAAGAACATCGGGCGATTTTTGCGCAGGCGCAGGGCATTATTAACCTGCTCAGGACTGATAATAAAGCTGGTGGCCCCAGTTGAAGACAGCACGATATCGGCCTGATGGAGCTGATCCTTGAAGTTTTCGAACAAGATAGGATGACCGGAAAATTCGTTGGCCAGTTTTTCGGCACGGGAAAAAGTACGGTTAGTCACCAGCACCCGGGTAACCCCATTGTTGATAAAATGCTTGGCCGCCAGTTCACACATCTCGCCGGCACCAATCAACATTACCGTCTTGCCCTCAATGTTACCGAATATCTTACGCGCCAACTCCACTGCGGAAAAAGATACCGACACCGCGTTACCCGCGATATTGGTTTCAGTGCGCACCCGTTTAGCTACGGAAAATGCTTTATGCAAAAAACGGTTCAGGATAAGACCCGCCGACTTGTATTCAGCAGCATGTGAGTATGCAGCCTTGATCTGACCCAGAATCTGCGGCTCACCAATCACCATGGAATCAAGGCTGGAAGCCACTTCAAAGACGTGACGAATTGCGTCCTCTCCTTGCTTGGAGTACAAATGATTATCCAACTGCTCAGCGGGCACCTGATGATAATCAGCAAGAAACTGTTTCATCTGTTCCAAGGCCGCGCTGGCGCAATTGCTAGCAGCATACAGTTCAACCCGGTTACAGGTAGAAACAATTATCGCCTCTGACACCTGGCTCAGAGCACACATCTGCTCAAGAGGCTGCTGCATGTTCTCTGGGGCAAAAGCCACCTTTTCACGCACTGCCACCGGCGCAGTTTTGTGACTTAATCCAACAACAAGAATATCCATATTTAATTAATATCCGCAAAAAACTCGGCAATCGGTTCGTTAAATACAACAACAAGGGAGGACCCCTGAACACACAACTGCTTCTGGCATCAACCGCCCATTGAGCTATAGCTGTGTAATCCAGGCAGTAACAGGTTAACCCCAAGAAAGGTGAACAGTAAGAAGGCAAAACCAACTATGGCCAGAATTGCCGCGCGCCGTCCACGCCAACCGGTAGTCAAGCGACCGTGCAACAGAGCTGCGTACAAAAACCAGGTAATCAGCGCCCACGACTCTTTCGGATCCCAACTCCAATAGGTGCCCCACGCCGCTTCAGCCCACACAGCCCCGGAGATAATCCCCATAGTCATCAGGGGAAAACCCAAAGTCAAACAGCGATAGTTAATCATATCGAGGGTATCTAGAGAGGGCAGGCGGTAATACAGGGCAGAAAACTTTTTGCTTTTTAGCATCCGCTCCTGAAGCAGATAAAAAACCGCCGCTACAAACGCTACCGTAAAAACTGCATTGCCCATAAAGGCCATAAAAATATGCAGGGGCAACCACAGGCTATCTAACGCAGGATTAAGCGCCTGTACGCCCATCGGCATCAGGCTGCCAAACAGCATCAATATCAACACCAGTGTACTAGTCGCCGTAGCTAAAACCGCCATGCGCAGGCGCCGATCGAACAACAAAAAGGTACCCGCTATGCTCCATGCAAAAAAGGAGAGTGATTCATGGAGGTTTGTTACTGGTGTATAACCAGCTTCATAAAAACGGGTAACTAACGTAATGGTGTGGCTGGCAAAAGCCAGCATAAATATCCAGCGTGCCCACCTGTCACCAGCGGGTTTATTTACCACCACCCTAACCAGATACAACAGTGTAGCCACCGCGTACAACAGCAACGTCAGTTTGAATAACACTATATTAACGCCCATGACACCCCTCGGTTCACGTTCTCATCAATTACAACAACGGTCCGCAGCTAATTAAACACTAATACTAGGCGCGCACGCAAAATGCTGTCAATTACTTTCCCCATTGAGTACCGACAAAACTTACATTACCGGCACTTGATGGCTCGAACTAAAATCCAAACAATTCCGCTTCGACCAATTCACACAGCATATGCCCGAAAAACAGCGCCGCTTCAATGCCCCGCGCAGAGGAAGGAGCCATCAATGGCACCAGCAATCCAGGGTTCTCTTTTTTCCAGCTCGCCTCATCCCCAATACAAATCACCGCGGTGGTGCAACCAATATCTATGGCAGTTTTGTGGACATTTATCAGAGCAGCAGAAGCAGACCCGGCGAGAAACAGCACATGGTCAGCTTCACTAGCCTGAGCCTGTAGCTGGCAACTAAAAATCTGCTCAATATCATCATTAACACTCAATAGCATGGCTAAACCATCGGGTGGATTTAGCGCTACCACCGGCAAGCACGGGCGTTCCATCTCCAGACGATACAGGAAGGCATTGGCTAGGGTAGTGGATACACCAGCTAGTGAACCGCTGGCCACGATTAGCAAGCGCTGACCGGAAGCAAAAGATTCGGCTAAGGTTTTCGCGTAACTCTCTATGCGACCAGCATTAATTGCCAAAGATTGTTCAAGAGCTTCACTATGATTTTGATAAGCGGTGAAAAGTCTACTCTCTGACATGATTCCCAACGAAAAGTTAATGTGACTGATGTTGTTATTGCGCACCAATTAACAATGGTTGCGCCACAATAAAACCTTGCTTTTTATTTAGAGTGTTTCTATCATAAAAAAGTAGCAAAGAACACCATCACTACGTAATTAACACCAAATCAACCCGCACAGGAAGGATTTTATTCCATGGCAAGCGACAACGTTTTTGAGTTTACAGACGACAATTTCGAAGCTGAAGTTATCAACTCTGGCACCCCTGTGTTAGTAGATTTCTGGGCAACATGGTGCGCTCCATGTAAGGCAATAGCTCCGACCATCGACGCTTTAGCGGACGCATTCAGTGGTAAAGTTAAAATTGGCAAAGTAAACGTCGACGACAACCCAGAGACCCCGGGTAAATTTGGCGTGCGTGGTATCCCTACCATGATTCTTTTTAAAAATGGCAAGGTAGTTGATCAGTTGGTCGGCGCAATCCCCAAAGCACAATTAGAAGAGTTGCTTAACAAAGCGCTATAGTTCAACAACTGGCACCAACACAATAAATCTCAAAAAGCCTGGGCCGTTTGCTCAGGCTTTACTTATTTCAGACTGGCGCTCTTAGCTTAGCGGTGAGGAGGCGTCACTGCCGGAGCGTAGACAGCGAAATATCAGACGATAGTTTTTCTTGTCCTCCGTGCCACGATAGCTATTCACTAGGCGCTGCAATGCCGCAACATCTAACCCGACCAGTGTCTCGCGCGCCTCATGCATAGCCGCTGTACGTGTATGGGGGTCACATAAACGCTCACGTAATTTTTCCAACTTATGCACTAATCTGTTGTCATCGCGTTGTTGCTGATGATCTCCGGCAACAAATGCGCGCAGCTGCTCAACTTCATCCATGTCACGACGCAATATGCCGGCAACAAATTTCAACTGGCGCTTGCGCGCACCATGCCCCTTAGTAGCTCTTGCCTTGGTCAACTCGGCAACAATTGCCGGTGTTGTTGGCAAACGTGCAAATTCGGCATCGGGAAGATCAACCAGTGCCTGCGCCAACAGTTCCACCCCTTTGGCATCGCGCTTGCGAGCTGAGCGACTAGGTGGCAAATCTTCATATTCTTCTATCTCTTCCATTAAAACTCCTTACGACTATCCAACAACATAGTTACTGGACCATCGTTTATAAGATGCACCTGCATGTCGGCTTGAAAAATACCACAAGCGACAACAATTCCCCGTTCACGGCACCTGGCAATAAAAAAGTCGTACAATTCTTGCGCTAACTGCGGTGGTGCCGCCTGCGAAAACCCGGGACGCCTGCCTTTACGGCAATCGGCCAGCAAGGTAAATTGCGATATGACCAGTAATTCTCCCGTAATCTGCGGCAGAGACAGGTTCATCTTGCCCTCGGCATCGGAAAAAATACGCAAATTGATTATTTTATCCACCAAACATGTAGCGTCCTGTTGAGTATCACCAGCGGCTACGCCGAGCAAAACCACCAGCCCTGCTCCGATAGAGCCGCAAGTTTGCCCTGCGACATCAACATGTGCAGCTGTTACCCGTTGAATTACTGCCCGCATGTGCTTTTCATCCAATCCTGTATGACATCCCCAACCTGCTCGGCGCGTTCTACAATTGCGTCTATAGGTGCTTCAGCTGCGCTTGTCCCAGCAGCACCTGGGGAAACACCTGCCCCCGGCTGATCTGACATTACGGCTTCGGGTCCCTGTGCTTGCACCAATATTGTTTTCATACCCAATTGCGCAGCCATGTGCAGATTATCCACTGAGTCCTCCACCATCACGCAATTCTCCCCGCTCAACCCCGTAGCACCCAGCACTGCTTCATATGGCAAACGATTAGGTTTGGGAATATAGTTACTCAGACGGATATCGAAAATATGTTCAAAACAATCTTCGATCTGTAGACATTGCAGCACCCGCATAGCGTGGGCGTGGCTACCGTTGGTAAAAACGAATTTGCGTTGCGGCAGGTCGTGGAGCATCTGGCGCAACGGCAGATTGGCTTGCAGTCGGCTCGCCACATCAATGTCGTGCACATAATCCAGATAATCTTCCGGATCTGCCCCGTGTTCGAGTATCAATCCTTGCAGCGTTACGCCATACTGTTGCCAGTAGCGCCGACGCAAGCCATCGACCTTATCGGCGGCAATACCAACAACGTGCTGCATGTAGTGATTGATCCGCACATCAATCAGGCTGAACAACGCTCTCTCTGAGTTATACAGAGTATTATCCAAATCAAACAGAATGGCACGCATCACTTATTACAACGCCTCCGGCCATTCGCCACTGAATACTTCCGTTGCCGGACCAGTCATATAGATAGTCCCTGATTCAGCATACTCCACCTCCAGATCACCGCCGCGCAAATGGTTGACAATTTTTCTCCCGGTATGACCGGCTAAAAAGCTAGCAACAGTTACCGCAGATGCCCCGGTACCACAAGCAAGAGTTTCACCGGCACCACGCTCCCACGTACGCTGACGCACTTCGGTCGGCGAGACAATTTGGACGAATTCAACATTTATCCGTTTGGGAAACTGTAGGTGATTCTCCAGCAATGGCCCCCAATAGTGGACAGCAAAATTATCTACATCATCGACAAATACCACACAATGCGGATTGCCCATGGAGACACAACTGACAGTAAACGTACGTTTATCCACCTGAAGCTCAACCCCCAGCGCCTGACTGTGTGCATCACCCAGCATCGGAATCTCACCACGCTGGAGTCGTGGCATGCCCATATCAACGCACACTCGGTCAACTTTACCATCCGCCGCTGTAAACAACTGCAATGACAACACCCCGGCATTGGTTTCAATTTTAAGCGTGTCGCGGCGGGCAAGCCCATGATCGTAGACATATTTAGCCACACAGCGCACGCCGTTGCCACACATCTCCGCTTCGCTACCATCGGCATTAAATATGCGCATTCTAGCATCAGCGCAGCTCGATGGCAGAATAAGGATCAAGCCATCGGAACCAATGCCAAAATTACGCCGACTTACCTGCTGTGCCAGCAATTCAGGGTCATTAACACTCTGATGAAAGCAGTCAATGTAGACATAGTCATTTCCTGCACCGTGCATTTTAACAAATTTCACAGTCATCCTCCCCTTGCGCTCTCACAACTATCGACTCGGTGCGGCAATTCTCCACCACTATCACCCGAGTGCCAGCCAAGCGATCATTCCAGCCCCGTTGCTGAGGATCAAACAGCGCCATCAGATAGCCAAAACCGACACACAGCAGCGCCAGAACTCCTCCGGTTGAACGTAACAGCGCCTGCGCCACAGTCACTGGAGATTCATCAGCCGCGACTACCTGCAACCTGAATAAAAATTTGCCGATAGTTTGCCCGTGGTAACTATGCAGCAGGGTGAAATAACTCAGCATGGTGGTTATGGCGATAAGATAGTAACCTATCCGCCACGAAATCTGCGTAGCTAAATGGTACAGAAACTCAAGGCAAGACTGATCAAAACTCCAGGCACCTATGGCGATAAAAGCGTACCAAATCTCACCCAGCACTACAAGGTCGATCATTGTTGCGGCAATACGACGCGGCAGCAATCTGCATTCAACAACCACGCCCTGCGCCGATTCGGTAAGTTCGCTGGCAGGGATCACACTATCGGATTCTAGTACTTGATCAAAAAATGATGGTTGGCAGTCACGTTCTAACAAAAACACAGGGAAAGACTTTACTTTCTTGGGAGTTTTTTCACCGTCAGGCGGGATTATCCCAGTAGAGACATGACACTGCTGGGGATTTTTTGCGCCAGCAACAGGAATAATCACTGCACCGCGCGATTCTATCTTGGTCGCACCCACAGGTTGTGCTATTGCAGGCAACTCCAACGCTGCCTGCAATGCACCGCATTTTTTACAGCGCCTCAAACCTGAGTAGCTATGATATCCACATTGCGGACAACGCATGGTGATTTTTTACCTGTCGCCAGAATCGGTCATTTGTTTATGCCGCGGCGGCACCAAGTCAAAGTCGCCATAGCGAAACTGGAGGATTGAGGAGATGGTTACCCCAGCGGTTTCGGTACGTAAAATTCTTGGACCAATAGTCACCGGGACAAAACCATGCTCTTGCGCTATCTCGGCCTCCGTGGTGCTTAAGCCCCCTTCTGGTCCCACAAGTACTGCTACGCTCTGCGGTCGCTGCATTGGCAACACTTCCCGCAATGGCTGCGTGCCCTGCTCCCATAACATCAGCTTCAGAGCAGCTTCACACTTCGCCACTGCCACCGGCAAAGATAACGGCGCAACCACCTGCGGCAACCAGGCCCGTTCCGACTGGCGCGCCGCCTCATTAACAATACGCTGCCAACGCTCAAGCTTCTTGCCAATCTTGTTGGCGGGCACAGCAAACTGGCTGCGTTGAGTCACCAACGGCTGAAAAACACTGACACCAAGTTCAGTATTTTTTTGCAGAACAAGATCAAACTTGTCCCCGGTCGGCAACCCCTGCAGCAATTCAAGCGGCAGAGCTGTCTCAGCAGCAAACCACTGCTGTTCAACGAACACGGCAATAGCATTAGAACTAAAACTTACAATGGAACAGCGGCAACAACAGCCAAGACCATCACCCAGCACAATTTCTGTCCCCACCGCGAAGCGTAATACTGTTTTAATATGGTGGGAAACCTCTTTAGGCAGGGTAATCTCTGCTCCATTGGCCACACCTGCAAGCACCTGCGCCGGGATAAAGAAACGCCTCATCAACTCGCCTTAGTATAGACGATACACGCCCAATCTTCCTCATGGTATATGTGTGGCTCAGGCAGATCAAACACAGAAAAAGCCGCAGTAACCAGTGCTACCTTTTCATTAAGAATACCTGACAAAATCAGGGTACCAGATGCCGCTAACCGCTCAACCAATAATATGGACAAACGAACATTTTCTTCTGCTAAAATGTTGGCCAGAATTAAATCAAAGCCGTGTTCCAACTCTTCAAGCAAGGTTGCCGTAACGGTGACCTGGTCACCATAACCATTGATAGCTATATTTTCCCGTGCCGTTTCACATGATTGTGCATCAATATCACAGGCAACAACATGCTGCGCACCCAGCGCCGCCGCCGCGAGAGCCAGAATCCCCGAACCAGTTCCTACATCTAGTACCCGTTGCGGAGGAGCAGTGGCTGGTTTGTCAAACAGCAGCGCCAGATTCTCTAGGCACAGATGCGTAGTTCCATGGGTACCAGTGCCAAAGGCCATACCCGGATCAAGGGTAATTACTACATCCTCCGGTTGGGGGATATACTCTTCCCAGCTCGGTTTGATAACCAATCTGCAACCAATGTGGACCGTAGTGAAGTACTGTTTCCAGTCTTCAGCCCAATCCTGCTGTCCCAATTCTCCGACCTCGAAATCAACCGACCCCATACCGGGCACATAAACTGCCAACTCTTGCAAACAGGCGGTTATCTTGTGACGCAACTCCGGCAATTGCGAGCAATCGGCAAAATAGGCTTTGACCACAAAACTATCCCCATCTGTTTCATCTGGATCAGGGGGAACAAAGGTGTCCAGAACGCGCTCTTCTACCACCACACCAACGCTACCCAGCTCATTAAGCTGATGACACAACAGGTCAGCAGCAGCTACAGGGACAGGTATTAATATTTCAAGCCATTTTTCAGTCATTTCGCTTATGTAACAAAGGCACCAGATAAAGGCAATAAAAAACCTTGACAACCCGCACCCCTGCGCCTATATCTTACCCCATACTAATGAGCTAGGATACCATATATGGTTCATATCTACCATTCTCGACACTTTACATGGTTAGAGTTTTTCACAAATAGCGTAAAATTGGGCTTGCGGTACTAGCAAAAACTGCTAAAGTCCTTTATATTAGTCTAATGAGGTTAGTATTTTTAAAATTCACCATAACACAGGGATAACAGCAGCACTCATGGAGATACAGACTGTTTTCCTCTTATCTGACGCGACCGGTGAGACTGCCGAAAATCTTATCAATGCCGCCATGACACAATTTGGTAGCGTCAATGTGCAGCTGAATCGAATAAGCAATGTGCGCACCAAAAATCAGGTTTATGAGGCCCTAGACGCCGCAGTTAGTAAACGCGCACTGGTTATTTACACCATAGTCAATCGCGAACTATCGCGTTTAGTTCACGATGAATGTGAAGCTCTGGGCTTAACCAACCTTGACATAATGACGCCGATATTAATCCGCTGCTCAGAATTTCTCGGTGAATCACCCAACGAAATCCCCGGGCTGCTGCATGGTGTCGATGAGGAATATTTTCGCCGTATAGATGCCGTGGAATTTACCGTCCGTAATGACGACGGTCAGGAAACACGCTTTTTAAATAAAGCGGACATTGTCCTCGTCGGAGTTTCGCGTACCAGCAAAACGCCACTATCTATTTATTTAGCTCATCGTGGTTGGAAGGTGGCCAACATTCCGTTGGTAAGTGGCATTGAGCCACCCAAAGAGCTACTGGAAATCGGTCACAACAGAGTTATCGGTCTAGTTATCAACCCGGAACGTCTGGTGGAGCTGCGAGCATCCAGGCTGCGGAATATGGGACAGGATCCGCGTACTGCCTATGCCGATTTCGAACAAGTTGAAGCCGAGCTAAAACAAGCAAAAGCATTTTTTCGCCGACAAAAATGGGCCATAATAAATGTTACCGGAAAAGCGGTTGAAGAAACGGCCAACGAAGTGTTGGTAAAGTTGAAATTGAAATAGACCAATCAATGGTATTGAGTAGTATAGCCGGATGTTTGAACCAAAAACAAAATAAAGATTATCTATGTATTGTATATACCGTAGCCAAAGTTACGGGGATGACTTAGTAAGCCTAAACATTTGCATATAAAAAAGGAGTACACTAAACATGAAAATCCTAGTAGTAGAAGACGAGAAAAAAGTTGCTAGTTTTATTCAACGCGGCTTGGAAGAGGAAAATTTTACCGTAGAGATAGCAACAAACGGTGAAGAGGGTATTGCGATGGCTGAAAGCAATCACTATGACCTTATCCTGATGGACATTATGTTGCCGAAAAAAGACGGGTTGACTGTGATCAAAGAGCTGCGTGGCAATGGCATCAATACCCCGATGTTATGCTTAACGGCAAAGGACAGCGTTGAAGACATCGTTGCCGGTCTCGATAGTGGCAGTGACGACTACCTCACCAAACCCTTTGCTTTCGCTGAGCTACTGGCACGTGTTAAAGCGCTGGTACGCCGTGGCGCGCAGGATCGTGGTGCCGAAGTTTATTTCGCCGACCTACGTCTTGACCCGGTAACCCACAAAGTATGGCGCGCCGAAAAAGAGATCGATTTGACTACCAAAGAGTATGGTCTGCTTGAGTATTTCATGCGCAACCCGAATCAAGTACTAACTCGCGCCATGATTGCCGAGCATGTATGGGACTACACTTTCGATTCTTTCACCAATATTATCGATGTATATGTAAACTACCTGCGCAAAAAAGTAGATAAAGATTACAGTAAAAAGCTTATCCACACCATTCGTGGCGTTGGTTATGTCCTGAAGGAGAACTAATTGCTACCCCAGTATTCAGCAACTACGCGCATAACGATTTGGGTCACCTTGGCGCTGACTGTTACATCAATAGTCAGCGCCTTCCTGTGTTATGCCTTTTATATCGGCATCGACTCCATGGAACAGGGGTCAGCGTTAATGGCGTACAATCAGCAGCTTAAGCTTGCCCTCATAGTCTTGCTGCTATTCCACCTCGGCGCCACCATCGTTTTGTTTCGCCGCGTAACTGGGCACTGTCTCCAGCCGCTGCGTCAACTCACCCAGAAATGTGATGAAATAAATATTCACAATCTGAATCTGCGCCTACAGACACCTACCGGTGATTGTATGGAAGCGCAAAAATTTGTCTCTGCATGTAATGCCATGCTCGAACGCCTTGAGTCTGGGGCAAAAAGGATGCGCCAATTTTCTGGTGATGCCTCGCATGAGCTCCGCACCCCGCTGACAATCTTACGCGGCGAAACCGAGGTCGCCTTGCGCTGGGCCAAGGACACTGATGAATTTCGCACAGCGATGCAATCCAACATGGAAGAGATCAATCGCATGGGGCGGATTATTGAAGACCTGCTCACGCTGGCAAAAAGTGAATTTGGCGAGTTACCTTTGACAATTAAACGCCTTAGCCTTAGTGATCTGCTTCAGGAATTGTATCTGCAAGGGTGTTCTTTAGCGGAAGCCAAAAATATTCATATTAATCTGGTCCATAGCGCCGACACCGAGATAATAATCCATGGCGATGATCTGCGTCTGCGCCAACTGTTTCTCAACTTGTTAACCAACGCCATTAACTACACCAACGAGCATGGCAATGTTATCATTGAGGCAGAGCGCAACGAGAAGCACGTCATTGTCAGGATAAAAGATACCGGCATTGGCATAAGCGCCGAGCATCTTCCCCATATTTTCGAGCGCTTTTATCGCACTGATGAAGACAGAAACCGCTCTACTGGCGGAACAGGGTTAGGGCTATCCATAGTTAAATGGCTAGTTGAAACCCATGCAGGAACTATTGGCGTGGAATCAACGCCGGGCGTTGGCAGTACATTTACCGTAACCCTGCCCATTGATGGTCCACCAGTACCACAATTACACTAAGACAACCCTTCCACTTCGCTTTTGGATTAAAATTGTATGAAACTTATCACACCGATATTCTCTCTTGTTGCCATTCTCGCCCTAGTTCCAGTTTCGGTCCTCAGTCAGACACCAGACTTTGTTGCGCTAACCAAACAGCTTAAACCTGCGGTTGTCAATATAAGCAGTTCGAAAAAAAATCATAACAGCGATAAACGCAATTTTTTCGATGAGTTTTTTAACGCTTTTACCGGCGATAAAAACACCGAATCGCTCGGTTCAGGTTTTTTGATTTCCAGTGATGGCTACATTCTGACTAACGACCATGTAGTTGATGACGCCAGTGAAATCCGCGTACAGCTAGTCGGGGGCAAAACCTACCCGGCTACGGTTAAGGGAATCGACCAGAAACTTGATTTGGCACTCGTTAAAATTGACACCAATGAAATCCTTCCCACGGTCAAATTGGGCAGTAGCGAACAACTAGAAATAGGTGAATGGGTAATGGCCATAGGCAACCCATTTGGGCTGGAACAGACCGTCACCGTGGGCATCGTCTCCGCCAAAGGGCGCGTAATTGGAGCAGCCCCTTATGATAATTTCATCCAGACTGATGCTTCGATAAATCCCGGCAACTCCGGCGGACCACTGTTCAACACCAGAGGAGAAGTGGTGGGCATCAACACGGCTATTGTTGCCGGCAGTCACGGTATTGGCTTCGCAATCCCCATTGATACGGCAAAAAGAATACTTCCTCAGCTTAAAAAAACCGGTCATGTTAATCGGGGCTGGTTAGGAATCACCATCCAAAAGGTTTCCGATGATTTAGCGGCAACATTCAAACTTACCGCTAGAACCGGCGCACTGATCACCTCCGTTGAGCGATCATCACCGGCCCAGCGTGCGCAACTCCAACGTGGCGACATCATCCTCGCGTTTAACACTATCAAAATAAACGCCATAAGCGATTTACCGGTGTTACTTAACAACGTCACCATCGGTGATCTAGTTGAGTTATCAATTTTCCGCAACGGCATCACCAAGACATTCACCATCAAAGTCGATGAATCTCATACTCATGGCGACGCTGCACCGCCAGCTACAACACCGCGCAACCCCCTCGGAGCAACCATGATGGACATCACCCCCGAGCTCCAACTGCGTCTTGGACTGCTAGCGGACACCGGGGTAGTTATCACCTCAGTACAAGCAAACGGTGCCGCAGCCAATGCCAAATTGCAACCAGGAGATGTGATTGTCGAGTTTAACAACCAACCCTTAGCTAATCAGTCCGATCTCACAACATGTTTAGATAACAGCGCCAGCAGCAAGTTGCAGCGTCTGTTCATTCAGCGCGGCGAAGGTCTTTTTTTTACTACCGTGCGTCTACAATAAACGCCAACCGACAGCTGGTGAGAAACGGACAACGCAACAAATACGCTCTGTGCATTAGCACAGTGTGTTCATATTAGCCCTGTGTTAGCCTCGCAACTATGCGCATAAAACTTAAGCATCAGATTTTAATGGCTCCAGCTGCGGTCCTTCTGATAATGGGTCTATTGTTGATTTTTCTTCAATACACCTACTGGGATTTGTCGGTACAGCGGCGCAAAGCCAACAAGCTGGGCAAAACCTTTATAGCTTTAGCAGAGGCTGACCTCTCGGCAAAACGCATTCACGCTCTGTCCCTTGCTTTGAGCAAAAACCTAATTGTGAACGTGCCCCGTATTGACGAGGTAGAGCAACTTTACTGGCATCTATCCAACGCCATCAACCACACCATAGAGCTCTTGAATGTTCCAGAAGACACCGCCCAGCTACTACGCAACGGGTTAAACGAACTCGACCCCACTGAGGGGATCGACCCTGAGCGTTTTTTGACGGCTCTCAAGTCTATGCGACCACACCTAATCAATTTGATCGAGACCGCGCGCGACCAACGGGGCCAGTTCAAAAATCTACAACACCGGAACATGGATGAGTTGGTCGCCAGAACCGCGTTGGTATCTCTGATAGTGCTCAGCGCAGCTATTATCCTCGGTATTTTGTTGTCACTATTTTTCGCCCAGCGTATTTTACGCCGCATTCAGGCAATTTCCACCAGCGCCAGCAGGCTGTCACGCGGGGAGCACCAATTAGCCAGCCCGCCTACCACCATCAGTGATGAACTAGATGATTTAAGCGTATCCCTAGCCAATATGGCGGATAAACTCATTCGAGTTGTCGGCGCCGAAAAGCTGCTTGAAGGGGCGGAAGAAGAACGCCGGCGCATTGCCCGCGACCTGCACGATCAAACCCTTTCTGACCTGTCGAATATTTTACGCGACATACAGGATTTGCACCAACAGGATTGCGCTACCATTGTTCCTCGCCTGGAGACAGAATTACAGGGAGCCATAAATAATTTGCGTGATGTCATGGATGATCTCCATCCGCAAACACTTGACGTTCTGGGATTAAATGCAGCACTTGAATCCCACATTGATAGCCACCAGAACGGCAGCGGTAAAAACGTCGACAGCAATTACTATGCGTCAGAAGCAGCCGAGGAATTACAGCTGTCGAAAACAGTTCAGCTTCAGTTGTATCGCATCACAGTTGAGGCAATTCACAATGTTTACAAACACTCCGGGGCTAGCCGTTATGAGGTTAACTTCGATTATGCTAACCAGCAGCTAAAATTGTCAGTTGAAGATAACGGCTGTAGCTTCACCCTGTCCAAAGATTCGCTCGGGCGCGGCTTACACAACATCCAGGAACGGGCACGCGCCATCGGTGCTCAGATTGCGTGGAAACCATCGCGCTTTTCTTCGGGAACCAGATTTGAATTGTCATTGGACCTTACCCCAGACACCAACGGCACCAACAGCAACGACAATAACTAAAGAGCAAACGGGTAAATTCAAAAACAGCGTAAGGCACCAACAACCTAAAGGAATCAAGCGATGTCTGCTATCCCGATTATTATTGCTGAAGACAACCCGAAGGATTTTGAATTTCTTGAGCAATTACTGAGCGATTATGACTTGGCTGAATTTAGCATCAGCCGCGCGGCAAATGGTCAAGCAGCTTTAGAGATAGCTCTCGCCGCTGATCAACCGCTGGTAATCAGTGACATCCAGATGCCAGAACTTAATGGTATTGATTTCGCCAAAGCGCTGTGGGATCAGAAACCACAGGCGCGCATCGTATTCTGGAGTCAATTCAAAGATGAAATGTACGTACGGTCCCTGCTCAAAATCGTCCCGCCCGAAACCGTGTACGGCTACATCCTTAAATCTAACACTAAAAGTCGTATCTCATCAGCCATTGTAACGGTTCTGCTCGACGAGCAATGTTGGATCGATCCCGAGGTGCGCAAAGTGCAGGGGCGTACCGGTCACAGCCAAACCGCTCTCTCCGACATTGAATTTGAGGCACTGATAGATATCTCTCTGGGCTTGACCGACAATCTGACCGCGCAGCGGCGTTATTTGTCACGGCGGGGGGTACAGAGCCGACTTAACTCGCTGTACAATAAGTTGTGCATTGATCAGGAACAATTTCAAACAGATAAAGTAGGTGACGCCTTCAATCCGCGCAATCGTGCAGTAGCAGTGGCCACCCACCGCGGTTTGATCAATCCATTTGAACTGGAGCATGAGGAGCACGAGCTACAACTGTGGCTCACCCAGTTTAAAAAACGCAACAAAATCAGTGAATAACAACAAAGTATGACATAAACAAACCCGGTGGCGATTATAACGTCGTCACCGGTCCGTTAATCCTGCCCCACCTATCCTTGATTCTACTCGGAAAAACTACAATTTTAATCTTGACAGTTTTTATTGCTCAAGAGTAATGTCCTAATATGTCCTGAATAAATGAAATTTATCTACCATTGTACACGATAGGGTAAAAATGAACCTTTCCGTTAAAGATGCTGCGCAGCTGCTTTCAGTATCGGAAAAAACCATCTACCGCTGGATTAAAAAAGATATCCTTCCGGCTTACAAGGTGCATGAAAGTTACCGTTTCAACAGAGCCGAGCTCCTTGAATGGGCAACATCAAGACGCCGAGGTGTAGCCGCCGATGCCTTCAGTGAACCAGAATCAAACGCCACCCCCCTACCGACACTGTACAGTGCGATAGAGGCTGGTGGTGTTGCTTATCGTGTCGAGGGCAAGACGCGCAATGAAGTTCTGGTTGATGCTGTTGACCATCTGCGCCTACCCGATGAAGTTGACCGCGACTACCTAGCTAAGGTGTTGATAACCAGAGAGCAACTGGCTCCCACGGCAATCGGGGACGGTGTTGCTATTCCCCACCCGCGCAGCCCCGGACTATTGAACGTATTACAGGCGAAAGCAACTTTGTGCTTTCTGGAAAACTCAGTTGATTTCCACGCCCTTGACGGGCAGGACGTAGACATACTTATCATCATTATTGCTCCGAATCTACGCGTCCATCTCCATCTACTATCACGTTTAGGTTTCGTCCTGCAGGATCAAGAATTTCGGCAGGTACTTAGTGAAGCGGCAAGCCGGGAAAAAATATTTGCTGCCTTAGGCGCTGCCGAAGGCAGAATCAAGGTTAGAGGCAAAACCTCATTCCAGAAAGTTGTAACACCGAAATGAACCTCTACCTTGCCGCATTAATTATTCTGTTTGCTGGCAGTTTAGTGTCACTACTAATCCGCAGCCATAAACTAGCACCACTGTGCGGCGTCACAGCAGTAGTAAGTGCCAGCGCGCTGACTATTTGGACGGCAATACCGGTAGTGCTCGGCGGACAAACGCTGCACGTAAACCTGCCGTGGTCAGTTCCCGGTGGGGCATTTGCTTTACTGATCGACCCCTTAGCTGCTTTTTTTATGCTGCCAATTGCCCTACTGGCACTGCTGTGCGCTGTGTATGCTATCCCCTATATGCAGCACAGCACTGGCAAGCGCTCTCTGGCAGCACACTGGTTTCTGTTCTGCATCATGCTGCTCTCCATGCTGTTAGTAGTAACAGCAGCCAACGCGGTCCTGTTTTTGTCCGCGTGGGAACTAATGACCCTTTCATCATTTTTCCTCGTTGCCTGGGATCATGACCTCGCTGAAGTACGCAGTGCCGCCTGGCTCTATCTATTAGCCGCCCACCTAGGAATGGTGCTACTGCTAGCGCTATTCATCCTGATCGGTCATTACTGTGGCAGTCTGAACTTCACCGATTTTGGTGCTTTAGCGCAGCTACCATTAGGTACAGCTTCGCTGCTGTATCTATTAGCCCTGTTCGGTTTTGGCGTCAAAGCCGGGCTATTCCCTGTGCATATCTGGCTACCCAACGCCCACCCGGTAGCGCCAAGCCACGTTTCAGCCATTATGTCGGGAGTGTTAATTAAGACCGGCATCTATGGCATCCTGCGTATTGTAACTCTACTACCTCCAGCCCCAGCGTGGTGGGGGTGGCTCATGGCTTTACTTGGGATAGCCGGAGCACTGTATGGCATCTCTATGGCAACCCAACAACGTGACATTAAACGCTGTCTGGCCTATTCAACAGTCGAAAATATCGGCATCATCTTTCTCGGTCTGGGTTTTGGCATGATCGCCAGCGCCCATGGGCAGACCTCTATTGCTGTGCTTGCCTATACTGGCGGATTGCTGCATCTGTGGAACCATTCCCTGTTTAAAGGGGTAATGTTTTTAGGGGCAGGTGCCATCGTTCATGCAACCGGAACGCGTGATATGAATCTCATGGGAGGATTACTGCGCCGCATGCCACTGGCAGGGCTGCTATGGATAGGTGGCAGTCTGGCCATTAGTACGCTGCCCCCCTTCAATGGACTGGTAAGTGAATGGCTCATCTATCTCAGCCTAGCCAAAGCTGGCACCACCCTGAGCGGCTTTAATGCCCTGATACCCCTGTTGATGTTTGGTCTGCTCGGCATGATCGGTGCGGTAGCATTGATGACTTTCACACGCCTGATAGGGATAAGTCTGCTAGGTGAACCACGCCACGCAGGTGCCAGGCAAGCTCACGAAGCCCCGGCATTAATGCTGGTAAGCATGGGAGTACTGTTGGCAGGGTGTCTGGCCATCGGTCTGTTCCCCAAATATGCCGTGCAATTGCTCAGCGCCACAGTAAGTGAAGTCAGCCGCCAGACCAGCGGTGCCGATATTGGGCTCGTAGTTGCCCCGCTCGGCAACAGTGCATTATTGCTATTTGGCTGTCTTGTTGCCGGAGCGGTGTTATTTGTGTGGTTGCGTCACCGCCGCCTATGTGCAAAAACTAGTACCTGGGGCTGTGGTTATCGCTTCCCCAGTCAACGCATGGAATATACCGGCGAAAGTTATTCCGAAATTGCCCTGCACCACCTGCTACCTAAGATTATGCGCCCTTCAGTAACCGGGGGCAAAGTCAGCGGCATTTCACCAGAACCAACTAAGTTGACCCAAAGTGCTGATGACCCAGTGTTAACAGTTATCCTCCAACCATTGTTTCAATGGTTGGCAAATCGGTGCCAACGCTTACGCTGGCTACAACAAGGGCAACTACCAATCTATCTGTTTTACATTTTACTCGCGAGTACACTGCTGATGACCTGGAGTTTCTGGGCCGGTGGTCACATAGGAGGATAAAATGATCTGGCTCATAGGGGGGATTTTCCTCACTGCTATCTCTGGTGTCCCGGGGTTATTTACCTCGCGTACCAGTCGTGGGGGTGAGCAACTGGCGTGCGGATTAATTATTAGTGGCACCGTAAGCGGATTGCTGGGGGTGGTTTTCTCTCTGTTGAACCCAGGAAACAGTAGCCTTAATTTGCCCTGGGCACTACCTCAAGCACAGCTGGCACTGCACATTGATCCGATAAGTGCATTTTTTTTATGTCCACTATTTCTAGTGGTAGCCAGCGGAGCTGTTTACGCTCTGCGCTACTGGCCACAGCGTGATCACCCGCGCAACGGACGTAAATTACGCCTCTTTTACGGCTTGATAAGCGCGGCAATGATATTGTTATTAACCGCCCACAACGGGGTATTATTTCTTATCGGTTGGGAGACAATGGCATTGTCCGGGTTTTTCCTGATCACTACCGAAGATCATAAAAGCGAGGTACGTAAAGCTGGATATATTTATCTGATAGCTACCCACAGCGGTACCTTGGCACTATTTGGTGTCTTTGCCTGTCTGGATCATATCTGTGGATCCCTAATGTTTCCCGCCGCCCATTCGCTGGCACCAGCAGGTAGCACCATGATCTTCATTCTCGCCCTGATCGGTTTTGGCATGAAAGCGGGACTCATCCCGCTACACATCTGGCTACCCGGTGCCCATGCCGCCGCCCCCAGCCATGCCTCGGCGTTGCTCTCCGGCGTGATGATTAAAACCGGCATTTACGGCTTGATACGGCTGACATCTTTCTTTGCGCTAATCCCCGCATGGTGGGGCTGGACAGTTCTGCTGTTGGGAATAATCTCTGGCATCATGGGGGTAGCCTTGGCGCTGGCCCAGCACGATATAAAACGACTGCTCGCCTACCACAGTGTGGAAAACATCGGCATCATTGCTATGGGCTTAGGACTGGCTCTGCTCGGTCGCAGCTATGATATGCCCGCACTGGTAGCCTTAGGTCTGGCTGGTTGTCTGTTGCATGTGGTCAATCATGGGTTATTTAAATCGGTGCTGTTTCTCAGTGCCGGTGCGGTTATTCATAGTGTCGGCAGTCGTGACATCGACCATTTCGGGGGTTTACTCAAGCGCCAGCCTTGGGTCGCGGTCATGTTTCTCGGTGGAGCCGTGGCCATATGCGGTCTGCCCCCGTTCAATGGCTTCATCAGTGAATGGTTGATCTATCTAGCGGCATTTCAGCCGCTGCAGCAATCTTCTTCAGCTGTCGCTATGGCAGTAGTAGCGGCGCCGGCTTTGGCTTTGATCGGCGCCCTCGCTGTCGCCTGCTTCGTCAAAGTGTTTGGGATAACATTTCTCGGCACAGCCCGCAGCGCAGGTGCGGCGCAGGCTCACGAAGCAGCGCCGTTAATGATCGTCCCCATGGCGCTATTACTATGCGCCTGTGCTTGGATCGGCTTGCTGCCCACGACCTTGGCACCATTGCTAAACAGTGCTATAGCCGTCTGGTCAGCAAGCGCAGTCAACGCCACCATCATTGGCGTAACGGTGGCACCCTTGAGCTGGATCAGTCTCAGCGGTTGGCTATTATTTAGCCTAGTTATCGTGGTTGGATTGTGGCTGCAGAATCTCAAACGGCGCAACCACCAAGATTCTTGCCCAACGGTAACAACCTGGGGCTGTGGTTATCAGTTCGCTACACCGCGCATGCAGTACACTGCCAGTTCGTTTGCCGATTTTCTGGTACAACTATTTAAATTCGGGCTGTGGAGTGAACGTCACGGCGGCAAAGTTACCGGACTTTTTCCAATCACAACACAGTTTTCCAGCCACACTCCAGATGCCGTGCTTGACCGTCTGCTCGCACCCCTGTTCATAACTGCGGCATGGTTATGCCGACGGCTGCGCGCCATCTTCCAAAATGGCGAGATGGCTTTTTACCTATTGTATTTTGTTCTGACCATTGTCGCGTTGCTGATATTTTTTATATTTTGAAAGGGGACGTTGTCATGACTGGCAGACTAGCCCTAAGTATCATCTTACATCTGAGTATACTGTTGGTATTTTCACCTCTACTGCAGGGGATAATAACCAAAATCAAAGCCCTGTTTGCCGGACGCCTCGGGGCACCGTTGTTGCAGCCATACTACGACCTGGCGCGCCTGTTCCGTAAAGGTTTCATTTTCAGCCACACCACCACCTGGGTATTTCTAGCCGGGCCGGTAATCGGGCTGGCGATACCGCTGTTAGCTTCACTGCTTATCCCCTTTGGCGGTTTGCCAGCGCCCATCAGCTTCGAAGGCGATTTAATCCTGTTCGTGTACCTGTTTTCCTTGTCCCGATTTTTCACTGCCATTGCCGCTCTGGATACTGGCTCCAGCTTTGAAGGTATGGGCGCTGTGCGTGAGGTAACCTTCTCCTGCCTGGCTGAGCCGACCATGTTGTTCTCTCTGTTGGTGCTGGCTCGGCTGTCTGATGGTATGGCGCTCAACACCCTGCTAGGTTCCCATCTTGCTGCGGCATGGCGCAGCGGATTTGGCGCAGCTCTGGGATTGGTAGTAATCTCGTTGTTTGTCGTATTGCTGGTAGAAAACTCGCGCATCCCCTTTGATGACCCCAATACCCACCTTGAACTTACCATGATCCACGAAGTGATGGTTCTTGACCACAGCGGACCGGCACTGGGGATGATTCTTTACGGTGCCGCCATGAAGCTGGTGGTATTGGGTGCACTGGTGGTCCGGTTAGTGCTGCCATGGCAAACCGGCTGGTGGCTGAGTGATGCATTGCTGTTTATGGCTGGGCTAGTGGGACTTGCCGTATTGATCGGCATTATTGAATCAACCATGGCGCGCTTACGCTTGCCGCGGATACCGCAGGTACTCATTGGCACCTCTATTCTGTCGATCTTCGCTCTGGTTCTGGTGTTACGCTAAGCACAAAAGCAGCTACTTATTACTCGATTTTTTACTCGACATACCGCTGGAGATAAATTCATGATGGAATTAACTAACCCGATTTTACTGACGGTGATTTTAATCAATTATTTCACCCTCGGCAGCGCCCGCTTGGGTGCCTGCATCCGGGTAGTCGCACTACAGGGTGCGTTGCTGGCGCTGCTGCCGCTAGCCACACATGGAGTAACCGGCCACTCGCTAATACTTGCCGGTGGCACCCTGGCCCTGAAAGGGATCCTCATTCCGTGGCTGTTGCTACGCGCTATCCGCGAGGTACGTATTCGCCGTGAGGTTGAACCATTGGTTGGCTATGTGCCCACCCTCATCTTGGGTGCGCTTACTACTGCCGGATCATTTATCTTTGCTGACTTTCTTCCGTTACTCGAACAACACAACACTGGTCTGCATGTTCCAACAGCCCTGGCCACCATGTTGGCTGGCTTCATACTGTTGATAACCAGGCGCAAAGCGATAACTCAGGTTTTAGGCTATCTGATGTTGGAAAACGGAATCTTTATTTTTGGCGTACTGCTCAGTGAATCAATGCCGCTGCTAGTTGAAGCAGGAGTTCTGCTCGACTTACTGGTAGCCGTTTTCGTTATGGGCATTGTTCTCAACCGGATAAACCGCGAATTTTCCACTATCAACACCGAACGCCTATCTGCTCTAAAGGAATAAAGCAATGCTTGAGCTCCTTATAACATACCCCGTGGCCATTGCCGCCCTCAGCCTATTGATCACAAACTATCAGATGCGTTCATGGCTGCTACCATTAAGCGCTGCCCCGCATCTAGGAATATCAATTTTGCTCGTTTGCGACTATTTCCCCAGTTACGGTAATTGGATCGGACTAGATGCGCTGTCAAAACTGGTACTGATCACCACCAGCATCTTGTTTTTAGGCTGCGCCATATACGCAGTTGGTTACCTGGATATACGCCGCGACCGCGGCAACAAAGTGATGGTTCCCTGTCTGTTAATTTTTCTCAGCGCCATGACCTTAGCCATTGTTGCACGCCATTTGGGGCTGATGTGGTTTGCGGTAGAGGCAACAACCATCGCCAGTGCACCGCTGATCTATTTCAACTACAACCGTTTATCCATTGAAGCAACATGGAAATATCTGCTGATCTGCTCAGTTGGCATCGCGCTGGCGATGCTGGGAATAATGTTCATCGCCTACTCGGCTCTCGGTGTCGCTGACCCAATCAGTCTCCATTTGGATGCTCTGTTGCAAACGGCACCGCAGATGTCCCGCCCGTGGTTACATGCTGGATTTATCTTTTTACTGGTAGGCTTTGGCACCAAGATGGGCTTAGCGCCACTGCACACTTGGAAACCAGATGCCTACGGCGAAGCACCAGGTCTAGTTGGCGCGTTGTTGGCTGGTGGCTTAACCAGCGTGGCTTTTCTAGCTATTCTGCGCGGTCTGCAACTTATGACCGCTGCTGGCGATGGTGACATGGCGCGTCAGGCACTGCTCGGTATGGGCATGCTATCCCTCCTGATCGCCGCCATCTTTATGGTGCGCCAACCCGACATAAAACGTCTGCTGGCTTATTCTTCCGTAGAACATATGGGGCTATTAGCTATCGGAGTAAGTATGGGCGGCATTGCTACTTTTGGTGCCATGCTACATCTGATTAACAACGCTTTGACCAAAGGGGGCTTATTTCTCACCGCTGGCAATATTCAACGCAGCTTTGGCAGCAAAAGCCTAAATGAAGTACGCGGCGCTATCGTAGCCTTACCCATCTCCGGCACTCTATTTCTCATGGGTTTTCTAGCTATTACCGGCTCCCCACCCTTTGGACCGTTCATCAGTGAGTTCACCATTTTGCGCGGTATTTTCGCCAGCGATAAAATGATAATCGGCGCTTTAGTGCTACTGTTTTTAGCGGTAGTTTTTATCGGTATGGGAGCGACAGTGCTCAGTGCCACCCAGGGAGAACCAGGTGACCAGCCCGCACAATTTTTTGACCGGCCACTACTCTATATCTCGCCGCTGTGCTTTATGGTGATAGTGCTGATAATTGGCGTTTATATTCCCGAACCATTACAGGCGGCATTACATCGTGCCGCAGCCCTGTTGGAGGTGCAGCCATGAGTCAATCCAAGTTGATCCGCTTTCGCCACGGCACGGCTATCCCGCTCAGCGAGCTACCACTGTTAGATTTTACCACCTTTCGTGAATCACTACTTGAAGAGGTGGGTAACCACGCTCGTGTAGCCAGTTTTTTTGGTCATCCAAATGAAAACGTGCTGGATTTATATGCCATTCTGTCCCACGACTGGCAAGGCGAGTTAGCTCTACTGCACACTCAGGTCAAAGATAGTTATCCATCCTTAACTCCTGACTGTCCGCAAATGCACCTGTTTGAACGGGAACTAGCCGAGCAATACGGGGTACGTCCAGAAGGACATCCGTGGTTGAAACCGGTACGCTTCCATAATGCATGGGTTGGTTGTGCTGACATCTGGGGTCGCGATCCGCTCCAGCATCCAGTCCCCGGCGACATGGAGTTTTATCGTGTCGAAGGTGAAGAGGTACATGAGGTTGGCGTAGGCCCGGTACATGCCGGAGTTATTGAGCCGGGTCATTTCCGCTTCCAATGCCATGGCGAAGAGATTATGCATCTGGAGATATCCCTAGGTTTTCAGCATCGTGGCATTGAACAAATGCTCAGCGGCGGACCACATCCAACGACTCCCTATCAACTCGAAGCGGCGGCTGGTGACACCACCATCGGTCACAGCTGTGCTTACAGCCAGGTAATTGAAAGCCTCTCGGGTCGCGATGCTTCTCCTCGTGCCCAAGCTTTACGGGCCGTGGGTTTGGAGCTAGAACGTCTTGCCAACCATGTGGGTGATGTCGGCGCCATGGCCGGTGATGTCGGTTTCCTACCCACTTCATCGTTCTGTGGGCGTATCCGCGGTGACTACCTGAATTTATCCGCCGATCTGTGTGGCAGCCGCTTCGGGCGCGGCTTTGTCCGCCCCGGTGGCGTGCTGTTCGACCTCAACCTTGAGCAGGTAGCAAACATGCTCAACAAACTGGAAATATTGGAAAAAGACAGTCGTGGTGCCATTGAACTGTGTTTCAACAATCCGTCAGTGCTAGCGCGTTTTGAAGGGGTGGGCTGTGTCAGTGTCGACGATGCCGAAACCCTTGGCTTAGTTGGTGTGGTGGCCAAGGCCAGCGGGCTGGTGCGTGATACCCGTCTGCATCACCCTATTGGTGCCGGAATCAAAGACTATGCTCCACCAGTAATTGAAGTTGAAGGCGACGTGTGCGCACGCGGCAATGTGCGCCGCCGTGAGATTTATGCGTCCCACGAGCTACTGCGCGAAACCCTCAACAATTTGCCTGAGGGTACAATTTACACCGAACCGGCAGCACTGGCGCCAAACTCGTTAGCTATATCCCTGTGTGAAGGGTGGCGCGGCGAGTTAGTGCACTGCGCTATCACCAATGACGCCGGCAAAATCAGCCGCTACAAAATAGTTGATCCATCGTTTCACAACTGGAGCGCCCTGGCCCTAGCGTTGCGCGGTGAACAAATATCCGACTTCCCCGTGTGCAACAAGAGCTTTAACCTGTCATATTGTGGCTTTGATCTGTAGCAACCAGCAACTGGCGAAAGGAAATTTCAGTTATGTTTAACATTATCCGCGAACGGTTGGCTCAGGGATATCGCACTGGCAAGTATCCCAAAGTTGAGCCTGTGCTGGCCCAGCGCTTTCGTGGTCGACCGGTCATCAAACCACAGCTATGCCAGCCACAGTGTTCACTATGTATAGACAGCTGCCCATATGGGGCTATAGAGCGAATAAACGGCAAAATTTGTCTGGATATGGGGCGTTGTCTGTTTTGCCCAACCTGCACCGACATCTGTCCGCACGGCGCATTAACTTTCAGCAATGACTTCCGCCTGGCAAGCAACACTAGGTCTGGATTAATTGTAGATGATACAGAATATCCCATGGTTCAGGAACTAAACACCAAGATGAAAAAACTGTTTGGTCGCTCACTCAAGCTGCGTCAAGTTTCTGCTGGCGGCTGCAATGCCTGTGAAGCTGACCTCAACGTTCTCGGTACCTTGACGTATGACCTAGGACGCTTCGGCATTCAATTTGTCGCCTCACCGCGCCACGCAGATGGCATATTGATCACCGGTCCCATCAGCGAAAACATGAAAAGCGCCGTACTGGATACTTATGCTGCCATACCGGAGCCAAAACTAGTTATCGCCTCTGGCGCCTGCGCCATCGGCGGCGGACCGTTCCGGGGCAGCCCGGAAGTAAACAATCAGCTAGGTGGCGTGGGTGATTTACTACCGGTCGATCTGTACATTCCCGGTTGTCCGCCCCACCCCTACACCGCATTGGACGCGATGATCCGTCTGATGGGACAAATAGAGTAAAGCCACTTGCAAAACTTTTCCTAATTAATACCAATCTTCCACTATCGCCACAAAGGTCGTCACTCGCGCGCAGGCGGGAGTCCAGAG
>CAZHXF010000029.1:0-8219 GCA_964536375.1 uncultured Desulfuromonas sp. | reverse complement strand
GTCGTCACTCGCGCGCAGGCGGGAGTCCAGAGGTTTTCTGAGTTCATCAAAAAAGCTGGATCCCCGTTTTCACGAGGATGACGACTGGTGCAATTGACTCAGTAGTTAATGATTAATTCGTAGATTTATTTTGGCGTAGATGGTGGAGATAACGCTGCACGGCCTGGTTATGCTCAGTGAGAGTGGAGGAGAAGTGGTGGCTACCGCTACCATCAGCAACGAAAAATAGTGCGGGGGAGGAAGCTGGATTAACCGCCGCCTGTAGCGCAGCCAAACCGGGATTGGATATCGGTCCTGGCGGCAAGCCTTTATTTATATAGGTATTGTAGGCACTGGGAGTCAATAGGTCTTTGCGGGTGAGGTTACCATTGAAATTTTTGATACCGTAAATAACCGTAGGATCGGCCTGCAACAACATGCCCCGTTTTAGACGATTATGAAATACCGCCGAGATCAGGGGCATCTCCTGTTCGTTGCCAGCCTCTTTTTGAATAATCGAGGCCAGAGTAACCAGCTGTATTTCGTCCAACCCGCGTTGTTTAGCCTGTTCGAGTACACCTGAATTAAGCTGCTGTTTCGCTTGCAGCACCATGGTGCGCAACACCATTTTTTCCTCAGTACCGGGGGCAAAACGATAGGTTTCTGGAAACAAATACCCTTCCAATGAGCTACCGGGAAGCTGCAACTGCCGACTAAAAGTCTCATCAGCAAACAAGCGCTGGTACACCTCCAACTTGCCCAAACCTACGGCTACGCAGCGCTCGACAACCTGTTGAGCAGTGAACCCCTCCGGCACAGTACACGGTGTCAACTCGACTTTTCCCGCTACCAGACGCCGCAGCACCTCCAGCGGACTATTGGCACCATCGAAGCGATAGCTGCCCGCTTGAATAACCCGAGCATCGCCACTGATAAGAGCCAACATCCGGAACGCCATAGCGTCAGAGACAAGATGCTGTTCATCAAGCTGCTGAGCAATTTTCGCCAACGGCTGACCGGATGCTATTGTAATTAACGTGCCTGATGGTGGAGCCTGAACGGGGCGCAATACAAATACACCAAAAGCAATAATTGGCACCCCAATCAACAAGAATAGTGGACCAGCAAAACGCCACAGCCGGGCTATACCCATTTTGGGTGACACCACTGGCGGTGAGAACAGTTCCGTGTTGCGCATCGACTTCTTACTGTCGCGCAGGCTACCCTTTGAAACGCGTTTCCGTGCCATTGAATAATCTTTTAATATTGGAGGAGTGGCGATAGATAACGCCGGCAGCAATCACCAGCGTAGCAACAAAAAACGTAACAGAATGCTCTACAGCGTAGACCATAAAGGGGAGCAGCGCCGCAGCACTGATAGAAGCCAGAGAAACATAGCGCCACAGCCACAGCACCCCAGCAAATACCACCAATGCCACCAATACTGCCACAGGTGATAAAATCAGATATATGCCTAATACCGTGGCCACACCCTTGCCACCCTTAAAGCGCAAGTACACCGGATAACAATGGCCGATAAACAGCGCCACGGCAACCAGTACCAGCCAGCGCTCATCATGTATACCCGACAGCTTCAGAGCCAGTAACGGCAGCAAACCCTTC
This sequence comes from uncultured Desulfuromonas sp., assembly GCA_964536375.1. Taxonomy (GTDB): domain Bacteria; phylum Desulfobacterota; class Desulfuromonadia; order Desulfuromonadales; family Desulfuromonadaceae; genus Desulfuromonas. Next base: position 6,617 of record CAZHXF010000029.1, on the reverse strand, counting down.
AGCACATCAGCGACTAGAGTCAGCACCCCGAGGCGCTTACCAGCTACGCGATACACATTAGTGGCACCGATATTACCACTACCACTGCAGCGCACATCTTCAACACCGGCTAAACGGGTTAACACCACGCCGCTAGGTATGGCACCAATAAAATAAGCGGCGCAGATGAGAGACACTAATTCCATTTAACTTTCAACCTTTCGTAACTATCGTTACCACTGTTACAATTATCCCCGTTTGTCGCCGCTGAACGCAATGAGTGTCAACGAGAAGGGTTTGCCTGTTAACTGTTTGAGCGCCAGCGAGTTTTAGCAGGCTTCTCGGTGTAAACGATTGCAGTGAGGGAACCCGTAAGGGCAAGACAACTGCGGGTCATGTTTTGCATACTTTTGGATGATCCTAAAAGTATGGCGCAGTCCGGGTGCGCGTAACCCGGTTTACTTCAACCGATGATGGTTATCATCCATCCAATGAAAATTGATCAAGTACCACAAACCAATAAATCAAAAGCACAATCAACTTCGCGGGTTTCGCCCCGCAGACGACGCACTTTTTGTATATTTTCAACTGGCCCCAAAAAGTAAGCAAAAATGGCTTTTAAGTTCTTCCCTCCGGGGGTCGCGATCTACCTACAATGTTTCATTTTCCCTTTTACAAAACAGCGCGGTTTGGAGTCCTTTAGACCTCCAAGTCGGTGCTTATTCGTTATGCTAGTATTGAGTATTTTGGTTACGTCTACTAATCAACCTTTTCCGTGGGACGTTATATCGCAGCTTGCGCTTGCTATGCCTTTTTACATCAAGAACAATGCACGTTAATACCATATAGAGCCCCTTTAACGCAATACAGCTGCAAGCTACAAACGCATCCGCTGGATAAGCGCTAAATCGGCTAACACCAATGCGGTCATAGTCTCAACTATGGGTACGGCGCGGGCAACCACACACGGATCATGCCGCCCTTTAGCTGCCAGCGTTACCGGCTCACCGCTGTAATTAACAGTCTGTTGCTCCTGACCAATAGTTGCCGGTGGCTTGAAAGCAACACGGAAGTAAACCGATTCACCATTAGAAATACCACCCTGCACTCCACCGCTACGATTGCTACTGGTACCCAACCGACCATTTTTCATCACATAGGGATCATTATGCACTGACCCGCGCTGGCGCGCCCCGGCGAATCCAGAACCGATCTCAAAACCCTTAGATGCCGGTAAAGACAACATAGCATGCGCTAACAATGCTTCGAAACGGTCGAACGCTGGTTCACCCCAACCTGCTGGGACATTACGGCACACGCAGCTCAATACCCCGCCGATAGAATCCTGTTCTTGCCGCGCGGCAATAATCAGAGCGGTCATCTGCTCAGCCGCAGCGGCATCCGGGCAACGCACATCGTTACCATCAACAATAGCCCGGCTAATATTATCCATATCGATCTGCCCGGCATCCACTTCACCTACCGAACTAACCCAAGAGACAATTTCAATACCGTACTCTTCCAAGAGAAACTTTTCGGCAACTGCTCCGGCAGCTACCCGACCAATGGTCTCACGGGCACTAGCACGACCACCACCGCTAGACGCGTGCGTTCCGTACTTAGCCCGATAGGTATAATCAGCATGGGATGGTCGCGGGATAGTGCTCATTTCACTGTAATCACCCGGACGCTGATTCTTGTTAGCCACCAACAAGCCAATGGGTGAGCCGAGGGTCTTATCAAATTCAACGCCAGAAAGGATAGTAACCTGATCGGCTTCATTGCGATCGGTACCCAACTTATTTTGCCCCGGTCGACGCCGATCTAACTGTACCTGAATATCTGCGCTTGTAAGCGCCATACGTGGCGGCACCCCATCCACAATAGCGCCAACACCAGCACAGTGAGACTCACCAAAAGTAGACACTTTAAATAACGTACCAAAAGAACTGGACATATAATATCTCCGCAACAAAACAAATTACTAAAAAGAATCTGGTTATAATCAATCTGCTTCCTGAGTAGAACTAATCTTCCGCTCTGGTTCTGTTCCCCGTATTCGTCATCCTCGCGAATGCGGGGATCCAGAGGTTTTGCATAGATTTCTAGACTCCCGCCTGCGCGAGAGACAATCATTGCGATGGTAGAAGAAGACCCGTGATAATCAGAACACTCATTGAGTATGTTTCTCATTCTGTTCAATTAATAGTAAAAGTAAAAAATGAGACACACTTTAGTGGATCAAGGATTGCTAAAACAATATTACGCCAGCATCTCAATACCAAAATAACGCAGTACCGTTTCCACAAACATCCGTTTCAGCGACGTCGGCGACTCACACGCCAAAGCAACAATGCTGAGCCGACGATGATGTTCAAAACCGACCACTGTATGCTCACGCAGCGTACCAGCCTCAAGATATCCGGCTACCACGGAACGGGAAATAAAGGTAACGCCAGAACCGGCCAAAATTTCATTATTAATCATATTGAAATCATCCAGCACCATCACCTTGTTAAACATCTCGATATCGCTGCCTGCAGCCTCTAGGTTAAGGGTCAACAAATCTCGGCAACTACAGCCCGCGCGACGAGCAATAAAGCAATGCTGCTGCAACTCGTCCAGAGCCACCACACCAGCAGCAACTCCCAGGTTCGGAGCACTGACAAATACCATCTCATCCACAGGCAAATCAAGATGGCGCATACCGGCAAAATCGATATCGGGTAAATGCTCCATCACTGCCACATCGAACTCCCCAGCCCGCAACCCAGCCAACGCCTGCGACGGAGAATCAAACAAACACATCAGATCGTCTATGTCATTGTTAGCAGTGGTAAAGGATTTGATAATCTGGGGCAAATGCGCCATACCAAAGGCGGGGGTACAACATATATACAGATGTTTTTTATCCGTCAATGAGCGCAGCTCACGCATCATATGTTCTTCCATCTGTAAAATACGCTGCGCGCACTCAATTACCACACGCCCGGCAACAGTAGGCTGCATGATTGAACCAGAACGATCCAACAATTTAACCCCGCAACAAGACTCTAAACTCTTAGTGCGCTGCGACACTGCCGACTGCGTCACATTAAGCTTGATTGCTGCCCGAGAGAAGCTTCCCTCCTGCGCCGCCATCACCAAAGTTCTTAAATATTGCGTTTCCATTGTAAATCCCGAATATAGATATATGAAACTATAAGATATGCTTATGCTGTCATTAAAATCATTCGTTTTACACTAACAGCAAGCCAAAGTATTGTACACACGATTACAAACGTGGGTGTTATGCCGCTTTTTCCACCACATAGTGGTTATTGCTGCGTAACACACTGTTTTTTCTGGGTCTTTTATATCGAACGATTATTCGAACTGACAAAAAATGAATAACCGTTTTGGGTTAAAAGAATCCAGAATCTCATTATCGTAGGAAGAACGAAAGGAGAAAACATGCGAAGGAAGTTCAACACCAAGGCCTCATGGCTGGTGAAGGCCCTTCCCCTGCTGCTGGTACTAGGCGCTTGCGCCACCGGCACAATCCGGGAAAAGGTTCTAACCCTGCCTGTGATCGAAGGTGCCACTTATGTAGGTCAAGAGACCTGCCTCGAGTGTCATGACGACATGGCCGGCGAAGATTTCGCCAAATCAACCGGCGGCGAAGGTTTTGCTAAGACCATTCATGGTCGTTTAGCAGACTGGGAGCTAATGGGTGCAGAAAAAGGTTGCGAGTCTTGCCACGGACCCGGTAGCCAGCACGTTGATAACGATGGAGAGTCATGCTTCATTCTTCGTCCCGCGGAAATGAATGCTGATGATTCATCGGCAATCTGCGAAAAATGTCACACCGACGGCAAGCTGATGGACTTCAACCACAGTGCTCACTTACTGAGCGATGTGGGTTGTCTCGACTGCCACAGCGTGCACATGGCTGAAGCTAAAAACAGCCTCAAAGCAGAAGATCCTGAGTTGTGCTTCACCTGCCACAAGGAAGAGCAAGCAAAAACTCACTTCCCATCAAGCCATCCTCTCGAGGCCGGTAAGATGAACTGCTCAAGCTGCCATAATGCTCACGGTGCCATTGGTGAAGCTCTGAATACTGACGAGCGCTTGAACGACCTATGCCTGAACTGCCACACCCGTTATCAGGGTCCATTTGTATTCGGTCATGCTCCAGTAGAAGATGACTGTACAATCTGCCACGATCCACACGGTAGTGTTGCTAACAACCTGTTATCACAAAACGAGCCATTCTTGTGCTTGCAGTGTCATGAAGGTCATTTCCACATCTTGCGTGCATCCTCAGATGATCCAGCAGTTGCAGATGCTAATCCACATGGTACGGAAGGTTTTCAAATGTCATTTGGCACCAAGTGTACTACTTGTCACAAAGTGGTTCACGGCAGTGATTATCCATCGCAACCGCTTACTGGCGGCGCTTTGACCCGTTAATTTTATAAGGAGGCACACATTATGAAGCAAAGCCGATTATGGCTGCTTGCACTGTTGACCGTCCTGACGCTGGTGGCTACTCCTGCACTAGCGGAAGAGGGTGCGGGTCATCTCACTGGTTCTTGGGAACTAGGGATGAGCGGCATCAATACGGACGACAATGCAGCACGAGTTAATGAATATGGTTCTGTGCGCGCTGAAGATGGCGTTTCACTGGCACCACAACTGGATCTTGAATTTGAAAAAAGTGGTTTTGTCCTTGAAATTGAGAGCGAAACCATGGGTCCACGCGACCAACAACATGAACTAAGCATAGACGCAATGCGCGTTTTTAAATTTGACAGTGAACTGTCAGTTCTTGAACATCACAAAGATCAAGAAACCCTTAGTCAAATGGGTGCCACTCTTGCACCTGATTTAGGCGGTGGACAACCTTCAGTGACCACTGATAAAATTTTTGCTGACACAGGCGCAGCAAAAATTGGTGGAGCTGATCCAATCAATGGTTACGACCCTGCGACTGCATGGTCACAACAAATCGACAACGACTACATCGTAACCAGACGTGAATGGAAAAACGAGGCTGAGCTCACATTGCCAATGCTTCCCAACGTTACAATTAAAGCGGGGACTCGCATTGAAACGCGTGAAGGGCTAGAACAAGCAATTGGCCTCTCAAAATGTTCCAGTTGCCACGTCAGCGCTGACGGAAAAGATATCGACGAACGCACTGAAGATTTCACATTAGGTGCAACAGGAAAATTCGGCATTATTACAGTTGATTACGAGTATTTGAATCGCAATTTCAACGAAGATGCTGATGCTCCAAGCCGTTATTATGCTGCAGTAGGTACTTCATCTCAAGCTGATATGTTAAACTATAACGGAGCTGAAGAGGAATATGCTCGCACTCCAGACTCTGAAAAAGAGTCACACATGATTAAAATGCGCGCAGACCTACCTAATAACACCAGCGTAACAGCAATGTATGTTAAATCTGAGATCGAAAGTTCTAAATCAGATCTGCAAAACCCAGGTTATACATTACTTGATGGAAGTACTCTCGAATCAGAATATGAATCATTTGGCGGCAAAATTGCCACAAAAGTTGGAAAAAACCTGCGTCTGTCCTTACGTGGTTCAACTTACGAAATAGAAGCTGACAACAACTTTATTACCAATATTGGCAAGGATGGTCTTGGCGAGGATTGGGCATCTGCTGAAGAACGTGAAGTTACAGAATTTGGTCTAGATGGAGTTTACCGTCTTGCCAAAGCAACAACCTTGCGCCTCGGCTATGAGTATGAAAAAATTGATCGTGAAGAAAAAGAACTTGGAGAAACTGAAACACAAACCTTCATGATAGCACTTAAAACCCGCTTAAACAAATCAGTATCTGGACGCATCAGCTACGAGTATCAAGACATTGATGAGCCTTTCAGTGGTGCTGACATGGGAATAAATCAAGACGGTATTGATGGTGGCAGTGGACTTGCCTACGATATACTTACAGCGTCAGTATTATACTGGGATGGTGTATACCCAGAGCGCTCACTTTCTTCAAGCAGTGAACCGGATGCCGTTCATGAAATGAAGCTCAACACAACATTTACCTTCTCCGAACAAATGGCAGCAACCATATTTGCCCGTGTACGCTACGAAGAGAATGATGATGTTAATTATGAGCAAACAACCTATGTACCGGGCGTTAGCTTCTGGTACGCGCCTAGCGAAAAACTCAATTTAACCATGTTTTATAGCTTTAATCGACAAGAGACTGAAAATCAAGCCTGTGTTGGATGGTATCATGGCTGAGCGAACGCTGTCTCACCGACAACGGACCAGTTTGGTTCGTCACAATTTTTAGTTGGCTCTGTATGCGGCATCGCCGAAAACGAAACGGACGTTCACACACTTTCATTATCTGCAGATTACCAAGCAACAGAAAAATTAAAACTTAACGCAAGCTTCACTTATAATAACGCTGAAAGCACTTGGGATTGGGATTTTGGCGACAGAATGTCTCTAGGCATAGTCAAGATTGCCACTATGTCAGGAACTACAGTTCTTAGAACAGATGGAGATATGGGATTAGCATACGACACTGCTGATCAAAACAATAACATCGACGAATACTCAGACTTATCTTATGAACAATATGAGATTACCTTGGGTGCAACTTACAA
>CAZHXF010000028.1:0-38652 GCA_964536375.1 uncultured Desulfuromonas sp. | reverse complement strand
TAAATAAATACTGTTCAACGATCCCGAAATACGCTGTATTTCGGGATCGTTTTGTTTGAACTTTCGACGCTGCTAATCGCTTGTCTGCAGCGGCAAAGACTACAGTCGCGACCATCATAATGGTTGGTCGGATCTTCACACCGGCCAGCGATCAAAGTTCTGCTTTTCGAATTTCATTTCACCGTTACGGCCCTGATAAATATTGATCCAAGCGTTCCAGTTCTTGGTGTCGATATCAGGGTAATCGAGCCGGTAATGACTACAGCGGCTCTCTTTGCGCATGAGCGAGGCTTTCAGTTTCATTTCGGCAGTGATAATCATGTTGGCAGTCTCATGGGCTAAGCGCAACTCGTGCAGATCGGCAGCCCGTAGCAGCGGCAGGTGGTGATCACGCAACTCTTCAACATAGGCCAAAGCTGCTTTTAACAGACTCTCTTTCTTAATGTAGAGCACAAAGTTGGGTATCATAATCCCTTGCAAGGTCTGGGTGACCCAAGCAGGACTGTAGCCTTTGTCGCGTTTTAGCGGCGCGAGGATCTCTTTTTCGAGGGCTTTAATTTTAGTCTTGGAGATACTGGGAAGTGTAATCCCTTTACAATACTCAGCAGCAGCCTCGGAGACGATTGCCCCTTGAACCGCTGAACCAGCCAGAGACGAACCAACTTGGGTATAGATGGCTCCAGCCATATAGGAACCGAGCGCGTCCCCGGCAGCATAGAGTCCGGGGATATTGGATGCACCTTTTTCGTTGATGGGAACCAGCCCTTCCGACTTGTGAATGGACATCCCGGCAGAAGAACCGCCAACAGAGCTGCCGCCAGACATGCCGGGAGGAGGTCCTCCGCCAGCAGCGGTTCCACCACCAGGAGGACCTGGTTGACGGTTGTTCTCGCTAAATTCAACTGGCCGAGTAGGACCGCCGCTGATCTGTTTTCCATTGTTCTGCCCTGGAGGTCCGCCGGTCAGCGGGTTGCCTGCCATATAGGCTTGATAATTCATCTCTACACCCAAATCGTGATGGACTTCAACACCGGTCAATCCGGGCTTGCGATCAAACATCCCGTGCCAGCCGTTGTAACAGTCCGCGGCGTTGACTGTTTGACCAGAATGGCCGTCGTTCCACTCCTTGCCAGTCACCTTGGCGCCGATCTTATAAGCCATGACGGTGCCGTCGTGGGTGAGGTCGCAAATGGGGAATCCGTTAGGTTTGAAACCGCCGGCCCCAGAGCAAAGGATGACACTCTTGGCTTTAAAGATGTGGACTGTACCTTCATCAAAGCTGAAACCCGCCGCTCCGGCAATCTTGCCATTTTCTTTAATCAGGTGGGTGATCATGACCCGTTCGACAACTGGAATATTGCGTTCTTTGATCGGCTTACTAAAAGCATTGAAATAGAGCGGTGAATCAAAGAAGCCCCACTCTTTCAGGTCGTTGACTCGAGCCAGAGAATGTTCAGCCATCTGCCGGGTATAGACCGGGTTATTGGTACCGAGCGCCGAGCGGGAGACCGTATCGACAAACTCATCCAAACTCATTTTTTCCTTGGTCGAATCGTAGGCAAAGATCCCCTTAGCAAAAGGGGTCTGCCCCGAAGAACCAAGGCGACCTTTGGAAACCATCAGCACTTTGGCTCCGGCATCATGCCCTTTCACTGCGGCAAAGAGCCCGGCGATACCACTGCCAATCACCAGAATGTCGGTTTCATTCTCTTGGCAAGTCAACGTATCAATATCAATTTCACGGATATTCGACTGACATTCACCGTTCATTGCCGGGATACCCATAGCGGTCATGGCAGCGAGCCCCACCGCTCCCCCAGCAATCGCCATAAAATTACGCCGCGATAGTCCCTTTTTGTTTTCCTGGCTGCTCATATTTGTTTTCCCGTCTCTTGGCCATTTTCGGCATAATTTTTTAACAACAGATAAATTGCACCAACAAATAGCAGAACAATGAAAACAGTCATGGCAACATCAATGTGACGACCGAGATCAATTACGTGGAATACCGCGAAGAAAGCACATAGGACTGCCAGCACGCTGTGAACAATTCGCCAAGTTTGGTATTTCATAGGCAAGTTCTTACGAAAAATGGAGGTAACGCCGATGATCAGCAGCAAACTCCAAGCGACGAGTCCAAAGATAACTCCCTTATTGGTAAAGGTCGTTGCTATGGTTATGAACGCATCAAAGGGATCAACACCCGCTTCGAAAAATCGCGGCACCACCAACAGGAATGGATGCACAAGCAGAAGCGGGACAGCTGCATAGCCGATAAACTTATGTAATCCGATCAGCTTGCTAAACCTGATCTTTTTTACGATAAATATATTCGTTCGCGCCAAGTAGAACAACCCGAGCATCAGGCTGAAAGAGATGATCGTGACAACTGAAAGAGATTCCTTTAACAGCGTGCGCTGCGGGGTGCTACCCATAGCCCAGATCATTAGCGGCATGACGATAAAAGCTGCCAGGATTTGCAGTTGCACATTGCTTTTGATGTATTCAGTCATTTTTACCCCCATGAAATGATCACCGGAATCGACTTCTCCGGGGTAATGGTTATCGCATCCACCGGGCAATACATGCGGCACAGGTGACAGATCTGGCAATCATCCGGATACTTAATAAATGCTTTTCCTGTTTTTTCATCCAAGCGGAGAACATCGGTCGGGCAGGTTTTGATGCAAATTCCGCAGCCGATGCAGCCCTTAATTTGTTTGATAGCCATGTTTAAATCCCTGTAGATTGGTCACAATCTTTAACGTGGACCACCACCTTGTGGAGCATTGTCCGGCACAGCGACCAGTTTACCATCTTTCAGCTGACAGGTAGCCTCAACCGTTTCGCCGCGGCCACCAGTAAATTCGACACTGTCTCCGGCACTTTTACCGGCGCAAGCCTCAATCGCTTCTGGAGGCGCGCCCTTGGGACCACCGCGCTGCCCACTGGCAACGCTGATAGATGGTAACAAAATAGCCAGTGCCAAAAGTAAAACCGCTGTACCTATGTACTTTTTCATTTTGAAACTCCTCTGGGTTAGTATGTTACTAAATGAACTGATAAACACCATAGCGATAGAATAAGGAGCCAATAGGGAAGAAATGTGGAGATATCAACGGAATAAATAAAGCTTGCTGCTTGATCAGATAATTTTCAAATAGAAACCCTAAATCCTTGCGACCCAAGAACATCAGGACACAAGGATTTAGGGTTGTGGAAGACCGCTTGGAAATATATTCGTCAGTTTATTTTAAGGTCTGTACTCGCAGCAAATAAATCGCTACGTTAAGCCGTTAACGCAAGAGAGGTATATTCCTCTCCGCTATCAGATAGACTATTTAAAAAATCCATCATTAAGTCACTGATTGTGTCCTCGCCACTATTTGCCTCATAGGCCGACATAGCTTGTTCAGGTGGAGGCGGTGGAGGCGGTCGCATACCTGATTCACTATCTTCGCTGTCGATTATTTCGGCGGGGTTAAAGCCCTGACTGGACAACAGGCCCAAGAGCTCTTCACCACTCAAGGAACCATCCCCATCAGCATCGAAGGTAGCGAGACCTTCTTCTACGTCAATACTGACACCGGTGATCTCCTGAATACTACTCACCGAGGTTGCAAGCTCGGCTGAGGAAACCAAACCATTGCTATCTGAGTCCGCCAATTTAAAGACATCTTGATCTGATGACGGCGGTTTTCGTTGCATGGAACTGCTGCTCATTGTTGACATAGAGCTGCTCATGCTTACACTACTGATCATGTTGACCTCCTTCTCCTATAAATAGGTGTTTAGCTGACGTCGTCTTAAAAAACGATCTTCCCGTGTTTGGCATATCGGTGGTTTCTTGAGCTGTTTTTATGGCAGGAGTGTAACCTGCATGTAACAGTTTGTATCTATAGCTGGTCCAGCCGGCACTACCCGCCCACGAACTGGTATCCGACCCCGCGCACGGTCTTTAAATAACGGGGCAGCGCCGGATCATCACCGATTTTCTGCCGAATACGCGAGATATACAGATCTATATTGCGATCATAGCCGTTGTAAGGCGCGTGGTAAATTTTCTGGTGAATATCCTCGCGACTGAAAACGCAGCCAACGTTGCCAACCAGAAGCCAGAGCAGATTAAACTCAAGAGTTGAGAGTTGCATAGCCTGGTCATCAACATAAACATCGCGCCTATTTGCATCCACGGTCAACGTGCCAAACGTTTGAATTGCCTCCATCTGAGCAGGCACAAATCGTCGCAATAACGCCTTTATATTTGCCGCTACCAACAAAGTGCCTGCGTTTTGCGTAAGCGAGGCTTCCGCCCCCAATCCCAAGGCAAGCACATGAAACTGCTCGTCTGGGTTATCTGAAACAAGGATCAGCAATCCAGAATATCGGGTACGGATTTCCTGGCACACAGTCAATCCTCCAAAGCCCGGACCGGGGCAGTGCAGCACAATCAGTTGCGCTTGCTCATCGACACCACATGATTTAGTGCTATGCCAGTGATCAAGCTGGCGGATGCAAATATCCTCCTGCTCCAACAGATCCTTCAACTGTGGAAAAATTCCAGTCATTTTGGCAACTAACAACACTGTCAATTGAGGCATAATAGGTATCCATGAACACTGCGGCAAACGACGACAACTTGTCTTGATTATAGAAAAGCATACAATCAAACTGTGGAGAGATTATGGAGTTTGCTATTTTTTTACCAGATTTTCTGAATCGTAACTGCACAGAACCGGATGCCGGTAAATTGTTTTTCTATGCACTTCATATTTGCTCCACATTGCGGCGCTATGCTGTTGCATAACAGTGCAAACACTCGGGACATACATTGAGAGAAACTATGAAATTTCAAATAAAATACAAACTTTTCTCCACCCTGCTGCTCACCAGCGTTGTGGTCTCAGCCGGTATGTTTCTGTTCATGCAATGGAGTTTTGACCGCGGTTTTCTTAATTACGTCAACAACCAGGAAATGCAGGAGATGGATCAGCTCTCAGAGCGACTGGTGGCAAATTATGCACAGCATGGCAATTGGAAGTTTCTAGAGGGGAACCCTGAACTGTGGGAGCAATTGCTACGTGCTGCCGCCAAGCAGATTGAGCCACCGCAGCTACGCGACCATGATCGTGGTCATAAGCCTGTCGGACCGCCGCCCAACAGGGGACCATTGGTTGCCCTCTATGATGCACAGCAACGCAGTATCTTTGGCCCGCCAGCAGAAGAGCTGCACCTTAAACTCCAGCCACTGAATTATCAGCACAGCATTATCGGCTATCTGGCTCTGGTTCCAGTCAAAGATATTTACGCTGCTGGCGACCTGCTGTTTGTCGAACAACAAACCGAGTCATTTGCCTTGATTGCTCTGGCGATGGCGTTACTTTCGTTGCTCCTCGCCTACCCGCTGACTATTCACTTGTTACGCCCAATAAAAGAGTTGACAAGCGGCACGCGCAAGCTGATCGCCGGGCAGTTCAAAACTCGAATACCGATCACCACTAGAGATGAACTGGCTCAGCTTTCAAGAGACTTCAACAGCTTAGCAATGACTTTGGAGAAAAACGAAGAGGCCAGGCAGCAATGGGTCGCGGATATCTCGCACGAATTGCGCACCCCGTTAGCTATATTGATCAGCGATATCGAAGCTCTGCAAGATGGTATTCGCCAGCCCAATCCGCAAAATCTGGCGACCCTGCATGACGAATCTTCGCACTTGGGACGGCTGGTCAACGACCTTTACGAACTCTCTATGTCTGATATCGGCGCACTCAATTATAAAAAAATCCAAGTTAACCCGATCGGGATCTTAACGGGAACCATTGAACTTTTTGAACAACGCTTCGCCCAAAAAGGGCTGAGGCTCACGGCAGATCTGCCAACGGATCTCCATTGTTCCCTACGAGCCGATCCCGACAGATTGCAGCAACTGTTTTTCAATCTACTCGAAAATAGCTTGCGTTATACTGATTCGCCTGGGGTTATGAAAATCCACTTCGAGAGCCATAAAGATCTCATTGTCTTCCATTTTCAAGATTCGCCTCCGGGAGTCGATTCAGCACAGAGAGAGAAACTGTTCGAGCGCCTATATCGGGTCGAACAGTCACGAAATCGCGCTAACGCCGGTGCCGGACTCGGCCTGGCAATCTGTAACAATATTGTTGCAGCGCATGATGGAAAAATCACTGCAAGCAGTTCTTCTCTGGGGGGACTGGACATCAAAGTCGAGTTTCCCTTGCGTGCCTAAGGAGACCATGGGATGAAGTTAAAGATTTTAATCGTTGAAGATGAACAGCGGCTGGCCGATACGCACCAAGCCTACCTTCAGCAGGCTGGATATGAAACTGCATGGTTGGCTGATGGGATGATGGTGGTCCCCTGGGTCAGGGAGAACTCCCCCAACCTCATCCTGCTCGATTTGATGTTGCCGGGTAAGGACGGTCTGGAGATCTGCAAGGAGATCCGCCACTTGGACGATGTTCCAATCATTATGATAACCGCGCGCGTCGAAGAAATTGACCGGATTCTCGGTCTTGAGCTCGGTGCTGACGATTACATCTGTAAACCCTTCAGCCCGCGCGAAGTAGTAGCACGGGTTAAAACAGTTCTGCGTCGCAATGCTCCGCAAACGCTGATGGCGGAGCAAATTCTGAGCCTCGATGGCGACCGATATCAAGCCACATTGCAAGGACATTTACTCGACCTGACCGCAGTAGAGTATCAGCTGCTGAGCATCATGGCCCACAAACCGGGAAGAATTTTTTCCCGAAACCAACTCATGGATAGGCTCTACGCCGACCAGCGCATTGTCTGTGACCGGACTATTGACAGCCATATTAAAAATCTGCGCAAAAAATGCGCGCTCACCAGCCCTGAGCTAGAGCTTATCCACTCCATCTACGGGGTCGGTTATAAATACGAAAACCCCTGCCCCCGGTAATCAAAACATTGCTGTGCTTATGCACAGCCTGCGCACGTGCTTTGCCATGCAACATTTTACGCGTCTGGCGGTGTTTAACCATATAATTGATTGTTAGAGTAACAACCATTGAGGCTTGTTGTGGCAGACGAAATTTGATACCTCCTTTCTTCCTAGATTAATAAAAAACACAGCCGATTCGGATGCCTCCCCGAATCGGCTGTGTTGCGTTTAAGCTACCGGCAATCAATGTTGCGGTAAAACCCTCTAGTCGTCTAAATCAATAGCATAAACTGAAGCCAGATATTTCAGGTAGTTACGATCTTCGCACACACTCTTACCCGGCTCATCAGATATTTTTGCCACCGGTCTATCGTTAGCAGCCACCATTTTAATGACGATATTCAGCGGCTGGCGGCCAACGTCGTTAGTCAACATGGTACCAATGCCAAATGAGACCTTAGTACGCGAGCTAAAATGGTTATACAGCTCAATCATTTTGGCAAACGTCAGCCCATCACTAAACACTAAAGCCTTACTGCGGGGATCAATCCCCATGTTCTCATACATTGCCAGCGCCTTTTCACCCCATACGACTGGGCAACCACTGTCGTGGCGCAACCCATCATACAATTTACCAAAATAGGGATCGGCAAAATCGCGCATGAAGGCATCCATGGAGTAACAATCGGTAAGGGCGATACCCAAGCGCCCACGGAACTCGCGCACCCACCCTTCAAGAGCGGCTTTTTGCGCATCGACCAAACGGGTTACGGTCTGCCATGCCTGAAACCATTCATGCGCCATAGTGCCCACTGGGGTCAACGAGTAGCGCCGCGCTAAATCAAGATTACTGGTTCCGGCAAATATCGTCGGCAGCTCGGCACTAAGAGTACTTACAACCTCTTCGTGCCATGCTTGGCTAGCCCGGCGCCGGGTGCCAAAATCGGCAAAATGAAACCCTGACAGCAATTCCGGCTGATTAACCATAGTTATTTTTTTGGCAAGGCGGGCACGTGCTTGTGCCAGATCGACACCACCATATTCTAATTCGGTGTGCAGCTCACTGATGATTGCTAGGGTGTAAATTTCAAACAAGGTGACATGAATGAGGGGCCCACGGAAACGGATATCCAAGTCCTGACCCTGTTGGCGTATCTCAACAAAACGCATATCCAGCCGAAAGATGCGTAAATACTCAATGAAATCGTGGCTGATAAAGAGGAATGAATCGAGATAATCGAGCTCGGCACTAGTAAAAGCTAGGGTGCACAGATGGTCTAACTGATGGTGAATATCTGCCACCATATAGGGGAAATTTGCCGCAGCAGGGTTGCGACAGGCAAATTTCCATTCTACGCTGACCGAGCGAAATTCTGGGGCATGATAAAATGCTTGCAGCATGGTGATCTTATACAAATCGGTATCGAGCAGGCTATTGATCAGCCAACGTTCTACAATCGGGGCACTCATAAGACCACCACCTCACGCCAGCTGGACACAGGCTCCACCCCAGCGGCGCGCAATTCATCCACAGCCTGTGCGCTAGTATCGGCGGCGACACCGCGGCAGGCCGCAAGGTTCACAATAACGCGTAATCCTGAATGCACCAACTGCAACGCGGTAGTTTTCACACAGTAGTCAGTAGCTAAACCGCCCAGCACTACCGTAGTCACCTCGTTGTCTCTGAGCCACTCGATAACACCGGTACTTATCGATTCACCTAGGTCATGATAACAGGCTCCGTATGGATGCATCTCAGGATCGCACCCCTTTTCGATCACTAGATCATACGCTGCCTCACTGGGCAAGCCTGGAAGCAACTGATTGCCGACACTGCCAACCACGCAGTGGGCCGGCCATTTAATATCCAAATTTGGGTAATCTCCAACAACTGGCTGCATGATCTCTGCAGGAGATTTGGCAACCCACGGTGCCTGAGGGGGATGACAATCTTTACTGACAATGCGCAAGCGGGCCATTTTCGCCTGAGCATTGAGCTCAGCGACAATTTGATCGCCACCCACAACAGGAAGTTCTTGCGGGCATAACGGCGTAAAACCACGCTGGGGATCGACATCAAAGCTAACGGTATGGATTTTTTCAATTGGTAACATTACAGACAATCCCTTTTCGAGTCTTAAACTCTTCCATAGTCATGGCAAAGAAAACAGCATGGATCATGCATCCACCACAGCACTCTGCCGGACAACGCGCTAGCGACACTTATTTACTGTTTAATAAAAACCATGAATAGCGCGTAAACCGAAACACAACTATTTGGCACTAATTCCAAATTCCACACGGCTAGGCGCACCCGCAGACGGCGGGGCATAAATATCGCTCGTCATCAAAAACAACCGCGGCTTAAGCTCTGCATTGATAGCAACCAGCCCATCACGCACTGCCATAGCACGAGCATTAGCCAATGCTGCCAACTCTTCATCCCCGGCACTAATATTGGTCAACAACAGCTTCTCCATCTCTTCTGGCGGTAGCGATTTGAGCAGACCGACAATGTTGCGTGGGCGGGGGAATTCGGCCTCTTTATACACCCTCTTCAACAGCTGTGGATATTCTTCGACGCTGATAGTCAACTGTTGAGGCGTTGTGGTGCTGCGTTGGTCATTGTCAAGTTCGCGCCATTTTACCGCTTGTAGCATCCCAGTTAGCTGCTGGTGGCGATAGGCTTCGGGATCACTAATTTTATCGGCAAAAGCGCTGATCTCCAGCGTCAATGAGGGGCGATTGCTCAAGATATCGGCCAGACCTGCCAATTTTTCTGCCTGATCTACACTGAGATCAGCACGACCAAGGGCAAAACTTATACTGCTGACGTCTGCGCCACTGCCAACCATAGAGGATAACAGGGCAAAAGGTGAGGTGGCCGCCTTCATCAACAGATTACGCAACACGCTAAAAATAGTCCCAGCTAGGCTGAAATCGGGATCATTCAGATTGCCGGAAATGGGAATATTCAGGTGAATCTCGTCATTGCGATCTTTGAGCAGCGAAATCGCCAAAGCAACCGGTAGCGAGGTGGCATCTTCACTGTCGATGGTGTCGCCAAAGGTGAATTGATCGATCAGCACCTTGTTCTCGGCGCGAATATCTTGATGCTCAATGTGATAGTTGAGATCAAGGTAGAGTTTACCTTTGTCGATAGCATAACCGAGGAAATTGCCGGAATACGGCGTCATCGACGACAGATCGATATCTTTAAAGCTGATGGTGAGATCGGCAAACAGGTCGGTGCTCAGTGGGTTGATTTTACCGCTAATAGTCAGCGGCGAGTGGTTTTCCAACTGCCCGCGCAGATCGACATCGGCCTGCATCTGTTCATCCGAAGCTAAACCAGAAATACGCCCACCTAGATCATACATAGTTGTGGCAAAAGTGCTGGGTAGATGGCGGTCGGTAAAGGAGACAGTGCCCCCTTGCAAGGTAACCGCATCAATACGGATATCGCTAGGAGGCGCGGCAGGACCGGCGTTTTCTTCTGTCTGATCTGCCGGTGCTACTTGAGCAACACTAACATCCTCGGCAGCTGGGGTCGCACTCGCGTCGGGTTCATCCCCCGCCGCTACACTGGTCAGATTAATCCGCCCATCGGCAGCAATTTCGATATTGGTTTTATAGTTGCTCAGGGCAACCTCTCTAATATGCAGGCTGAAGGGGGTCGAGGGGGTCACGCGGCACTGGATACCGGAGACATTGAGGTTTTCCCAACTGAGCAGTTCGCCCCCGCTGGTATCGTGCAGGTTAAAGCGGTGCAGCGCCAACTGACCTGAAAAACTTACATCCAGCTCATCTCGTTGTTGTTTGAGACGCAATTTAAGCGTTGAGGATAGTTTCCCATCCTTCACATTCAGTTTTAAATTATCCGGGATAAAATCGTTGAAATCGACCAGCGGGAAAGCCACTATCTTGGTATTGGCAATAACTTGCAGCGGCGTATGCACCACCGTGCCATCCAGCTTAACCTCACCATTTTTGCCCACCTTGACCTGCAACTTGAACGGACTGGTGCGCGCTTTTGGGTAGCTAAGATTTTCAGCATGCAGCCCGAGATCTTTCACTACCAGCGCCGGTTTCTTCACGCTGGTTTCGTCACGTAGCTGAACCTTAAACTTGGCTAGATCGAAGGTGGCCAGATCCATCGTCCAGGGAGCAGAAGTGTCCTTATCAGCTCCATCTGCCCCAGCTGCTCCAGCTGCTCCAGCGGCATCTACTGGTGGCGCAGAAGACGGACGCAGCAATTTCAGCGCAGTAAATGTGCCATCCTCCAGCCGAGTCACCTTGACATCACCGCCGCTAAGGCTGACATGACCAAGGTGGAGCTGCTGCGCCGCAACATCGACAGCGGTGCCATTAATCTGTAGTTCATTCAGGGTGAAGTGATCCTTGCCGACGAACGGCACTTTTAGATTGCGCAGTGTCAGGTCAGCGTCACTCAAATGCGTCTTGGCGTCGGCATAACTAACCTGACCCGAGAGATCGAGCTGCCCAGCAACTGGTGCCGTCAACACCTGCTCCAGATAGGGACAGTAAGGTTCCAGCTCCATACCAGTGACAGCGAAATGCAGCTGTGCCTGAGCCGGCACCACCGCCAAAGTTCCATCGACGTCTAGGGTCACCAATCTAGCGGTGTGCAAGTCAAGATGCACAGTAGCTTGCGCATCTGGATGAGTGGACAAGTTCTCCACAACCAGCGCCAAATGATCAACATGCTCTGTCAATTCGGCAGACAGAGCCTCATCCTTGAAATGGATCTGCCCATCTTCCAGACTGAGTTTGTTAATCACCAGCAACGGCAGCGCCGCATCTGCAGCAGGTACAGGTTGCGCGGCAGCGGTTTGCGCTGTGGTCGGGGCAAATAACGTCTGTAAATTGAGCTGCCCATGTGCATCGCGCGTCAGCCACAGCTGCGGTGCCTTCAGCTCAATAGCCGCTAAGTTAATCTCTTGGCGAAAAACATCTGCCTTATCCAGATTGATCCGCAAAGTGGTCATGGTAAACAAGGGATCACCATCGGGCTCGTCGATAGCAATATCGCTGAGATCTAATTCGGCACTGATGAGCAATTGCGGTAGCTCAGCACCGCTGACATGGTATTTGAGATTGATCGTGCCAGCGAGGACACCACTTGTCACGGCAACCGGTAACAACACTGGAGAGTGCTGGGCATAAAAATCCAGATCGGTGTTTACCAGCGCGAGTGAAAGTTCCGTGTCCATTGAGTTATGAAATGGTTTCGACTGCCCCTGGGCCTGGATATCCGCTCCGTTGAGCATCAGCGACAATTCCGGCGTTACATATGCATCGGCCAGATAGGTCACATTACCGATGACCGGAACACTCAACCGCAGTTGACGGATTTCGTGATGAGAGCTTTGCGGTGAAGCTTGGTCGTTGAAATCAATCTCACCTTGGGTAATAACGATATTATTCAACGAAAACAGGAACGGCTTGGCATTCTCTTCCAGCACTGGCTTTGCTACCGGCGGTGACTCGTCACCCAGATGCATAAAGTCGGAAAAGTTGAAAACCTGCTGTGGCAACAGGTCGATTTTGACATAGGGATGATCCAGCTCGATGTGCCGGAGAATCAACGCCCGATCAATTACCGAGCGCAGACTGACTGCCACCATCATCCGCGAGCACGAGACAAACGGTTGGGCACTGTCAGGTTCAGTGAGATTGATACCGGAAATTTCCAGTTTCAGGACAAAGGGATTGAAATAGACTTTTTCAATACTCAGGGTGCGTGCGGTGTTGGTCGCAATCCAGGCGGACCCTTGCTTTTTAAGCTGCCAGGGGACAATCAGCATCGACAACAACAGCAAACCAACAGTGACTGCCACCGCTATCAGTGACCTTCTCAACCAACGCGACATAGACTCTCATCCTTCAGCAAAATCCTAATTCTAGCACAAGGCGCGTTAATGAACAGGGCAAACAGGGGGCAATAGGCAAATTTCAGGAGATACCCAATGAGACATAAATCGAGCGATGTTTTGCTTAGCCGCGCTATAAAACTTCAGCTCTATCTGGTAGATTATACCCTGCTGCATTTACCAGATAAATCTGGTACCTTGCATATTAGAGCTGATCTATTGCCACAACTTAAGCGGCTACCCCCATTGCCAGCGCAGGCGAAACCCGCCTGACAACGAGTTACCCATGAAGAAATGTCCCTTTTGTGCCGAAATGATTCAGGACGAAGCGATCAAGTGTAAGCATTGCGGAGAATTTCTCGATAACCGCGGGCGAGGTGCACAGCCTCCTAACCCGCTCCCCACCGTGCCCTGGTATTTCCGCACCGCCTCCATTGTCATTACCCTGGGCTGCATTGGGCCACTAGCCCTGCCCATGATCTGGTGGCACCCCACCATGTCACGTAAATGGAAGATTGTGTCTACCCTCGGAATCCTGCTCCTCAGCTGGCTGCTATATGAAATGACCTTGCAATCTGTGCGCAGTTTACAGGAGTACTACAAATTACTGGAAGAACTGCGCTAGCTGCGCGATTATCCGTATACTTTATTGCTATCTGCCAATTAATTAGAAAGAGATGAATCCATGATCTTACTTGACCGCCCCTATGTATCGTCGTTTTTGCAACAAAGTCTGGTGCGCTACAACATTCCCGCCATTGCCACGCCAGCTTTCAACGCCCTACCTGTAGCGGATAATGTGCCAACCATTACAGAGGCAAAAGCCATCGCCAGCCTGCTCAGCGCTTCCCACCCGCACTTGTTATGTAATTCGGAAAATGCCATTGAATGGATTATGACCAACCTTGGCGCTAGCGAACTACCCGGCAAGATTCAGCTGTTTAAAGATAAATGCGCCTTTCGTGCCCTGCTCGCTGAGCACTTTCCCGATTTTTTCTATGCAGAAGTCGCCACAGCAGACCTGCCCAGCATCGACACCTCACGGTGGCCATGGCCGATAATTGTCAAGCCAACCATCGGCTTTTTCAGCATGGCCGTGCACCGCGTCGACAATCCGCAGCAATGGCAAACTACTGTTGAGAAGATTCAGCACGAAGTTGCGACCTTTCAAGAGCAGTATCCGCAGCAGGTCCTCGATGGCACGCGCTTTATTGTTGAACAGTGCATAGAAGGAGAAGAGTATGCGGTTGATGCCTACTACGATGATCAGGGCGCAGCAGTGGTTCTGAATGTCCTCCATCACCGGTTCAGCAGTGGTGATGACGTCGGCGACCGCATCTATACCACCTCAGCAGATATGGTTTTACGCTTACTACAACCGCTTAGCGATCTGTTAACAACCATCGGCACAGCCGCCGACCTGCACAACTTTCCAGTCCACCTTGAGGTGCGCATCACCCCGGCTGGGCAGGTAATACCCATTGAGCTCAACCCTATGCGTTTTGCTGGCTGGTGCACCACAGACATTGCCTATAATGCCCACGGCATTAATCCATATCAGTATTATTTTGAGAATTTACGCCCCGATTGGGAGCAGATTGACGCCATAAACGGCGATCGCCTGACCAGCTTCATTCTTCTGGAACGACCGGCACATATCCGCGCTGAGCAGATTAAGTCATTTGATTATGTGAGAATTCTTGAGGAGTTGGACCATCCAATTGAGCTGCGCAAAGTCAATTTTCTCCACTATCCAGTATTCGGCATTGTCTTTACCCACACTCTTGCCGATGAACAAGAAGAACTGGACCAACTGCTGGTGGCTGACATGACAGATTATATTGAGCTAGTTTAAACAACTGGGGCAGCACACGAGGTGTGGGCGCACATAAGCGCCCGCCAAGGAATGATCATTTATGGCAGCTAGCGTACAGAACAATAAACCGGTCAGCCAAGCACCCAGCTTTTTGTCGGCGCTAAAGCGCAGCGCCCTCTCGTTTGCTGCCATACTCCCCATGCTATTTGGCGTCATCGGTTTGGTCGGTCTGTTTCAAACCATGGTCAGCCCGCGCATGCTGGCCTCGGTTTTTCAAGGCAACCCATTCATCGACACATTTATTGGCACCTTGAGTGGCTCTGCCGCCCTTGGCAATCCAGTCGTAAGCTATCTCCTCGGCGGCGAACTTCTAGCACAGGGGATCTCCATGTATGCGGTCAGCGCCTTCATGCTCGCCTGGGTTACCCTCGGTTTTACCCAACTGCCCATTGAAATGGAAGCGCTCGGTCACCGCTTCACCCTGTACCGCAATATTCTCGCCTTCTTCTCGACCATGGTCGTCGCCGTTCTCACCACCCTGACGGTTGGGCTATTCCCATGAGCACAGCCCCCTTCCGCTGGCGTGGTCTGAAGTTTTTCGCCATTATCACCGCGACCTATGCACTTGCTTATGTGTACGACCAGCACACAGCTCTGGCCGCATTGCAGACAAGTGGCACTATTTTACATAAAGTGCTGCCAATTATCGCCATCGTCATCGGCGCTACTGCCATCATCAACCGCATGGTGCAGCCGCGTAAAATTATCAGACATCTGGGTAAAGAGAGCGGCGCCAAGGGTTGGGTCATCGCCCTGAGTGCCGGAGTGATCAGCCATGGTCCCATGTACCTCTGGTATCCGATGATCGAAGATTTGCGCCAACATGGCGTGCGCGATGCACTGCTCGTCGCCTTTTTCTACTCCCGCGCCATCAAGTTGCCGCTGCTGCCGTTAATGATCGATTATTTCGGCTGGGCGTTCACGGCAATTTTGACCATCTACATTCTAATTGCGGCAGTAATTCAGGGGTGGATTCTGGAAAAAGTCTGGAGATAGACAGAGATGCAGGTCAAATGTGCAATTTTGAGCATATTCCACCTCGGTTAATCATACCAAAAACACCACAATCAACTTCGCGGGTTTCGTCCCGCACACGACATACTTTTTGTTGTCGTAGCATTGAGTAATTTGGTTGCGTGAGGCGTTCAACTTTTTCCGTGGAACGTTACGTCACCGCTTACGCTTGTTTCACCTATTATTGCCACCAAACGTAGTAAACTCGGGACTGGGCACAGCACCACATCCCCTCTTTGTCGCTGCCGAACGCAATGAGCGTCAGCATCAAAACCCATCAGGCAATACCTGACCTACGAATGGTGATTGATTAAATAAGATAGTTACTTAAGTCTCAACCGTCACAAAACCTAACCTTGACAACCTGCACCTACTTGGCTATATTGCCAAATAGCCAAGGAACGTAAAATGAACGGGGAATCGAAGTGAAGACCTCTTTTCTGGATTATTGCTGTTTGCAGCGCCTGCTTTGTCTGATACCGATCTTCTTCATCGCAGGCACAGTGCTGAAGTATCTCGGATCCAAAGCAAATAAGGTTTTTGCTCACAGCGTAAGCCTCAGTTTCCGGCACTCAGCTTGTCAAACATGCTGGTGATGGCGACGCTGAGCGGACTGATTTACGCAGCGATATTTTAAAAATAAAAGGGGATAAACAATGAAATTACTCACCACGGCTGGGGCTGCTCTGTTTCTGTTAATTCTGACAACCAACATCGTTGCTGCGCAACTGCCGCAACTGATCGACGTTGGCGCCGACAAGTGCATTCCCTGCATCAAGATGGCCCCGATTCTCGACGCCCTCAAAGATGACTTTGCCGGGCAAATGGACGTTAAATTTGTTGATGCCTGGAAAAACCGCGCCGAGGCGGCGAACTACGGCGTCAGGATGATCCCGACACAGATTTTCTATTCCGCTGACGGCAAAGAGCTCTACCGGCATACCGGTTTCTTCGCTTGTGAAGACATTCTCAATAAATGGCGTGGTTTGGGATATGAGTTCAAAGGTAAAGACTGATGATCGAGCAACTGATGACCAGTTTAAGCCAGGCTGTTTATGCCACCCCCGCAATCGCGCTGGCGGCAGCCGCAGGCTGGGGGATACTGAGCATTCTGCTTTCCCCCTGCCACCTGGCGAGCATCCCACTGATTGTCGGGTTTATCAACGGCCAGGGGCGCATGAGCACGCGCCGGGCTTTTGTCATCTCGAACCTGTTCGCTATCGGTATTCTGCTCTCCATTGCCCTGATTGGTCTGTTAACCGCCCTGGCCGGGCGGATGCTGGGCGATCTCGGTCCCTGGGGCAATTGGCTGGTTGCCGGAATCTTTTTTCTGTTCGGACTGCATCTTTGGGGAATCATCCCGATGCCCTGGTCGGGACCGGGACAGATCAATATGCAGCGCAAGGGTCTGCTTTCCGCTCTCGTTTTGGGGCTGGTTTTTGGCATCGCACTTGGTCCCTGCACCTTTGCTTTTATGGGACCGGTCCTGGGTGTCGCATTCACCGAAGCCAACCACAGTCAGCTCTTCGCCGCCTCCCTGCTGCTGGCCTACGGCATCGGCCATTGTGCGGTGATCGTCTTTGCTGGCACCTTCACCGAAAAAGTCCAACATTACCTGAACTGGAGTGAAGGTTCCAAGGGGACTATCTGGCTCAAACGACTATGTGGCCTGCTGGTTATGACCGGGGGTGCCTGGCTGCTCTACACCGCCGCCTGATGACTTTTACTGGAGGCTATTTCAATGCGTCATCATATCAACAAAATCTGGACTGTCATCAGCACCAACGGGACTGACCCAGACGTTTGCGGATCAAAACACCAGATTCCCCTATTTGTCGCCACCGAACGCAATGAGCGTAAACAAGGATGGTCAGCGAAAAGTGTGTGAGCGCTAGCGAGTTTTTTCGCTATCCTTGATATAAGCGATTGCAGAGAGGGAACCCGACAGGGCAAGACAGTTTAAGACCCCATTTGTATTTTATGCACCTACTCTTGCACTTTTACTGGGTCATTTTAAAGCAATAATGTAAGAACATCCCCCAATCCATAGATATTAGGGGTATCTCACCCACTAAACGGTTGTCAAGCTCTCCGTACTGCCTCCTTAATAAATATTTATAATAAAACTACATGACACGGCAACATACCGGAATATTTATACTTTATCCGTATGCGACTCACTCTTTACCCTCATGTCATTCTTGCCCACATTAAGCTGGTATAAGTTTTGCTTTAAAAAAGCGCGGTGCTTGCTATCTATATAATTGAGGCTTAATAATGCTATTCTAATGCCAAAGCTGAGCTTGCCATATATAGTTTTATAATGCCTGCTTTTGATATAACAATTTAATGTTTGAATGGAACGTAAAAAGAAATGATATTATTCTCTATCAAATGGCGTTTTTATCCAAAAGAGATGCCTAAATTCTGCACTGTGCTTACCGGCATAATATTGACCGCGCTGTTTAGCTTTGCAACACCTGCGCTGGCGCAAGTTAGTGGCTCATGTGCTAACTGTCATACCATGCACAACAGCCAAGATGGGAGTCTACCCGTTTCCGGCGGCCCAAACGAAACCCTTTTGCTAAACGACTGTGTCGGCTGTCATTCGTCCGCCACATCCAGCACCTACTACACCTTAGGTAACTGTGAAGTGCCTGTTGTCCTCTACACCGGTGGAGTGCCCACTGAATATCTAGCTGGTGGAAATTTCTATTGGGTAAAAGAGGGGCTTGGCGCCGATGACAGCAAAGGGCACAACGCATTTCTGGGTGAGGATGATGATAATCTCACCGTGGCACCCGGAGCGAAAGTAACCTGCAGTACCAACGCCTGTCACCAAAATTTGTCGCAACCATTTGCTGGCTCGAACATGAATTTTGCTCTCAATGGTAATTACGGCTGTAAGGGCTGCCATATTAATGTAAAACATCATGCCAATGACCATCCAAACGGTGATTCTGGTCTGGCAAACAGCGCTGAGAAGGGTTGGTATCGCTTCCTCTCTGGGCATGGTTTTACCGAAGATGGATCAACGGCAGGAGTGGAAGGCTACGAAGATGGTCTGTGGGAAGCTGGGCTTCATGATGGTGGAGATCATTTGGGTAGTACCACGCATAATGAATATCTAGGCAACCATGATGTTGACACAGGTTATGGGTTCGATTATGGTGACCTTGGCCATACAACTACCGCCTTTTGCACCGGATGCCATGGTGAATTTCACAATACTCAGAACTTGGGAACCGACCCAGAGAATATATGGATCCGTCATCCATCTGACGCAATAATCCCCAACGATAATGAATATCAATACTGCACTACATATGATCCACTTACTCCTGTCGCACGACCGAGCTTACCGGAAACACCAAGTGGTGCGGTTGTCCCAGGCACAGATATGGTCATGTGTCTTTCCTGCCATAGACCGCACGGAAGTCCTTATCCAGACATGCTTAGATGGGATTATACTCGCCAAATTAGTGGTGGCGGTGAGGGTTGTGATGTCGGTACTGGTTGCTTTTTTTGTCATACAACTAAAGATGACTAGAAGACTAATAGTATGGCGACGCCAATTAAACATCGTCAGACGCTACACCGGATTACTTTAGCCGATGAGTGTTATTATCAGCCAGCTATCAATTGGTCACGTTCCACTACCGAGTATAAAAATAAAAGGGATCAAATCTACGTTTGATATCCATGACTATTCAAAGAGTAAAGGAGTGTCGCAGACACAGAACAAAAAAAGTTCCCAGTATGAACATTAAATAAATGGTCTTGCACTATTGCACCTTGGCAGCATTCCAAAGTTGGCTGTTCAAGCACATGAAATGGATGCAACATCCTCGGCAAGTATATTGTAATTGACAAAGGTTGCGAAAGACGGTAGACAGGTTAACTATATTTGATACCGTTTCATGCATATAAGTATCATTTCCCGTATTCCCCCAATGGATCTATCCTATATTTTCCTATCACTCTTAAATCGAGAGGCATGTTGGCGCCGCGACTTTTCGTCAGTGCTGGTGGCTAATCAACGGCAAAATTAAATGACAAAAACAGAAGAGACAAAAACCACTGCTAAAACTCCACCCGCAAAAACAAAAACAGCCAAGCGCACTAGCGAAATCACTAGCGAAATCGACGAAAGCGCCATGCATCTCAAAGATCTTAAGAACAAAAAGATCACCGAGCTGACAACAATCGCCAACGATTTGAAGATCGAAGGTGTCGCCGGAATGCGCAAACAGGACATTGTCTTTGCCATTCTAAGCTCCACTGCCGCCAAAAAAGGGGCGATTTTCGGCGAGGGAGTGTTGGAAATTCTGCCGGACGGTTTCGGCTTTTTACGCGCTATCGATGCCAACTACCTGCCGGGACCAGACGATATCTACGTTTCGCCTTCGCAAATCCGCCGTTTCAGTCTCAGGACTGGTGACACTATTTCAGGTCAAATTCGCCCCCCAAAAGAGGGAGAACGTTACTTTGCCCTGCTCAAAGTGTCAGAGATCAACTTTGAGGACCCTGCTGTAGCACGTAAGAAAACTCTATTCGACAACTTGACACCGCTGCACCCCGATCAACGTCTGACCCTAGAGACCACCAGCGAAAATATCCCTATGCGGGTGGTAGATCTGGTCTCACCCATCGGCAAAGGGCAACGCGGTCTCATTGTTGCACCACCGCGCACCGGTAAAACGGTACTGCTACAAAATCTTGCCAACTCAATCACCGCCAACCACCCTGAAGCATATCTGATCGTACTGCTGATTGACGAACGTCCAGAAGAAGTTACCGAAATGCAACGTTCAGTTAAAGGTGAAGTGGTTTCATCAACTTTTGACGAGCCGGCTACCCGCCACGTCCAGGTTGCCGAGATGGTAATTCAAAAAGCGCGCCGCCTAGTGGAACACAAACGCGACGTAGTGATCCTGCTCGACTCCATCACCCGGTTGGCACGTGCATACAACACGGTAGTCCCCTCCAGCGGCAAGATACTCTCCGGCGGTGTAGACTCCAATGCCCTACACAAGCCCAAGCGCTTCTTTGGCGCTGCACGTAACGTTGAAGAGGGGGGCAGCTTGACCATCATCGCTACTGCCCTGATCGATACCGGCAGCAAAATGGATGAAGTTATCTTTGAAGAGTTCAAGGGTACCGGCAATATGGAACTGATTCTTGATCGCCGTCTGGTCGACAAGCGCACCTTCCCCGCCATCGACGTGAACAAATCAGGCACCCGCCGCGAAGAACTGCTGCAAGACACCACCACTCTGCAACGGATGTGGCTGCTGCGCAAGGTATTGACAACAATGAACGTCGTCGACAGCATGGAATTTTTACGCGAGAAACTAGTTGAAACCAAAGACAATCAAGAGTTTCTCGATTCGATGAATCAATAAAAGAGCAATTAATATCTTGCATCAGCGCTAAAAACAGTGTATGTAACGCAATTACTCGTAACGAGTTCATTCTGCCTGTACCAAGCCAGGCGCACCACAAGGAGAAACATCATGAAAGAGGGCATCCACCCCAAGTATCAAGAAGTGACCGTAAAATGTCACTGCGGCAACAGTTTCAGCACCCGCTCTACTTCTTTTAAAAACGGAGAGCTGACAACAGAAATTTGCTCCGCTTGCCACCCATTCTACACCGGCACGCAGAAGCTGTTAGATACCGCAGGTCGTATCGAGCGTTTCCGTAAGCGCTACGCGAAGTAACACCCAAGCAGCCTCACTAGGCTGCTTGTCCGTGTATGCTTCAAGCCATAGATCAGCCGCAAGATGACTTTTGACTCTTGCGGCTGTTTCTCGTTGATTAGACCCCAAACCCCGAGGCTGCCCATGCTTGTTCAACTGCTGAGCTATACACCACAGCCCGAGAAAATTGTCGCAGCGGCAGCACGCCTGTGTTATTCCGCTGCCGGCATTGACGATCTGCTAGGTGCGCCAGCATCACAACAGGCGAATCTGATCGACAAGATCCTCGCATTAGGTCACTTTTCAGTACTTGAACACGTCAACTTCAGTTTCGGCATCGAGGGAATAAGTCGTGCCTGCTCGCATCAATTAGTCAGACACCGTTTGGCTTCGTACTCCCAACAGAGCCAACGCTACGTTGCTAATGACAAACCTTTCCCTGCTATTGAACCACCGTCCATAGCTCAGCACCCGGAACTACAACAGCGCTACCATGAGCTATTTGCCCAAACGCATCAGTTATACACCGAGCTCTTAGCTGCGGGCATACCAGCTGAAGACGCACGTTTTGTTTTACCCAACGCCACTGCAACTAAGTTGGTAATGACCATGAACGCCCGCGAGTTGCACCACTTTTTCAGTCTACGCTGCTGTCAAAGGGCACAATGGGAAATTCGCGCCATGGCCAAAGAAATGTTACTGCTGTGCCGCGCGACCGCTCCTCTGCTATTCGCCAACGCTGGGCCTGGCTGCCTGCGCGGTGACTGCCCTGAGGGAACCATGTGCTGCGGGAAAATGGTGCAAGTACGTACGGAGTACGCAGCACAGAATTGATTTTACGTGTTTTTAACAGGATGGTTAAACCGTGGCTATATTTGACAAGCTAGAAGAAGTTATTGATCGCTTTATGGAGGTGGAAGGTCTGCTTTCCGACCCCAGCGTATTGTCAGATCAGAATCGTTTTCGCGACCTGAATCGTGAGCACTCCGACCTAGAAGCGCCAGTAACAGTTTATCGCCGTTATAAACACGTAAAACAGGATATAGAAAACAATCGCGAACTGATGCGCGACGACGACCCTGAGATGCGCGATATGGCAAAAGAGGAGTTGCCCGCCTTAGAGCAGGAAGAAGAAGCTCTAGCACAACAACTCACCCTGCTGATGCTCCCTAAAGACCCCAATGATGGCAAAAACATCATTCTAGAAATTCGCGCTGGTACCGGCGGCGATGAAGCCGCCCTGTTTGCTTCCGATCTGTTCCGCGCTTACTGCCGTTACGCTGAGCGCCATCGCTGGAAAGTGGAAATTCTCAGTTCTTCGGAATCTGGAGTGGGAGGATTCAAAGAGGTTATCGCCATGATCACTGGGCAGAATGTCTACTCACGGCTCAAGTACGAGAGCGGCACCCATCGTGTCCAACGCGTACCAGAGACCGAAGCGCAGGGACGAATTCACACCTCAGCCTGCACCGTAGCGGTATTACCCGAAGCGGAAGATGTAGATCTGGACATCGACAACGGCGATCTGCGCATTGATGTCTACCGCGCCTCTGGTGCGGGCGGTCAGCACATCAATAAAACCGAATCGGCAGTGCGCATCACCCATATCCCTACCGGGGTGGTGGTGTCATGTCAGGATGAAAAATCCCAGCACAAGAACAAAGCCAAGGCCATGAAAGTGCTGCGCTCGCGCATCCTTGATGCTATGCAGGCCGAACAAAATGCCCTAACGGCTGCCGACCGCAAAAGCCAAGTGGGCAGCGGCGATCGTAGCGAACGCATCCGTACTTATAATTTCCCGCAAGGGCGCTGCACCGACCACCGTATCGGTCTCACTCTGTACAAACTGGATGCGATCATGCAAGGGGATCTGGACGAAGTTTTTGACGCCCTGACCACCTATTATCAGGCGGAACAGATGGCCGGACAGGACGACTAGTGACCGAGTGTTGGACGGTCTTGAAAGTGGTGCGCTGGACCACAGACTACCTCGCTAGCAAAGGTGTTAATAACCCACGCCTTGATGCTGAACTGCTTATTGGTAAAGTTTTAGCCAAAGATCGGGTAGGTCTGTATCTGTGTTACGACCAACCGCTGCAAGCTGATGAATTAGCGCAGATTAGGCAGCTGGTCAGCCGACGCGCCAACCGGGAACCGCTACAGTATATTGTCGGTCATACCGAATTCTGGTCATTGTCTTTCAAGGTGACACCCAGCGTGTTGATTCCCCGCGCTGACACTGAAATTCTGGTGGAAGAGGCGCTACGCATCCTCGAAGACAAAGATGCGCTAAAACGAGGACCGGTGTTGGATGTCGGCACCGGCAGCGGCGCAATCGCCATTGCCGTTGCCAGCGCAGTGGCTCACGCTTGTACTAGTAATAAAAAAAGACCGGTGAAAAACGCTGTTCCTGAATCCAGCAGTAACGAGGATACGCTTGTGCGAGTTGATGCCATCGACATCAGCCCTGAAGCACTGAGCATCGCGCAACACAATGCGGCGTCTAACAATTTGGCGCAGCAAGTACACTTTTATCAGCACGACATGGCTGATCTGAAAAACTTTGTTAGCACTAGCGGCACGGATAGATATCAGCTGATATTGTCCAATCCGCCCTATATCAGTACCGCTGAAATGAAAGAACTGATGCCCGAAGTCGCCCAGCATGAACCACAAATAGCTTTGGCGGCCGGAGTTGATGGTCTCGACTGCTATCGACTGCTGTGTAACCAAGCACCAGAATGTCTGCAACCACAAGGCTGGTTAGTGGTTGAAGTTGGCGCTACTCAGGCAGTAGCGGTTAAAAATTTAATGGAACAGGCGGGACTGGTCAACAGTTTTACCCGTGCTGACTACAGTGGCATAACCCGCGTAGTTGGTGCCCAAGCACCTGATGGCTGTTTACCTCAGCCAAACAGCGAGGCGTAGCTTGAACAAAATAATAATTCACGGTGGTAATAAATTGCACGGCACAGTACAGATCAGTGGTGCGAAAAATGCGGCGCTACCGTTGCTGTGTGCCACCTTGTTGGCCAGTGGCGAACACAAGCTGAGCAATGTACCCCAGCTGCGCGATATCAGCACGGTATTGCAACTACTAGAAACATTGGGAGCTAAAACCGCTTGGGACGCTAGCACGGTAACCGTTAATTCTGATGATGTGGTCAGCGTCGAAGCCCCCTACGATCTGGTAAAAACCATGCGCGCCTCAGTGCTGGTACTGGGGCCACTGCTGGCCCGCTTTGGCAAGGCACGCGTCAGCCTGCCCGGGGGCTGCGCTATCGGCGCGCGCCCGATTGACCTGCACCTTAAAGGTCTGACTGCCATGGGTGCCGAGATAACTCTCGACCATGGCTATGTTGAAGCGCGCTGCAAGCAACTACACGGGGCGACTATTTACTTCGACACGCCAACTGTGGGGGGCACCGAAAACCTGATGATGGCCGCCACGCTGGCCCAGGGCACCACTGTTCTGGAAAATGCCGCCTGCGAACCAGAGATAGTCGACCTTGCCGCAGCGCTGAGTAAAATGGGCGCTAATATCAATGGAGCCGGTAGCGACACCATCACCATCGTCGGCGTTGATTCACTCCAACCGATGCGCCATCGCGTGATGCCAGACCGCATTGAAGCAGGAACTTTCATGGTAGCAGCAGCCATGACTGCCGGTCAGGTGCTGGTAGCTAACGCTGACCCGGAGTGCCTGGAAGCGGTGATCAGCAAGCTGCGTGAAGCTGGAGCACAGGTTGACGTACAAGCTGAAGGCATTCATGTTACCGGCAGCAGCGAAATTAAACCATTACACATAAAAACCAGCCCGCATCCTGGCTTCCCCACCGATATGCAGGCGCAGTTTATGGCACTACTTACCTTGGCGCGCGGCACCAGCATTATCACTGAGAATGTTTTTGAAAATCGCTTCATGCATGTATGCGAACTGCAACGCTTGGGTTCAAACATTATTATCGACGGAAAACAAGCCATTGTCGAAGGGGTAGAAATGCTGCGCGGCGCCCCGGTTATGGCTACCGATCTGCGCGCCAGTGCATCACTAGTTTTGGCGGGCTTAGCCGCAGACAATACCACTGAAATTTCCAGAATCTACCACCTTGACCGCGGCTATGAGCATCTGGAAGAAAAACTACTAGCATTGGGCGCTGACATTAAGCGCGTATCTGCTTGAGAATGAGGATATTATGAGTGACTACATCACATTTGCCCTACCTAAAGGGCGTATTTTGCAAGACTCCATGGAACTATTTGCCCAAATCGGTATCACCTGTCCCGAAATGGAAGAAAAAAACCGCAAGCTGGTTTTTGAGAACAAAAAAGATAAATTTCGTTTCATGGCTGTGCGTGCCACCGACGTGCCCACCTATGTTGAATACGGCTGTGCCGACATCGGCGTAGTTGGTAAAGACACCCTGTTGGAGCAGAATAAAGATCTTTACGAACCGCTGGATCTCAACTTCGGCTACTGCCGTCTTGTGGTAGCTGAGCCAAAAGCGCTGAGTGAAAAAGATGACCCCAGCAGTTGGTCCAACATTCGAGTAGCAACTAAATATCCTAACGTTACTGAGCGCTATTTTGCCAGCAAAGGTATTCAGGTAGAGCTGATCAAACTTTACGGTTCAATCGAACTGGCACCACTGGTCGGGTTGTCCGAGCGTATTGTCGATCTGGTATCCACTGGTGCGACGCTACGCGACAACGGCATGGTAGAAGTGGAAACCATTGCAGAAATAACCACCCGCCTGATTGTCAACCGCGCCAGCTTGAAAACCAAGCATGAGCGCATCAGTAAAATTATTACTGATCTGGAACAGGTCATTGCTGCCACTCCTAAAATTTCAGTATAGACAGGTTTTACCATGATCAAATTACTTAATTTTGGCGATAGCGAGTTTGACGCCGCCTTCGAACTGATAGAAAAACGGGCAGCGCACGTTCCTGCCGATATCGACACCACGGTGCGCAACATCATTGCTGATGTACGCCAGCGTGGAGATGCGGCGCTGCAGGAATATACCCTGCGCTTCGACAAGCTTGACCTGTCAAGCCAAGGGATAGAAGTTACTCAGCAGGAAATCGACCAGGCACTGGAGAAAGTATCTGCCGACGACTTGGCAGCCCTCCAATTTGCTGCTGAGCGCATCCGCACCTACCATCGCCGCCAGAAGCAAGAGACCTGGCTATCGACCGATGAGGACGATATCGTTCTCGGTCAGCTCATACGCCCCCTGGCTCGAGTGGGCATTTACGTTCCCGGCGGCAAAGCGGCCTATCCATCTTCAGTCTTGATGAACGCCATTCCTGCACAAGTTGCCGGAGTTAAAGAGATCATCATGGTGGTACCGATGCCCAACGGTGAAGCCAACGCTCACGTGTTAGCAGCGGCGCACATTGCCGGAGTAAAACGCATCTTCCGTATCGGCGGCGCTCAGGCAATTGCGGCACTGGCCTACGGCACCACCAGCGTCCCACAGGTAGACAAGATCACCGGACCAGGCAATATCTATGTCGCTACAGCCAAGAAAATGGTCTTCGGTGAAGTTGATATCGACATGATCGCTGGACCAAGCGAGATACTCATTGTCAACGACGGCAGCGGCAATGCACGCCATCTGGCAGCAGACCTTTTGTCCCAAGCCGAGCACGATGAACTGGCATCATCAGTACTGCTGACCACCAGTGCTGAAATGGCTGCCGCAGTACAAGCCGAAGTTAAAAAACAATTGGAACTGCTACCGCGTAACGCCATAGCCCGCGCTTCCATTGACAACTATGGTGCCATCATTGTGGCCGAGCAGCTGGAGCAAGCCTTGGAGCTATGCAACCGCATTGCCACTGAGCACTTGGAACTGGCAGTTGACAATCCCTTTGAGCTGTTGAGTCAGGTACACAATGCCGGAGCTATATTCATGGGGCATCACACCCCTGAAGCACTGGGCGACTACCTCGCCGGCCCCAACCACACCCTGCCCACTGGCGGCACCGCGCGCTTTTTCTCGCCACTGTCGTTAGACGACTTTGTCAAGAAATCTAGCTTAATCTGCTGCTCGGCAGCTGGTTTAAAACGGTTGGGACCACAAACGATACAGATTGCACAACTGGAAGGGCTGGACGCTCACGCCCGCTCGGTTAGTCATCGGCTGCAGGATGCGTAATGACATCGGCAATAATCACAACAGTCGCAACAACACAAAGGAGAGTGTGAATGTCACGTAACGCCCACATTAACCGCCGCACCGCCGAAACAGCTATAGAACTAACTTTGAATCTGGATGGTAGTGGCAGTGGTGAGATTTCCACTTCGGTCCCTTTTCTCGATCACATGCTTACCTTGCTCAAGGGTCATGGTTTTTTTGACTTAACCATTAAGGCTAGCGGTGATATTGAGATTGACGATCACCACACCGTCGAGGATATGGGTATTTGCCTGGGTGATGCGTTCAAGCAAGCCCTTGGTGACAAGCAAGGTGTTCGCCGCTACGGACGCTGCACCATGCCGATGCACGAAGCGCTGGCTTCAGTAGTGCTCGATTTTTCCGGTCGTCCGCATCTGGTGTTCAACGTTGCTCTGCCTAAAGCCAAGGTCGGCACCTTTGACACCGAGCTGGTGGAAGAGTTTTTCGTCGCCTTCTGTAATCACGCCGGGGTAAACCTGCACATCAACCTAGCCTACGGCAGCAACTTGCACCACATTATCGAAGCCATTTTTAAAGGCTTTGGTCGCGCTCTAGACGAGGCGTGCCAAAGCGACCCACGTATCAGCGGGGTAATGTCCACCAAGGGGAAACTGGAATAAAACAACGATGATAACAATTATCGATTACGGTATGGGCAATCTGCGCAGCGTAGAGAAAGCCTTCGAAAAGGTTGGCTTTTCTGCCCAAATAACTGATGATCCACGCCGCGTAGCTACGGCTGAACACCTAGTACTGCCCGGTGTTGGTGCGTTTTGTGACTGCATGAACAATCTGCGCAGTGGTGGTTTTATCGACCCTATCAACGAGTTTATCGCCTCTGAGCGCCCATTCCTCGGCATCTGTCTCGGTCTGCAACTGCTGTTCAGCGGCAGTGAAGAATTTGGTAGCCATGAAGGGTTGGGTATCATCCCCGGCACAGTGAAGCGTTTTGCCAGCGATATGCCCATGGATGATACAGACAGTGGGCAGACCCTTAAAGTTCCCCACATGGGCTGGAATCAAATTAAGCATAGCGACAGTCCTCTGTTCAAAGGTATCAAGCAAGGCAGCTACGTATATTTTGTCCACTCTTATTACGTGCAGCCCGAAGACAACAAATTCATTGCCGCTACCACCGACTACGGTATCGAATTTTGTAGTGCCATCTGTCGTGACAACGTGATGGCCACGCAGTTTCATCCCGAAAAAAGTCAGCAGGTTGGGCTGGCGATGTTAAAGAATTTTGGAGAGCTATAAATAGCCTCAGATATTTACAGATAGTTGGCACTGCCCATGGAATGGGTATCTATCGCCTGGATGGCGATAGTTAAGCCCCATGGAAGGGTTTATGCGACCCATGTAATGGGCAGTGCCAACTATGTTTAGCCATAAAGAATAATAGAATTTTGGAGAACTATAGATGATTGTTATCCCCGCGATTGATTTGAAAAATGGGGCGTGTGTGCGTCTGGAACAGGGGCTGATGGAGCGCGACACCGTATATTCCACCGATCCGGCTGCGCAAGCGCTGATCTGGCAGGAACAGGGTGGCGAATTGCTACACATCGTCGATCTCGACGGTGCCTTTGCTGGCACTCCGAAAAACCATGAAGCTATTGAAGCTATTGTCAAAGCTTTGGATATTCCCACAGAACTAGGTGGTGGCATCCGCGATATGGCCACCATCGAAGCTTATCTCAAGCTGGGCGTAGGCCGCGTCATCCTCGGCACCATAGCTAAGGAGAACCCTCAGTTTGTACGCGAGGCATGTAAAGCCTTTCCAGGACAAATCGTTGTCGGCATTGATGCTAATCAGGGTCTGGTTGCGGTACGTGGTTGGGCCGATGTCACTGAAAAACGTGCCATCGATCTTGCCCGGGAGATGGAAGATTTTGGCGTCGAGGTCATCATCTATACCGATATAGCCCGTGATGGCATGATGCAGGGACCAAACTTGCAGGAAACTGGTGATCTTGCCGCAGCCATCTCCATTCCAGTTATTGCCTCCGGCGGCGTCTCCAGCCTGCAGGATATTGCTAATCTGCTTACCATTGAGGACAAGGGTATCAGCGGCGTAATTACCGGCAAAGCTATCTATACCGGCGCGCTGGATCTGGCAACGGCAGTAGCACTAACCAGGAAGAAAGGCTAAAGACCATGCTGACACGGCGTATCATCCCCTGTCTGGATGTAAAAGATGGGCGCGTGGTCAAAGGGGTGCAATTTGTTGATCTCATTGACGCCGGCGATCCGGTTGAAGCGGCAATCGCTTACGACAAGCAGGGCGCTGACGAACTCACCTTTTTGGATATAACTGCCTCCAGTGATAAGCGCGGCATCATTCTCGATGTGGTGCGGCGCACCGCTGAGCAAGTTTTTATGCCACTGACTGTTGGCGGCGGCGTGCGCGAAGTAGCTGATATCCGCAACTTGCTCAACGCCGGTGCCGATAAAGTCAGTATTAACACTGCGGCAGTCAATAATCCAGAATTTGTGCGCACGGCAGCACAGCGCTTTGGCACCCAGTGTATTGTGGTGGCCATCGACGCGCGGCGCGCGCCCAATAGTAATCCACAGCGCTGGGAGGTCTACACCCACGGTGGGCGCAACGCTACCGGCATTGATGTCATACACTGGGCTCTCCAAATGGAAGAGTTTGGCGCGGGAGAAATCCTACTCACCTCCATGGATTGTGATGGCACCAAAGATGGTTACGATATTGCTCTGACTAGGGCTGTCAGCGATGCGGTAAATATTCCGGTTATCGCCTCCGGTGGCGTCGGCAATCTGGAGCACATTAAAGAAGGTTTGACCCGTGGTGGTGCTAGCGCCGCCCTGGCCGCGAGTATTTTTCACTTCCGCGAATACACCATCAGCGAATGCAAGGAATATTTACAGCGCAACAACGTTCCGGTACGCATCTAAAGGAGTTGATATGAGTCTGCTTGAGCAGCTTAAATTTGATAAAGACGGTTTGGTGCCTTGCATCGCCCAAGACGTAGACAATGGCGAGGTGCTGATGCTGGCCTACATGAATGCCGAAGCGGTGCGTAACACTTTAACGACCGGCAAGGTGCATTATTACAGCCGTTCCCGCGCCCAGCAGTGGATGAAGGGTGAATCGTCCGGCAATACACAGACAGTGCGTGAAATCCGTTACGATTGTGATGGCGACACCCTGTTGATAAAAGTTGAACAAAAGGGCGCAGCGTGCCACACAGGACGTCGTTCATGTTTCTTCACCGTAGCTGATGGCGAGCAGATCACCATCTCCGGTGATGTGGATGCCACCACCACTGCAGCCTACGGCAAGCAGGATATTCTCGACGCGGTCTACCATGTAATTCAGGATCGTCGGCGTAATCCCGACGAGAAATCCTACGTCAACTCGCTGTTCACCAAAGGGCTGGACAAAATTTTAAGCAAGATCGGCGAAGAGGCGACCGAAACAGCAGTTGCCGGCAAAGGTGGTGTGCACGATGAGATCGTCTATGAAGTAGCCGACCTGTTTTTTCACACCCTGGTTCTCCTCGGTTATTACGATCTGCCCCCAGAGCGCATTTATGCCGAGCTACGGCGCCGTTTCGGCTTGTCAGGAATCGAAGAAAAAGAATCGCGAACCAAATAAACAGCTACCTAGATTGCCAGCACCTTGAATTCAGTACTGAACATTGATACACCAGCACCACCTACAGGAGATAACATGAGCTTAGCACAACGTCTTACCGAAGCGATGAAAGAGGCGATGAGAGCCAAACAAAGCGAGCGCCTGAGCGTAATTCGCCTGGTGCGCGGCGCTATAAAAAATGCCGAGATCGACAAAAAAATCATCCTGACCGACGCAGACATTATCAGTGTCATGTCTTCCCTGGTTAAACAACGGCGCGAGTCAGCCAAAATATACCGCGACAACGATCGCATTGATCTCGCCGAAAAAGAGGAACAGGAAATCGAGGTATTGCAGGAGTTTTTACCCCAACAACTCAGCAATGATGAGCTGCAACAATTGGTAAAGAGCACCATTGCCGAGCTTGGTGCCACTTCGATGAAGGAGATGGGTGCGGTAATGAAAGTTGTCAGCGCCCAAACTATCGGGCGCGCGGATGGCCGCCTGGTCAGCGAAATGGTCAAAGGCTGTTTAGCGCAATAAACTACTGCTTTTAAGAGGGTCATCATGAACGCACTGGATATAGGGATTTTGGTGATTTTGGCGATATTTGTCGCCAAAGGGGCACTGCGCGGACTGGTCAAAGAGATCTGTTCACTAGTCGGTCTGGTCGCGGCTGCCGCCATCGCTTTTCATTTTTATATCCCGCTGGCAAAACAACTGGAAACCGTCAGCCCATTGCCAGAACAACTGTGTGTAATCATCGCCCTATTAATGTTATTTGTCCTTACCATGATTATTTTTGCTGTGTTAGGTGCACTTTTATCACGGTTTGTTAAACTTCTATTTCTGGGTGGGCTAAACCGCGTTGTCGGGGCCGTGTTCAGTTTGTTACAAGGGACCCTGATACTGGCGCTAGTATTATATGGTCTGGCGCAAGCCAGTCTGCCAACAGCAGTTAAACCGTTATTTGATCAATCACAGTTGTGTCCCCCTTTCGTCCAACTGGGGCAGGCAGTGGTTAAACACAGCACTAAGCTATTCGACAAGGTGGCGTAATCAAGCTATGGAAATTTAATGCTGCCAGCTACGCTACAGGTTTTAGAATTTAATAAAATTGTCGCCGTTATAGCGCTGTTTACGGTAACCACACCGGGCAAAAAACTAGCGTTGGCGTTGCAACCGCTGCAAAAGCAGGAGCAGGTCACCGCATCGCTAGAGCGCATTGCCGAAGCGCAGGCTTTGCTAGAAGAACACGGCGCACCACCATTAGGTGGCAGTTACGATCTCAATGACACCCTGGAAAGAGTACGCACATCGGGCGCCTGGCTATCCGCTACGGCGCTGCTAGAAGTAGCTGACAGTCTGGATGCTGCCCGCGCTTGCAAGCGCTACTTCAGTGCCGAGCGCTTGGCACCGCAGCTTACTACTGAGGTGCTGCAGTTAGATCTACAGGCTGAATTGCGTGATTTAATTCGCGCCAGCATCGCCCCTGGTGGCGATGTCCTCGATGGTGCATCGTGGCAATTGGCAGATTTGCGCAATCAAAGTAAGACCGTACGCAACCGTATCCGCTCCGCACTCGAAGCGATGCTCAGCAACAGTCACTTCGACGGCGTGTTTCAGGAACATATTATAACCGAGCGCAACGGTCGTTATGTGGTGCCGGTGCGCGTTGACTTTCGCGGACGAGTCAAGGGATTCGTTCATGATGAATCATCTAGCGGACAAACGCTGTACATCGAACCAGCAACAGTACTAGAGCGTAACAACGCTCTGCAAACGCTGCTGCGCGAAGAACAACGCGAAGTTGAACGAATTTTACTGCAATTGGCAGCGGCA
This sequence comes from uncultured Desulfuromonas sp., assembly GCA_964536375.1. Lineage (GTDB taxonomy): Bacteria > Desulfobacterota > Desulfuromonadia > Desulfuromonadales > Desulfuromonadaceae > Desulfuromonas. Next base: position 5,610 of record CAZHXF010000028.1, on the reverse strand, counting down.
GTGGGCGCGGCTCGGCAGCAGCTAGGGGCCAATCAACATATACTGGCACGCTTGGACTACTACGCAGGGGCAGCACGTTTTTCACGGGCAACTGGAGCTAATGTTCCACAGATAACCGCCAAGCGGCAATTGGAACTGTTACAGGTACGTCACCCATTGTTGTTGATAGACAACGCCGGGCAACCGCGCCAGCAGCAGGCGGTAGCAATCGATCTGCGGCTGGGTAAAAAACACGATACCCTGATAATCAGTGGGCCAAACACCGGCGGCAAAACTGTCGCACTGAAAACTGTCGGTCTATTATTTTTGATGGTTTCAGCGGGATTGCCCATCCCCTGTGATCCCAAAAGCCGCGTCTACTTGTTCGACAAAATATTTGCCGACATTGGCGATGAGCAGAGCATAGAAGAAAACCTATCCACCTTTTCTGGGCACCTATCTCGGATACGGCGGATTTTACAACATGTTGATGGCAACTCGCTGGTGTTGCTCGATGAGGCCGGTACCGGCACTGATCCGGCTGAGGGCGGCGCGTTAGCTTTGGCAGTAATGGATCGTTTGCGCGCAGTGGGAGCACGCACGGTGGTCACCACCCACCTCAACATGATTAAAAGTTATGCCTTTTTGCATGAACGGGTAGAGAACGCCGCAGTGGAGTTTGATCCGCGCACGCTGGCACCTACGTACCGCCTACATTATGGCATTCCCGGCGCCAGCAGCGCCTTTACCATCGCCAGCACCATGGGCATACCGGCAACAGTACTGGCTCAGGCCGATAGTTACCTCGGGCGCGAAGAACGTGATGGTTTGGCCATGGTTGAGCAACTTAATCAATTGCGCACGCAGTTGCAACGCGATCGACAGGAGGCACAACAACTACTTGAACAGGCGGCATTGGAACGGGAAAAACGCCGCAAACTGCTGGTGGAGTTAGAGAATACGCGTAACAAATTCTTAAACAAAGCCCAACGGCAAGCTGAACAGATAATCACCGATACTCAGAATCAGATGCGCCAGTTGCTTAAACAAGCGCGTCAACAAGCAGGCGGCAACGTTGAGATAGGTGGCAGCCAACAACAGGCGGAGTTGATGCGCCTGACTCGCGAAACTAAAGAGAAGTTACAGCTCAAACCGCAACAAGCACGCAGCCAGCACGCTGTGCCAAAAAATTTAGGGATCGGTGAACTGGTGCGCATTCCTGCCCTGAACACCGAAGCAATAGTGCACCAGATAAATGGTGACGAAATAGAATTAAATTGCCATGGCAAGGTAATGCGCTTAGCACTTAAGGCACTGGAAGCCTTTGAGCCGCGCCGTTTTGCTCAGGCGGCAAAAAAAACTACCAGTGTGCACAGACACACGGAAAACAACAATTTTAAGCCCCAGGTAGAAGTGATTGGTCTACACGTGGAGGATGCCATTGATCAAGTGGAACGGCTTATCGACGATGCCTTGCTGCACAACTGGAAAGATGTGAGTGTCGTTCATGGTCGCGGAACTGGGGCCTTACGTACGGCAATCGCTGCCATGTTGGCTCGGCACCGTGCAGTTACCGCATTCCATGCCGCCGATGAAAATAGTGGTGGCGCTGCGGTGACCGTAATCCAACTCGGGGACTAACAGGATAACTTGCTAGGGGAACTTAATGACCGGACGCATTGCGGACGACTTGATCGTGCAGATACGCGAACGTGTCGACATAGTCGAGCTTATTTCCAGCTATGTGCAGTTAAAACACTCCGGTGCTAACCATTTGGGGCTGTGTCCTTTTCACAACGAAAAGACGCCGTCATTTAATGTAAATAGCGCCAGACAGATTTTTCACTGTTTTGGTTGCGGCGTTGGTGGTAATGTTTTCAGCTTTTTAATGCGCATCGAAGGGCTCGCCTTTCCACAGGCGGTACGTCGTCTCGCCGAGCAAGTCGGGATAGAAATACCTCGGGATGAGCCCGATGCTCATGAGCTGCATCGGCGTAAAGAACGGGAGCAACTGCTGCACGTTTATACTGTAGCTACAGAGTTTTACCACCAGCTACTAGTTAATGATCCACGTGCAGCGCAAGCGCGTGGTTATATAAGACGCCGAGGTTTTAGCAGTGAAGTAGTGCGCCGCTTTCGCCTCGGCTATGCTCCCGATAGCTGGGACAGCTTATGCAAGCATTTACAGCATGAAGGCATCGATGCTGAACGGGCAAAACAGCTTGGGCTAATTCGCAGCGGCACTGAGAATCGCCCCGATTACGACATGTTTCGCCAGCGCCTGCTGTTTCCCATAGACGACACGACGGGCAATATCGTCGCTTTTGGTGGGCGGGTACTGGACGACAGTTTGCCCAAATACATTAATTCGCCGGAGTCACCGCTATACTATAAGAGCAGCATTCTATACGGTCTCTCGCAGGCAAAAAACGACATGCGCCGCCAACGCAAAGCAATAGTAGTTGAAGGTTATTTCGACCATCTCGCACTGGTACAGGCCAGTATTGAAAATGTAGTGGCAACCTGCGGGACGGCATTAACCACCGAACACGCAAAAGTATTAAAACGCTACGTTGATCAGGTGATACTGCTGTTTGATCAGGACCAAGCTGGGCAAAAGGCCTGTTTCAGAGCCATGCCCGACCTGCTTCAGTCCGGTCTCCAGTTGCAGACTCTCAGCCTGCCTGCCGGGGATGATCCCGACAGCTGTATTAAACGTGAAGGGGCAGAAAAATTCGGGCAACGCTTGGAACAAGCGCAATCGGCACTTGATTTTTATATGCTCACCATGCTGCACAATTGCACGGGCAACGCCGAACAACAGGCACAGGCCATCAACGAAATAGTGCTGATGATCAGCCATGTACCCAATGAAATTGAGCGTGATCTCCACTTAGGAGCCTTGGCACGCCACAGTGGGGTATCCCATGAACTACTTAACCGCCAACTCGCCCGCAGCAAAACGGCACAACAGCCGCGTCTGCGAGCAGCTAGCGCACATGCTGGACAGCGCTCCTCCGCAGCAACACCAGCGGGAGAACCACCAGCGCAACAACCAGACTACGAAGCTAACTTTGTTGGCCATCAAGCGCAACGCAAAAGCCCTGCATCAATGCGGGAAGCAGCGCTGCCCAAGGCACAAAGATGGCTACTCAGCTTAATGCTCGCGGATGAAAAGGTCAGCAGCAAGGCGGTAGCCACAGGATTAGAAGATTTTTTTGATGACGAAGATTGCAATTTTTTAGCAGAAATTATCCACCAAGCATGGCAACAACAATCTAAACCAGATGAAGCATTACTGGATAGCTGTCATAGCACAGCACAACAGACATTATTGACGGATATTTTAATCCGCGGCGCAGAACTACCTGATGAGAATATAGACGAGATATTCACTGACTGCCGCTTAGCGGTAACACAAGGACGGTTAAAACAACGCAGGACAGAGCTGCATGCGCTAATGCGTGAGGCCGATCAACAAAATGATTCGGACCGCCAGACAGCCTGCCTGCAAGAGTTAACGCAAATCAACCGACAACTGAAAAACCGCAACAATTAGCTACATCTAGCAACGACGAATGACTCAGCAGTTGACAGGAGACCAACATTTATGGCGAAAAAGACAAAAGAGGAAGAATTTCAGCTACTCATTGAGACAGGCAAAGAAAAAGGGTTTCTGACCTATGAGGAGGTGAATGATGCGATTCCTGAAGATATGGTTTCACCTCAACAACTAGAAGAAGTGATGAGTATGTTCGGTGATCTCGACATCGAAATTATCGACGATGATACAAAAGACGACGATACTAACGAGACCACCGACAAGAACCATAAAACCAATAAAGAGGACAATCCCAGCTTTGAAGCTGGGGTAATAGGTCGTACCAGTGATCCGGTGCGCATGTACCTGCGCGAAATGGGTCAAGTCTCGCTGTTGACCCGCGAAGGCGAAGTTGAAATCGCCAAGCGCATTGAGGAAGGTGAAGGTCTCATCACTCAGGTGGTTTTGCGCACCCCTATTGCCCTCGAGGAGATTATATCTCTAGGCAACGAATTGAGTGAAGGCACCATCGGCATCTCTGAAATCACCAAAGACTACGATGAAGAAGAAGGGGCTGAAGCTGAAGATCGCCAGTACCGTAAAATACTTGATATTATCGCGCAGATAACCGTCCAAAAAGAAGAATTGGAAGAACAGCAAAAAATTGCCAGTGAGGGCAGCGCCACTGAAAAAAAACTCGCCCTAGAGCGCATTGAGGATATAAAGACCGAACTTTGTGGATTAATGCGCCAGATGCGGCTGAAAGAACAGACCCTGGCTAAAATTGCTATACGCCTGAAAGAACTGGCTATTCAGTTAAAAAAAGGGTTAAGTGAAGTCGAAGCCTGTGAACAGGAACTCGGTTGTTCACACAAAAAAATCCGCAGTCATCTGCGCCGTTTGCATAAAAGTGACGAAGAGTGCGCCAACGTTGCCGCCGAGCTGGGGAAAAGTACCGAGCAGCTGCTAATTGTAGAAAAAAGGCTCAAAGGGGCGCAGCGCAAATTTAAACGAGTAGAGGATGAAACCGGCTACACCTCCGAGGCCTTACTGGAATCACTCAAAGAGGTACACCGTGGTGAATGGCGTGCCAAATTGGCCAAAACCGAGCTGGTAGAAGCTAACTTGCGCCTAGTGGTTTCAATCGCCAAAAAATATACCAATCGTGGGCTACAATTTCTCGACCTGATTCAGGAAGGAAATATTGGCCTGATGAAAGCAGTAGATAAATTTGAGTATCAGCGCGGCTACAAATTTTCTACCTATGCTACCTGGTGGATTCGCCAAGCTATAACCAGAGCAATTGCCGATCAGGCGCGTACCATCCGCATTCCGGTACACATGATTGAGACCATCAATAAACTTATCCGCACCAGCCGGCAGTTAGTACAGGAGCTCGGGCGCGAACCGATACCCGAGGAGATCGCTGAACGGATGGATCTACCGCTGGAAAAAGTCCGTCGCGTGCTTAAAATAGCCAAAGAACCAATCAGCCTAGAAACACCCATCGGCGAGGAGGAAGATTCTTCTCTCGGTGACTTTATCGAGGACAAAGGGGCGGTATCTCCACTGGAAGCGGTTATCAAGAGCAATCTCTCCGACCAAACCGCCGAGGTTTTATCAACCCTGAGCGAACGCGAAGAAAAAGTGTTACGCATGCGTTTCGGCATCGGGGAGAAATCAGACCACACCCTCGAAGAGGTTGGTCAGGATTTCAGCGTCACCCGTGAGCGTATTCGCCAAATAGAAGCCAAAGCATTGCGCAAATTACGTCACCCCAGTCGTGCTAAGCGACTGAAAAGCTTTGTCGATACGCCATAAATAATATATAAGGTCTTGACAGTACCATGGGGTATTTGGTACACATAGCGGGCTTTAGAAAAGCACTAACCAACACATGACGCGGGGTGGAGCAGTTTGGTAGCTCGTCGGGCTCATAACCCGAAGGTCGGAGGTTCAAATCCTTCCCCCGCAACCAATATTTCAACAGCCGATTCGCTTACTTAGCGAATCGGCTGTTGTCGTTTAGGGGCTGCATGTTTACGCTGTGACATATATGTGACGTTTTTGTGATGCTTTACATTCAGCTA
>CAZHXF010000027.1:1871-40110 GCA_964536375.1 uncultured Desulfuromonas sp. | reverse complement strand
GTTCACTTAAGTTAACCTTCTTGGGTAAACCGAACAATAAACAGATTGGTACAATTAGTATGAATGTGTCGCAGAGCCTGACACATCTAATCTTGCCAGACCCCACGACCAAAAAAATTGCGTTATGCTATCCAGATAGAGCTTTCAGTTTTAGCCTTAATCGCCACTTAGTTCGCCATCGCTTCCATTGCCCGTTGTGGATTTTGTTCAACGGCGTGTAGAATCTCAATAGTTTTCTGTTCTGGTAACCATTTCACTTTGCCGGTGCCAACGTTATACATGGCGCCAACAACTTTCACTTTGCCAGAATTCACCAGATCACGGGTCGCTGGGCTGGTCATAAACAGATCGTCGATCCCTTGCCAGATGTTCTCCTCAATACTAAAGCGAATGGTGTCACGCAGGGTTGCTCCTGGGTGTTGAGCCATCACTTTTTTAACAGCTGGTGCTATGTTGTCTACCAGTGCAGGAATATTGCGCTCAAGTGGGTGTCCGTGCCCAGTAAGCTCTTGTGCTACCGCGGTGACTGCTCCGCACTGGGTGTGACCAAGAACAACGAGAACAGGGGTGTTAACATGGGCCAGACCGTATTCAATAGAGCCCGCTTCATCAACATCAATGACGTTGCCCGCAACGCGAATGACGAAGATGTCCATAATCCCAGCATCAAAAATCAGTTCCACAGGCACACGCGAATCAGAGCAGGTGATCACAGTCGCATAAGCATGATCGCCTTGATTTTCGCGCCCAGCTTGAATAATGCGCGCTGAGTTGGCGTGGGGGTGAATGGTTTCTCCGGTGACAAAGCGGTTGTTGCCCTGTTGTAACATTTTTATTGTTTGTTCTGGGGTGGGTTTACTGCTTGGAGCTGCTGTGGCTTCATGGTGCGCTTTACTTTGTTTTTCTGGCTGATGGTTGCTCGCCCATGTTGTTGATGCGAGGCCTACCAGTGCTATAATCAGCAGGATTTTTTTTACGATCATGTTACATTCTCCTTGTTGTTTTATTGAGTAGAGTTTTTTGCATGTTAAAGAGCCAAGTTTTTTACCGGATGAATTCCTAATGTCCCGTTAAGCTGCGGTGAGAGTTGGTGTAAATCGGGGGGAATCCCCCTCAATGAAGCTTTTTGGGGTAGTATTAACCGTTTCACTAAACAATAGCAAAATTGGTGCCTAGTGCGACTAGCGTAACTGTTTCCTGATAGAGGAAAAACATTGTTGCTAAATTGCGCTCTGTTTCAGTTGGAAGGTTGCTGATGTTAAAAACAAATCCACCAATAAGGGGTCCTATGACACGACCAAGAAACACCGCATTTCACCGGACTTTATCTTTAAGCAGCGACCTTGAACTGCGCCGCAGTTTTATGGTGGTCAATGAACCGCTCGTCGGTAATGTGCGCTTCGGTTGCTTACTTGAGGTTCTTGACAAAGTTGCGGAAGATACCGCGCTTAATTACGTGCGTCAATTCCATCCCGAAGCACGGGTTGTTACTGCCGCGATTGACGAAATAGTGATTATGAACGCGGCCGATGTGACCCGTGACTTCTTGTTGCATGCTCGTATCAATCATGTTGGCAACACCTCGATGGAGGTAGGTATCCGAGTGGAGCACCCTAGTGACAAATCTGGGGAAGCCGGTCTTTATATTGCCTCGTGTTTTTTTACCATGGTTGCCCGGTTGGGTGTTGGTGAGCAATCAACGAGTCTCAAAATTCCGCCCTTGGAATATATCGACGAATTGGAACAGAAGCACTTTGACAACGCGATTACCAGTCGTAAGGTTTATCGCACACAGCAGGATGCTGCTCAAGAGCCACCTACCCGCGAGGAATATGACCTGCTCAACCGCTTACACCATGCTCAGGAGCAACCTGATTTCAACGGATTGCTAGCCGGAAGTCTGGTTGCGGATTCCTGGGAGCGGATGTATCCGGAGAAAGAGAATGTGCCGACCACGATCTTTGGTGGTTATTTGATGCGGCGCGCTTACGAACTCGCTTCCATTTGTGCCGATTTGGTTGCTCCGAATCGGCCGGTTATAGTTGCGGTAAACCGCGTTAACTTTTTCAGCCCCGTGAACCTCGGCGATAAACTTCATTATACCTGTCGCGTTGTTTATACGGGGAAAACCTCTATCTCGGTCGAGGCTAACATCCGCCGCATAAGCCGAGATCGTACTAGTACGTCACTATCGAACTCATGTCTGTTCACTTTTGTTAACGTTGATGACATGCTGATACCGCAGCCGGTTCCATCAATTTATCCCACTACGTATGCGGAGGATGCTCTCTATTTGCAGGCTTTACGACGCAGTAAAACTCCCGGACGGCATCAGCGAAAAAAACAACTTGTTTGGCAAGGATAAAAAACTGCTTGGCGGTGCTGGGGCAGATAACGAAATTACTAAAGTCACAGGTAGACTTGACCCTTAGCCGCTTCTTAGCCGCGTAGTCGTTGAGTCCTTTGTTTTTTTGCAGCGCAGTGGTACGCTTGGAAGCAGGGGGATCAGATTTGATAACGATTAATAATTGGTCTATCTGTTAATTTTACAACTTGTTAAAAAAGGAAATAAGCTTATGTATCGGCATTTATTTGGTCCTGTCCCTTCAAGGCGTCTGGGCATGTCGTTGGGAGTGGACTTGGTACCAAAAAAAGTTTGCTCTTATGATTGTGTCTATTGCGAAGTTGGCAAAACAACCAGTTTGACTCTTGAGCGTAAGGAATATGTTCGCTATGAAGATATCGTACGCGAATTGAGTCATTACCTTTCCAATCATCCTGACCCTGATTACATTACCTTCTCTGGTTCCGGTGAGCCGACCTTGAACAGCTGCATCGGTGCAGTCATTGATTTTATTAAGGAGCTTCGCCCTGATCTTTCTCTGGCGGTATTGACCAACGGTTCCCTGCTATACGACCCTGAAGTCAGACGAGAAATAAGCCGAGCGGATATTGTGTTGCCGTCACTGGATGCGGGAACCATAACGGCCTTTACTCGTATTAATCGTCCAGCTGCTGAGCTTGATTTTGTCGCTTATGTGCAGGGTCTGATTGATTTTAGTCAGGAATTTACAGGGAGAATATGGCTAGAAGTATTTATTCTGCCGGGGTGCAATGACTCAAAGGACGAGATAACGGCACTGGCCGAGATCATTCGACAAATTTGTCCCGAATCTGTTCAGATAAATACCCTTGATCGTCCGGGAACGGAACCGAATCTGTGTAGCGCTACTACGGAGCAGCTTCAGCAAATTGCTGAGGTGTTTGCTACTGGATTTGCGGGCAAGGTAGAAATCATTGCATCAGCTGCCAAAAGGAGCGGCTTGGCTGCGTACCGGACGGACATTGAAAGCGCAATTCTGGAGACTATTGCCAGAAGACCTTGCACTCTCGACGATTTGTGCCGCATGTTGGGATTGCATGTCAATGAAGTGAATAAATATCTTGCTGTGCTGGCGGTGGGAGGAAAAATTAAATCTGAGGAACAACGTCGTGGTGTTTTTTATCAGATACCGTGATGACTCAATTATTTCTGAAGGTATAAGATTGATGTAGTTTATGGTGGACTTGGATTCAATGGGGGCATTGATGTTTTTACCTGATTAATACTAATCTTCCGCTATCGTCACAAAGGTTGTCACTCTCGCGCAGGCGGGAGTCTAGAAAGCTATGCAAAACCTCTGGATCCCCGCATTCGCGAGGATGACGAATACGGGAAACAGAACCAGAGCGGAAGATCTGTTCTACTTAGGTATTTTTATATTTGCGTAGGCACTATGGACGCTGATGAAAAGTTATGTCACTGCCCAATAATTATTGTCCAGACGACAAAAGCCGATTCGGGGAGGTAGCCGAATCGGCTTTGTTATTGTGTTTCTCAAATGGGGAAAAAGCGGTTTAAAGGGCTAACACCGGCATAAATTGACGATTGCTGCGACAATAAAAAAGTTCTCATTTTGATAACTACTCTTCCAGCCACCTCACCACAAAAAGAAATAAGGGGACGCTATTTACCACAATAGTCCCGCACCAGTTGTGCTAACGCCTGGCTTTGGCTCACTGCCCGCGCTTTTTCCTCAGCACCCGGCGCACCAAACCATTCGATAGGCTCTATAAATTCCCACTTGAGTTTTTCTGTTAGCCGCTCCAACTCGCGCTGTGCACCACCTGACCAACCGGCGGAACCAAAGCGCAGCACTTTTTTATTCCACACCTTTTTGCGCCGGAACATATCCAGCACCCAGGCCATAGGGGGGAACATCTCGTATTCGTAGGTCGGCATTCCTAGAATAATGCCCGACGATCGCCACGCCGAGGCTAGAATCATCCCCACGTGATCATCCGGTACGCGATGCACATGCAACGTCATCCCTGTGGAACGCACACCTTCGATAATGCTATCCACCACCTTGGCGGTATTGCCGTACATACTCGACCATATCAAGGTGATCTCCGGCTCTGCCGGACCGTTCATGTAGCGGGCAAAGTGGGTGTAGGAATCAATAATCGCCTGGGGATTTTCTCGCCAGATAATTCCGTGCGAGGGGGCAATTACCTTGATGTCCAGACCACTGAGCTTATCAATGCCCTTGGTCACAAAGGTGGAAAAACTGGAAACTATGTTGGTGTAGTAGCGCAAAGCCTCGTTGTGGAAAAATACCTGTTGCTCCGCCGACAGCTGATCATCAAAATAGACACCATCCAGCGTGCCATAGGAGCCAAAAGCATCACAGGAAAATAGCACGCCACTGCTCTCTTCGTAGGTCATCATTGTTTCCGGCCAATGGATATTCGGCGTTTCGTAAAAGTGCAGCACCTTGCCCTGACCTAAATCAAGGCTATCGCCGGTACTAACCAGATGCAGGTTTTTCTCAATAGCAAAAAAAGACTTTAATATTCCCGCTGCCTTCTTGGTCAAATAGATCTGTATGTTGGGGTTTTTCTCAATCAGCTGCGGTAGCCAACTGGTATGATCCGGCTCCATGTGGTTAATAACCAGATAATCGATCGTGCGCTCATCCAAATGGATGGAGTGCAGCTCGTCCTGGAAATCTGCCGGTTTATCCTGGGTATCCTCAATCAGGTCGATAAGGGCTGTTTTATCGCCCTCAACCACATAGGCATTGATCGAGATGCCATGCGGCATCGGCCACATCCCCTCAAATAATTGATAACTTTCTAAATTAACGGGCAGGCAATGGATTCCATCAGTAATTTTTATAGCGTTCATGATCTATTTCCTCTCTGGCTGATACGATACAAAATATGTTGTTGACTACACAGGACGGCTTGTAGCACACCTCTTCCAAACGGAGGCTGCTATAGCTAACTATCTACTGTGATAGCATAAGTTTTGGCACAATTCACCGTTCTAACACGCAAGCACAACCGCGTACATGAGTGGTGCACTGGCAAATTGAATTTACCTATCAAGGTGGCGTCCGTCGCTATGAGCGCGGCATGATGTAACTCCTTGACTATTCCACCACCGCAGTTCAGACCGTTTCGCACAGCCAGTAAAATTCAAAGGCGGGAATCACGAGACTGCTTTTGAAAAGATCGGGGCTTTCTCCGCGATAGATATCGACCAGCGGTCGCTTATTTGCCCCCCAACTTCCCAGCTCTTCAAGATTCAGATGCTGTGGTTGGTTGCTGAAATTAGCGACAACTAGGACCTTTGCTTGTGATTTTTGCAGATCGTAGCGACCAAACACAAACAGGTGTGGATTCTCAACTTCTATCAATTCACGATTGTTGAAATCGGCGAAAACGCCAATTTCTTTCCGTACTGCAATCATCCGTTTCAGGGCGCTGAAAATTTCATACTCAACGGTTCCGGGGGTGTTCCTGCGGCTGGCTTTATCCCAATCGATGGAAGGTCGATGAACCCAGCGAGTATCCCCTTTTTTATAGGGATCGTCGCGGTAAGAATCGTTGTTCAGGGTGCCAATCTCATCACCATAGTAGAGCAGTGGTAGACCGCCAAAGGACATGATCATGCTGTGGAGTAGCAAGATTAGCTTGATTGCATCACCAATTGCTTTGTTATCGCCGGTTTCCAGAGCGTACTCTAGTCCGACCAGCGAGGCGAGAGAACCGGAAATACGCGCATCACCCGTTTTATTGTTCTGACCGAAGGGTAGTCCGCGCGCGTGTGAATCTTCATACTTGCCGGTAAAATAGTCGATCAGAAACTTGCGATGGCGGGCCGGTTCATAGTCGCAGAGCAGAATATCTCTATCATCAAAGCCCAAACCGATATCATCGTGAGAACGAATGTAATTCAACCATGTGGCACGCTCCAGTTTGACCGGCAGGTTTTTTATCCCCTGATTTAGCAAACGGGCATTTTTTGTCGCGACCGCATCCCAGAGCAGCGCCATATAAGTTGCGTTGTAGGCAATCTCACACTCCTTGGCGATGACCGCATCTTCGCCAAAATATTTAACCATCTCCACTGGTGCAACAATTGCTTCGGCAATAAAAACAACCCCCGGGGCAGTGACCTGCCCGCAGTCTTTCATCAGTTGTAACAGCAAATGCGCTTCACGCTCATTTTGGCAAGTGCTGCCGATTTTTTTCCATAGAAAGGCTACCGCGTCCAGCCGCAGGATATCGGCCCCCTGGTTAGCCCAGAACAGGACGACATTGAGCATATCAATGAAAACCGCCGGGTTGCTGTAGTTGAGATCCCACTGATAATCGTTAAAAACAGTCATTACCCATCTCCCCATCTCCTCGTCCCAAGTAAAATTACCGGGTGCGGTTTCCGGGAAGATTTCCGGCATGCTCTGCTCGAACATGTCCGGGATATTGCGCGTTTCGAAGCTGTAGTAATAATCCTGATACTTCTTTACCCCAGCCTTGGCTCGGGTCGCCCAGTAATGTTTGTTTGAGGTGTGGTTAACCACGACATCGAGCACCAGCAGGATGTCACGCTTTTTCATCTCTGCGGCCAAGTTTTGCACATCTTCCAACGTGCCGACTTCCGGATTAATTTCCCGAAAATCGCTCACGGCATAGCCACCATCGCTGCTCCCTTCCGGGCAGCGCATGATCGGCATCACATGAACTAGATTGATGCCCAATTCTTGAAAATAGTGTAGCCGCTCCTGCAAACCCTGCAGGGTGCCAGCAAAGCCCTTGCAATACAGAGCCATCCCGACTAGTTTCTGACTGAGAAACCAGTTGTAATCCTTCTCCCGGGCCAAATCGAGCTGGCGCAGTTTTTCTGGCCGTTTAATATATTGCTGCGCCATGGTTTCGACCAGCTGCTGGGCCTGGTGAGCAAAATCGTCACGATTGCCATATAGGCGTTCAAAGAGGGAGTGAATGCCATAAAAGTTCGCTCCTAGGCGGGTGTAAAAATGACGCAGATCCTGCTGTGAAATCTCCGGTTTAATACGGTTGAGAATATCATTTAAAAGGGTATGGGAAACCTGCTCGTACATAAGCCGCCTTACTGGATTGGTTGTTTAGATTGTACTTCTCAAGATAGAGAAGCAATAAACTCCTGATAGAAAGTCAAATCGGATGTTGTTGCACCCCGGAGACCGATGATTTTACTAGCGAACTCTTGCGCGTGGTGAAGGGTCTTCATAATGGACCAACCGGCACGCACACCGTGGATATAGACGGCGCTGAAAGCATCTCCAGCACCGACGGTATCAACTAGGCGCTGGGCTTTCTTCGGCACCAGCGCATGAAATTCACCGGCGGCAGTACGAATCAGCGTCCCCTGCTCGCCGCGGGTGACGATCAACTGTTCCAGTTCGCAGGTCGTTTGCAATTGCGCCATGTGGTGGCGAATGTCACGGCCATGATACCCCAGCAGACGTAGCTCATGCTGATTCATTTTTGCCCAATGGGCATTTTTCAGCCAAGCGAAAACTTCGTTGCGCTGCCACCACGGCGGGCGCAAGTTGATATCGAGAAAAACTTTTAGATCAGATTCACGGATGATCTCGTGCAATGTACTCCGGGACTGGGCGTTACGCAGACCCAAGGTGCCATGATAGAGTATTCCGCCACGCTGCGGATCTTGAAGTGGTTGGGGCGTTATGAAATCGTAGGCACTATCCACAACAATGTCGTAGCTTGGCTCATTGTTGGCGATAGTCACATCAACCCGTCCGGTCGGGTGGTGCGCATCAACCTGAAGTTGCGTTGTGCTCAAGCCCCATTGCTGCATCGCCTGCATAATGGTATCGCCGCGTGGATCGTCTCCGATGCGGGAAATAAAACGGGGTTGATCCCCTAACGCCTGAAGGTGCCAGGCGACATTAAACGGCGCGCCGCCGAGCACTTGCTCACCAGTAGGGAAACAATCGAACAACACCTCGCCAAAAATGTAGAGTTCTGTTTGGTTCTTCATGATAATTCCAGCTTTGCGCCTATTTGCGGCGCGAAAAAAACAACGCCCTGCACCACACCGGCAGCGTAATTGCCCCCCATGGGAAAGTTGTCCCGGGCCAGATAGAGTGCTTGCGTACAACCGTTGTGCTGGGCTAGGTGCTGCGCTTGTTGCTTGATCTCCGGTTCGGCATTAGCCACCAGTACCGACTGGATTGGGCTAGTCAGTACCGGCATATCGTTGCCGCTGTCACCAGCAAACAGTACTTCGTGGTGTTCATATCCCAAGAGGTTGTGTAAAAATTCTATTGCGTGCAGCTTGGTTGCCTTGCGCGGTAAAATGTCTAGCAAGCCGATCTGTTCTGGCTCGTCAATGCTCCAGATCAAGCTGGCATCAACGCCCAGCTGCGTCAATTGTTTTTCGACTACAGTGAGGATCTTTTCGAGATCTGCGCTCAGAGGTAGGTAGTAGCTCAGCTTAAAGTCGTTTTGCTTGCTGCTCTCCTGCAATACCAGCTCTGGGCAAAACTGCAGTGCCTGCTGCAATTGATCATGAGTTTTCCCATGCCAGTCACGGGCAATATGTTGCTGCCAGGGGAGCATCTCGCGCCATTTACCCTGAATTAGATGATAGATTTTTGTGCCGACATCGGTAATAGCATAGTCGGGTTGCGGTAGATGATAGTGCGCAATCGCTTGTTGAACCAACTGCTGGTGGCGACCAGTCACATAGACCAGACGCACTTCCTCTAATGCGCACAGCTGCCGAAAGCGTTCGCGGGCGTCTGGGTGTTCTGGCTGGCGACCATTGGGGATAACCGTGCGGTCCATATCGGTACACAACAGCAGTTTATTCACCGGTGTCTGTGTGTTAGACGTCATTTGGATCGCAACAGTGACCGAAGAAATCGTAGAAATCGAGGGCTTCAAGAATCCCGGCGGCGTTCGCTGCCTGGGGAAAATAGATGCGTTCAATCTCATCCAATTGCGATAGCTCTTCACCATGACGGTTAGCCACCACCGCTGCCAGGGTGTTGCCCCGCATCATGTCTTCATCTGCCCCTGATCCGCCAGCGACAAAAATATTTTTCAGCGGAATGTTTAGCTGACCGACAACATAGCGTAAGGCCATCCCTTTGGAAGCGCGTAGTGGCAAGATATCGAGATACTGACCAAATGCTGCCTGGACGATAACGGCCAACTCTTCCCGGTGCAGCAGTTGTTTGATCTCTTCAATATCCGCTTGCTTGGGGTCAATGTAATAACTCAGTTTGTAACGGCTTTGTTCGATATTGGGCTGAATTTTCAGACCGGGATAATTCATCAGTAGTGGCTTTACCTTGTGCCGCGCCCATTGATAATCGATATGCCGTGCCCAGGCAGCATCTGCCGTCAGTTTTGGGGCATGGTAGATCTCTGTCCCGCTACTGGTGATCAGCACATCCGGTTGCGGAATTTTGTGTTTTTTCATCAGCTTTAATGCGGAATCTAGACGCCGACCGGTGGCGATAATAAAGTAGCTGTTTTTACGTTGCTGGCGCAGCAGTTGCGTCAATTGTTTGAGCGAAGTATCGTCGCCGATTAAATTCTGGTCAATATCACTGACAATCGCCCGATCACGATACAAGCCGGTACGCAGTTTCACCGGTTGGCGTAATAACTGTTCCGAGCGTGCGGCGATCGGTTTGACGATTTTGAGATAGCTCTTGGCATGGGCGTCCCAGGAATAATGTTCTTTTACTCCGGTCAGTCCCTGTTTAGAATATTTTTGCCACAGCACCTGATCACCGAGGAGTTTCATCAGAGCGTTACTTATTGTATCAGGTTCCAACGGATCGATCAAAAATCCGTTCTTGCAGTTGCGGATTATGTCTTGCGGACCGCCATCTTCAGTGGCAATAATTGGCAGACCACAGGCTGCGGCTTCAAGCAGTGTCAGACCAAAAGGTTCGGTAAGCGCCGGGTTGACAAATATGCCACCGGATGCTGCTGCAATTCGGTAAATCATTGAGACCTGATCGCGTTGATGGTGTTTCGGTAAAGTGACTTTACCGTAAAGATCATAGCGGTCAATAGCGACCAGCAGCTCGTGAAAGACCTCTTGCGCTCCCTCTTCCAGCTCATCAATATCATCGCGGTTGCCAGCGATGATCAGCAGATTAGCCAACTCTTGGAGCTGCGTAGATTGTCCAAAAGCCTCGATCAGTGTCCGAATGTTTTTTCGTTGATCAGGGCGTGACAGAGCTAGGATAATTGGTTTGTCTGGTGTTTGCAGGTGGCAGGTCAATTGCTTAAAAAGGGGACTGTCCAGTTCGTTTCCCTGGGGTGGAATAAATTGGTTTAGATCCGTCCCCGGCGGGACAACACGCATCTGATCTGGTTGATAATGATCATAAAGTTCGTACTGTTCTTCAATCTCTTGATGGGTGCTGGTGATAACCCGCTCTGCCGTTGCCAGGGTTTGTTCCTCTGCTTCAATCCTGCGGCTCATGTTGAAGCGGGTTTCAATCTCTTGAGTCGTTAGACCGGTGGCTAATAGGCGGCTCCGTTTAACGCGCCCCAAGGAGTGGCCGGTGTGGATTAGCGGAATTCCCAGCAGATTTGCCAAATGCGATCCTACGTAACCAGCATCGGCATAATGGCTGTGGATAATGTCGGGAAACGCATTGTTGTCCCGAAAAAATCCGGCCAGATTATCGGTGAAAATATCGAGATGATCCCACAAGTGTTCCTTGGCGAGGTATCCCTCCGTACCGGTATCTATCCGCACAATCCGCAGCTTGGCGGTAAGAGTTTCAATCGCATTGGCGTAGTCGGAAGAGATGTTTTTATCCACTACCCGTTGCGTAACCAAATCAACCTTGCGCACCCCAGGCAGTTGGGCAAGGGTCTGAGCCAGCTCTACAACATAGAGTGTTTGTCCACCCGTGTCTGAATCACGTCCCAACTCAAGATTGTTGCCGCGAATCAGTCCATGAATACTTAACAGAACAATGTATAGCCCGCTTTTTTGTGGTGTCATTAAATTCTTTCCTTAAACGTTGTCCTAGTGATCCACTCACGGTGACACGTGCACGAAGTATTGGAAATTTTGTCAGTTAAGATGCCGCCACATATCAGGTAGCTCACGACTGCGGAAGTCCGCAGATGGGACAGTCTTATGTGGTTGTTTTTACCTTTAAAACTAGGCTGCTTAGCGTAGCAAATGTCAATAGCATATTTAAAAAGGATGGATGTCCTAATGGTATCAGCTCAAACATTCTATGCTGGTGAAATAACGAAATTATTTGTTAAATATAGCATGATTAGGCATTTAAATTTAGCGTCAATATTACCAGCGTATTTCAGCCGCTGATCGTGGGTTTTTCTCCCCAGACCATTACTGACACGGTTGAGGACATTACAACAAAGGTCATGGTTAAAATGATAGCTAGGAAAAATTTCATCAATAGCACTTTCTATTGGAGGAGTATCGCCAGCTGTATGCTACAGCTTGTCGTTGTGGTTTTCAACTATTGTGCAGAGAAAACCTTATTGCGTAAATCTATTATAATTCAGTGGTAAATAGTGCTATTTTTAACCTTGTGACATTTTAGTTGCGTGGCATTACTACTTGGAGAACTACAATGCAGGATCAGGAATTGGATTTTAATATTGAGCACCTCGGCTGTTGTAGCTTCTTGTCGCCGATGCGCGGGGTGCGTTTTACTGCCGATGACGAGCGTTTGCTGTACCATTCCCGCGCCGAAGAAGTTCGACCATTTGTTGCAGCCGGGGTTGAGCCGCCGAGCATGGAGCTGGCCGGACCGCGCCAGCAGATTTATTTTGACCGTCATGCGCTGGCGTGCGGCGTGGTCAGCTGTGGCGGTCTGTGCCCCGGGATTAACAATGTTATCCGTGCCGTGGTTATGAGCCTTTATCACCACTATGGGGTGCGGCGTATTCTTGGATTTCGTTATGGATTTAAGGGGTTGGTGAAGCGCCACGGTCATGCGCCAATCACATTAACTCCGGAAGCGGTAAATAATATTGGTGAGCTGGGCGGGACAGTGCTGGCTTCGTCTCGGGGGCCGGAAGATCCGGCAGAGATGGTTGATTACCTGCAGGAGCTCGGGATAGGTATTTTATTTGCCATAGGTGGCGATGGTACCTTGAAAGGGGTTGGAGCTATTGCTGCTGAAGCACGGCGGCGGGGGATAGCGTTGAGCGTGATTGCCATTCCCAAAACCATTGATAATGATATCTGCTTCGTTAACAAGACCTTCGGTTTTGAAACAGCCGTATCTGAAGCGCAGCGGGCTATTGATGCTGCTCATGCCGAGGCAACTGGAGCCTTAAACGGAATCGGGCTGGTAAAGTTGATGGGTAGAGATTCTGGTTTTATTGCTGCTCATGCAACGCTGGTTAGTGGGCAGGTTAACTTTTGTCTGGTACCTGAAGTAGCCATAGACCCACAGCTATTCTTGCGCCAAGTAGAAGAGCGTTTGGCACGCCGTGGTCATGCTGTTATTGTAGTCGCGGAGGGTGCTGGTCAGGATTTGATGCCGGTATCTGGTAAACATGATAGCTCTGGCAACGCTAAGTTGGTGGATATCGGCACTTGGATGCGTGATGCTATCAAGGGACATTTTGCCAAACGGGACACTGAGATTACCCTCAAATATATTGATCCGAGCTATATCATTCGCAGTCAGGCTGCCAATGCTTGCGATTCAGCGTTTTGCTTACTCCTAGGGCATAATGCGGTGCACGCAGGTGTTAGTGGGCGTACCAACATGGTAATGGGCTCGTGGAATAATCAATTTACCCATGTCCCTATTGAACTGGCAACGCGCCAGCGCAAGAAGCTTGATACTGCTGGCTGGTTTTGGAGCAGTGTGCTTGCCTCCACGGGGCAGCAGGGGGAAATAAGCGAGAGCTAAAGTTGCATAGTGGAAACGCTTGCTATTGATTAGAATTGATTTTGGCTGTGGCTTATGCCAAGAGGTTGTATTAGCCAAGCCAGCGCATTGATTGCGCTGGCTTG
This sequence comes from uncultured Desulfuromonas sp., assembly GCA_964536375.1. Taxonomy (GTDB): domain Bacteria; phylum Desulfobacterota; class Desulfuromonadia; order Desulfuromonadales; family Desulfuromonadaceae; genus Desulfuromonas. The sequence goes on along the minus strand of CAZHXF010000027.1, from coordinate 26,732 downwards.
GCTTTTTTACTATTAGTGACTTGCACTCAGTTTGGTGGTGAGTACAGGTTGAGGTGTTTTTTCTGTACTTGGAGGGAGTAGTGGATGCATAACCTGTGGTTGGTCGCCAGTTAATGCCTCTAAAAAGCTGGTTATATTTGCTATCTCATCTGCGCTCATCTCCATGCCCAGTTGGGAATTGCTCATTACCGCTACAGCATTTTTCAGTGTCCACACTTTGCCGGTGTGGAAATATGGTCCGGTAAGGGCGACATTACGTAGTGGAGGGGAGCGGAATACATATTTATCATCACTGGTGTTTGTTACTGTAAAGCGACCGAGGTCACCAGGCGGTAGTAATTCAGCATTTGGTTTTTCTGCTACACCAAAAGGAAAATAGTCGCTACCACCGAGATTTATGCCATCGTGGCAATCGGCACAACCGTTGTCGACGAATAGCAGCAAGCCTTCTTTTTGTTGCGCAGTTAATCCTTTATCATCGCCAGCCATGAAACGATCCAGCCCATCATGCGGGGTGATCAACGTGGCCTCGAAAATCTCAATAGCATCGGCCATGTTGTCAAAGGTAACTGGATCTTTTTGTCCTGGAAAGGCTTTGGTGAAAAGATCCACGTAAATTGGCATAGATTTCAGTGTTGTGACTACCGCAGCTGGCGTATTGTTCATTTCCACAGAAGCCTGTACTGGCCCCTTGGATTGCTCGGCCAAGTCTTCGGCGCGCCCATCCCAGAATTGGGCACTGTTGAATACGGCATTGTAGCTAGTTGGAGCGTTGCGTGGACCTTTTTGCCAGCCGTGGCCGGTAGAGGTTTCCTGGAGATCACCACCAGCTAGCCCAACATTGTGACAGGTTTGGCAACTGATCAATTGAGAAGCAGATAAGCGGGGCTCAAAATACAGCATATGCCCCAAAAGTAATTTATCTGCAGAAGCCAGATTGTCTTGCAGTGTTGGAGCGCTTGTTGGGATTGGTTTAAACATGCTTTTGCTGATTGAACGCAATTCGCTGTCAGAAGCGCTGGCCAGTGAAGTGATGGCGATTAAGGTTACGCAAAACAGGACCAATTTTTTCATTACATACCTCCTTAAAGGGTTGATGAAGGACAATAAATACGCGCGCAATTATAACCAAAATGGTATTAATTGCAAGAGCTTTTTTATTGTGGGGATCATCTGTGATTATGTTTACCTTGCCGCGATTTAAAAAACAGAAACTCTGCCTCGTTGCTAACCTCAGCCATAGCCCGTTGTGTGGCTACTGTTGCTTGGCGTTAAACTACTGGGTTTGCTGCCGTCGGAACACAGGGAGATAATACGTTCAGCTGTTTGTCCACAAAATGGGCACGTTATCTCCTGCTGGTTTTCACGGATAATCTTTTCTGTTACTTTGCCACAGTTGCGGCAACGATACTCAAAAATTGGCATAAAGTTCTCCATGTTGCTAGCGTTGAATTTGCTGATGGTGGGTATTGGATGTAGTCCACATTGTAGCTCTTGTGGGAGATTTGGCAATGATCGAGAAATGGTTTTATTGTGGATTAAGGTGGTGGGAAACAAAACGGAAGATCCTATGTAGGGTCTTGCGCTTTATATCTTTTTTTGCCGATATTGCTCGCTCCTTGAATTAAGAGGATTTTTTGTTTAACAGGTAAGGTGCCGCCCCGTTTTTGGAAAACTTAAACGTTGTACGACCACCATACTTACTTTTTCTCCTGAGTAGCACTAATCTTCCGCTCTGGTTCTGTTCCCCGTATTCGTCATCCTCGCGAAAGCGGGTATCCAGAGATTTTGCATAGATTTCTAGACTCCCGCCTGCGCGAGAGTGACGACCTTTGTGGCGATAGCGGAAGATTAGTCTTGATTATGATTTTTCTTGAGACCAGCAGTCAATGGAATATCTAGTTGGCGCTCTTGGGCATCTTATAGCTGATGGGGGGGGGCGGGCTTCAGCACAGTTTTGTACTGAAGCCCGAATGGGACTATTGGATAGGTTTTAATTACTGGTTGAGCGTGGACGCTGGCGCTGCTGTTTGCCTCTTTGCGGTGCATGCTGCGCTCGTGGTTTGCTACTTGGGCGTCGACTGTTTTTTGCACCAGCTCCACCCGGGTTGTTTCTGCCGTTTTTAATCGGTTCGGGCGCTATGCTCGGATCAGGCTCAAAGCCCGGCAAATGAACGGTAGTTATTTTGTGCTTCAGTACTAGTTCAACGTCGCGTAACAGTTTGTGCTCGTCGCAGCATACCAGTGAAATTGCTTCTCCGTTGTTGCCCGCACGACCAGTCCGACCGATGCGATGGACGTAATCTTCAGGCACATTGGGCAATTCATAGTTTACTACATGGGGAAGGTGGTCAATGTCGAGACCGCGCGCCGCTATGTCGGTTGCAACTAAAACCCGCACTGTTCCCTGCTTGAAATCGGCCAGTGCTTTGGTGCGCGCGCCCTGGCTCTTATTGCCGTGAATTGCTGCTGCACGCAGGCCGTCCTGCTCAAGTTGTTGAGCGAGGCGATTTGCTCCATGCTTGGTACGGGTAAAAACCAGCACCTGCTTCCAGTTTTTTGAGCCGATAAGAAAAGAGAGCAATTCGCGTTTGCGTTTTTTGTCGACATTGTATACTGCTTGTTCGACCGACTCAGCGGCAGTGTTACGCGGTGCTACTTCAATGAGCGTAGGACTGTTGAGTAACTTATCAGCTAAGCTTTTAATTTCATTAGAAAAAGTAGCAGAAAAGAGCAGGTTCTGGCGCTGCTTGGGGAGCAGGGCTAATATTTTGCTGATGTCACGGAAAAAACCCATATCCAGCATGCGATCAGCTTCGTCCAAAACTAAAATTTCTACTTGGGACAAGTTGAGTGTTTTTTGGCTGACGTGGTCTAATAAACGACCCGGAGTAGCCACTAGAATATCTATACCACGGCGTAAGGTGGCAATCTGGGGATTTATTTTTACCCCACCGAAAATTACGCTGGAGCGCAATGGCAAGTGTTTGCCATAGGTGGTGATACTTTCGCCAATTTGAGCAGCTAGTTCGCGGGTCGGGGTCAGTACCAACGCGCGTATTGGGCGTTTATTTTCCGCTGGTGGGGCAGCACTTAAAAGTTGCAACAATGGCAAGGTAAAACCGGCTGTTTTTCCAGTGCCGGTTTGGGCTCCAGCAAGTACGTCATTGCCTTTGAGGACAACTGGGATTGCTTTAGCTTGAATTGGTGTGGGGTGGGCATAGCCCTGTTCGGATACAGCTTGACACAGTTCGACCATAAGGCCGAGTTTGTTAAACGACATGAAAAATAAAGCTCCATACTTGAGTCCAGCCAGTCCTGAATATTTGTCAGGAACGGTCTAGGGCTGAAAACATTTTTTTTAGGGGTGTCAGGGGGAGACGGGTAAAAAACTACAGAAACAACCTAGGACACTGAAAAGGTGTCGACCGAAGGACACCAAGATTTATAAAAATAACATTCTGGTTGCGCTGTGTCCAGCTTTAATGTTGTTTGTGATATTTTTTATCTTTTTGGTGATGGCTGGCGCAGATAAATCCACCAATATATGCTGCCGACAAATATTCCGCCGCCGACAAAATTGCCCAAAGTTACTGCCACTAGGTTGTGGCTCCACATGGTACTCCAGGTTAGCTGGTCCAGCACCTGCGCATCAAGACCGGAGGCACTGCGTGCTCCTGGCAGAACCTTGGCAAAAATGCCCGCAGGGATAAAGTACATATTGGCAATTGCATGCTCAAAGCCTGAGGCAACGAAAGCCATTATGGGAAAAAAAATGGCCAAGATCTTGCCAGCTATCTCCTGTGCTGACATGGCTTGCAGGATAGCTAGACACACCAGCCAGTTGCAGCAGACTGCGCGAAAAAAATATGCATTGTTGTGGGTAAGGTTAACGCTGCCAGCTGAAACTTTTGCCGTGGCAATCTGCAGTGCAGTGCCACCAAAGGCGCTATCCATAATACCCGTTTGACCAACTACCATCCAGGCGAGAAAAACAGCGCCGGCTAGATTGCCTAGATAGACCCACAGCCAATTGCGCATCATTTGCAGGAAGGATATTCTGCCGGTCAGCAGTGTTGATGTCATCAGGGTGTTGCCTGTCCATAGTTCCGAGCCAGGAATAACTGCCAACATTAATCCGAGGCTGAACACCGCGCCGACAAAGAATTTTTTCAGTCCCACCCAAGCGAAGTCACCAGTAGCTACCATGGTGGATAAGTGGGCAGCAAAACCGATATACACCCCGGCTAAAAAACCGAGGGCAAGCAGTTGTAGGATTGTACGTTGTTTTTTTGCTTCGCCCCAATCGATAAGGGCGCTAGTCAACTCTTCTGGGGTGAGGAAGTTTTTCATCTTGCCGCCGGTCGTAAAAAAGATGCCAGCTGAATGCCGGCTACCTGCATGGGCCAATCCATTGACCGCTATAGCTAGTGATAATATTCATGTCGCCAGTATTAACTTCCATTCTGCCGGTCATTTTATCGTTGTCGTAACTGAAGGTGCCGGTACCTGATGAAGTTTCCCCTTCGTGGTTGCATACTATTTTATAGCTGACATTGTTGCCGCTGATTTTTTGATCTTTGATCTGACAGTTATCGCTTTGATGTACTGGTGGCATAATATCTTTTTTGGTCAAGCATTGTGTGAAACTTGTGCCGGGCATTTTGTGTGGCATGCCGGGTATTTCCATGGTGGTGGTCATTTCCCACATTCCCTCTTTGAGGTCTATGTCGCTAGCAAATATACTGGTTGAGAAGCATAGTAGGATCAACGTTGTTGTCAGTAATGCAAAAACTGTTTTCATGGTCAGTTCCCTTGCTGGCAGTTTCTATTTGTGGAGTTTTTGCATTGCATCTATAAGATGAGCGTGGATTTTTTCGCTGCTACCCATCTGCAATACTTCGTTGGCAACTTTGGTAGCTTCTGCACAGGATAAATCGGCAAGATAGGCTTTGGTTCGCGGAATAAATGGCGATACCATGGAGAATTCGCGAATGCCGATGCCCAGTAATACAGTGAAACACAGTGGATCAGCTGCCATCTCCCCGCACAAACATATCCCCTTGCCTAATCGGTTGGCGGTGTCGTTGACATACTTGATGGCTTGCAACATAGCTGGATGCAGCGGGTTATAATATTGGTTAACCAAGGGGTTGTTGCGATCAGCGGCTAACATATATTGAATAAGGTCGTTGGTACCGAGAGCAAAAAAATCAACCTCTTGGGCGAGAAATTTACACATTTGCACTGCCGCTGGAACTTCTATCATCACCCCGAGAGGGATGTTGTCCTTAAAAGGAATGTGTTCTTTGCGTAGATTTACCTTGGCTTCCTCAATAACTTCCTTGCAGGCTAAAACCTCTTCAATGCCTGAGATCATTGGGAACAGTAACTTCACTGTGCCGTGCATTCCGGCCATTAATATTGCTTCAATTTGTGTGCGGAATATATCTCGGTTATCCAGCGATACGCGTACCGAGCGCCAGCCCATAAACGGGTTATCTTCTGCTGGCGCAGGGAAATATGGTAGCGCTTTGTCGCCGCCAATGTCCAAGGTACGAATTGTTACCGGGCCATCAAAGCTCTCAACAACCTTGCGGTATAGGGTGTATTGATCTTCGCGGTCGGGAAAGTTGCTGCGTGTCATGTAGGGAAATTCGGTGCGGTATAGACCAACACCTTTGGCCCCGTTGCGTTGCGCTATGGCAACATCACTTAGCAGCCCAATGTTAGCATGTAAGGTAACCTTGACACCGTCTGCTGATATGGCTGGGACGCGGCGATACTTGTTGAGCCGATCAACCTCTTTGTCACTATCTTCTTCAAGGCGCAGATACTCATCCTTGATTGCTTGTGGGGGATCAATGTACAGGCACCCAGAGTTGGCATCAAGGATAACTTCGCTGTTTTGCCGAGCTGCTTTCAATGCCCCCTTTACCCCCACCAATGCTGGAATACCCAAGGATTTTGCCATTATGACAGCGTGTGAATTTTGTTCTCCGGCTTCAGTTACTATGCCGATAAGTTTTTCGTGATCCAGAATCGCCATGTCGGAGGGCAACACTTCGCGGGCAATCAGGATGCCAGGCTTTTTAATGTGGAGTAGATTGTTCTGTGCACCGGTGAGGTTGCTAAGTAATCTACGTCCGATATCGAGGGTGTCTGTAGCTCGTTCGCGCAGATAGGCATCGTCCATTTTGGCAAATGCTTCAGTATACTGAGATATTATTTTTTTCAGGGCATAGGGAGCATTGTGGCCATTGTCAATCTCGTTGTACATCTGATCGGTAAAGCTGCGATCTTCAAGAATCATCAGGTGGGTGTGAAATATGGCCGCATCTTGTTCTGATAGGCGTTGCGCCACCCTTTTTTCGAGAAATAAGGTCTGAATGCGCGTCTCTTCCAGTGCCTCTTGCAGGCGCTTGCGCTCTATGGCGCTGTCGACATTATCTTCATCTAAAATTTCTGACAGACCACATTCATTATCTAAAATGTGGATTGATCCGGATATTACTCCCGGGTAAGCGACTGTCCCCCGCAGAGCAGATGGACTAGCTTCAGGTGTAGTTTTTTGCTCAGCTAGCGCTACTGCTGCCGCACTATTTTGTTTGCGAATGGAGTTGAGTAGCGTTGCATTTATAACTACAGTGGATATTTGAAAGGCAATTGTTGATAAGGTGCTGATGTCTGTGGGTGAGAACGCCTTCTTTTGCAGGCTTTGTAGGGTTATTACGCCTATTGGAGTGCGGCGACTTAGTAGAGGAATTGCCAAGAAGCACTTGAATTTTTCTTCACCGGTCTCGCGAAAATAACGGAAGCGAGGGTGGGTTTCTGGGTCGGTTATCGATATGGGCGTGCCTTGCTCAATGGCTAGCGTCGCCAATCCTTCACCGAGGTTCATCTTAACGCTGTTAATGGCTTCTTTGGCCAAGCCCTGCGTAGCGCGTAACCTCAAGGTGTTGCCGCCCTTGTCGAGCAGATAGATGGAGCACACCTCTGATTCCATGCGTCTGGCAACCAGTTCAACGATATTGTTCAAGGTTTCATACAGGCTATGCGATTGCAAAATTAAACTGCTGATATCTTCAAGGGTGTTGAGCCCTGAATGCGCTGTAGTTTGTTCTGTCATCATGGCAATTTTACCCAATGGCACTAATTGTTGGTTTTAAGCTTAACTCACCGTCGCTAAGCCAGCGCTGTAGTCTTATCCCTCCTTGGGATTAATATGATAAGCGAAAACTTTGAGCTGGTCTGATATTTTATACTCTGCTGCTTGGCTCTTGAGTATAGCGTGAATGGCTTTACGTTCTTCTTCGCTATGTACGTGTCCTTGCAAACAGATAGTGCTTTTGTCAATACTGCTTTGCAGATGATACCCGCGAACAATATTAGACTTTAAAATTTCAATCTCAATTTGCTTGCATAGAACAAGTTCGTTAAGTTTTTGCTGGCATTCAGCGCAGTTATTACAAATGCAGTCATCTTCAATGCCGCTGCAGATAAGATTAACAGCTTTGTCTATAGACAAGCGCGCAGTGTTGATAGTCAGTTCATAGTAATCGCTGTCATCCCAGTCGCGGTCAAAGTAATACTTTATAAACCCTGCGCGTTGCTGATCACTTTTACGTACCAGAATGCGGGCAAGATCTGGATCTATCCATTCGCGTTCTGCCCAACGTTCTACCCGTGTTTCAAAAGGGGCAACAATACGCACCCGAAAGACGTTGTCGATCCCGTCAAGTAAATCTTGACCGCCGCGCCCGTAAACAATTACATTGCCCTTGAGGGCATATTCTAAAACGATTTGTTCAATGCGACGAAGGTCGATCTCCAAGTCGGAGTCAAGACTTTCAACAAAGGCTGGTGGTTTTTCGTCCGCTTTTTCTACTGCATCAGCAGTAAGACCATACTTGGCCGCCACTGTCAAAATGGCTTCACCGTCAATTAGGGGGTAGCCTAATCTGTCTGCTAGTTGGTGTGCAACTATCTGTCCGCCACTGCCCATTTCACGCGATATTGTGATTATTGCCATTAGTATTATCCATCATTTGATTAAATAATTATTGCAAAATACGGCGAATTTTAGCAATTGCACACCGTGTTGACAAGGAATTAGTAATATATAAATTAGTATGTCGGTTTAAAATCAAAATAATGCATTGAATCTAGAAAGCGGATGGTTCTGCTTTTAGAACGCATAACAATTGTGTGTGTCTGTGCTCCACCGGAAAAATAGCGCACTCCGCGCAAGAGATCACCGCTGGTAACTCCGGTGGCAGCAAAAAAAACGTCACCGGCAGCTAACTCTTCAGCAGCATAAACTTTATCAAAATCTGTGATACCCATTTTAGGTGCGCGCTTACGTTCTTCGTCAGTGGTAAATATTAAACGCGCCTGCATGTCGCCACCAAAGCATTTTACTGCTGCGGCAGCTAGAACCCCTTCGGGTGCCCCACCAATGCCTAGAACCATATCAATGCCGCTGTCGATGATGCCTGTAGCTACCGCTGGCGCAACATCTCCATCGGAGATAAGTCTAATCCGGGCACCACATTGGCGGATGTCGGCTATGGCGGCGGCGTGTCTCGGGCGATCAAGCAAAACTACGGTTAAATCTTCCAGTTGGCATTTTTTTGCCGCAGCTAGGCGTTTTAGATTGTTGCTAGGCAGATCGTTAATGTCGATGCACCCCTTGCCTTCGGGACCGACAATAATCTTGTCCATATACATGTCCGGAGCGTGCAAAAAACCACCCTTGGGAGCCATGGCTATTGTGGCAATAGCTCCGGGACCTCCCTTGGAGCACAAAATAGTGCCCTCTAGTGGATCAACGGCTATATCGACGGCGCGATGACCAGCTTCACCAACTTTTTCGCCTATAAAGAGCATTGGGGCTTCATCCATCTCCCCTTCACCAATGACTACAGTTCCGTCTATGTCGAGCGTGCCCAATAGCTGGCGCATTGCAGTAGTTGCAGCATCATCAGCAGAGATTTTATCCCCTTTGCCAACCCAACGTCCACAGGCTAAAGCCGCAGCTTCTGTTACTCGCGCTAGATCCAGTGCTAAATTTCTATCCATAATAAACTCCTAGCCTTGTGGGCTGGTGAACTGTTACAGCAGTAGGTAAAATGTATCTGGTGTACGGGTGATATCGATCCAGATAGGTAGTGGGTCGGAACATTTAATCCTGCTAGAATTAATGGTTCAAACGGTGCTATGATTGCACAAATAGCCAAGTGAAACAATTATTTATTCAGAGTAAAGCGGTTGCAGCCGAGACCGTATAACCAAAACAGGAGCTTTGTCTGATGTCAGACCTGGAAGCAAATTTTGTCACCGCAGCTAATTCACAACCCCTTGAAGCCTTTATCCGTAAAGAGGTTTCCGAACGCGGTGGTATTCCGTTTGTAGAATATATGCAGCATTGTTTGTACCATCCCCAGTATGGTTATTATGTATATCCACGCCAACGCATTGGTTCTAAAGGAGATTTTTTTACATCATCTTCGGTGCATCGGCTTTTTGGTCGGCTGATAGCTACGCAGTTGTTACAGCTATGGCAGCTGTTGGGGCAGGATGGTTTTACTATCGTCGAGCAGGGGGCCGGCGAGGGTGAGCTGGCACTGGATATCCTTGACGCCCTGCTTGATGTTGCGCCAGAAATGTATTTTAAATTACAGTATGTTATTGTGGAAATCAGTCCGGATAATCGCCAACGTCAGGAAAATAAACTTGCTGCGCATAGCGCTGTAGTTGCTTGGCGAGACTTTGATGATGTTGATGGTGTAATCGGCTGTTTTTTGAGTAATGAGTTGGTTGATGCTTTTGCCGTGAGCGTGATTGAAAAGCACGCTGGTCAGTTGCAGGAAGTCTTTGTGACTGAGAAAAATGGAGTACTGACAGAAGAGTTGCGTTCGCCAACTACTGATAAAATTGCTCAACACTTTGCTAAGCTCGGGTTTGAGCCAATAGAAGGTAATCGTGCGGAAGTCTGTTTGGGTGCGGCTGATTGGATGCAGCAAGTGGCGAATAAGCTGGAACGTGGTTTTGTGTTAACTGTTGATTATGGCTACCCAGCGGCAGAACTATATGCGCCATTTCGACGCCACGGTACGTTGCTGTGTTATCACCATCATCAAGCCAATGATAATCCTTACCAGAATATAGGTTGTCAGGATATCACTAGCCATGTTGATTTTACTCTGTTGCAAAAAATTGGCGAAGATGCTGGGCTGGATGTGCTGTATTTTGCTGAACAGTACCGTTTTTTAATTGGTTTGGGGTTTGTGGAAGAGTTGTTGCGTTTGCAGGCCCAGGAGCGAGATGAGCGCAAGGCGTTGGCTCTGCGCTTGACTTTGAAAAACCTCATCATGCCTGACGGTGGTATGGGGGAAATATTCAAGGTGTTGATACAGGGGAAAAACGTAGCCAAGCCACAATTGTTGTGCGCTCGTGCCGTGCGAGATATTCCGATGGAGTCAATCGCTGCGTTGATGTGAGATAATAAACTGCTGGTTCGGGCAAGTTGTGACCATTTACTTTTAGGAGATATGAAAATGAGAGATCAAGTAGAAGCTGTCCTAGATGAAGTGCGCCCAGCTATGCTGGCTGATGGTGGCAATGTAGAATTAGTTGATGTCAGTGCCGATGGTGTGGTCAGTGTGCGACTGGTTGGCGCGTGCAGTTCGTGCCCGATGTCCACTGTTACCCTGAAACTGGGGATTGAGCGTGCCCTGATGGAAAAATTGCCCGCTGTTAAAGAAGTGGTGCAGGTGCGCTAAAAATACGTATTGTCGTGCCGCTAGTGGAGGTGTAGATGCTGGATTGGTTGCAGGAATTTTCCACCCATTTAACTTTGGAACGAAACCTCTCTCCTCATACCTGTAAAGCATATCTGCGTGATTTACAGTCTTTTTATGCTTTTGTCATAGAGGTAACTGCTGCTGATAATGTCGCTGAAGTGCAGAATTATTTGTCACAAGTGGATAAGTTGTTGTTGCGGCGCTGGTTGGCGGCGCTGCAGCGTAGGTGTAAGAAAGTTACTGTGGCACGCAAGCTCTCGGCGTTGCGTACTTTTTTTCGTTACCTGAACCGTGAAGGTCTTCTGGATGTTAATCCGGTAGATTTGCTGGCTTCACCAAAACAGGAGCGTTATCTACCGACCACTTTGGATGTTGATGATGTGTACCATCTTCTCGATCAGGAAGATGGAGATGATTTGGTAAGGATACGTGATCGTGCAATATTTGAGCTTATGTATTCTTCCGGGTTGCGTGTCAGTGAAGTGGTGGGGCTTAATGTTGGTGATTTTCGTGCACAGGAACAGGTAGTGCGCGTGTTGGGAAAGGGGAGTAAGACCAGAATTGTCCCGGTGGGTTCTAAGGCAATAGCGCGGGTAATCGACTATGTTAATAGTCGCAGCGCTGCTGTAAGGGGGGCTCCGTTGTTTATTAATCGCAGCGGGGGGCGTTTGAGTGTACGCACAGTGCAACGCAACCTGAAGAAGAAATTGCTCCGAGCCGGTTTGTCAACCGCCGTTACGCCGCACTCATTACGCCATAGTTTTGCTACACATTTGTTGGGTGGGGGGGCTGATTTGCGTGCTATTCAGGAGATGCTTGGTCACTCATCACTGTCTACAACCCAGCGTTATACTCAGGTAAGTGTCGATAAAGTGATGCTTGAATACGATAAGGCGCATCCGCGCAGCAGGAAGAAATAGCTATAAAATAAAGTTAGTTAAGTAAAAAGCCCCGCTGAAATTCAGCGGGGCTTTTTTGGTTTGTGCGTTTATTTTTCCCAGAAACGCATGGTGCCATTTTTTGCGAGGTTGAGGTGTAGATTGTAACACTCGTCCAGCAGTTGCGGCTCATGATGACCACCGGTTGCCTTGATAGCACGATCAAGATAATCGGTGAGATAATCTTTGTAAGTCGGGTGAGCACACTTGGCGATGATTTCACGGGCACGATCAACCGGAGACATGCCACGCAGATCAGCCAGACCCTGCTCGGTTACCAGAACATCAATGTCATGCTCAGTGTGGTCAACGTGCGGTGCCTTTGGAACAACACCTGAGATACCGAACTCGTCAGTTTTGCTCCCACGGCAGGACGGGCAATGCATCATAGAAATGTAAGCATTACGCTCAAAATCACCGGAACCACCGATACCATTCAGCATGCGAGTACCGCCAGCGTGTGTGGAGTTTGCGTGGGCGAAGATATCAAATTCCAATGGAGTGTTCATACCAATAGCACCAAGGCGACGGATAACCTCAGGGTTATTGGAGATCTGTTGAGGCCGCATAAGAACCATGTTCTTATATTTGGCAAAGTCTTTCCACCACAATTCAAAGCCTTCGTTGGATAGCGACAGCGAAGTGCAGTTGATGTACTTACACTTGCCTGAATCCATGAAGTCGAGGAATGTATCTTGAAGTACTTCAGTAAAGACAATCAGATCTTCGAATGGTGAAGTAGTCAGACCACCAACAACCGCGTTAGCGATAGAACCTACACCTGATTGCAATGGCAGGAGGTTTTTAGGCAGACGACCTGCTTTAACCTCAACTTGGAAGAAGTCGACAATATTGTCAGCAATAGCTTGAGCTACTGGATCAGTGCCACGCAGTGCACGACCATTGTCAGGCTTCTTGGACTCAACGATGGCAACGATCTTGCTTTTGTCGGTTGGAACCCATGGTGTACCGATACGTTGCTTGGCATCAGTAATAGGGATGATCTGACGATACGGAGGAACGTCGGTCATGAAGATGTCATGCATGCCTTCAAAAGATGGCAGTAGGGTGTTGATTTCTACGATGATTTTATCTGCAATATCAATAACTTCGTTGGCAGCACCAATCGCACCGGAGAGGATGATATCGCCATTTTCAGTGATGGCTGAAGCTTCGATAACGGCAATGTCAAGACCGCCACCACTGTCTTTGGTGTAGAAACCAAACTTTAAATCCTGAGCAAACATTGATAAGTGCTTGTCACCCATGCGGATTTTGCCACTGTTGATTGATTTGCCAAGCTCCTTGCCTGTTTGATACGGCCAGCGACGATCAATCATGTCGAGAGATGCCATACGGTCTTCAACCTCGGCTCCTATGGAGGCGCCAATAAACAGATTTAGCTTCAACTTTCCTTGCAAGTTGTTTTTTTCCACGTGATCACACAGAGCAACAGGAACAACTTTCGGGTAACCAACCGGGGTGAATCCGGACATACCGACATTCATCCCGTCCTTAAAATACTGCACGCACTTTTCCGGAGTTGTGAAAAGTTTGTGCAGTTCCTTACAGCGAACTCTGCTCTCCATTGTGTCGTCTGCCATCTGTTCCTCCATAAAATGTGATGTGGTTATTCATAAAATAACCTAAAGTTAACTTTCCTTTAAATTAGGGAAAGTTTGTAATAACAAGGACTTGCCTTTGGCAAGACCGGTGTAAATATTTAATAATTAATTTTGCGTGGATATTGTTTTTCGTTTTTCAACGTAAATAAAATAGCGTTATGGTTTTCACGTATAATATGGGATTCAGTTTTAGTCAAGATAAAAAAGGAATGCTGCCGGTGGTTTCGGTTGTGGATGGTAGTTGTTTGTGATTCACAACACCACGTAAGTAACTTGTATTACAAGGGAAAATATAAGATATATTGAGTGTGATAGTTTGCCTATTTTTTTTATTTTAATTCTAGCTGGTGGGGTGGGTGATATGCCGTTCTATTATTGGATGGTTTGCTCTTGATATTTGTTTGTTTCTATATGTTTTATTGCTGATACTGCTGGTGTTTTTGAAATGTTGTATTAGTTGCTAAATAAAAAAACCCGCTGGAAAACCAGCGGGTTTTTGTCTTACATTATTGAACTAACTAGGATTTAGTCTTCACATAGGTCGATTTTGATATCCCAGTTTTTGATTAACATGGTGCCGTTTTCTGCCAAGTTTTGTTGCATCTTGAAGCAGCGATCAAATAGCTGAGGCTCGTGACCAACACCTTTTGCGATACATATTTTTGTTGCCAGATCCAAATATTCTTGCATGATTGGCTTGTATGCAGGATGCACGCATTTGTCGATAATCTTTTGGGCGCGATCTTTTGGTGCCAATCCACGTAAGTCAGCAAGGCCTTGCTCGGTGACCAACACGTCAAGATCGTGCTCAGTGTGGTCGATGTGTGGTGCTTTAGGAACAACGCAAGTGATGCCGATTGGATCTGTTTTGCTTGGGCGAGTTGAAGGTGAGTGCATAATCTTCAAGTAACCGTTACGCAAGAAATCACCAGAACCACCTAGACCGTTGATCATACGCGTACCGCCAACCAATGTTGAGTTAGCGTGAGCGTACATATCAAATTCGACTGGAGTATTCATGGCGATACAACCCAACCGGCGAATTGGCTCCGGTGCATTAGATACTGATAGTGGACGCATGATCACTTTGTCCGCATATTTATCCCAGTTTGCAAAAAAGCGTGGGAAACCTTCAGTTTCGGAAAGAGAGAGTGAACACGCTGAAGCGAATTCAAGTTTACCTGAGTCTAAGAAGTCAAGCATGGTGTCTTGAAGTACTTCAGTAAACACAGTGAGATTTTTAAATGGGCCGTTGGCTAAGCCACCGACAACAGCGTTAGCAATTGAACCAACACCCGATTGAAGGGGGAGGAGGTTCTCAGGGAGGCGACCAGCTGCGACTTCTTCAGAGAAGAAATTCATGATGTGACCGGCAATCGCTTCAGATGTATCGTCAGCGCCAGCAAATGCACGACCTTTGTCACGAAGTTTAGATTCGACAACGGCAATGATTTTATCTGAATCACATGGAAAAGAGCCTGTACCGATTCTGTCGTCAGCCTTGTTGATCAGCATTGGCTCGCGGTTTGGTGGATTGAGAGGGGTTAAGCAGTCATGTAAACCCTCAAAAGATGGCTCGCCAGTGTTAACTTCAATAATTATTTTGTCAGCGATCATCAGAATCTCGCCGATAACACCGCATGATGTTGTTGGAACAAGGCCCCCATCTTCAGTGATGGCAGAAACTTCGATGATGGCGATATCAATTTTCGGCGTGTAGAAGCCGTAGCCAAGATCTTGAGCAAAGAGAGAAAGGTGCTTGTCACCCATACGGATCTTACCAGTATTGATCCCTTTAGCGATGTTCTTGCCTGTTTGGTAAGGCCAGCGACGGTCGATCATGTCGAGTGTTGCCCAGCGATCTTCAGTTTCAGCACCAACTGAAGCACCAATGAACAGGTTGAATTTCAATTTTCCTTGTAGATTGTTTTTTTCAACATGGTCTGCTAAGGCGATTGGAACCATCTTAGGGTATCCAGCAGGTGTAAATCCAGACCAACCAAGATCCATTCCATTCTTAAAGAATTTCACACAATCCTCTGCGGTCGTTACCTTGTCGAGCAATGATTTTTTACGCACGCGACTTTCGAGAGTACCGAATTCTGACATTGGTGTTTCCTCCTTGCAATACATGTGGGTGTGAACAACCTGAATTCAAGCTTTATACAAAAAGCTTGGTGATAGACAATGTGTCTGCTCTGTAAGCTTTTACATATATAATGATAGAACTTTAAATAATGAGAGCGTTGGCTGGTTTTTTATTACAATGCGGGTTAAAAGAGCTCGTGTGCCTCATTAAAATAGTGTTTTACGCGACCTTGTATAGTATGCATGATTTTTTTAGTCAAGAGGAAAAAGGTCTTGAATATACTGAAGGTTAAGGGAATATCCTCCTTTAAAAGGAGTGGGATGTGGGGGTAGTTAATGTAACTAATTGAGAATGCGTTGTTTTATTATATCTCGTATATATTATCTAATCAGGTATTGTTTACAAGCGAAAGCTTGAAATTATTATTTACGCTAAAAATACAGATATGGTGTTTTATTCTCGTTTTGATGGTGATAAACAACGTATGGTAATTGCTCACATATCTAGGATGTGTGGGGTTGAGGTGTGTATGGAGTGGGTTAGCGCGGGTCTGTTTTTTTGTTAATTTCTTAGTGCTGTAATTTACTTAACCGTCATGTTTTAAGTAGGTTACGTGTCGTAAGGACACAACTCAAATTTAGCAATTTGCTTCATCAATGCTCTGTGTAGCGTGATTTGCAATATCAGTACATGGTAGTGTGTGCCCTAATGATGGAATTTGTTGTTTGTGGTCTGCATCGTTTGTATCTGTGTGTTTTTTTGAATGCAAAAAAAAAGAATCCCCACCTAGCGATTAACTAGGTGGGGATTCTTCGGTTTAACTATCTATCTGAAGATATGATCTGTTGGGAGTTAATCCTCGCAGAGATCAACCTTAATGTCCCAGTTCTTGATTTTCATTGTGCCATTTTTTGCCAGGTTTTGTTGCATTTTGAAACAGCGGTCAAAGAGTTGAGGTTCGTGACCAATATTCTTGGCTATACACTCTTTTGTAGCCATGTCTAAATATTCTTGAATAATTGGTTTGTACTCTGGATGCACACATTTATCAATTATTTTTTGGGCACGATCTTTTGGCGCCAAGCCCCGTAGATCTGCTAGTCCCTGCTCGGTAACGAGAACATCTAGGTCGTGCTCGGTGTGGTCGATATGCGGTGCCTTGGGAACAACACAAGTGATACCGATTGGATCTGTTTTGCTGGGGCGCGTTGAAGGGGAGTGCATCATTTTCAAGTAGCCGTTACGCAAGAAATCACCAGAACCGCCAATGCCGTTGATCATGCGAGTACCGCCAACCAAAGTTGAGTTAGCGTGTGCGTACATATCAAATTCAATCGGTGTGTTCATGGCAATGCAACCCAGCCGACGAATTGGTTCAGGAGCGTTTGCAATTGATAGCGGACGCAAAATGATTTTGTCAGCATACTTGTCCCAATTGTCCAAGAAACGTGGGAAACCGGGTGTTTCAGAAAGAGACAGTGAACATGAAGATGCTATGTCCAGTTTGCCGGAATCAAATAGGTCAAGCATGGTGTCTTGCAGTACTTCTGTATATACAGACAGGTTTTTGAAAGGTCCTTTGGCTAGCCCGCCAATAACTGCATTGGCAATTGAGCCTACTCCTGATTGCAGTGGCAGCAGGTTCTCTGGTAGACGACCGGCTTTAACTTCAGCAGAAAAGAAGTCCATGATGTGGCTGGCAATTGCTTCTGAGCTGGCATCAGCATCTGAAAATGCACGCCCTTTGTCGCGATATTTAGATTCTACTACTGCAATGATTTTATCTGAATCGCAGGCAAAAGATTCTGTACCGATACGATCGCCAGCTCTTGAAATTAGTAGTGGTTGTCGGTTAGGAGGATTCAGTGGGACTATGCAGTCGTGCATCCCGCGGAAAGAAGGTTGTCCGGTGTTTACCTCTATGATTATTTTGTCAGCAATCATAAGCATTTCACCAATGACACCACATGATGAAGTTGGAACTAGTGACCCATCAGCAAGAATCTCAGAAACTTCGATGATGGCGACATCAATTTTTGGAGTATAAAAGCCGTAGCCAAGGTCTTGAGCAAACAGTGATAAGTGCTTATCACCCATGCGAATCTTGCCTGTATTAATACCTTTGGCTATGTTCTTGCCAGTTTGGTAAGGCCAGCGGCGGTCGATCATATCAAGAGTTGCCCAGCGATCTTCAGTTTCTGCACCTACTGAAGCACCAATGAACAAGTTGAATTTTAATTTGCCTTGTAGATTGTTTTTTTCAACATGGTCCGCTAAAGCGATAGGAATTGCTTTTGGGTAACCTGCTGGAGTAAATCCAGACCAGCCAAGATCCATACCGTTTTTAAAAAACTTAATACAATCTTCTGCGCTTGTAACTTTGTCCAACAGGGCCTTGCGGTGGACACGACTTTCTAAGGAACCATAATCAGCCATTTTAGAATCTCTCCTTTAATTATCATATGAGCAAATTAAAAATCTGTTGGTTATTTACCAGCAGGGCAATAAATACATTATTAGGTAAAAATTACAATATGTAGTGTTATCCCATGCGAGCGTTTATAAAATATGTATACAGTTAAGTCAAACTAAATATAATAATTTTTGCGATCACTGGTTGTACGTGATGGGGTGCGTTAGATTGAATGTGAATGTATGGATATGTATGTAGCTATTTGATTTTAAAGCATGAATCATTCAAGCTGATCTTGACATTACTGTTGGAGGGTAAGTCGTGGTCGGTTTTGTTTTGTGTTAATTGGATTGATACTGTTAATGGAACCAATTGCACAGTCGAGGAATTATACTGGTGGCTGGATGTTTTGTTTGTAGGATTGTTGCTGGTGCGGTTAATTAATCGTTGGTAATGTTGCTTGGGAAAGTTAAAGTAAAGTAAATATGTTTGGTGTTTATGCCAACGTTGTAAATGTCCAAATGTTTGTGCGCAACATTGCTCATGGAGTAATTATAGCACAGCTGTGCTCATGCTATCCTTTGTGGCTGGAGCATTACAGTATGTCGTTAGATATTGAACTTTTGACGTACCTTGGTAGCTTTTTTTATGAGATCTGTATCGGTTGAGTGGCTGAGTTGGTTGAATAGTTCTATAGCTTCTTCAGTTTCACCGTTTAGCTGGCGTGCCTGAGCTAAAGAGAAGAGTACTTGCTCCATATCGTTGAATTGAGGATAGGTGGTGCGTACTTGTTCTAAACGGGCAATAGCTGCTTTATACTGTTTGGTTTTAAGGTAAAAATTGCCGATATAAGTAGCGTTTTCTGCCAAGCGATTCTGGCATTGAGAAATCAAGCTATCGAGCTCCAGAGGTTCCACTTTGCCGGGAAAATTCTTTTTAAGTTGCTCAAAGGTGTTTAATGCATTGCGGGTTGCTGTTTGGTCACGATCTGCAACTAATATGAGTTGAAAGTGCGCCTTGCCAAGGTGTAGCAATACATCGCTTTTGCGTATGTTGGCTGGGTGCTGTTTTAGGAAGTCTTCGTAAGAGGCAATTGCCTCAACAAACTGTTCTTGTGCGTATTGAGTGTCCGCAATTTTCAGTTCCGCTAACGCCGACAGTTCGGGAGAGGCAAAGCTGTCACGCACCTTTTGCCATTGTTCGATGGCTTCCTTGTGGTGACCAGCTTCAAGTTCCTGTTCTCCTCTTTGGAAATAATAAAGAGCATTCTTTTCCACTGGAACAGGGGTAGTTGATGAACAGGCGCTGAGCGTTAGGACAATCATGGTAAACAGGAGACAATTCTTTACGGTGTTAGCCATATTTATCAGTAATCCTATTTATTAGGTGATGGATAGCAAATCATTATCTTGTATTGTCTGTACAAAGAACGGTCATACTAAAGCAAGCATCTGCGTGACTCAAGCATTATTGTTGCTTTGTGAAATTTATTGCGCAGATGCTTTTAGGGATAGTTTTAGTTTTTCCATCGCTCGTTTCTCAAGCTGGCGTACGCGCTCCTTGCTGATGTTGTATTCATCGGCAAGCTCTTGCAGCGTGACCTTGTTCTCTGTTAGTAAACGTGAATTTATTATGTGTTGCTCGCGCTGATTAAGTTGACCCAGTGCCTCATGGATATGATTATTTTGCCGGTGCTCGGATTCCATGTTAATTAGCTGTTGTTCTTGATTTAACCGAGGATCGGCTAAATTATCCATATAGCTTGCATCGCTGTCTGGCGTTAGTTGCATGTCTAAAGAGTTGTCGCGACCCTGCAGGCGCAAAGTCATTTCCTCTACTTCCTTACAGCTGACGTTCAGTTGTTGGGCAATTAAACAACTATCATCACTGCCGGTTAATTGACGAATTTTTTCCCGAGTCTGACGTAGTTTAAAAAAAAGCTTTTTCTGTGCTTGAGTGGTACCGATTTTGACTAGTGACCAGCTGTTGATAATATAGTTATGTATGTAGGCACGAATCCACCACACTGCATAACTTATCAGGCGGATATTGCGCGCTGGATCGAATTTTTTTATAGCCATCATCAGGCCGATGTTGCCCTCTTGAATTAGGTCAATCATTTTTAAACCATAACCACGATATTCGTAAGCTATTTTCACCACAAAGCGTAAATTGGCACAGGTTAGTTTGTGGGCAGCATCTAAGTCGTTGTCGCGTTTTAAGCGCCAGGCAAGTTTATTTTCTGTTTCACGGTCGAGAATTTCAAATTGGTTGATGCTCGACATATACTGATCGAATGAATCTATAGATATGGGCAGGTTACTCAAGTTTGTCACCTCATCAGTTGTACGCAGTAATTGATGATAAAATAAAATTAGCACTCTGGTCACTAGACTGCTAATTTTAGTGTAACAGTCTAATTTGTCAAGAAAATTTTAGAAGAATGTTTTTTAATCACGTGCCTGAGTCTGCTAATGTGATAAAGAGTAGTTATTTCATGGGGTGTTTTTGCTACAGGGGATAGTCATGTTGATTATTTGACCGCGCCGGGCAATAAGGACATTTTTTTGATCAATAGTGGGTTGAAAATCGCTAGAACCGGTACAGCGTATTTTATAGCGTGCGTTGTAGTCCAGTGCCGGGATAAAAGCTGGGATGCTATATTTGACATTGTCTATGGTGCAGACAATATCATTTTTTAGATCAAGCTCAGTGTTGTCCCACACTTTATTATTGTTGCTATCTAAAAAGGCTTCAATAACTAAAGTGCCACGCTGGGTGGAAAGCTCAGGCGATTTGTCGAGGATGATATTTAGAATGTTACCTTTTTTTTCCAGTTGCAAATTGTCAGTTTTGGAAAAATCCTGCTGACTATCATTAACATTGACCCGAGTATCGCCTCCAGCTGCGCACACACAAAGGGGGCAACTGATAACCACAAATAAACACGAGCATAAAAGATGTTTGTAGTAAATATTCATGTGTCTATATTCTCCTGAACAATATAAGTGTGTCAACTGGTGAATTATTATTATTGAAGGTAAGACTGCTCAACTTTGATAACTAAGCGTTAGCAATAATGAGTGCGCCGTGTGACGCTTTGTTTTTGTTTTACCCTAGATTTCTTCCGCGATAATCTGGTTTGTTCAGCGACATCTTTTATCCAGATGTTCCTGAATCCAGACTTTCTGGCATTGTCTGAGATTGGACGAAAACAATAAATTGCGCACTGCCTGCGTTGAAATATGCGGTAAAAAAAGAATGTACCAAACTTGGGGCGTATGGTGATTTTTCAATATAGCGTGTTGGAGGTTTTTGCGTTTACACCAGCGCGGATGGCGGGCAATCGCGGAAATAGTATGTGGAGAACTGTTGCCGCTGGAGATGAATTGAAATAGTGCCGCCTCCTTCAGGCGCGGATTATTGAGACTGGCTTCAAGGACCTGTTGGTGCCCCTCCTTTATTAACGGCAACAGCAGCGAAGCAAACGCTCTTCTGGCTAAAGTGATTTTATTGCCTAACGGTTCTTGGGGCAGTCGTTGGATTATGCCGTTCTCCGCTGCAATTTTAATGTCTGTTGCTTGCCCCGGTAGCGTGCACAGGTTAAGCAGCTCAAAAAGGGGTAGCCGTTGCAATAACTGCTTAATCAGCATAGGAGGTAGCGCTGGATGACGCACCAGTGCCAGGGTGATATTGTGGTTTTGACTCAGTTTGTGTTGGCTGATAGCGCGTAAAAGTTCAGTACTTAAATCATGACGTTTTAGAAGTTGGATCAGGTGACCTGACGTTAAATAGAGATTTCTTAGTGACGCATGTAAAACTTCAGTACTCTGGTCGTTCATGAGCGCAGTTAATAACTCTCCATCAGCAGTAAGGGCTTGTTTTAAGCGCGTTACTAGGTTGTTGTTGATGGTTTCTCCCTGAGAGTCGTCAACTGCCTGTGGCATCGCTTTAACCTCTAATGGTCACGGTCAAATTATGCTTATTGATCATTTTATTTCTGATCAAAAAAGCCGTAGTTCTCTAAAAAGTTTTGCTTATAGTCAGCAAATTGATCTTGTTCAATAGCTTTTCTGGCACCAGCGACCATATTGAGGTAAAAATGGACATTGTGGATGGCGGCAAGGGTTGCCGATAGAATTTCATTGGCATTGAATAAATGGTGCAAATAGGCACGAGTAAAATTGCGGCAGCAATAACAATCGCATGCGGAGTCAACCGGATAAAAATCACGGCGGTAGTTTCGGTTAGTCAGACGTATTTTGCCGCGCGAAGTAAACAAGGTAGCGCTGCGGGCGTAGCGCGTAGGGATGACACAGTCAAACATATCCATGCCACGCTCGATGCTTTCGAGAATATCCTCGGGAAGACCGACACCCATCAGGTAGCGCGGTTTGTCTATAGGCAAAAATGGCGCAGTGTAGTCGACGACTTTTTTGAGTAGTTCCAGCCCTTCACCAACGCTGACGCCGCCAATAGCGTAACCAGGGAAGTTCATGGCGGTCAGTTGCTCGGCACATTCACGGCGCAGATCTTCATAGACGCTGCCCTGTACAATGGCAAATAATGCTTGATCATTGCGTTTATGGTTGACTAGACATTCTTCTGCCCAACGTAATGTTTTTTGTACTGATTTTTGTGCATAGTCGTGGGTGGATGGATAAGGGATGCATTCATCGAAAGCCATGATAATATCGGCACCAAGAGTGTTTTCAATGTGTATTGCCTCTTTGGGACCGAGGAAGGTTTCTTCGCCATTGTGTTCGTTGCGAAAAAACACACCCGTTTCAGTGATTTTTTTCTTGGGCAGAGAAAATACTTGGAACCCACCACTGTCGGTTAAGATAGGTTTGTCCCAATTCATGAATTTGTGCAGGCCACCAGCTTTTTTTACCAGCCCTTCACCAGGCTTTAAATGCAGATGGTAAGTGTTGGACAGGATGATTTGCGCACCCGTATCCTCGACTTGGGCAGGGGTAAGAGCTTTCAACGCCCCATGAGTACCCACGGGCATAAATATAGGGGTCTCAATAATGCCATGTGGGGTGTGGATGCGACCACGGCGCGCTTGAGTGTTTTTATCGTTGTGTAACAGGTCAAACTTGAACATAAGGAGTGTGGTCTTTCTGTGAAATTGTTGGCAATAGTTGTCGGGTTTGTGGCGACTATTGTGGATAACTTTCTTGAATTAGCACATTAGCAAAAGCGCCGCAAGAAAGCAATCTGGGTACGCTGCATTGTACTGACATTAACAGTAGATGGTTAAGAGGTAAATTTAATGGCATTTATTGACAAATTAAAGCAAGCCGAGTTTGTGAAAATAGAGTGCGATCTGCGTTTCAGTGAGTCGATTGTCGTTGATTTGCCCACCTTGTTACGCCTGCGGCGTGGAATAAGGGCTGCGGCTCAATATGTTTTGCCGCCTAATAAAAGTAGTGCCGCAATGCCTAATCGTTTTGCCAGACTCTTGGAACCCTCGCCGACGAGCGATCCAGTAGCTCGGCGCCAACATCAAAAAATTGGTCCTGCCTTGGTGTTGCAGCATAGTGCCAACTGTCTGGGAAGTTTTCAGCGTGGTGATGTTATAACTTTAACCGCGATTATTTGGGGTGGAGATATTGAAATTCTCCATGACTTTGTTCTGGTGTTGCAAGCTTTGGGGCAGGTCGGCTTGCGCTATGATGCCGGACGATTCGAGGTTGTAGCCGTACGGGGCGAGGATTCTGCGCAGCACTGGCAGCAGCTGTGGAGCTATGGTGCGCCGGTTAAGGATTTTATGGTGCCGTTGCGCGATGGTGCGTGGTGGCTGGAAAGTTATATGTCAGACAGCGCGGACATCAGGATAGAATTTACTGCCCCAGCGCGCTTGATGGTAAGGGGAAAGCCACTATTTAAGGCGAACTTTAACCAGCTATTTCCATTTGTTTTGCGCCGAGTGACCTCCATGCTCTACGGTCATTGTCATCTTGACCTACAACTGGATGTCCATGAGTTGTTTGAAATCGCTGGGCAAATAGAGATCGTCGCCAATAATTTGCACTGGTGTGACTGGCGCGAATTGCACAGTGCCGAGCGCCAACAACCCCTTGGTGGCTTAAGTGGTGAGATTGTTATGCGCGGCAACAATTTAATCGATCTGCTGCCATATATTTACTTAGGCAGTCTGATGAATTTGGGTAAAAACGCGGCATATGGTGCTGGTTGCTATACGGTTAATTCTGTGCCTGTATAGAGTGAATAACCTGACGGACGAGTAGTAATTGATAAAATTTCTATTTTTTGTATAATATAATGATACGTGAGTTTGTTTCTTGCTAACAAAGGGGGGCGATGATGAAAGATGTATGGAAAGAACGAGAAAATGCTTTTGAAAATCAATATATTTATGAATTAGAAAAGAAACAATTGGAGGAGACCAAGCGTCAGGAACGAGAGCAACAAGCAGTGGTAATGTCCAAAAAACGCTGCCCGAAGTGCGGGGAAGCTATCGTAGCTACCATTTTCCATGGAGTACCTATGGATCAGTGCCCATCGTGTCATGGGATATGGCTCGGTCCAGACGATTTTAAAATATTGGCATCGAAAGACCATCGCACTTGGTTTGATATTTGGTTTAATGAACAGGAGCAAGAAGTTGATAAGCCATGATTGTTTGCTGACTATTCCGGTGAGGTTTTGTGGTGGCTTCTGAATTGTGAATCTGGTTCTTTAACTTGACGGTGTAAATAAAAAAACGTAAAAATAAACACTTATATGCTGTGTGTGTTTTTTTATTATTTTCTGAGTATGCAAATAGGGGAGGAAAGTAGGATGGGGGATTTGTTTTTTGTATTGTTAGTGGTTGGAGGTTTGGGTGCCTTTTTCTTTACCAAATGGCGCGCCGGTGAGACGACCTGTCCAGTAGCCGAAGAAGTAGTAGCCGAAGAAGTAGTTGCTGAAGAAGTAGTTGCTGAAGAAGTAGTTGCTGAAGAAGTAGTTGCTGAAGAAGTAG
>CAZHXF010000027.1:0-1771 GCA_964536375.1 uncultured Desulfuromonas sp. | reverse complement strand
GAAGAAGGGGGGCTTGATGCACTTTCGTGGCGGATTTTACAGAAAGTTATGGAAAATCCCGGTTTATTACAAACCAAATTGTATAAAAAATTCCCTCGTGAAAAACGCAAAAATTTACAGGCTGTCTTGTTGCAATTGGACAATGAAAAAGTATTGCGGCGCGAAAAAAATGGCAACTCGTATCGCCTGTTCCCAGTCTAATACCTAGTGTTTTTTGCTCTGTGTCAATGCGCATGGGCAAGGTTGCGGCTACTTGCTTATAGCTACGTTCACTGGGGTAGCTCGCAACGTCTCTATTAATATCTGCGGTGAAAGCGCTACCAGAAAACCACGTTTACCGCCGTTGATATAGATTGTATCCAGTTCGATAATTGATTTTTCAACATAGATCGGAATGGTTTTGTTGGTGCCGAAAGGAGAGGTGCCGCCAACCTGATAGCCGGTATGCTTTGTTGCCACCTGTGGTGTGCAGGGCGAGATTTGTTTTACCTCTATGATGCGTGCTAACTGTTTAGTTGATACGGCATGATTGCCATGCATCAATATGATGAGCGGACGCTTGAGCTCGTCTTCCATTACCAACGTTTTTATTACAGTAAATTCATCTGCTCCTAATTGCTGTGAGGATACTCTGGTGCCGCCTTTATCTTCATATGTATACAGATGCGGTGTGTAGCTGACCTTGTGTTGTTTAAGGTAGCGAATTGCTGCCGTAGTGGGGTATTTATCTTTGCCCATTGTGCTTCTACCTGAACCAGCTTAGTCCCAGAAAAATCAGGCTGGCAATGATTGCCACGCTGCTTAATCCTGCCAGTAGATTAGTAATCGGGGCCAGGGCGCGTCGACTGCGTAATGAGATGGGGAAAATAAAGCCGAACATTGCGCCACTGATAGCACCGCCAAGGTGTGCCGCATTATCAGCGCCGACCATAAAACCGAAAATGAAGGCAAAAAAAGCCCAGCGCAACATGAAATCACGTTGTGCCAAAGCGTGTGGACCACCAATACGATGAAAGTAGCTGATGGAGAAGCCGATCATGCCAAACAGTGCTCCAGATGCACCAACTACAACCACCATCGGGTGCCAGAAGTAACCGAGAAATGTTGCTGCCAAGGCCGTGATTACGTACAGGGAAATGAATCCGCTGGGGCCAATTTCCTGTTCTAGCTGGGGACCAACTTGATACAGCACTACCATGTTGAAAGCTAGGTGGATAAGCCCTCCGTGGGTAAAGGCATAGCTGATACAGCGCCACCACTCACCGTTTTGTACGATAAGTGGCCACCATTGTCCGCCAGACACCACCAGCAGCTCAGTGTTGGGATGCAGTAGAGTGGAGAGGCCGAACCCTGTTGCTGTTCCACGTATAACCATAATCGAAAACAATAGTAGATTCAGTACCAGCAGTATTTTGCTGACAGAAAAATCGTTACCACTGAGGCCCTCACCGCGTGCAGCCTGTTTCCATTGTCTTTGCCAGCGCATGACTCGCCATTGCCAGCGGGTACCATTCATACCAAGATTGTCAAAAAAACGTTTCCAGTCCACGTGTATTCTCCTTTTAATTTGGTACATATTACAGAAAAGATGTAGTTTTTCAAGCGGGATAACTTGATGCTTGATTTATATTGCATGGCTTTGGTTAATATGAAATTTGACAGAGCTTGATTTTCTGCTGATAGTTGAGTTTATCTATGTTTTAAACTTCTAAGATAATGAGGATTGAGAGTGTATGGAAAACAACAAGAATGATAAATAGGTCTCAGATCC
>CAZHXF010000026.1:39106-40324 GCA_964536375.1 uncultured Desulfuromonas sp. | reverse complement strand
ACTATCAGGATTAGCAATATTGCCACTATCAGTCAAAGTGGCAAAACCAACCACCTCACCGAGGATACTGGCACCTCGCTTAAGTGCTGAAGGCAACGACTCCAGCAACAACAACCCACTCCCCTCACCACACACCATGCCATCGCGCTGCGCACTAAATGGTCGAGGAGTATGTTGCGGATCATCGTTGTAAGCGATAGAAGCGGCATGCATAACATCAAAAGTTGCGCTGGTAAGTGGATGGTATTCATCAGCACCACCACACAACAGCATCTCCTGATGACCTGTAGCAATCATTTCGTAACCATAGCCGATAGATTGACTGCCAGTAGCACAGGCAGCCGCAGGAGCTAAAATACGCCCTTTTATAGAAAAAGTCTGGGCAATATTGGCAGCACAGGTGTGATTCATAATCTTAAAAAATAGCGATGTCTTCATCCGCTCCAAACTATGATCGCGGGCAAAGTCATTAAAAAAATCTTCCGTAGTCACAGTGCTGGCCAGGGTAGAGCCAACAATAACGCCCAGCCGCCCGGACTCACACTCCTTGGCCCCAACACCAGCCTGCTGCATAGCCTCAGCAGCAGCCAACACCGCATAAATCGACATAGGCGACATGGAGCGCCGATACTTGCGCGCTACCTGCTTACCAGCTATCTCAAGCACACTGGCAGGTACCTTAGCGGCAACTAGACTGCGCAGACCTTTAATCGCCGTCATCTCCGGGCAGTAACGCACGGCGCTGCGATTCTGGTACAAACCAGAGAGCAGCTCAGCAACGCCAGCGCCAAAAGGTGATACTGCTCCCATGCCGGTTATCACCACGCGATTCAATTGCACTTTTTCAACTCCCCGATCAAGCGTTCGCGCCCTAAAATGGTACCACAACTATTGAATGCACTGATCATCGCCCCCATAACTCCAGGCGCAACCAACGCTTGTCCCGACAGATATAATCCATCAATACGTGTTGTTACCTGGAGCGGGTATTCATCAACCACACGCTGAGCACCATATAAAGCTCCACTGTGACTATACATATAGTCACGCAATGTCAGCGGTGTTGCTAAAACACACTGGTCTATCTGGTTGTGCAACGCCGGTATAACATTAGTAACGCGCTGCACAATCTCTTCGGTAATAATACGCTTCCTAGCATAATACGCAGCTGGTCGTTTACCGCTAAGGCTTTGTGCCCATGGGGTAAATTGATCAAAA
>CAZHXF010000026.1:0-39006 GCA_964536375.1 uncultured Desulfuromonas sp. | reverse complement strand
CAGCAAACACCGACACATCATCCACTAGTGTTGACAAATTAAGATAAGGCAGGTTATCACCAACCTGTAAAACATCATTAACAAAGCGGGTGATAGCTTGGCGTTCAGTGGGAAATTCAGCAATAAGGGCAGCAATAAAAGGATCAGCACCCACCGGCAACTCTAGTTCGAGAGAGTGGTCGGTAGCGATAACGCGATCAAAACAGCTCTGACGCAGCGGCAGGATTTCAAGATGCTTATCTAAATCAAGAAATTTTAAAAACCGCCGCACCCCTTCCCCATCAGCCATACCACCAGCGTAATGAAAACCGGTATCATAATGAACCCCCCAGCGATCAAAACCACTGAGCAACGAACCGACACTGGGCGCACGCTCAACCACAGCGACCCGTTTACCAAATTTGGCAAGAATCAAGGCATTTGTCAGTCCACTAACCCCGGCACCAACAACTACCGCATCATACATCTAAGCACCCATCCGCAGTACCAGCGTTGAGTTGGTGCCACCAAAACCGGCCGAGTTGCACAATACCAGCTCCGGCGCTTGCGCCAAGGTTTCGCCAACAATCTTCAGCCCGGCAGAGTGTTCATCAGGAGAGGTAAAATTGATATTGGGGGCAATGAAGCCGCCCTGCGCCATCAATACCGAATACACCACCTGCGCGGCCCCCGACATCCACAGCTCGTGACCAGTCATGGATTTCAACGATGACACCCACGGTACCGCAGCGCCATCTGTGGCAGATCCAAATACCGCCTTAATATTATCCGCTTCAGCACCATCACCGGCTGGTGTAGCTGTAGCATGGGCACACAGGTAATCTATATCGGGCGGGCGCAAACTGGCACGTTGCAATGCTTCGCGCATGGAGCGTTGCAACCCACTCCGACTGGGCACCGACAAACTTTCACCATCCGAAGAGAAAGCGTAAGAGAGTACCTCGCCTAAAATAGTAGCACCGCGCGCTTGCGCCATAGCATAATCTTCCAACACCACCGCAGCTGCCCCACCGCTGGGCACCAAACCATCGCGACCAGCATCGAACGGTTTACACGCCCCATGGGGATTTTCAATACCTGTGGAGAATGCTCCCAAGCCATCAAAGCTGCACATAGATTGCCAGTTAATCTCCTGAGCACCGCCGCAAATAATACGCCGCTGACGCCCCAAGGCAATTAGGTCGGCAGCTTGACCAATGGCGTGACCACCACTGGAGCACGCGGAACTCAAAGTCCAGCACGCTCCCTGAGTACCGAAAATAGTATTAAGGTTCATGGTTACATTGGAGGTCATGGAGCGGAAGATATGTCCGCTGCCAATAGCTTTAGTTTCATGGTGCTGGCGCAGTAGATCAACCTGCTCAATGGCGGCAACACAACTAGAATCGCAACCAAAAATCAAACCGGTCTGTGGATTACGCAACTCTTCGTCAGCAACTCCCGCTATGTCCAGCGCCTGCCTAGCCGCAGCATAAGCCTGCACAGCAAAATCGGGCATGGATTTACGCTCTTTGCGCGACAACACCTTCTTTTCATCGAAGCCGTCAATCCTGCCGGTTAACGGACTGCGAAAACCCAGCTCCACCCGCTGCTCATCAATAACAATCCCCGAGCGTCCGGCACGCAAAGAGGCAGTAACGGTTGCGCTATCGCAGCCCAGGCACGATATGATTCCTACCCCGGTTATGGCAACACGATTTAGTTTCATAGAGTTGTGATCTTTCCTTTGAAAATTATTTTTATAGGGTGGCATTGTACACCAACCTTTGTATTCTTGTCCCAGATCTCGCTATAAAGCCGTCGACCAATGGCAGACGGTCTTGTCTCAGATATTTGCGGTGCAAAGCACCATTTCCCCCATTTGTCGCCGCCGAACGCAATGAGCGTCTCCGAGAAGTACTTGGTCGCTAACTGTTCGAGCGCAGCGAGTTTTAGCGACCTTCTCGGTGTAAGCGACTGCAGTTAGGGAACCCGTCAGGGCAAGACAACTGCGGGTCATGTTTTGCATACTTTTGGATGAGACTAAAAGTATGGCGCGGTCCGGGTGCGCGTAACCCGGCTTACTTTAGCCGATGATTGTTATAATTAGCCCAATGAAAATTGATCAAATCCCACATTCATAAATCAAAACCAAAATCAAATTCGCGGGTTTCGTCCCGCAGACGACGTACTTTTTTGGCTGGTCTCAAAAAAGTAAGCAAAAAACGACCTTTAAGTTCTACCCTCCGGGGGTCGCGATCTAGCTACAATGGTTTATTTTCCCTCTTACATATCAGCGCGGTTTGGCGGCCTTAAGACCTCCAAATAGGTGACCTTTTGTTAGTACGGCATTGAGTATCTTGGTTGTTATCTAGCTCTCAATTTTTTCCGTGGGACGATACGTCGCCGCTTGCGCTAGCTTCCCCATTTCCCCCATTTGTCGCCGCCGAACGCAACGAGCGTCACCGAGAAGCGTTTGGTCGCTAACTGTTTGAGCGCAGCGAGTTTTAGCGACCTTCTCGGTGTAAGCGACTGCAGTGAGGGAACCCGCAGGGCAAGACAATAGTGGGTTATGTTTTGCATACTTTTGGATAATACTAAAAGTATGGCGCGGTCCGTGGGCGCAACCACGGTTTACTTCAGCCGATGTATGTTATTATTCGCCTAATGAAAATTGATCACATTCCACGATCATAAATCAAAACCAAAATTACGGCATACACGCCCCACCATTAACAGAGAAAACCTGTCCAGTAATGTAACTAGATTTATCGGAGCACAAAAATTCAACCATATTAGCCACCTCTTCCGCTTTACCTACCCGACCCAGTGGGATCATGGGCAAAATATGCTCCAGCGGCAAATCAGCAATCATCTCGGTCTCTATAAAACCGGGGGCAACCGCATTCACCAATATCTTGCGCTTAGCTATCTCGGCAGCTAGAGAGCGGGTAGCGCCGATCAAACCAGCTTTCGCCGCTGAGTAATTGGTCTGCCCCGCCACCCCAGTCTGGCCGGAGGTGGAAACAATATTAACAATACGCCCCTGACGCTTACGTAACATCTGCGGCAACACTGTGCGCGTGACATTAAAAAATCCGCCCAGATGGACAGAGAGCACATCGTTCCACTCGTCATTACTCATCATTGCCATAATAGTGTCACGGGCAAAACCGGCATTATTTATTACGGCAAAAGGTGTAGCGTCAGCTAAAAATGGTTTTAAAGCGTTGTCAGTCTGCTCCATATCAGCTACATCAAACGGTAGCAACTGGCACGTTACCCCCACAGCTTCAATTTGCTGTTTAACAGCGTTTGCCGCATCATCGTCACTGCGGTAGTTAAGCCAAATATCAAAACCAGATTGCGCTAAACTCAACGCAATTGCAGCGCCAATCCCCTTGCTGGCCCCGGTTACCAAGGCAATTTTCGCCGTTTTCTTCATCTCTATCATTACAATATAACTCCATAATTGCAGCTCATTACATCAGATAATTTAATCTATTCACTCTATATAAATATGCCCATGGACACAACTGATTTTAATCTTATGAAACCTTGCTGATCAGATGAGACGACAGCCTTAAACCTGATGGGTGCTGGCGCAATAATCACTGACGGGAAACCTGTGAACATACGGTGAAAATAAGTAATGATTTATAAAACAGGGCATATCTATGTTTACGAGGTAAGTTTGGGCTATTGACATCATCCTTTTAATGGGTGACCTTTATTATCCTTTTCAATCTCGAATTCTCAGTTGAAAAGGTCGGCTTACAAGAGACGGAATTTTTTGCTTAACCATCTCAAGAGCTTTGACGAGTTCATCAAGATTGGAGTTTAAATATGGTAAACGAACAAACAATTGACGATCTAAAAAAATGGTTCACAACCTATGTGCAAACATTTGCATCTAAAGATATTGCTGTGCGACAGAATATCCAACTTAAAGAAGAACACACCAAACTGGTCTGCAAAGAGATTCTGCACTTGGGTCATCAGCTCGAACTCAATGCCGGCGAGCTGCGCCTAGCAGAGCTCACCGCTCTTTTTCATGATATCGGTCGTTTCGAACAGTACGCCAGGTACAGTACGTTTGTAGATGGCAAATCGGTCAACCATGCCCAACTTGGCGTCAAAATTTTACAGGAAAAAGATGTTTTAAGTCAGCTGGATAACTCCGTTCGCGATCTTATTCTGCGCATCATCGCCTATCACAATCGTGCTGTTCTACCGGCAGAGGAAAACACAACCTGCCTGTTTTTTTCTAGGTTGCTCAGAGATGCCGACAAACTGGATATCTGGCGAGTGGTGACCGATTATTACCGACAAATAAACAAAAAAACCAACACCGCGCTTGAACTTGGCTTGCCGGACACCATCGGTCTGTCTGATGCCGTAGTAAAAGACCTCCTTGCCGGAAGAATTGTCGACATAAAACACTTAAAAAACCTCAATGACCTCAAGTTGCTACAGGTCGGCTGGGTATATGACCTCAACTTTACTCCGTCGTTTCAACGGTTAAACGAAAAAGGTTATCTGGATATGATCCGGACCGTTCTGCCTAAAACAGAAGGTGTAGAAATGATTTTCACAGCCGTTACCTCATTTCTAATAAGGGAATGTGCCAAAAAGCCGTCTTCTGCAGAGAGACTGAATGACCGCTCATTTGTATCTGACCACTGCACCCCGTAAATAGGTTGCAGAATAAAAGCAAGTGAATATGAGGGGCTCTTGATTCCAGAACTTGAAATCAAAGCATTCGGTGGAGATCCAAAAGAGAAAGCAGTGGTCTGGCTTTATAGTTGATAAAGTTCTGAACTTAAAGGTACTGTTTCAAAGGCGAGCGGAAGCCTCTGGGCAGATGCATAAATTGTATCTTCAATATTCATAAAAATATATTTAGGGATTACAAATGGGACTTTCATTACAGGAGCAGCTACTTAAGGCTGGGTTGGTCGATAAAAAACAGCTCAAGAAGGCTGAACACGATAAGAGAGTACAAAATAAAAAGCAGAAAAAGGGTGGAGGAACTATTGCCGATGCTGCAAATGCTGGCGCGAATAAGTTGCAACAGCAGCAAGCGGAGCAGGCTAAACTTGACCATAAGTTGAATGTCGAACGGCGTGAACTCGCACAACTCACGGCTGATAAGGCTGCAGCACAACAGATGATTGAGCGCCACCAGGTAGCGCTTGAAGATGGCGATGTTGTTTATCACTACGTTGATGGTGGTCAGATCAAACGGATTTCAGTCAGCCAGGATATTGCCGATAAGCTTTCTGAAGGGGGTATGGGGTTGGCTGTGTACCACGAATCTATTGTACTGGTGCCCGATGAAACGGTTATTAAAGTTCTGAAACGTGATAAGGATGCAATTCTGGCTTACAACGATCCAGCGCAAATTGAGGACGATTATCCGACCGATTGGTAGTGGCTCTAAGGTAGGGTATTTTCTACCGAACAAAACAATATTTGACACGGATTGACTTTAATTGTTTTCGACCAATAGTTATATGATTTGGCGGTTTGGCTGCTTATGTGAATTTGCGAGGGCATCATAGAACCTTTACATATTATTCACTACAATCACCACCAACCTTTAAAAAAGTGGATAGCAATCAGCATCCCAACATCGACACACTGACTTATATCGACTATAATTCGAGTTAATCAATATTTCATCTGTACACAGTGGGGTTTTATGTCCGAAGAATCGACGACTCAACAACGACAGATTTGGCTAATTTTTTTCTTTTTGGGCATAATTATGCTCAATTTTCCTTTCTTACAAATTGTCAATCGCTTAGATACCTTTTGGGGCATCCCAGTCCTTGTGCTGTACTTTTTGATAGGTTGGCCTCTTTCAATTTTAGTTATCTATGTTTTCGCCCGTACTATTAAAGATGATAGCGAAAATTCTAAAAATGGAGTTGATTGATGACATTCCAGCACATGAGTATAACAACATTATTATACATATTGGTGCTGTTTGTTGTGGCGTTTGCCGCTGCGCACAGACGCAAACGCGGTAAAAGCATTGTATCCAACCCGCACATTTATTCCCTTACCTTGGCCATATACTGTACGTCTTGGACCTATTACGGTAGTGTTGGTCGAGCAGCAACCACAGGACTTGATTTTTTAACAATATATCTTGGTCCTACCCTGATCTGTTTCACTTGGTGGTTTTTACTGCGTAAAATAATCCTTATCAGCAAAAAACAAAACATCGTCAGCATTGCCGATTTTATCTCCAGCCGTTATGGAAAATCCACCTATCTTGGTATGATTGTTACAATTTTTGCAGTTTGTGGCATTGTCCCTTATATCGCCCTGCAGCTAAAAGCTTTCTCCGACACATTCAACCTTATAAGTGGGTGGTCTGGATCTGATAATTCAGCTGTACATTGCCTCATCCCCCAACTACCTATATGTGTAGACACTGCTCTTATATTTGCTTTATTTCTGGCTTTGTTCTGTATTCTATTTGCCGCTATGCGTCTGGACAGTACCGAACATCACGAAGGTCTAATGGCGGTCATCGCTTTAGAATCAATAATTAAACTTATTGCTTTTATGGCTGTAGGTATTTTTGTAACCTACGGTTTATTTGATGGTTTCGGCGATATTTTCACCAAAGTAATGACAAATTACCCCGAAAAAAAAGATTTATTGCTCATAACCTCTGACCACAACAGTGGTATGCGCTGGTTTAGCATGACCTTCATGTCGATGATGGCGATAATGTTTCTACCGCGCCAATTTCACGTTATGGTTATTGAAAATACTAACCATAACCATGTGCGCACTGCAATGTGGGCATTTCCCGCTTATCTCTTCCTGTTAAATCTTTTTGTGCTACCCATAGCCTTAGGCGGAATTCTCACCTTTAATGGTGATACCAGCCTTGCCGATTATTACGTACTCAGTTTACCGTTGAACGCTCATCAGGAAGCCTTGGCGGTACTAGTATTTATTGGTGGTTTTTCTGCCGCAGCTGGCATGGTTATGCTTGAATCTATAGCATCAGCTACCATGATTTTAAACAATCTGGTTATACCGATAATTTTGCGTTTTAATTTAAAAATGGCCGACATCTCCGGTTTACTACTAAATATCAAGCGATTAGCTATTATTGGTGTAATAGCCTTGGGTTATTTTTACTATCGAGCGCTTGGAGAATCGGAGGCACTAATAAACATCGGCTTAATTTCTTTTATGGCTGCCACACAATTTGCCCCATCATTATTAGGGGGGTTATATTGGAAGAGAGCTACTCATCTCGGCGCTGCGGTTGGTCTGATTATGGGATTTATCCTATGGTTTTACACGCTCCTGGTGCCTACATTTGTTCAAGCTGGATGGCTGCCGGCAAACCTGCTAAGTGAAGGTCTGTTTGCGATCACTTGGTTAAAACCAACTGCATTATTCTATCTGGACAACCTAGACATATGGTCGCACTCGCTATTTTGGACCATGTTCTTTAACCTTGGCTCCTTCCTGACAATTTCCATAATCACCAAACAATCTGCTGAGGAAGAAGCTCAAGCTTTGCGCTTTGTAGAGGTGTCGACATGGAAGAAAACAGAGCAAAAACGTACACGCTTGAGTAAGGCACCTACGATACTTGAATTCGTTGACCTTATGACTAAGTTCATCGGAGAAAAACAAGCCAACACTGCGATAGCTCAATATCTTGGAGATAGAGAAATAGACGAGAAAGGGAGCTTATCAGAATACGAAATACCTAATCTGAAACGCTTTACTGAAAAAACTTTAGCTGCTTCTGTCGGCGCAGCATCAGCACGCATAATCATTGAAAATTACTTATCCGCGCGTGGCAGCAAAATGGAAGACATATTTGACATCTTCGGCACTGTAAGTTTAAGTCGTGATGCCAGCCGTGAACAATTAACAGTGCTATACGAAGCGGCAAATACTGTCTCTAGTGGCGCTGACCTGAATGCAATTTTTGACAATATTCTTAAATTACTCTATCGCCAATTCCGTTTCGACCTATGCGTAATACGCTTTTATGATGAACATCAGGATAGGCTCACGGTTAGAAACTTTCACGGGTTAGATACCGATTTTCTTGCGCGTGCTGATCGAGAAATCAACGAGGACACCTGCATAGGCAAAGCATATATTAGCAACAAAGTAATATTAGCCAACGACTCCGACTGCACCGACAAACCTGCATCTATGGCTATCATTAACCGCGAAGGGATCAAATCATTTGCCCACGCTCCGATTACCCTGGAAGGTCAGCCCATAGGTGTATTATCTTCTTACTCACATTATACTAAGGGCATTTACACCGATGAATTCATTGAGTTATACAAAAACTTAGCGGCACAAATTGGTATTGCATGGCGCAATGCCAGCCAAACCAACAAATTAATTGCAGCCAGTGAACAAGAACGAGAACTGCGCATCGCCGAATCTATACAACTAGGCTTGCTCCCTGACACGATGCCGCAAATAGAAGGGTTAGACATAGCCGGAATATGTATACCAGCTAAACAGGTAGGTGGAGATTATTTCGATTTTATTGTTCAGCCACCGGATCTGGATATTGTTATAGCTGATGTTTCTGGTCACAACATCGGAGCTGCACTACTTATGGCTGAAGCACGTACCTTCATCCAAGCACGCGCCCGTCTTCTGGTGTCACCCACTGTTATTATAGATGCCTTAAACAGGTTTTTATATGATGACCTCAACAAAGCTGAGCTTTTTATCACCCTCTTTTATCTTAAATACAATAGTGACAAGCGGGTGCTCACTTATGGCAATGCTGGGCATAACTATCCACTTATTTATCGCCAGGCTACCAATTCTTTTGAAGAGTTGGATGCTGAGGGTCTTATTTTAGGCATTGAAAAAGAGGTCATATTTGAAGAACGTCACAGCCAGTTAAACAATGGTGACATACTAATCCTATATACCGATGGCATTGTTGAAGCGGAGAACAATCGTGAAGAGTTGTTTGGCATAGAACAGTTAAAAAGTGCTATCATCGAAAACATAACCAATGAGGCACAAGACATTATAGATAGCACTCTTATTGGTGCCCGCATGTTCCAAGGGCGGCGTCATTTTAATGATGATGTAACTATGGTAGTAGTGAAAGTTAATAAATAATTTTGTCGATTGAGCGCAGCTTTGTCGTTTAATAAAAACACTTGAGGAGATGTATAAATGATCGTATCCATAGAAGAACACGGCGCAATTGTAAGCCTATCATTGCAGGAAGAAAGATTAGACGCGCACAATAGCAATGAGCTAAAGACGCAACTGCTCAACCTGTTTGAAGAGGGTAAAAGTAAAATTATTATTGATTTATCATCAGTACGGTTTATAGATTCATCTGGTTTAGGGGCTTTAGTCTCTGGATTTAAAAACGCTAGCTCACGCGAAGGAAGCTTAAAGTTGTGCGGTTTACAAACGCAGGTAAAATCAATGTTTGAATTGACAAGGCTACATCGTGTATTTGAAATTTTCCCCAGTGTTGATGAAGCTCTAACCAGTTTTTAGCACAGATACACCAATCGTTTAAAAGCGCAATTTTGAACTGCTAGGTTAATCGCAGAAAATGTAAACCAGATTAACCTAGCTGCTCATGCTGGCACTATATGCGCATCCTGTTACAGGAGGTTGATTGATGAAAAACCAACTTGAAATGGACATCAAGGTACCTAACCAAACGCAATACCTTGGTTTAATAGGAAAGATAGGTGAAGACATTGCTTATACCTTGAAAAACTTCAAAAATAACCGTGAAGAGCTGGCATATCACATCAATCTGGTGCTTACCGAAGCGATGGCCAACGCTATTAGACATGCCAACAACAATGATCCAAACAAAGATGTCCATATCACGATTAACGTGTCAGATAAAAACCTGTGTATAAAAGTGTTTGATCAGGGACAAGGGTTTGATATCAGCGACGCCCAGAAGCTATTACCTGACCCAACCGAGGATCATGGTCGTGGGATATTTATTATCCATACCCTTATGGACAGCGTAACTTACAAGCATTGCGAAAACGGCAATGTTCTGGAAATGAATAAAACGTTTAACTAATCATCTGCATTCAACAGCAACTCAAGCAACTCACCATGGTGATCAATACGCAAACCACCATCCCATTTATATGACACGAAGCAACATCCGGCATCTTGTGCCGCCTGTCTATCTAGTTCTGAGTCACCTACAAAAACCAACTGGTGCGGGAGAAGGTGCAAACGCTGGGCAACAGTCAGCAACATATCAGGCGCTGGTTTCGGTTTTTCTACATCTACATAAGTAAGCACCGTAGCGAAAACCCCACCTAAGGAAAAATAATCTAAAATATCCCCCATGCTGTTGCCACGGTTAGTTGCCACAGCAAGGCTGAATCTTTGTGCCAGCACGTCCAACAGTTCAACTAATCCTGCTTCAATTTGTAACTGTGGAATAAAATCGCAATAATCGACCTGACGTGAATAATCCATAGCTGCAGCCCCCAATTCTGGACCCAGCAAACCACGAAAGACTTGCGGGCTAGCCGCAGTGTGACACAAAGCAACATTTTCCGGCTGATCTTGAGTTACTGGTGCCACCCCAAAGTGGCTTAAGATAGAATTATAAAACGCCAAATTTGCTGACTGACTGTCAAACATTACACCGTCACAGTCAAAAACTACCGCCTTAATGTTTTTCATGAATTTTTATTCCAATTAAGAAAAATAAGTCCCGTGACCCCGCCAACAATCATGGGCATTGACAGCATCTGCCCCATAGTCAAACCACTGGATAATACCCCTAACTGCACATCAGGCTGACGGACAAACTCAATCGCGAAGCGAAACAGGGCATACAGTGTGATAAATGCGCAAAAAACTGACCATGGTTTTAATTGACGGCGATAAATAAGCCACAACAGCAACAACATTATTGGACCTTCCAAGGCAGCTTCATAAAGTTGACTTGGATGGCGCGGGAAGGAACCACCGCCCGGGAAAATCATCGCCCAGGGAACGGTTGTTATCCGTCCCCACAGTTCACCGTTGATGAAATTACCAATACGTCCGAAAAACAAACCATAGCACGAGGATATTACTAAAATATCAGCCAGTTGCCCCATAGGTAATCTGTGCTTCCTTATAAACCACACTGCGGCAACTATCACCCCAGATAATCCGCCGTGAAAGCTCATACCTCCCTGCCACAGATAAAGAGCTTCCTGCGGATTGTGCCAGTAAAAAGCTCCGTTGTAAAATAGCACATAGCCTAAGCGACCACCAAGCACCACTCCCAGCACACAAGCAAAGAGCAAGTCCGCAATAGTCTCGTGACTAACATCCAACTTGCTTTTTTTTACCAACTTAAGAATCATGCCATAGGCACAGATAAAACCAGCCATATACATCAAGCCGTACCAGCGCACAG
Organism: uncultured Desulfuromonas sp.; assembly: GCA_964536375.1. Taxonomy (GTDB): domain Bacteria; phylum Desulfobacterota; class Desulfuromonadia; order Desulfuromonadales; family Desulfuromonadaceae; genus Desulfuromonas. Next base: position 27,587 of record CAZHXF010000026.1, on the reverse strand, counting down.
CCAATGGTCCAACTTGGAAGGCAACCGAATCAATTTGCGGATAAGTCAACATTGCTACAACCTAAATGGGTAAGAATACGCTGGAGCTCCTCGGGCAGTGGGGCTTTAAAGCTCAACATTGCACCGCTAACAGGGTGCAGACAATTTAATTGCCACGAATGCAGCATGGTACGCGGTACATCAATATCAAGAACTCCAGTTTGGTAGCCATAACGCACATCACCAACCAACGGATGTCCTGCTTCGGAAAAATGCACTCTGATTTGATGCCTACGACCAGTAGGAATATCCACCTCAACCAGAGAGCAGCAATCGAATTGGCAGATAGTTGTGTAATTTGTTACTGCCAGTTTACCACCCTTGGCAACAGATTTCATTTTATTAGAAGCTCGATTTTTTGCTAATTCAGAAACAAACTCCCCGCTTGCGCAGTTCATATTTCCGCACACCAGCGCGAGGTATTTTTTCTTAGCTTGATGCTGGGTGAACGCTTGGGTTAACCCTTTATGCGCCAGTGGATGAATAGAAAATATCATCACCCCTGAGGTTTCGCGATCCAAACGTTGCACCATACCTAAAGAGGGCTTCAGTTGCAGTCTATATGGATCTTGCAGCCAGAGCAATAGAGCCTCGTAAAGTGTCCCTTTGTAGCGTGCTGGCGTTGGTTGAGATTCAACTAAAGTGGGCTTATTGATTACAATAATATATTTATCCTGATAAATAATATCGTTATCAGTCAGGCGATAATAATTGAACGGCAAACCGTCTATAAAAATTTCCACTTTAGCACCAGCACTGGCTTTTACCCCACCCTGACGCACCCTCCTACCATTTACATGCACACCGCCCACATCAATCAGTTTAGACAGCATAGCACAGGATAAATCGACACAATTTTCACAGATAGCTTGATCTAGACGAACACCAGCACTGGGTAACTGCAACCGTATCGTTCGTCTTTGTATATTATTACCATCCATTGAAAAGCAACCCCGCGCCATACGACAAAAGGTCTCATTTATAATAATGAGACCTTTTGAGAACTACATAAAAAGGGACCTGATTAGCTCAACACATGTTTATCAACAACAAAGCAGGTAAAATCACCCTTAAAGACCACTTTTTCACCAACCTGAACCATACATTCTACTTTAATTTTTTTACCAATTTCTTCAACTATGATAGCTGTCGCCTGAGCTACATCACCAACTTTTACCGGAGCCAGAAATTTGCTATCAGCGGCACCAAGCACTACCGTTGGCTTATTTACTGCCAACATTGCTGCATAATCGGCCAAACCGAAGATGAAACCGCCATGTACCAACCCGTATTCATCGGCAACCATTTCCGGCACAGTCTCCAAATTGACAATTGCTTCACCCTGCTTTAATTGAACTATTTTCCCAACTAATTTAGGCGAAATCTTCCGGTGGGTATCTGATGCGATATTCATTTTAGATCCTTAGCAGAAGTCTACGCGCTCACGCAGCTCTTTCCCAGTTTTGAAAAATGGAGTCTTTTTTGCTGGAATACTAATTAAGCGACCACTTTTCGGATTACGAGCCTGACGCGCATCGCGCTCACGAATAGAGAAAGAACCAAAACCGCGAATTTCTACCCGGTCACCATAAGCTAACGAATCAGTAATACTATTAAAAATTGTATTTACAATTAATTCTGACTCTTTTTTATTTAATTCGCTACCATTGTCCATCAGTTTTTCAATTAACTCACTCTTTGTCATTTTCTACCTCGTTAGTTAGCTGGAGACCACATTAATTTTAATCCTGAGCTTTGCTGTTGGACCATATAATCATTAATGTGAGTTACCGTTTGGCCAACAAAATAATCTACAAAATTTATCTTTGGTTTGGCTGGATAAATAACATTAGGTTTCCCTTTTATGCCAACCATTTTAGCTGCTGCAGTTATTGCTGGCTGTAATCCACCTAACTTATCAACCAAACCTAACTTTAGTCCCTGACGCCCAGTGAAGATCCTGCCATCGGCCAATTCCCGCACTTTATCTTCCGGAATATTACGACCATTACTTACGGCCTCAACAAACTGAGCATAAACATCGTCAATTAAGGACTGAAGTAATATCTTTTCTCCCGCAGTCATTTCCCGCATAGGCGAACCGATGTCTTTATGGATACCACTTTTAACTACGCTTGATTTTAAACCAACCTTATCCATAAGTTGCAAAACATTGGTAAACTCCATAATAACACCAATGCTACCGGTTATAGTTCCGGGGTTAGCGTAAATCACGGTGGCGGGAGCGGCTACATAGTAACCACCAGAAGCAGCAACTGAACCCATAGAAACAATAACTGGCTTAATTTCGACGATTCTTTTTACTTCATCATGAATCTCTTGTGAGGGCCCAACGCCACCACCTGGTGAATCAACCCGCAACACAATAGCTTTTATGGCTGCATTATCACTAAAATCCCGAAGATCTTCAATGACAGCGCGAGAATCCTTGATAGTACCCTTGATATCGATAACACCAATTTTAGACCCAAGAGCAAAAGATTTTGGTCCATGATTATTCAATAGCAAGGTAGCACCACCAAAAACAACAAATATTGTAACCAAAATAATGGTTGCAAATATGAACGGTCGTTTTTTCATTTTAAACCTGACAAAAAAGCCCCTGCTACCATAGTAATAGCAGGGGCTCAATTTGAAAAAGTACTAACTATTCTTCTGAGCTTTTAAACGCGCCTTGTAGCAACTCACCGAGGCTAGAAGTTGCCTTTTTCTGTGCGCCGATAAAAGCATCAACTTCAGCTTTCTCTTTACGCTCAGACAAGTGCTTGATAGACAACGCAATTTTATGTTCCGAGGTATCTACATGCAACACTACTGCTTCAAGCTCGTCACCGATTTTGGCAAAATCTTTAGGTGTTTCCACTTTGTCTTTGCTGATCTCAGAAACATGAATCAATCCCTCAACACCCTCTTCAACCTCGAGGAAGATCCCAAATTCTGTTACCGAGGTAACTTTACCACGAATGATGGTCCCTGGAGCATATTGCTCAGGAATAATCTGCCAAGGATCTTGAGTCAGTTGTTTTACCCCGAGAGAGAAACGCTCATTATCACGATCAATATTAAGTACAACTGCCTTAACGAGATCACCTTTTTTGTATAATTCAGAGGGGTGTTTGATGCGCTTGGTCCAGGACAGGTCTGAAATATGTACCAGTCCATCAATTCCTTCATCCACTCCTACAAAGATACCAAAGTCAGTTATATTCTTAACTTGACCTTCAATAATAGTACCTGCAGGGAATTTCTCTCCAATTACTTCCCAAGGGTTTGGTTCAATCTGCTTCAGACCCAAGGAGATACGGCGATTATCAGTGTCCATTGCCAAAACAACGGTTTCAACTTCGTCACCAATGGACAAAATTTTATTTGGATGTTTGATCCGCTTAGTCCAGCTCATTTCAGAAACATGAATCAGACCTTCAACGCCTTCTTCCAATTCGATGAATGCGCCGTAATCAGTCAGGCTGACAACTTTTCCAGTTACGCGGCTATTAGCTGGGTATTTCTCTTGCACGCTCAGCCATGGATCAGGTGTAATCTGTTTCAGACCTAAACTGACACGCTCTTTTTCTTTGTCAAATTTCAGTACTTTAATCTTGATACTATCACCAACAGCGAGAATATCAGATGGATGTGATACACGACCCCATGACATATCGGTAATATGTAACAGACCATCAATACCGCCGAGGTCGATAAACGCACCATAATCGGTCAGGTTCTTAACTACACCCTCAACAACCTGATTTTCTTCAAGTGTCTCTAATGTTCCGGTACGTTGGCTCTCGCGCTCACTTTCAAGCAGCACGCGCCGTGACAGAACTATATTTCCACGTCGTTTATTTAATTTAATAATTTTGAAAGCAAATGTCTCGCCAATCAGTTTATCCAGATTACGTACTGGACGCAAATCAACCTGTGAACCAGGCAAGAATGCATTCACGCCGATATCGACAGATAAACCACCTTTGATACGCGAAACGATACGACCTTCAACAACCGCATCTTCTTCCAAGCTGTTCCATACTTTTTGACGATCAGCTTTCTCTTTTGAAAGACCGATGAGACCGCTCTCGTTCTCAGCACGCTCAAACAACACGTCAATTTTATCGCCGACATTAAGCGTCACTTGCTTGCCATCAACGGAAAACTCAGACAGAGGAATAACACCTTCAGACTTATAGCCGACGTCGACTACAACTGAATCAGGATTTACCTGAACAACTGTCCCCTCAACTACGTCGCCAACAGCTAAATTTCCCTGTAAGCTGTTCTCGAACATTTCCTCAAAGTTTTCATCACCAAACTCGTCATCGAACTCCGCTCCGAATTCATCATCCATAAATTCGAGCTCATCTGTGTTGCTTGTTTCGTTGTTTTCAGACATTAACCAAAGTACCCCCTAGAAGATTACGTCTACTATCTCAAGACGTTTACAGCCTAAGCTGTGGAGCCGAACATTATCATAAGCTCCGTAAAAAACAAATAATTATTTTGCAATTTCCCGCAGTTTTTCCATTACTTCGCCAATGATCCACTCTGGAGTTGAGGCACCGGCAGTTATCCCGATTGCAGTTATTTGATCAATCCAGCGAGAATCTATCCCCTCGGCTGTTTCAATATGGTAGGTTTTTGGTTGAATTTCTGTGCAAATACTGGCTAAACGGGTGGTATTAGCACTATTTCGCCCCCCGATTACTAACATAAGATCAACTTTACTTGCTATCGATCGAGCTTCCTCCTGACGTACAGCAGTAGCATCACAAATAGTATTGAACACGCGCAGTTCTTTACACTTATTGAGTAGAACTGCAGCAATATCGCTAAAGTTTTCAAATGATTGGGTAGTTTGGGCTACTAAACCAATTTTACGCTGGGTTGGAATCAAGCGAGCCTGATCAATATTGGCGACAACCCAAGTAGTAGCGCCAGCTGCATATGACACAATTCCCTGCACCTCAGGATGTTCCTGTTCGCCAACAATAACTACAGAATAACCTTCCTCGCCCAGCAACGAGACATAGTGCTGAGCTTTCTTGACAAAGGGACAGGTTGCATCGACAATTTCCAACTGTTGCTGGGACAGTTGCGCCTCTTCACCACGAGTAATACCATGAGAACGAATTATCGCTGTTTTATCAGTCAAATTGGTAACAAAATTTACCACCTTAACACCCTCAGCTTCTAATTTTTCCACCATCTGTGGCGAATGAATCAGCGGACCGATAGAACAGATAGAGTCACTGGCATTAGCGGCTTGAAAAGCCATATTTACCGCACGCTTTACCCCGAAACAAAAACCGGCACTTTTTGCTAAAATGATCTCCACTAACGCCTCCCCCAAAATTAGCTCTGCTGATATTTCTGTCGGGACTGGGCAACAACCAGCAACATCTGCTCCAGAACCTGATCTATTGACATAGATGTAGAATCTATTGCGACAGCATCGGCAGCCTGCTTCAGCGGTGCATGTTCACGATTATAGTCCGCCTCATCGCGCTGCTGCACTTCAGCAACCGTCTGAGCCAAATCTGAATATTCGCCACGATGGATAAGTTCTTCATGGCGGCGCAAACCACGAGCTGGGGCACTGGCACAGAGAAAAAATTTCACCTGAGCATCGGGAAAAACCACACTGCCAATATCGCGCCCTTCCAACACCACACCACCATGTGCAGCCATTTCACGTTGTAAATCCAGCATGGCTTTACGCACCACAGGTAGAGCTGATACCCTAGAAGTCAGCATACTGATCTTCGAGCCATGGATTAATTGCGAGACATTTTCATTCCCTAGCCAGACTGTCTCGCCTTCCGCATCTTTTTTAAAATAGATATGTAGTTGTTGGCATAACTGCTCAATTGCCGCGTCATCACTCAACTCAATACCAGCACGATCAATAGCCAAGGCAACGGTTCGGAACATGGCTCCAGTATTGATATTTGTATAGGATAACCGCTTAGCTAGCAATTTACTCAGGGTACTTTTCCCCGCCCCAGAAGGTCCGTCTATGGCTATGATCAGATTATCTATTGCTGTTAAATTATCGTTTGTCATAAAAAATATCAGTCCCGTATCTGTTCCAGTAAATCCCAAAAGTTAGGAAAGGAAATTGCGGTACATTGGGTATCGTCAATCGACACACCAGTGCTAGCTCTCAGAGCGGCCACAGCGGCGCTCATGGCGATGCGATGATCACCGCACGACTGCACATTGCCACCACCAAGCTGCGCACATCCTGTAATGGTCATACCATCATCGGCAGTAACAACATCTACACCCAGCACCTGTAAAACATCAGCTATGGCGGCAATACGATCAGTCTCTTTGACCCGCAGCTCACGCGCATCACGAATAACAGTTACCCCAGTAGCACATGCCGCGGCAATACTGACTACGGGTAATTCATCAATAGCACGCGGCACTAACGCGCCACCAATTTCAATCCCCGTTAAATCACTACTCTTTACCAGAATGTCGGCAACAGGCTCACCACCCATCTCCCTCTGGTTGAGCAACTCGATTGAACCATTCATCTGTTGCAGAATATCTATAATCCCGGCTCGGCTGGGATTAATACCAACATTGCAGATCAGCAATTCAGAATTAGGAACAATCAGGGCCGCAACCATAAAAAAGGCAGCAGAAGAGATATCACCCGGCACTACCAAATCTCGGGCAGTTAATCTTTGTCCTCCAACGATAGACACCCCACCAGCGAAAGAATTCACCTCAACACCAAAATGGCGCAACATACGTTCAGAATGATCGCGGGAGAGGTGCGGTTCATACACCGTCGTGGTGCCATCAGCATACAACCCTGCCAACAGAATCGCTGATTTAACCTGAGCACTGGCAACAGGTGACGTATATTCGATAGCTTGCAGTGGTTTACCGCTAATAGCCAATGGCGCATATTTCCCGCCATCGCGCCCCTGCATCTGGGCCCCCATCTGGATCAGTGGTGTCAGCACCCTGCCCATCGGGCGCTTGCGCAGATATTTATCTCCGGTCAGCACCGAAAAAAACGACTGTCCGGCCAACAGACCCGACATCAAACGGATAGTTGTTCCGGAGTTACCGCAATCCAACACATCTTCAGGTTCGCACAATCCATTGAGGCCACAGCCATGCACAGTCAGATCACCATCGGCATGCTGGTCTATCTTTACACCCATGGCACTAAATGCATTCAGGGTGGAAAAATTGTCCTCCCCTTGCAAAAAACCTTTCACGCGGGTGTTGCCGTCGGCCAAAGCACCAAACATAATCGAGCGATGCGAAATCGACTTATCGCCCGGCACAATTATCTCACCGCGCAAGCCCTGGGCTGGGGCAATCTTCCTGGACTGTAGCTTCATTTAATTATCCTTTACCACTTTGGCTAAAATGGCGTCACGGCTGATCTTGGAGCGATGAAAAAATTCGTAGAGTCGCGCACCATCAGCACTTTCAATATCCTGCTTTAATTCAGCTAAGAACTGTTCGAATTGACTAATCATTTCCAATAAAGACTCACGATTATTCAGTGCAATATCACGCCACATTACTGGGTCGGATGAAGCAATACGGGTAAAATCACGAAAGCCGCCCGCCGAATAATCGAGGATATTTTCCGGGTAACGATCATAACAGCTAACAGAATTCACTAGAGAATAGGCAATCATATGCGGCAAGTGACTGATGGCTGCCAAAATACGGTCGTGTTTCATCACATCCATGTGCACCACTTCGCTGCCAGCAGCCTGCCATAATTTCCCCATCAACTCTAACGCCTGGATATCAGTATTGGCAGTAGGAGTTAAAATACAGCGTTTATGGTGATAAAGTTCGGCAAAAGCCGAACCTGCACCACTACGTTCTGTCCCCGAAATAGGATGTCCAGCTACAAAGCTGACTGAGCATGCCTGAGCCAAAGGCTCTACTTGGGCAACAACCGTCTGCTTCACACTGCCGGTATCAGACAGCACTGCCCCGGGTTTCATGTGGCTAATAACCTGTTGGGCAACGGCCAGCATACTGCCCACCGGCACCGCCAGCATTACCACATCGGCATCAACAACCGCCTGTTCTATGCTTACAGCTGCAATATCGATCACTCCCAGCTGCACGGCCAAATTCAAATTGTCGAGATCGGTATCCCAGCCAATAACACTTTGCACCATTTGCGCTTGTTTAAGAGCCAAGGCCAAAGAACCGCCAATTAGTCCAACACCAACAATAGCTATTTTATCAACTAAACGAGTACCCATAACAGTCAGTATTACGCCTTCTTTGGATATGATCCCAGAACCTTGACAAACTGGCAATATTGCGCCAGATCTTCAACAGCATCATGGACATTTTCATTGTCAATATGTCCTTCGACATCAAGGAAAAATATATACTCCCAAGCGCGCTTCTTCAACGGCCGGCTCTCAATTTTTGACAGGTTAATACCGCGCTTACCAAAAGGCTCGAGCATGCGCAGCAGGATACCCGGTTCATCCTTGATACAGAACATCAAACTGGTTTTATCCAGCTTGCTCGGTTCAAGCAATTGCTTACTGATAACCAAAAACCTAGTAAAGTTACATGGGTTATCGGCGATATTAGCCTTCAGTTGACGCAAACCATATTGAGCACCAGCCATGGCGCTGGCAATTGCGGCGGCTGAACTGTCATCGGCAGCCAATTGCGCAGCTGCAGCAGTACTGGCAACATCAATCAATGGGATATCCGGCAAATTTTCCTCTAGCCATTTGCGGCATTGCGCCAGAGCTTGAGGGTGGGAATAGACCCGTTTAATCCCTGTCACCGATGACGCTAGTGACAACAAATCATGGGAGATTTCCTGCAAAATTTCAGCATTTATTTTTAAATCTGACTCCATAAACATATCCAGAGTATGAGTTACCACCCCTTCGTTGGAGTTCTCTACCGGCACCACACCGTAATGAGCGCGCCCACGTGCCACTTCATCAAAAACTGCAGGAATACTTTTTTGCGCCACCAACTGAGCGGACAAGCCGAATTGTTGCATTGCTGCCACATGAGTGAATGTTGCTTGGGGACCGAGAAATGCAACCTTCATCGTCTGCTCTAAAGATAGCGAAGCGGATATGATTTCACGAAAAACACGCTGGATAGCATCAGCCGGAAAAGGACCAGGGCTATTGTTGATCAAGCGCTCATAAATTGCCTGCTCACGGCTCGGAACATAAAACGATTTACTGTTATTAGCCTTCGCCTTGCCAACTTCAATAACTATCTGCGCCCTCTCATTGAGGAGCTGCATAATGTGGTCATCGATAGCATCAATTTTAACGCGTAATGGTTGCAATGGATCTGACATATTAGGCTCCATTATTGAGTACTGTTTCCTAACACTGCACTTACTATACTCTATTCCACCATGAAAAAAATTCACTGGTGAACTTACAGTATCGTCAACACAAATGCAACGTAACTACAAAATAATATTCCATTTTTAACTAAGTTTGATCCCACTAGGTGAAATTTTATTCCGATTAAAATTTAACTGCCATTAAGATTGAATAACTGCAATTTCTATGCATAATTGCCATCATGTTGCAATAAACACCTTGCTATGTTAGTGTGCCGCGGTTCCAAAAAATGACTAATAATTTCTAACCAACACAACCGAGTATTTATAAATGTTTATAGCTTTAATCCGACACAGCTTTGTTTTCTGGTCAATCAATTTGTTACTTCTCAGCTCAACAGCTATAATCATCCCAAATAGCGCCCATGCAGTAACAACTAACAACGCAATAAAGCCTACCAGTTACACAGACATCCAAGCTTTATTCACCACAATGAATTATCATTGGGACAATCTTCACCAAGGAGTTCCCGATATTGAGCTCCACAGTTTCCCTACCGATCTTGCCAACATTGCAGATATAAGGGAAAAAAAGCATCTGTTTTACATGAGTCTGTTACCCATGGTTCTGGCACAAAACAACACAATTATACAGCAACGATTTACACTGAAACAGCTATTTCAACAATATGATAATGCTGGCTCAATAACATCACAGCAACAAACGTGGTTGCAACAATTAGGCAAACAGTACCGCTGTACCGTGTCGCCACTTAAAGCAAACAGCGTTCGTAACAAACTGTTAAACCGGGTAAACATAATCCCGGTAGCGCTGGTAATCGCCCAAGCCGCTAATGAGTCAGCCTATGGCACCTCGCGCTTCGCGCGAATGGCCAATAATATTTTCGGAGAATGGACCTTTAAGGTAGGTACAGGACTGGTTCCACTCAATCGAAGCGCTGGGCAAAAATATGAGGTCAAAAAATTCGCTAATTTAAGTGGTTCACTAAGCTCTTATTTTAATAATATCAATCACCACAGAGCCTATCAGAAATTGCGTGAAATTCGCCAACAGCTGAGTGTAGCAGGAATACCAATCGACGCGCAAAAACTGGCAGAGGGGCTAGTTAACTATTCTACAAGACGTGGCGCTTATGTCGCAGAGATTCAATCCATGATACGCCACAACCGTCTGGCCAAGCTATCAGTACTGGAACTACGCAGCAGTCAAGCTGAACTTGCCAAAGAACAGCTTAGTAAAAATACTGCCGACTCTATCTTACATCTAACCGAGTTATGCTCGCGTGTAAAAGCAAAACAACTTATCTAAAATCTTCTGGCTAATAACCATTCCAACTGTTCTAGCTATGGATGAATCCATAACTGGCTAAACCAATACCACGTCTTCCCATCCTTACTCTGTGCCGTTAAGGTATATTTATTACGCCGCCCTGATAGTGGCGCTGCGGCACAAATACGATATTTACCACCGCCTAACACCTCCACTTCAGCTTCTTGTTGCCCCTGCACGTAACAGCGCAAAGTACTTAAGGTTATATCGGTACTGTCAATAGTAAAAACCATCCCTGGCGGGTCTTGTGCGCTTAGCACCGGGCTTAAAGGCGATAATATTTTAATTGGCAGTGGGCGCATTGTTGCTTTGCTCTTAAAACCTACCAAAGTAGCAAATAGTCCACCCATAGGAAAACGTGGCAAACGATAACAAGAGTTTTGACATGCTTCAGGATCAACTACACCAGATTGCTGGGCAAAAGCAGCCAGAAAACCTAACTCCCGCAATAACTCTTCCATGGCCGGTGAATATTCACCATACGGATAGGCAAATAAGTTTGGGACAACTCCTAAATGGCTCATGAATGCCTGTTGAGCGCTTTGAATATCTGCTTGCGCCTTAGCACGCCATCCTGCTTGATCTTTAACTTCTGCACTGACAAAATATGGATGCATCTCTGAATGGTTACCTAGTTCTACCCCTTCACTGTGCAACTGACCCAACTGTTGCCAATTCAGATAACTACCGCTACCAACAGTGTCACTACTGACAAACAAAGTGACTGGATAGTTATATTGTCGCAACAGCGGCATGCCACCAGATAAAAATGATATATAGCCATCGTCAACAGTCAATGCAACACAACGAGGGGGCAGCTCAATACCATCTTTTAAGCGGCGCACTATGTCACTTACATACAACACATTGTAGTCATTTTGCCGTAGATACTCTAATTGGCTGGCAAAAACTTCTACATCAATATTGGTAGATGGATAGCGTTGATCACCGAAACGATGATAAACAAAGATACTGGCCTGCTCGGATGCCCAAGCACAACCAGAAAACATGATAAACATGACAATAACAACGATGACTTTAATCATGTTATTTATTACCGCGCACATGCGAGCGCAAACAGCGGCGGATACTGTTGCGAGCTTTCGGAGTTATTGCCCATTCCAACCATTTGGGTAATACCGATAATTTATCGGTAGTTTCTATTCTTACCTGATCACCATCCATCAGGGAAGTTTTCAGCAATCTGGTTTGACCATTAACACGTGCACGATAGGCATGCAATCCGAGTTGTTCATGTATGTCAAAAGCAAAATCCAAAGCACAACTACCCTCCGGCATCATCCGCACCTCCCCATTGGGAGTATAAACAAGAATAGTTGCCGAAGCTAAGCGCAGCCGTTCGGTATCAAAAACTGACTCACCCTCAAGTAAACTGTGCATCAACCCATCGAAATTTTGTTTACGAAATTCAAAACCAGGTGCCAGCACACCCGCCTGATTGAATCTATCCAGCTTGCGCGTTATTATGCGAACCCGCAGACGATATTCACCAGCTTGTATAGTAGTTTTTATCGCCTGATATCCATGTTGTGAGGGGCTATTGAGATGATCTTTAAGTTTACCAGTAATAGGTTGAAACAGGCGATGCAACATCCCCAGTGCCATATAGGCATCCATGGTGGAATCAACCAAAACGTCTAGCGTATACAACGTACTGACGCCACGCGAAACACGCAAGGCGCCTTCAATAGAAAATGGTCGCCAAGTATCATTTAACAACACATTCAGGTGGTGCTTTTTGAATTCTGTAGCTATTTCTGCGTGGATACTCCGCAAACAAGATGCTGAATTATGTTTCACCTCAGTAAGAACCCGTTGATAACGCGCCGCCCGACGCGGATACAACACTGCCAACGATAACGTTTCTAGTTCATCTGCAACCTGCCCCATACCTAAATGACGAGCCAAAGGGATATAAACAGTGCGCGTCTCTTCTGATATTAACACCTGCTTGGTGTGCGACAGGGCAGAAATGGTGCGTAAGTTATCAATCCTATCCCACAATTTAAGGCATAGCACCCTGATGTCTTTGATAGCTGCCAATATTTGATTGCGATATGTTTCCTCTTTCACCAGACTGCGGCTTAACTTAGCGTCCTCAACCTTGGTCAAACCACTCACCAGCAAAGCAACTTCAGTACCGAACTGCTTTTCTATCTCCTCAATTCTGACCGGGGTGTCTTCAACTACATCGTGTAATAGCGAGGCAATAATAGATGGAAACTGCATCCAGTGCCGTGCAGCAAGGTGGGAAACGCGCAAGGGATGGAACAAATAGGGTTCACCAGACTTACGAAATTGTGTAGCGTGTGCTGTTTTAGCAAGCTTGAACGCAGCGTGGAGGCTCAACATCCCCTGCTCCAGGGCTTCCTCTGACATACTACCACCATGATGGGTTACCAGCAGTTCACTGATCTCCATCATCAATTGCTGTATTTCACGTTCCTGTGCTGGCGTTACCATACGTACCCTCAACTTACAACGAAAACCTGTTTAATTACCGATTGGCTACGAGTCTTTTATTCAGTCGTCATAAACTAAAAATTAACCAGGAGGCCAATTCATTTTTCTACCACCTAACAAATGATAATGAAGATGATAAACCGCTTGTCCGCCATTATCATTACAATTATTTACCAGCCGAAAACCATCCTCAGCGATATTAAATTTCGCAGCCAACAGTACTGCAACTTGGTGGATATGACCGATCAATTCATTATCATCAGGAGTAATATCGCTGATACAAGCAATATGCTTACGGGGGATAATAAGAATATGCACCGGCGCCTGCGGATCTATATCATTAAAAGCCACAACCTGATCATCTTCATAAACTTTTTCCACAGCAATATTGCCACTGGCTATTTTACAAAAGAGACAATTGTCCATCATTCGCACTGACCTCCGCTTTTTGTGCCACCTTTGTTCTCTTAGGTCGCGTACCTAAAGGTATAACATGCCAACGCCTCCTACTGGCTAATTTATACAATCTCTCATCATGAGTAAACATCACAATTTGATGATCTTTGCTTAAGCGCTCAAGGGCATCGACAGTCTCCAGCAATCGATCAGAATCTAAATTCACCAGAGCATCATCGAGAAAAAATGGTAAATATTCATCATTAACAAGAAATCTGGTCAGCGCTAACCTCGTTGCGAGACAAACTAAATCTATAGTTCCACGGCTTAAATTTTCCAGAGCTGAACTTTTACCCCGCTGTCCGGCACGACGTAGGCGCAAAGCATAATTTTCAGTTATCTCTATCTCTGTGTACTTACCCAGGGTTGCTTGGCGCAGATACTTGCCAACCTCTTTTTCCACAGCACGCAAATTGGTGTGAGAGAATTCTGTTATCGCCTCAGCCAGCAACGTATAGGCGCAACCAAGCACCTCTTTGCGCTGCATAAGTTCATCAAGGCTAGCCCTTAACTCATTCTCTGTTGTACCAAGTTGTTCGGCAGCGGTCAAACGATCCTGCAACACCGCTTCCTGGCGCAACAATGACAGCAACTCAACTTCCTTTTTTTTGATATTGTTTTTAAGTTCCGCCAAATTCTGTTGCGCTATCGGCAATTCATCAGGGTGCAAATGTTCCCTCTGGATATCATTCTGTTTACTATTTACACATGACTTATGCTGTTTGCTTTGACCGGCAACACTTGGACAATCAGATTCTTTCCCAAGAACGGGCACTTCGATATCTTCATCCTGCAGTATCATCCGTATCTCAGCCAAGCGGTGCACAATATGTTCGTGACCTTGAAGCTGTTTTTGCATTTTAACCATCGCTATTGCCGATGAAGCAAAACCGTAACTTTCGAAATCGTCATCTAACTCTTTAAGCTGACTACGTTCCTGCTCGCGGTGCAGATCAATAGCAGCAATTTGCTGTTCAAGTTGCCGCTGTACCGACCTTTGCCGACGATAACGCCAAGCAAAGCGACTCCAACACAAGGCAAGAACAAGCCCTAAAGTAACAGAGGCACTAACCAGCCACTGTGGATGAAGATAGTTCACAGCTGCCAATACCGCGACCAGCAACAAAGATATAATTAACCAGCGTTTCGTGCTAGGAAAACTAAGCGCACTTATCTCTTTACGTAGCGGAATAGTCTGCTGCTGTAACGCCACCAACGTACAACGAATTCCATCTGCAGCAGCCAGAAGGCGTGGCATCTCTACCGGTATTTCTGTTGGCAAACCAGCAGCTACCAGCGTCTGTTGTAACTGGTTGTGCTCACGCCGCAAAGCAGCAATTTCCGGTGCAACATCTTCTTCAGCAGAAGCAGGAGCAGCAGGGCAATGGTCGGCAGGCTGAGAGCCATCACTGCTTTCCTGCTGCCACTGATTTTGAATCCACGCCAAGTATTCAACACCTTTTTCGTATTCCTGACGATCATTAGCTATTCCATGTTGCAGCTGCTCAATCTGTTGGCTTAACTGCTGCACTTGCACAACCATTTGCTGCATATACTCACGCTGCGCATATACATCATCCAGTGCATCCTGTACTGCTTCCAATTCCCGCGGCGACACCTGTTTATTCAGCCATGGAGCATCATTGGTTATCGCCAGATAATCGTCCTGGATTGATTGCAGCACCAGAGTGCTATCTCCGCGCGCAAAACCCGACAGTAAGGTGCGCATGTGGCGTTTAATTTCCTCAGAATTGGAGGGGAAATCTCCCTGCCCTAAAAACAATGAAGAGCGAAACATACGTTCATCACTGATGCCGAGAAATTTTTTCAGCAGATGCAAATAATCGAACTTGGCCACGCAGTGTTCATCCACTGGAACCGTAGCCACAAAATTACATTGTTCCTGATAAAGATCATTTGACTGGCATAACTCAACATTATCAGTGTCAATATCCCGCGCTATAGCAATATTATATTGTTGATTTTCTAATATCAGAGAGGCAGAGCAATGCTGACTGCGCGCCCACGGGCGGAAACGCTTTTTATCCTTACAGCCAAACAACACTGCTGGAATAGCTTCCATCATGGTAGATTTTCCCGCTTCATTTGGACCTATAACCAAATTTATACCACGGCGAAACTCGTATTTTTTATCGACAAACTGACCAAAACTTTTCAGTTCAAGACTGCGCAAAATCATGAATAGTCACCACCTTGCATTACTTCGAAGCGTGCTAACAGTTCGCGCAATGTCAATTCATAAATGCGTAATTGCGCGGCATTGGTCGTTGCCTTACTCAATTCCAATAAACGTTTGACAACTACGCCACGCACAGTATTTTCCTGAGCCATTTCTCGCACAAACACACTTTCCAGCAAACTTGTATGGTCAACCAATTCCAGAGCAAAAAAACTCTCCCTACAGCAATTAGTTATATTTTTAGTATCTGGAATAATATCTATATCTATATTACCAACCAACGTGATCTTTATGGATAGATCTGACTGTGCCAGAAGCGCCACTTCAGCACAAATTGCCGATTCATCAACACAATGACTAACATTCAATTCGTATGACTGATATTGATCGTCTTGAGTAGTGTTGCTATGACTCACCGCTGAACCTCAATTTATTGGAAAAATGACAATATTCAACTTGTTCAAACTGAATAATTAACATTACCTACACTGGTTGACGGGTCAAATGGATAAGAAATTCACGATTACCTTTTGGCCCGAGAATTGGGCTGGCAATAACATTATTAACAGCACAACCTAACTGCTGTGCAGTTAATTTTATTTTATCAATCACCTGCTGATGGAGCTCCGGATCACGGACTACCCCACCCTTACCAACCCGACCTTTACCAACTTCAAACTGTGGTTTTATAAGAGCAATTATATCTGCATGTTCAGTGAGTAAAGCTAATGTAGCAGGTAAGACCTTCTCGAGAGAAATAAACGAGGCATCAATTACTGCCAAATCAGGAAGTTCAGCCAATGATTCACCAGTTAACTCACGAATATTGGTACGCTCAAGATTTGTCACGCGGTTATCTTCGCGCAAGCGCCAAGCTAACTGACCATAGCCAACATCAACAGCGTAAACTTTTTTCACCCCGTGCTGCAACAGACAGTCAGTAAACCCACCAGTTGAAGCACCGACATCTATAGCTATTCGCCCACCAACTGACAAAGAAAAGCTGTCTAACCCGGCAGCAAGTTTTAGTCCGCCGCGCGACACGTAAGGGATATCTTCTCCACGCAATCTAATCTTAGCGTCAATATCAACCTTGGTGCCAGCCTTATCCACTACCTGATCGTCGACTAGCACCTTGCCGGCCATAATCATAGCGCGGGCACGCTCGCGCGAGCCGCACAGTGATTGGTCAACCAATAATTTATCGATCCGCTCTTTAAACACTGCCATACTATAAACACCTGGGTTGGAGGAACAGTTACATCTAAACAGGATCAACACAAAAACAACGTCTGCCATGTGTTTTTCCACACAGCAACTTATCATTAAACTAGCACAGCCCAACAGTATGCGGCAATAACACAAAGCTCTGGGTAATAGTATAAATTTCGAGTAGTTTTATTAAGGCAGGAAACGACAACAAATCAAAAAAATATTACAGTTGCCGTGTGAAGATGGGGCTAATGATTTAATCAATCATTTAAATAAGTTGAGATAGTCCTCGCGACCTTGCATAAAATTGATTATTTTAACACCCATTCCAGCATATTTAACCTTACGTAACAAGTTTGGTGGCACCCTGCGCGCCCAGTGTACCCTGCCCTCGGCACGAATAATTATATCGTTATCTAGTTCGATCTCTATCAAAATCACCTCACCCGGATTGTAGACCAAAAATGATTTAACACATAAACCAGATTCGGAAATATCGGAGGTAAAACCAACTTTGGATGGCATATTCAAACCATACATTACCCGCATTCGTTTACGAACTCGTGTTTTTCTACGTTTATCAACCATGAACAAATAATCCTATTAAATCGCAGCGACCATGGCTGCTACAACTCAACGAAAATAATGCGCTATTTAGCTAAAAAACCTTTGAGGGTTGATTCTATAAGCTGGACTGCGGGAGCAGCCTTGCTGAAATCTCCTCCAAGTTTTTTATTTATTTTAACACTTAATTGCTCAACACCACGCTCAATAGCACTATCTTTAACCTTGGTAACATTAATCTGCAACCGGGGAGAGCTCAGCTTGCCAGAAACCATCAGCGGAATAAAACCCCAACCATTTTCATCCTGCAAGTAATTAGTTACCTTGGCATTATCAACTAGCTTATCACGTACCTTGGGAGCGAGGTAAACATCGAGATCAGATTTTATTGTACCAT
Organism: uncultured Desulfuromonas sp.; assembly: GCA_964536375.1. Classification (GTDB taxonomy): domain Bacteria; phylum Desulfobacterota; class Desulfuromonadia; order Desulfuromonadales; family Desulfuromonadaceae; genus Desulfuromonas. The sequence goes on along the minus strand of CAZHXF010000026.1, from coordinate 9,535 downwards.
CCATACTCCACGAACCAACCGGTACAATCCTCGCTTTACTTCCATTAAACTCAGCAGCATATTGCAAATGCCCACCTGTAGCCAAGTCAAAACTTCCCGCACCGTCCGAGAAACTAAAAACATTCAATTCTGTTGTTTCCAACAACCCGGCAAGTTCCTGCAACATAGCATTACTGCTCATCTGCCCATCAGCAATATCGAAAGTCCCCGCAGCTGACAGATTCTGCTGAATTCTCAAGCGCAGAGTTCCGGCTCCAGCATAATCAAATGTTGTTGCCAGTAAACCGGACATACTATCGACATAGGTAGTATCTAGTTGGGGCAACAATTTGGATAAATCTATTTTCTGCATATCAACATGGCCTGAGTAAGCAAAACCCTGACGGGATAAATCTACCTGACCGGATGCGGTGCAAAATCCATTCGCGAGTTGACAGCTAAGACGATCATATTCAAACACGTTGTCTTTTAATTTATAATGCAAACGAATATCGGACAAATCAAAAGAATCGATCCGCGCCTGCTTTATGACAATATCGCCACCAACATTTAATGGCAATTTGAGAGCCTGTGGTTCACTAATTACCTGCGCCGCTGACGCATGGGTATAGCCGCGAGTACTGGCATTATCTTGGTGCATTTGCACTAGGTCGGCACCATTGCTACTGACCAAGCCTGAAGTAATAAATTTGTCAGCGGCCAGTTGCAGCCGGAATCCTAGTCTATTGGCAGCCCAATTATCACATGACAATTCCAGGTTCATATGATTGTCGCCAACGGTCAACTCCAACTGTTTAGAGTGGAGTTTCTTGCCAGTAATTTCCAACAGACCGGACAGCGCCGGTCGCATATCTGCGACACTGACCTGTACGGCATCTAAAGATATAGTTGCCGAACTGAGCAGCGCCGGACCAGCATCAACAGCCCCATTTAGCAACATTTTCAGACCAAGATTGCCAGCCAGATCGTAACCAGCCAGAAAACGGGTAAAATCCGGTGGCACCAATTTCATAACTGAACGCAAAGGTAGCTTTTTAGCCACCACCTGAACATCGACAGCGCGTGCTGCAAGCAAATTGCTGATGGCACCTTGACAAGTTATGACTATATCATCCACATCAATTTGTAATTTATCTACATTGAGGCGGTCGGTGCTGCGATCATAATCAACGGAGTAATTAATACCAAGATCAGCGGCACGTAGCGGATAGCGCGCGCTGGAAGTCAAAGTTATATCAAGCTGCTGTAAATCGATTCGAGCCTTGGAGTTAATCTTCGTATTATTGCCCCAGATACGCCCATCTATATTGAACTTCAAACTATCCAAATGGCCATTTAATGCTTGGGTATAATATGGCTGAAATTGAACCATATCCAGATGAGAAACATTCACCTGCATATCATAGCTGGACTGCTTCAGATTAACGATTCCATCAACATCAACCGGATCTCCATTAATTTTACCCCATACTTTTATATCAAAATCACGATTAAGAGAAAAATCGCTTATATTTAAACCCAGATCTGAAATTTTATAGCGATGTGGAACTGCGGCAAAGCTATAATCTTTGAACAACACTTCGCCTTGATTGACAAAAATTTTCGTTATGATTACGTCTATATCATCGGCTTTATTATCTGCGGATTCGTTAGTGGTATGCGTTTCATTTTCTAACTTAGCAAACTGCTGGAGATTTATCTCGCCATTGACAAAACGCTCAATATTTACCCGTGGTCGTTCTAGGCTGATCTCGTCGATAACGATACGTTGGTTCAACAGTGGCCAGAACTGATAACGCATTATCACCTTATCTGCGGCCAACAACATCCCTTGGTCGTCACTGCTCAGTAACTCTAAATCGGTTAACGAAACCCCAGAGTATAAGCTAACATCTATGGACTTCAAATTAACTTTGCAATGCAGATATTTTTCCACTACTGGAACTAGGGCATTGCGCACGCGCTCCGGCGTAACCAGGATTTTCGTCAGAATCACCACGACAACACAAGCGATAAACCCAATCAATACAACGTAACTCAGATATTTGCGCACATTGCCTGCCATTTACACTCTCATTCAAACGCAAACTAAACATTACTAACAGAAAGAAGAAGTTAATTATGCCAAGTTATAAATAAAAAAGCAATAAGGACAAAGGGGCAGGTAGTTAAGGTAGTACAGCAAAAGAATGGAGAGGATTTTATGGGCGGAAGTTTTTACGCACTTTCCATGGCAGTTTTTGCCAAGACAACGGAGCAATATAATTTTCATTCTGCACATAAGCACAACCACTGGGTAAGACACCGAGGGAGATGATCTCTTGATTTATGGCAACGCAGCCATCTTTCTTCTGGCTACGCTGAGCATATACCGTGCATTCATTGGTAGATAAGTCGAGATATTCACAGGGGATATCAGTTAAATAAATTTTATTTCTGTACTCTATTTTCTCAAAACAACAGCGACCACACCGTTTGCATATCGCTTCCCATGTGGCGTGATCCTGATTTACTGGCTTCTCATTAGTTAGCATAAGAACTAATCCTTAAGGGCAGCAAGCACTGCTTTAACCTCAATCACAATATCCTCGGCACCTACTCCATCTTCAAGGGCAAGAAATTTGTTGAAACACTGGCGCACCTGTTGTTCATCATCTTGATCCAAGGCGATATACCCAAGTGTTAACCAAGCGGGAGCATATATATCATCGCTTGCGGTGGACTTTTCAGCACAACGCTGAGCATTTTCAAGATCGCCATCATCATAGTATAGTTCAGCTAAATTACCCCACGCCTCAGGGTCTTCGGCATCTACGGCAACAGCCTGTTGAAACCACTCTTTGGCCACGGCACTCTGTTGACGCTCCATGGCTAAATCGCCTAATGAATTCAGAGCACTCGGATTACTTGATTCACATTTAAGCGAATTTAAAAATGACCTTTCCGCCGCATCCAGATCATCTTGCGCGACATACACCAGCCCGATACGCACCCAGCCTTCAGCAGCGCAATCGTCAATATTCAATAATCTGTGGTAACATTCCAATGCTAACTCAATATTACCTACGGCAAACAACTCGTCTCCGAGAGAAAAAATAACATCCGGAGCAACATCTGGGTGCAGTGCACGGCGCTGCAATAACTCTATGACCTGCTTGGAACGCTTGGTTTCTGATAGCGCCTCAGCTAATAGCACCAAAATCTCATCATTATCTGGAACCTGCTGGTTGATAGGGGTCAACTGCTTTACTACATCGGCATATTTCCCGCATTCCAATAATTTTATTGCCCGTTCAATATTTGCAGTTATGTTGTCCATTACTTAACCCCGCTATAAAAAATAAACACGCGATACCCGCAGTCAGTTGTTATCAATATGCGTTGCGATAAAGTCGATAAATTCCATTATACCCCATGGTGTGGTTGGAACTTTAACTACTTCAATCTGCAAACTCTCGGCAAGCTGTTCTAAACTCATATCATCTAAAAAAACTTCTTCACCTTCGCGGCACATTACATCAGGTATAATCAGGAACTTACCAAGGTCTACACCGGCTAACTGCTTTATGATATCTGCGCCCACAAGCAAACCGGCAACGGTTACGCTATGCCCAAAAAAATCATTTTGTACGACCTTAACACGCAACTGTGCCTTAGTTTTTTCATTAAACAAGCGCACAAATTCTTCCATCTCCATGCGTGCAGAAACCCCGGTAACCAGAGTTGCTTCAATACCAGTGTAACAACCAGCCTCAAGCAACATCTCTTGCGTGTCATGGCGAAACAATGGTATCAGACCAACGCCATTCTCCAGCAGTTGCAATTCTTCGTAGACACTCAGGGCAGGAAAATCCATAGCGGCATTCAAATAAAACTCATCGGTTGGAAAAACAAAACGCGTATTAAGTTGCTGGAATAATTCCTGTTGATATGTATGTATCTGCTCCACAACAGCTCTAGCTTCATCACAGGTAAAACAACGTAACTGTGGCAATTCCTGACGATATTTAGTCAGACCAACTGGCACGACAGCCAGCGATAGTATACCCGGAAAAAGCATTGCCAAATCGTTTACTGATTGCGTCAACCAGTCACCATCATTGAGTCCAGGGCACAACACAATTTGACTGTGTAGCTGGATACCGCCGGCAATCAAGCGTTTTAATATCGGCAACACCTCCGGCACTGATCGTCCCATAAGTTCGCTGCGCTTGGTATTATCGCTGGCATGTACAGATACATATAGCGGCGTCAACTTTTGGGTTATTATGCGTTCGATATCGGCTTCAGCTAAATTAGTTAAACTTATGTAGGCCCCATAGAGATAGGAAAAGCGATAATCATCGTCACGCACGTACAGACTTTTTCGCAAACCTGCGGGTAATTGGCGCACAAAACAGAATTTGCAATTGTTGACACACTGCCGCGGTTGCGGCTCAGCAAACCCCAACCCTATTGGATCATCCTCGTCACGCTCGAAATCTATTTCCCAGAGTTCACCATTCTGTTTATGAACTTCAAAAACAAACTCTTCTCCCTGAGCATAAAGTTGATAGTCGATCTGATCATCAATGACAAACCCGTTGATGGTTATCAGAATATCCCCACATTCTAAATCCAACTCTTCAGCAATGCTATTTGGGGTGACTTCTGTTATTGCAAGCATACAGTTCTCTCTAAAAAGACAGGTCCCCGCTGATATTCAGTCGAGGACCCAAATTGTTCTTACTTATGGAGCTGGTGGCTATCTGTCAGCACTGGTGCAAATTAATCGCGCCCACCATGCAACTTGAAAGTGCCATCAGCAGATGTTATGGTTGAAATTGCGTGCTTATACAGCAGGAAATCACCATCACCTTCAACCAGCACACAGAAATTATCAAAAGACTTTATAAATCCTTGCAGTTCCTCACCCGACATCATTGCCACATTAATCTTTACGCGTTCTTTACGCGCCTGATTAAGATATTGATCCTGAATATTAAATGGTGTTTTTGCCATGCTCAAATACTCCCCCTGACATCATTCAATTAAAATAAAATTCATCAATCCATTTTTCGATATTAACAAACTCTTCGTGGTAATCAACCCAATTTATCGTTTTATCTTTTCTGAACCAAGTTAATTGTCTCTTTGCATATCTGCGTGAATCCAGTTGAATCCAGGCCACGGCTTCATCTCTTGATAAGCCCTCACGCAAACAAGCTATTGCCTGACGATAACCAATAGTCCTGAGCGCTTTCAATTCAGGATCATATCCACAATCGAGCAAGTTCTGCGCCTCAGCCAATAATCCATTTGCAAACATAATTTCAACACGTTTATTGATACGCTCATACAGCTGCGCCCTATCCATTGCAATGGCAAATTTAAGTGTACGATAGCGTTGTTCTTTAAAACCATGGCTATGTTGCAACTGCGACAACTGAGTTCCCGTGTGTAAATAGACCTCAAGACCGCGTACGATCCTCGTTATATCGTGCGGATGCAGGGCAAGAGCCAAGGTATTATCTACCTCCAGTAGGCGCTGGTATAACGTTCCTGCACATTGTCGTTCTTGAGTGAGCAACTCAACCCGTAAATCAGCATCCTCTGATGGCGCATCAATCAGCCCTTCAGTTAAAGCGCGTACATACAAGCCAGTTCCACCAACAATAACCGGAATCTTTCCCCGGCTAATAACATCAATTATCGCTTGATGAGCCAGTTCAGTGTAGTCGGCAACACTAAAATCCTTATCAGGTTCAACAACATCTATCAAATGATGAGTAACTTGCTGTTGTTCCTGTTTACTGACTTTCGCTGTACCAATATCCATATGGCGATATACCTGACGCGAATCCGCAGAGATTACCTCAATAGGGTAATGCTGTGCCAACTTAATCGCAAAATCGGTTTTACCACTGGCAGTCGGTCCAACTAGCACAATGACAGATTGTTGTTTCATCATACCCGCCTAAACATCTTTTCGATCGTATGTAATGAAATTTTCTGCACAATCGGTCTACCATGAGGACAGTGTCTATTAAAATCAACTTCATCCAATTGGCGCAATAAAGCAGTAAGTTCAACAATCTCGAGTCTTTGGTTTGCACGAATCATACCATGGCAAGCCATTTTAATTAGCACCGCATCAAAGGCGTCCTGCGACGCTACACTTTTACCAATATTACCTATCTCGGTTAATACGTCGCATATGATTGTTTTTACGTCTTTGCCATCCAAATAAAAGGGCATGGCGCTTACTGCCCAGCTAGTACCACCAAAAGGCTGGATATCGAATCCTAAACGTTCAATCTGCGCTACGCATTGGCACAACTCCGTGTCTTGGCGTACACTCAGCTCCAAAACTACTGGAAACAACAACTCCTGGCGTTCAACTGAACCAATGCTGTACTGTTTTTTTAACCGCTCATAACCAATGCGTTCATGCGCTGCGTGTTGATCAATCAGGAGCAATTCATCATCGTTTTCGCACACTATATAGCTACGATGGTACTGACCTAAAACAGTCAACTGGCTAAAAAACCCTGAAGAACTAGGCGGTAACAACTGTAGCTCATTATTCTCCTTATCAAGAGCAATAGACGCCGTTATCGCCTGATATTCTGATGATAATTCAGTAACCTGCGGTTGATCTAACTCCTGAGACTTTTCATGATCCTTATTCCCCGTTACCGCGCTAGATTTATCTAATTGCAATCCTGACTGTGCATCAAGTAGCAATCTAGCAGCACCAACATCCGGCACAGCTGAACCATACTGCGACGCAGCAGCATTACACTCAAACACAGTATTTTGCTGCTGGTCACATTCACTCGACTGGCGCAACACTTCACGCACAGTACAACTGATAAAACTGTGCACCAATTTTTGATCGTTGAAACGCACCTCATGTTTTGTTGGATGCACATTGACATCTACTTGTGCTGGATCTAGCGTAAAAAACAGCACACAGACAGGATAGCGCCCCTTCATAATCAAGTGGCGATAACCATCCATAATAGCGTGATGGAAAACACGATCCTTAACAAAACGACCGTTAACAAAACAATATATCCCTGTTGTTGATCCACGGGTTATATTAGGTCGAAGCAGATAGCCACTCAAATGTATATTTTCACCGCTGACATCCCCGCTGGCAACTGGTAACAAATCTGCAACTACCGAGCGACCCAGCACTGCAACAACGCGATCGAAACAATCTTTATTTTTATACAGTTCAAGAACAAGCCGACCATTATGCAGCAATTTGAAGTGTACAGTTGGATGGGCAAGCGCAATTCTGGTAACAACTTCAGCTATATGGGCAAACTCTGTTTCATCTCGACGTAAAAATTTACGCCGCGCCGGTAGATTAAAAAACAGATCTTTAATCTCAAATGTAGTACCAACCACCACGCCAACGGGAGCACTATCGCTCACCTTGCCACCGGACATGGTCAACCTGACACCCATCTCCTCTTCAACCGTGCGGCTAGTTACAATTAGACGCGATACTGCCGCTATTGAGGGTAAAGCTTCTCCACGGAAACCATGATATTGAAGATTAAACAGGTCTTGTTCAGTTCTTATTTTGCTTGTAGCATGGCGTTCAAAACACAGAAAAACATCATCACGACCCATGCCACTGCCATTGTCAGCAACTACTAGCCTTTTTTTTCCACCACGCTCTACTTCAATAACTATTTTATCTGCGCCAGCATCTAAAGAATTCTCTATTAATTCCTTAACCACCGACGCAGGGCGCTCAACAACTTCACCAGCTGCGATTTGGTTACACAACTGTTCAGGTAAAATTTGAATATGTTGAATCATCACCCTACCGCTAAATCCATTTAAATTCTTGCAGCCTAATGGTCTACTGACATGAATCAGTAAAACAACACTAGTAAAAAAAGATAATAAAAAAACCGGCAAAGCCGGCTTTAAATCCTCAGCTACAAAAGCAAATTAACGTCTCTGTTCCATTTTGGACAACAATGCTTCGATTTTGCCTAAATGCTGTTCCATCCCTTGCTGGTTTTCATCAAAAGCAACAATGGTCAAACCAAGATCGCCAGCGATACTTTGCACAATTTTAGGAATAACCCCAGGCAGCTTTTGCATAAAAGCTTCAAACAGGCAATTATCACACAGCGTATTAATTAGACGCGGCACACCACCAGAATAGCGGTAAATCAACTGAACCGCTGGGCCGGAAAATAACATGTTTTTAGCACCAGCCACCTGAAGTCGGTGTTTTATATAGGCGACCGTAGATTGTTCATCAAGAGCGTGCAAGTAATAACGCAGAGCCACCCGTTGTGCCAACGGTTCGTCCAGACGCAAGCACTCTTCAACTTCAGGTAAACCAAAAAATATTAGATTTAACAATTTCTTGCCAGGTATCTCCAGATTCAACAAGCCACGGAACTCTTCCATCAGCCCACGTGTCTGCAACATCTGAGCCTCATCAATCAGAACAACAGCGCGGCGTCCCTCTTGATTTATTTCTATCAGACGATCATAAAGTTGTTTAAGTACGCTCATGCGATCTGAGGCTGGATTTACCACCCCCAACTGCATGGCAATACGGGTCAAGATCCATTCTGGAGTCACCCCCGAGTGCACCATCACCAATAATGATGATTCATAGAGATCAACCGATAGATTATCCAGCAACCTACGAGCCAGAGTTGTTTTACCAGAACCAATACCACCGACAAGCACGGCTAGTCCTTTATTGGCATCAATTACCCGCAGAAAGCGAATCAGCGCCTGACTGTGCTGTTCACTGTCAAAATAAAACCTAGAATCTGGCGCATTTGAGAATGGCTCTCTATCCAAACCAAAATGTTCAGTATATTCCATTCAGTTTTCTCCATAGATGGGCAATGTGGCAAGTGCAAGGCCTAGAGGTAAGATATTCTATCGGCATTTGCCGACCCTCCATTTTCGCCATCAACCATATCTTTCAATTCGGAAACTTTTATTAACACATCACGAAAAGTGGAATCATTATCTGCTACGACTTGATAACTTGACAGAGCATCAGCGTAACGATGCCATGCTTCGTATAGCAATCCTGTTTCATAGAACAACAGTACCTGCTCCTTCTTAGAAAGAGCACTATCGCTTAAACCAATAGTTAATACATCCTCAGCTGTCTCGAATTTTTGTTGCTCAATATAACAACCAGCCTTTAATAGTACGCTATCTATCTTACGAGTGGGGCACACCATCGCCTTATCAAATTCAGCAATTGCATCATCAATTAGACCCATCTCTTTGTAGGCAATACCAAGATTGTAAGCTGACTCGGTATCTTCATCTTTAATAACAGTAACCACACCCAGCTGAGAATCAGCCAATTTATGCTGCTCTTGTTGCGAAGCTTTTTTATCTTGCAAACCAGACAAACTTGACTCGATATCTAGTTCGTTGTCATCAAAATCAAAACTACCCGCAGAACTCACGCTATTAAAAGTGGAATCAAGATCACTGATATCTAGATCTAAAACAACCTCATCATCATCTGAAGCAAAACTTACTC
>CAZHXF010000025.1:0-40429 GCA_964536375.1 uncultured Desulfuromonas sp. | reverse complement strand
CGTCAAAGTAAAGGGGTCGGCGTATCTTTTGATTTTAAAATAGACAACTTGGATCTAATACTCCGCTGCCTTGAGCGTCACCACATAAACGCCCTGCATGAATCAGACGATCGACAACATGGCATACGTGAGCTATGGCTTTACGATCCTGACCACTATCTGCTTATTTTGACAGAAATTGCCGAGGGTCTGAGCTAATCAGACATCACCAGTAACAGATTCAGCACTGTGACCATCTTCAGTATCAACAGCAGCTTTGTCCTCACTGCCAGCTTCTTGACCGGCATGCTGCGGTTTTTTCTTGCGCCGTCGACGCACCTTCTTGTTACTGTTGCGTTCAGCAGCCGGTTCATCACCGGCAAGTGAGCGCTGCCAACTCTCTAGCAATTCACGCTCACAATTTATGGCGCTACACCATAAGCTATACAGCTCTACAGCTTCCGCAGTAGCAGGATGATGTAAAAACCGTTGTTCACCCCGTTTGCCCCGCCCCCGTTGCAGACGAAAAAATGCAATCAACAATTCCAGCGCCTTGTGCTTGACACCACTAGCAATTGTAAAATGCCGACAATGCCCAGCTAGCAGACGATTTGCCAGCACATGCACATCGCCAATACTCATATCTACTAAAATATGCTGCGAAAAATGTTCTAAATTCATTACTGCCATGGCAAAATATTCTTCTATTCGTTTCCCCGCAGCGGTGCGCATATCCAGCTGACGCAATAAATCGAACGTGGGACGCCCAGCTTTAAGGTTGGGCAGCAAATATTCCAGTAAACCAAAACGATCTGCCTTCTGGATAACTGATCCGGCGACTTTATGGCGAAAAAGCTCCAATATTTCTTCCCGAATACGAGCTGGAGCCGCGGCGCGCAGTTGTTCGGCGCAGCGCCCAATCGCCTCAGGGATGCTCTGTTCCAAAGCAAAACCCAGACGCGCAGAAAACTCTAGGGCACGCAGCATCCGTACTGGATCTTCTGCAAAACGCTCATCAGGATCACCGATCACCCGAATCACCCCGGCACGTAAATCAGCTAAACCACCGACGTGGTCAACTATGGAAAAATCGGCAACATCGTAAAACAATGCATTTATGGTAAAATCACGCCGAAAGGCATCCTGTTGTGGCGTACCAAAAACATTTTCGGCAAAGAGCAAGCCTCCATCATCGGCAGCAGGAATCTCTTCCGCCAACGGTTTTCGGCGAAAAGTAGCCACCTCAATAAGACTGGTACGCCCGAACATGATGTGCGCCAAACGAAAGCGACGCCCAACCAGGCGGCAGTTGCGAAACAGTTTGCGCACTTGCTCTGGTGTTGCATCGGTGCCAACATCAAAGTCTTTCGGCTGGCGACCAAGCAGCAAATCGCGTACACTACCACCGACAAGATAAGCAAGATACCCATGCTGACGCAAACGATACAGCACCTTCAGGCTGTTTGGATCAATCATTGAGCGGGAAACAGTGTGTGCATCTCTGGGGAGGATTACTGCAGCGACCGACCCTGCTTCAGGCGGCTCATTGATGGATGTTACAGACATTTGCATAAGCGTTTCTATCAGATTATTCCGGCTAACTGGCACCAAACTTGGATAATATCCAAAAGCATCAAGTTGGCTGGCAACTTAGCAGATATGTGCCATTAAAGAAAGAATCAAACTAAACATAAACCATGACAAATACCAAAATCGCTACAGCGCAATTCCAAGCACTTAATCTTATTGTCATCCTCGGTGCCACAGCCTCAGGAAAAACCAGCTTGGCAGTGAGTGCTGCGCGTTTGCTACAAGGCGAAATCATCTCGGCAGACTCCCGCCAAGTATATCGGGGCATGGATATTGGCAGTGGTAAAGATATTCAAGAATATGCCGAAATACCTTACCACATGATAGACATAGTTAATCCGGGTGATGAGTTTGATGTATTCTCGTTTCAACAGCGCTTTGTGCCAATTTTTAATGCCATTCATGAGCGCAAGAACCTGCCAATATTATGTGGTGGAACCGGCATGTACTTGGATACTATCCTGCGCAATGAACGCATGGTTGCTGCCCCGCATAATGCAGCCTTGCGTGCTGAGTTGGCTCCATTAAGCGATGAAGAGCTGCAGCAATACCTGATGCAACTTGAACCGAAGCAGCACAATCGCACCAATCTAGATCAGCGTGATCGTACTATTCGTGCCATAGAGATAACTCAAGCTAAACAGCTTTGCGGCGTAAAAGTCTTGGTGCCAAAGTTGCATCCACTAATATTTGGACTACGTTGGCCACGCGCAATTTTACGCAACAGAATAACTCAGCGGCTAAAAGAGCGCCTGCATCAGGGAATGATAGAAGAGGTTGAACAGCTGCACCATCAAGGTGTAAGCTGGCAACAATTAGAGTTTTATGGTTTGGAATATCGTTTTATCGCTCAACACCTGCAACAACAGTTAACACGCCACGACATGCTGCAAAAACTTGGCAGCGCGATTCATCAATTCGCCAAGCGCCAAGACACTTGGTACCGCCGGATGGAACGCAATGGCTGCAACATCCATTGGCTCGATGGTGACAAACAACCGCTAGAGCAACTAATCGCTATTGTTGGTGAACATCCCAGTCAAGAACTGAGCCAATAAAGAGAAAGGGTAAACCCCCATGCCAGACATCGAAATTCCAGCACCACAACCAGCTGCCGACCAACGTCACGAGCTGCGTGTAGCACTACTGATTAAAAAGATTAAGTTTGATGATGAACGCCGAGTGTTTTTTGGCTATGCAACCAATATCAGTCGTAATGGTCTGTTTATTTCCAGTGTCAATCCTGCACAGCTAAACAGCCATTTCACTGTTGAAATGACCCTGCCAGCACCTTTAAATCAAACAGTATGTTGTGAATGTGAAACCATCTGGCGGCGCACATTTTCACTCAAGAGCACTGACGAACCGGGGATGGGCTTGCGTTTTCTTGATCTTGATGAAGAGACGAAAAATAAAATAGGTGACTGGATTCAGCAACAATCGCAAGAATCACTATAGCGCCGCCATCAAACTCTCCCAGAAGCAATTGATTGCGGCTCTGGTCGCCTTAGTGCAAGTTTCTTTATCCAGCTCTGGGATTTTTTCTAATATCAACATAAGCACCTGAAACAACTCTTCTAACTGGGCATCGAGCACTTTATCGCTGGTTCCGCTGCGAATCCACTCTCCGGCAATTTCACGCATGCGCTCACGCTGCTGTTCCAGCGCCTGTTCAAAAGGACTCTGCAGCACCTGCCACTGATCCTGCGCCGCGATTTGCGCCACTTCAAGCATATCGCTATATGTTTTACCGCTATTAAATGACACACTTCCTCCTGCTTAACTAAAATCAATATTTTTAAATTATACCTTACTCTGACAAATATCCAAAGTGTCATAGTAAAGTTTAGTAAAATGCAATAATAATCATCTGGTTAGCAGTTTCCCCCGCAGCTAAAATCTGTTAAGTTAAAAGATCGCTTTCAAAAATGCGATTACACACCAACGTCGACGTCAGAAACAAATACATCTGTGAGGAAATCCAGCGTGAAAACTATCAAAACTTTTTTTATTTTATTAATTATTGCCACCTTGGCTGCGGGTAGTTATTTCTATTTCCATGACACCAATGGCCCACAAATTCAATTGCAGCCGCGCACTGGAGCTATAAACAAGAGCACACCACTGGTGGTGACAATCAATGACGAAGGCAGCTTTATAGCACATCTTAGTATAACCATTGTACAAAATAGCAAACAGCTTGAGGTTGCCAATATAAACTATACGGACAACAGGCGCAGCGCCAGCGAAACAATAGATATCAGTGAGCTATTACTTAAAGATGGTGCCATATCCGTTAATATCAGCTGTAGTGACAGTTCGGTGTATAACTTTGGCAAAGGCAACACCAACGCTGCCACCTTCAATCTGTTACTCGACAATCGGCCACCCGTAATTGCGGTATTAAGCAACGCCCACAATCTAAATTTTGGCGGCGCTGGCCTCGTAGTCTACTCCATTGCTGAGCCAGTAACACAATCGGGCGTACAGATTGGCGAGCACTTCTTCCCCGGTCATCAACAACCTTCAGGTGACTACATGTGTTTATTTGCGTTTCCATACGATAGCGACAGAAATGCCGTACCGCGAATCGTTGCCAATGATGAGGCAGGCAACAAAGGAGTGGGCGGATTTTACTACCATGTAAACCAGCGCCACTTCAAAGTTGACCAGATCAATATAAGTGATCGTTTCCTCAATAGCAAAATGCCCCAATTTCAAGCAAAGTTTCCTGATGCGCATTCGCCTCTGGATATTTTTCTGAGCGTAAATAGAGTATTGCGTCCACAAAATCGCGCCTGGCTCAGTGAAGTGGCAAGCAAAACAGATGACATGTTCACTTGGAACAAATCGTTTTTGCGCCAGCCAAATTCAGCTACCCGCGCCACCTTTGGTGACCTACGCAATTACGTTTACGCCGGCAAGAAGATAGACCAACAGACTCATCTGGGAGTAGATTTAGCCTCAACAGCGCGCGCGCAGGTTCCGGCAACTAATAGTGGTCGTGTGGTTTTTTCTGATTTTATGGGGATTTATGGTCAATGTCTAATTATTGATCACGGACTGGGATTACAAACCATGTATGCCCACTTAAGCACCATGGATGTAAACGTCGGCGACCAAGTAGATAGAGGACAGATAATTGGTCGCACTGGCGCTACCGGATTAGCCGGTGGTGACCACCTGCATTTTGGCATAATTATCGCCGGGGTACCGGTAAATCCTATCGAATGGTGGGATAAAAACTGGGTAAAAAATAACATAACCAGCAAGTTAGCAATTAACTCTCAGCAGTAATACCTAGAGTTAAGGAACAATCATGATTTTGTCAGGCTATGAGATTCAGCGGCGACTTGGTAACGATATCAGCATCGAACCATTTCGTGCACAGCAACTCAATCCGAACAGTTACAATCTACGCCTACACAATGAATTGCTAGTATATACAGATCCGGTTCTTGACATGAAGCAGCCCGCGCAGACCAGTAAAATAACTATTCCAGACGAAGGGTTAGTTTTAGAAAAAGATCGCCTGTATCTTGGGCGCACCTGCGAGCACACAACCACCAACAACTTGGTTCCCATGCTAGAAGGACGCTCATCAATCGGTCGCTTGGGCTTGTTTATCCATATAACTGCAGGATTTGGTGATGTAGGTTTCAGTGGATTTTGGACGCTTGAGATGTTTTGTGTACAGCCGATAAGAATTTATCCCGGCGTAGAAATATGTCAGATTTTTTATCACACTATAGAAGGTAAGCATCAGAATTATAGCAGTGGCAAATATCAGGGCAATACGGGCATACAGCCCAGTTTGCTATACCGCGATTTTGCTACCACCACCGAGGACTAACCCAAAGATTAAAAAATAGCCGCTAGGCGCTGATAAGATTGCCGTAAGCGCATTGTTACGCAAAACAGCATCCCTTTCATCAGACGACCGCCTAATGCGGGATAGAGTTTGTTGATTTCATCAAAGCCATTCTTGTCGAGCAACAACACACGACTCTCCTCTAACGCCGTAGCGGTTATGGGGCGCACATCGCCAGAGAGAAGACTATAAATACCCAGCAATGATTCCCGCCCATAGACACCGACCACCACCTGTTTATTCCGAAATTCGGTCTCTTTTTTGCCTTCGATACGCCCACTGGCAATAAATGCTACAAATTTACTATCTTCCCCCTCGACCCATAAGTTTTCTCTAGGGTGCAAACAACGACAGGTAAAATACGGTGTTAACAGCTCAACATCCTTTTGATCCAAAAAATGGAAAAAATGAAAATCCCGCTTCATTTGCACACACTGATCTTCTTGCGGCACTAGGATCATGCTGGAGCCTGTAGTGGTTGCTCTTGACGTGCTTTGAGCTCTTCCAGTTTTGTGGTCATCTCGTCCAACAGTGAATCCATACCTTTGTTTCGCAAAATATCGTTATAACTACTGCGATAATTACGCACCAAGCTTACATTTTCGATGACCACATCGTAAACTACCCAGCCGGACTCGCCGGGGATCAATCTATAGGTAACAGGAATATTAACACCATCATTTTGAATAAAGGTCTCTACCTCTGCACGATTCTGGCGAATTTGCGCATCGGCATAAATAATTGTCTGCCCTTTATAGGAACGAATACGACCCAAATATGTTTCCTCCAGCAGCTGAGAAAACAACACCACAAACCTACTGCGCTCCTGCTCTCCGGTATGCAGCCAATTGCGCCCCAACACCCCTTGCGACATGGTTTGGTAATCAAAGCGTTGACGCACCAACGCACTTATTTCCTGATTTTTTTTGCTTTCATCGGCACAATCGGAGCGCAACACCGTTAAAATTGCCTCTACGGTTTGTTGCAGCTGCTCTTTAGGTCCCGAAGCAATTACGTTCGGTGTCGCTGCGGCGAGCAACGTAGACCCCATAAAAAATACGGCAATCAGCGCCAACACTGTTATTTTTTTCATTATATAAACAACCTCCTACGCTAAGCATATCAATATAAAGCGCTATACTATACCTCTATTCGGCGACGTTAAAACGCCTATGCTGAATATAAGCATCTCGCACAAACAGATAAGGGTCTAACTGCTCTACAACAATGCTTTCATAACTATCATTATCCAGCGACAAAGTATTGATCGTTTTCAACCCTTTACACGCCATATTGGTCGAGTAATCAGCCAGCCAATAGACCGGGTCGGCATAGCCATCTGGCACCAGAGCAATACTATCGCGCAATGTTGAAGGTCCCAGAAACGGCAAAACCACATAGAAGCCTTCCCCAACCCCGTAAAAACCAAGGGTTTCACCAAAGTCCTCTGCTTTTCTTTCCAGATCCCAATAGTTGCCAGCGACATCAAAAAAACCCAGAATACCAACAGTAGAGTTTACCACTAACCGCGACAACTGAGTTACCGCCTGCTTAAATTTCAATTGCAACAGCGCATTAACTGTATCAAGCGGGGAGCGCAAATTATAAAAAACATTGCGCAAACCATTGCGCACCGGCTGTGGTACCACTCTGAACCCGCGCGCTAAAGGCTTTAAAATATAGAAATAACCTTTGTCATTAACCCAAAAAATTCCACGATTCACAGTCACCAAAGGATCACTTACCTCAAACTCATCATCTGCATAAAGATCTCCATAAAGATCTGCAATCTCTCTATCATTGTATAGATCATCAATTGCATCTGGCTGATAGCTAACATCAGTTGTCACATTCGATTTCGTTGGAGCATCATACTGTGCCAAAACAAGGTCAGGAACCACTAGCACCCACCCCAAAACCAAAACAAATAATAACTGTATTTTCACATTTACACCTTTAAGCGGTTACTTCTTTTCGAAAATGTATTTACTGATCAACTCTTCCAGATTTATTGACGATTCCGTCTCAACAAATTCTCCGCCCGGCTGTATAACAGCTGGTGCCCCCCCTGGCGAGATACTAACATAACGATCACCAATCATCCCAGCAGTACGAATGGATGCAATACTATCCTCTTGCAGCTCAACTTCTGGGTCAATTTCCATGGCGATCAAGGCATCATAACTGATAGCATCAAGACCTATCTTGGTTACCTTGCCAACTTCCACCCCGGCAATATCAACACTGGCACCCAATTTCAAACCAGCTACGGATCCGAAGCGCGCCTGCACAGTGTATCTTTTAGTACCGAACAGTTGCACATCGCCCAACTTTACCGACAGGTAGCCAAAACAACCAAAACCAAGCAGCATGAACAAACCAACAGCAATTTCAATATTAAAACGCTTCATACAGTAGAGACTCCTCAGCTTCACTGCTATAGATTGGACCCATTGTTTCCAGAACAAATGATCTAATTAAAGGATTGTCTGATAATTGAAAAGATTCCGGTGACATACAGCTTTGTAAGGTTCCCTCAGCCATAAGCGCCACATAATCAGACAACTTAAAAATCTTCGGCACATCATGACTAACAATGACCGCTGTATAATTCAGCCGCGCCTGAGTTTCAAAAAACAGGCGATAAATCTCGTTACTCTTACTCACATCCAGACCAGTTGTTGGTTCATCAAAAAATACCACTTTTGGATTTAGCACCAAAGCTCGTGCCAGACCAACCCGCTTCTTCATCCCACCGCTTAATTGAGCTGGAAATTTTGCCCCATGATCCTCCAGGCCCATTAGAGCTAATTTCTCCTCGACGTTACAGCGGATATCTGCCTCATTAGTTGTGGTACGTTCGCGCAACGGCAAAGCCACATTGTCATATACTGTCATCGAGTCAAACAATGCCACGTTTTGAAACAGCACACCGAAATTACTTCTAATCTCACTCAACTGTTTTTTAGTTATTTTTGCTAAGTCGTGACCAAAAACCGTTACCCGCCCAGTATCTGGACTAAGCAAACCAAGCATATGTTTAAGGATAACGCTTTTACCTTGACCGCTGGCCCCGACAATGACAGTGGTAGTGCCAGCCCGAACCTGCAGAGAGACCCCATCAAGGACACGCTGCTGACCAAAGTTCTTCACTACATTGTCCAGCTCAATAACAATTTTTGCGTTATGCTCTATCACGTTTACTTCGCCCCAAATCCCTAAAGCAATACAGCACTGATAAGATAATCCCATACTAACACCGATACCGAAGCCAACACCACCGCACTGGTGGTCGTACGGCTAACACCTTCAGCACCAAACCCGCCACCGCGCTCCAGATGTAGGAAAAAACCCTTGGCCGCACAAATCCACACCAGCAGCAGACCAAAGCACAGCGACTTAATCAATCCCATCTCAATATCGTTCCAGCCAACACTGGAATACATCCCCTGAAAATAGGCTCCAGCACTGACATCAAACAGTTCTACACCGACCAAGAATCCACCAAAAATCCCCACCACATCAAAAACACAGGTCAACAGCGGCATAGCAATAATACCTGCAACCAGTTTAGGGACAATTAGATATTTGTACGGGTCAATAGCCATACATTCCAAGGCATCGATTTGTTCACTATTACGCATAATTCCGATTTCTGCACACATTGCCGAGCCCGCCCGACCAATAACCATCAACGCGCCCAGTACCGGTCCTAGTTCGCGAATTAAACTCAGCGAAACTGCCGCGCCCAAAAAGCCGACAGAGCCAAACTTCGCCAACGTATAATAACCCTGCAAGCTAAGCACCATGCCGGTAAACAATCCGGTGAAGGCAATAACAAACAAGGATTGCGCTCCGATGAAATGGACTTGCCGCATAATCGAAGCTATTTTATAAGGGGGCAACAACGCACAATACAGAGTGGTCAATAGAAACATCCCGAAGCGACCCAAATATGTAACAACATGCAAGGTTTCCCTACCCAAGAGGGCAATTAAATTCATACTTTGTCCAGTAAATAGTTACTAACAAACCCCAAATCGCAACCTATGGAGATCAGAATAAACACACGATCAGTTCAACCCTACCTAATTAGTATCAATCTTCCGCATTGGATGATTACTTCAGACCCGTCTTTTTTATTTTTGCGGAAGACACAGTACTAATCAGCACTCATTATAATAATACAGCCAACACCTTTTTGTCGAGACCGTTAACAACAAATAACCTGAGCAGTATCAATCTTCCAGTTTTCCCACTAGGTCAAAAGACGTAGTCACGCTAAAAACCGGATCTAAAACACAAACCCTTTACCACGGGCAACCCAACGAAGCCACTACAAATGCGTGGACCAGTGGGAAAACAGGGGGAACATCTAAAAAAAACAAACAGGCACGCATTTTGCATACTTTCTAGACAAAGGGGAAACACAGAACAACAAAAGTTTTCCCACTTGACAAGAATGACTATTTTAGTTATATTTTATGACAGGAGTAGAAATGATCAACAGAAGATAGGAGATTTTAACTTATGGCTATAAAAATACCACTTAAAAAAATTATCGGAAAAAGGCCAAACGTTGTCGCAAAGCTACTGAAAGAACTTGGAATAGACGCTAATAGACCTTACAACTACCGTATGAATGCTTTTGAAGTAACCATAGAACAATAACAACAAAGAAAAGAACCACAGCAGCAAGCAACACAGTTCCTCCCGTACTCTCCTTATGGTTCTATTTATATCTCACAGCGGGATATAAATAGGACCTTTTTTTTGTTACAAACCTCAGCTCCCTCGTCCAAAAACACTACCCCCCCCAGCATCACTTCAAATCACTGTATTCTTTCTGGGGTAAGCTGCAGTCTGTTAATCGTTTCACTAACTGACGCAGTGACAATAACGGTGGATATTCTAAATGCATATAAATATGCTCCTTAGTTACAACTTCGCTGAATATGCAAACATATTCACTGGCGCAAACTCGGATCAATGATGCTCGGCATAAAAGTCAATCACGGCACTGGACAACGAGTGTCTTGATTAATACTAATCTTCCGCTATCGCCACAAAGATCGTCACTCTCGCGCAGGTGGGAGTCTAGGAAGCTATGCAAAACCTCTGTATACCCGCTTTCGCGAGCATGACGAATACGGGGAACAAAACCAGAGCGAAAGATTAGGGCTACTCAGGACAAGTGTAGCACCAAAGACACTAAGGACAATTTGGTAAAAAATTAAGCTAGTCAAACACATTCCACTACAAAAGAAACAAGATTAGCATGATTAGTATGCATTTCTGCGCAGTTTAACGTGACACACGTGTGACACAGTGTTAACTTTTGATGTTTATTTATTTTGATTTTTAGCATAATTTTCTTCAAGGAGTTTCATATGCCTGTTTTTTTAATTTTACTCACTATTGCGATCATCAGCACACTGGTCTACGGTCAAGTGCCAGAACAATTTTTACCCATGATGCGCGCAGCCGCCATAGCAGCACCGATACTGTTACTGGTGCTACATTTCATCGCTGTATTTAAAAAATCCACCAGCTCCAGCGAAACTGCACAGCCTACACCTGAGCCCAGACCAGAAACGCAAAGTGCCGCAGTTACTCTAAGTCAGGATGCCAGCAATGAAGCAGCAGTGGTACAATTTCTAGCTCGTTTGCAAGAAAAAGGGCGCCTGCTAGACTTTTTGATGGATGATATTACCGCATACGACAACGAATCTGTCGGCGCGGCAGCACGCATAGTACATCAGGGCTGCTGTGAAGTTTTAGATGACAGTTTCACCATTGAAACTGTGCATGCCGGTGCCGAAATGGAAACCATCACCCTAGCAGATAATTACGACAGCGCTGCGTACCGCCTCAGCGGCAAGGTCCCTGAGAGTGCCCCTTTTGCAGGCAGTGTCCTACATCGCGGCTGGAAGACAACGCGGGTAAATTTACCCCAACTGGTGACCAGTGCTGACAATATCAACACTGCCCGCAGCATCATAGCACCAGCAGAAGTTGAAATCTCCTGAGGAGAATAGCATGGATATACAATATGCCATCGGTATTGACCTCGGCACTTCAAATTCGGCTCTGGCACTTACTCCGCTGTGCGCTCCGGGAAGCGAGACGGAACAGGCAACAACAATTGTTCCAATACTACAACTAATCTCTCCCCAATCCAGTGACAGTAAAGAAACTCTGCCGTCAGCACTTTACTTGTGCAACGAGCAGGAACAACGCCAAACACCACATCTGCCCTGGCAACAGGAAAAGTCTATCGAATATTGCATTGGTAATTTTGCGCGCAAGCACGGATCTTTGCAACCGGACCGGCTGGTAACATCAGCCAAGTCCTGGCTGTGTAGTCCGCACCTCGACCCCAAGCAACCTATTCTTCCGTGGCAATCCACCCTGGAAGAACGGAAGATATCTCCTTTTGCCGCCCAGGTCGCATTCCTCAGTCATCTGCGCCAGGCACTATTACATTATCTGCGCCAAAAAAACATTAATGCGCAACTTGAGCAATGTGCTGTTACCATAACAGTGCCCGCCTCTTTTGATGAAGTTGCCAGAATCCTTACCGCCGAAGCTGCCGAACAAGCTGGATGGGGAGCAGTAAACTTGCTCGAGGAGCAACAGGCGGCTTTTTACCACTGGTTGGAACAGTGTGGTAACAGTTGGCGTGAACAGGTTGCTCTCGGTGACATTATCCTCATTTGTGATATTGGTGGCGGTACCGCTGATTTTAGCCTGATCGCCGTAACTGAACACAATGGCGAGCTGCAATTGGAAAGAATCAGCGTCGGCGACCACATCCTGCTCGGCGGTGACAATATGGATCTGGCTCTGGCCTACACCCTAAAAGCTGAGTTAGATGAACGTGGCAAGACAATCGACAATGCCCAACTACTCTCATTGATCCACTCCTGCCGTATTGGCAAAGAAACCCTGCTTAACGATAACGGTCTGGACAAATTCCCCATCTCAATCCCCAGCCGTGGAGCCGGACTGTTTGCCAGAACCCTGACAACAACTTTGACCAGGCAACACATCAACGGAGTAATTCTCGAGGGATTTTTTCCGCTGACCACATTGGAGGAACAACCGCTGGTGCGCCCACGTTCCGGTCTTCAGGAAGCCGGATTAAACTATGCATATGATCCGGTGCTGAGCAAACATCTAGCTCACTTTTTAGTGCGCAGCCAGCTTAATACCTCCTGCGCAATCGCCTTGGAACACAACGGTGACGGCGCTAGCCTTGTTCGCCCCACGGCGGTCCTATTTAACGGTGGCATCTTCAAAGCTCCGGCAATTCGCCAACGGGTACTACAACTATTACAGGGATTCTCCAATCAGCCAATTCGCGAACTTAACGCTGCCAACTCTGGGCAACAAGCCCATCTAGATCTCGCCGTCGCCAGAGGGGCTGCGCTTTACACCCACACCAAAGTAAATGGCAGCGGTATCCGCATTAAATCCGGCACATCCCGTTCATACTACATCGGCATTGAAAGTTCTCTTCCCGCAATTCCCGGGATAATCAGACCTCTGCGCGCGCTATGTGTAGTACCCCAAGGGATGGAAGAGGGCAGTGAGTACAGCTTGGATGACCTCGAATTCGGGCTCACCACTGGCCAGGCAGTTAAATTCATTTTTTTCAGCTCTAACCTCCGCGCTGGCGACAACATTGGCACCCAGATAGATGACGCCAGTGAACTGGATGAGACCGCCAAGCTTGAGATAACCCTCACCAATGATGATGGCGCAGGTGCACAGACAATCCCGGTAAAATTGCATAGCAGAATCACTGAACTGGGCACTCTAGAGTTGTGGATGCAACAACGGGATGCGCAGCAACGTTGGAAGATTGAGTTCAATGTCAGAGAAAAGTGAAACAATGACAACTAGCCGCTACGCCATTGGCGTTGACCTCGGTACGACCAATTGCGCCTTATCTTTTGTTGACTACAAACAGCCTCATCTGGGTTCACAGGTACTTCCCTTGACCCAGTGGGACAGTGCTGGCAGCACCGTACATCAAGACACCCTGCCATCTTTTGCCTATGCCCCTACCAGCGGCGAGCTACACCGCTTTTCCGCCGCAAATACTGCCATCCCAGCACCCCAACAAGGTTGGATCCCCGGACTACATGCGCGCAACCAGATGGCCATTAATCCCGGGCGAGTCATCCTTTCCGCCAAGTCGTGGCTATGCCATAACGATATCGACCGCACCAGCTCAATTTTACCTTGGCAATCGCAGGACATTGCCGATGATCTGAAGATATCTCCGGTACAAGCCAGCGCCACCTATCTGCGCTGGCTCAAAGATGTCTGGCAGCAGACCATGCTCCCCGATCACCCAGATGCAAATTTCAACCACCAAGATATTGTCATCACCGTCCCGGCCTCCTTTGATGAAGCAGCTCAGGAATTAACCCTATTAGCCGCCCAGCAGGCAGGCTACCCCGACAACCTGCGCTTGATAGAGGAACCACAAGCCGCCTTCTACTTCTGGCTCGGCAAAGACCAGCACTTGAGTCAAGTGCATACCCTGCTCCAACAGCATGAAGACAATAGCCTTAACATTCTGGTCTGCGATATCGGCGGTGGCACCACCGATATGAGTTTATTTGCTGCCAGTAGCGACAAGAAATCGCTCACCGGATTAACCCTGAAACGCTTAGCTGTCAGTGACCACCTGCTCCTCGGTGGTGACAATATCGACCTGACCCTAGCCCACCTGGTAGAGCTCAAGCTCACTCAAGGTAAAA
Source organism: uncultured Desulfuromonas sp. (assembly GCA_964536375.1). Classification (GTDB taxonomy): domain Bacteria; phylum Desulfobacterota; class Desulfuromonadia; order Desulfuromonadales; family Desulfuromonadaceae; genus Desulfuromonas. Next base: position 26,215 of record CAZHXF010000025.1, on the reverse strand, counting down.
AGAAATTGACTGGACGCCAATACAATCAATTGTTGGTCCAGGCTAGAGACTTGAAAGAGCGCATCCTCGGTGGCGAAGAAGATATCTCTGAAATAGCCGATGACAGAGAATTTTCCATCACCCTCGCCGGCAGCGGTGCCGGGATGTTTGCCTCCACCATTGCGACAGCCATCAGCGCCAGCGAAATTAAACAGTGCGTTGTCGAAGGATTTTTTCCTCTCTGTAACGCAAGTGACCGTCCGCAGCAACGTACTGCAGCGCTGAAAGAGTGGGGCCTGCCTTACGCCAGCGATTCGGCAGTCTCGCGCCATCTGGCAGCTTTTTTAGACAATCAACGCGTCGATGCTGTGCTATTCAACGGTGGCAGCGTCACCCCATTACTGGTGCGCCAACGCCTACACCAGTTAATATGTGGCTGGCAAAGTGATCATCATCCTGTAGTCCTGCACAATGAGGCAATATCTATGGCGGTGGCACGTGGAGCCGCGCGCTACGGGTGGATTGTCAACCAGGATGCCGGTGAACACAAAATAAGCGGTGGTCACGCCCACGCGCTTTATTTAGAGGTACGCAAAGGTAAAAAACGCCAGGAAAAATCGCTGGTGTGCATTCTGCCGCAAGGGATGGAAGCCGGTAACACTATCCGCATAGATCATGCCGAATTTGATCTGATCGTCAACCAACCAGCACGCTTCCAGTGTTGCTACTCTGTCCGGCGCAAACAGGATCGCGCAGGAGATATTGTAGCGTGGAATCAACAGGATTTTAATTTTCTACCGCCTCTGGAAACGGCTATCCATCTTGCGCACGGACAATCTGTTGCCAACAACCGTATGCGGGTAAGTCTGGAAGCCTCACTAAACGAACTTGGGCTACTGCAACTCTACTGTGTGGCCAAAAAGGGTGCAGGGCAGTGGCGTCTAGACTTTAACCTGCGCAAAGGGGTAGAACTCAGCTCCAACATTGCACCACTACCAGTTGAGGTAGGCAAACAAGTCAGCCCTGCGACACCGCTGATTCGCGCCGTTTTCGGCAAAAAGAAAGATCCTGCACTACCAGAAATCAAACCTAAGCAACTGATTAAACAGATTGAACAACAACTGGGAGATCGTAACAGCTGGGATTCATTAACCCTGCGCGCCATGTGGCCGGAGTTGGCCGCCGGTATGACCCGCAAAACACGCAGCATAGAGCACGAAAGTGCGTGGATGTATCTGGCAGGGTTTTCCATGCGTCCCGGTTATGGAGTACAACTGGATGAATCGAGGATAGAAGAGCTGTGGCGCGCATTCAGCCTTGGTATCTCTTTTCCCAAGGAAAAACAGGTGCAAAGCCAGTGGTACATCATGTGGCGGCGTGTGGCTGGTGGTCTTAATAGCGAACGTCAGCAGCAACTGCTGGACAAGATCGGACCGATGATCCGTAGCGGAAACACCTCAGTACCTGAAATTATCTATTTAGCTGGCGCTCTTGAGCGTATCCCGGCGCAAACCAAGGTGGAACTGATCCAGCTGTTCACTGCTACACTGCTCAGGCAACAGCTGCGCCATAAAGCCCCTTACATGTGGGCACTCGGCCGCCTGCTCAGTCGCGCGCCACTGTACGCGGATGCCAGCACCATCGTCCACCCGCGCCAAGTGGAAATACTGTTTAATAAAGTGCAGGAAGTAGACTGGAGCAACGCAGAATGGAAGGGCTTAGCGAATTTATTTGCTTTAGCTGCGCGCTGTACTGAACAACGTGATATAGATATTGCGCATCCTGTACGCCAGGAGATCGGCGCTAAAATGCGCGCCGCAAAATGCCCGATTGACCAGATACATCAGGTGGAAAAATTTGTCGCCCTCAATCACAATGACCGCGAAATACAATTTGGCGAGACACTTCCTTCCGGTTTGATTCTGGTAAACCACCCCTAAGAGGAAAGCTATCATGACCAGAGAAAATATGAGCCAAACCGTTAACTGGTTGGGCACCGAATATAACGTTAAAATCACTTGGGAAAATGAAGACAACGAGATTATTTTTATTCAGTGTCAAATCAACAACAAAGAAATAGTCCGTTTTTTTCGCAAACGCTGGAAAGACCCCAAAGGCAACAAATATGACCCGAAAGATTTTGCACGCCTGCAAAAATGCTGCTTAGATCACTTTGAGCATCCGCGCTATACTATTGCCGCCATAGCCCCGTTGTTCACCATTTTGCTGGGTGAGCACATGTAACCTGCGGACAGCATAGAACTAACGACAAAACGATATTGCCACAGGAGGATATTAATAATCCGCTGTGACAATATCGTTTTTATATAGAATCAGTATAAATTACTCAGGGATATTGGGGATATGGGTCTGTTCCCCCCGGTGATTCTGCAGACAGTATTCCTTCTCGTTTTTGCCCTTGATGTAATAGTCAGGCATCAGCGGGATTTTTCCAATATTGGTAGCCACCACATACATAGGCTGCGCTAATCCAGTAGTATGACCGCGCAAGGCATCGCGAATTAGCTCGGCGCCCTTTTCGACCGGGGTGCGAAAGTGATCGATGCCAGGAGCGGCCTCGCAATAAAAAACATAATAAGGTTTTATCCGTACCGACAGCAACTTCTGGTGCAACGCGCGGAAGGTTTCGACATCATCGTTGATCCCTTTGAGCAATACCGCTTGATTACCAACATTGACGCCGCAGCTCAACAGATCAAAAACAGCCTTGGCAGTTTCCTCGCTAAGCTCCTTGGGATGGTTACACTGAGTGTTGATCCAGATTGGCACCTTATGATAAACACCAAGCACCTTTTTCAACCCGGCATCTATCCGTTGCGGCAACACAATCGGGGTGCGAGTCCCAAAACGGATCATTTCTACATGTGGTAACTCGCGCAGTTTGCGGATAATATATTCGATTTTATCGTCGGCCAGCAAAAAAGGATCGCCTCCGGTGACTAATACATCGCGCACTTCAGGGTGCTCAGCCAACCAGCGCAACCCCTCATCTACGTTAAAATCCAGCTTCAGATCGCCATCAACCACCAGTTCTTTGCGGAAACAGTGACGACAATAGATCCCGCAGACCTGAGTCACGGTAAATGCCACCCGATCCTTATACTGGCGGGCAATGCTATCAGGACGCACTTCGTCAGTTTGCCGGTTTTCCTTCCACAGCAGATAGTCATCCATTCCGTAACGATTCTGCTGCTCCAGTGCTGAGGGGATAACCTGCTTGCGTATCGGGCAATTTGGATCATCACGATCCATCAAAGCCGCAAAGTGTGGTGTCGTGCCCCAAGTGGTGCGGTTGTTTTCTAGGACAGCCCTCTCCTCAGAAGTTAACTGGACATAGTGCTCGAGGCGCTCAATGCTGTTAACAAATTGGTGTAGCTGTTCTTTCCATTCCATTTTATATATTCCTTTTTAGTAAATCAGCAGATTACCGATTGGCTTGCAGTTTACTGGGTCTAACGTAAATCCTTGTGCCAGACGTTCATACTCTCAAGACTGCCGCTGATTTGGGTATTATTCACCAGAGTGCCACTAAACTGATAACCGTTTTGGGCAAAGCATATATTCATGCCGTATGAAGGCGCGCGGGCAATGGTGTAACCGGTCTTGATGTCCAGCGGTAGCAGTTCTTTTTCCAAATGCTGGAGCAACAAAGAGGCTAAACCGTTACCCCGCCACTCTGGGTCGGTAGCAAAATCGGTCATCTCGGCATTGCCGTTGTGGTGATCGATCTCTGCTGACGCTAATGCCAGCAATTTAGAGTCGGTCCAGATACCGGCATAGAGGACGTTTGTCGCCATGGTTGCCGATAAATATTCCGGGTCGTGAATGGGAAAGGGGTAACTGGCAAATGTTTGCCGGTAAAGTTCGGCCATTTCATTGCAGTGCTTGGGGCTAGCCAGACGCAGTTCACAAACCTCGGGTAGCTTTACCTCATGGTGCTCGGCAGCTTTTTCCCCCGCCGCATCAATTACTTTTTGCACCAATTCGGCATCACCGTCAATCATACGCTCTTCCTGATAGTAACGCGCCATGAACAACCCATCGTCGGCGGCTTGCCCATCTTCTGTGTCTTGAAAAAGGTCCGGCACCTGTGCCTCAACACGATAACCACCTTCTTCGAACAGACCTTGTAAGCAACCAGGTATTTTGACAAAGGCTTTCGAGTAATTATGCTCAGCAACTAAGCTGTCAATATTGGAGATAATTTCCGGCAAATCTGCCGCAGCTAATTTCATCAGATAAACCCGATCATTTGCTTGACCGTGATGAACTACCGAGCTGCCTAATTTTTCAATCAGATCGCTACTCATTTCTGCGCACCATGCGTAAGGTATCGACAGGGGTTAGGCTGATGGTTTCATCGCTGTCCGCCAACAACTTTTCAATCCCTGTAGCATCAATTTCTTCGCCCTCTTCCAAGGTCAACTCCAACTGACACTCGCTACAGTTGCGATCGCAGAAATTCTGTTTATAGCTATCCGGTTCCTGATAGGTTGCAATAACCCCTTCGTAGTTGCGTAACACCACTTTATTAGTAGATAGTGAAATCAAGTAATTGGGTGTCAGAGGAATCTTGCCACCACCACCAGGAGCATCTATAACGAAGGTCGGCACGGCAAATCCACTGGTATGACCAATCAGACTTTCCATGATTTCTATCCCCTTACCTACTGGGGTACGAAAATGAGACAGACCTTCTGAAAGATCACATTGGTAGAGATAGTAAGGACGAACCCGGTTAGCCACCAGCTTGTGAACTAGAGATTTAATAATCCGCGGACAATCGTTAATACCAGCGAGCAGAACCGACTGATTACCCAACGGGATCCCTGCGTCGGCTAATTTGCGCAGAGCTTTTTTGGAAGAGGTGGTTATCTCACGCGGATGGTTAAAATGGGTATTCAACCACAGCGGCTGATGCTTTTTCAGCATATCAACCAGGTCATCTGTGATCCGATACGGAAGCACCACCGGCATTCGTGAACCAATACGGATCACTTGCACATGCTCAATCTGGCGCAGTTCAGTTAGGATCCAATCGAGATAAGCATCGTTGAGCATCAGCGGATCACCACCGGAAAGGAGAACATCCCGCACTTCGGGAGTGGCACGGATGTAATCTATCCCCAGCTTAATCTGTTCGCGATCGGGAATTGAGTTAACATCGCCGACCTTGCGTTTACGGGTACAATGGCGGCAATACATGCCACACACATTGCTGATGTGGAACAACACCCGGTCAGGATAACGATGAGTAATGCCGGGAGCCGGGCTGTCACGGTCTTCAGCCAGCGGATCGGCCATATCACATTTATCAATCTCCAACTCCTGCGGATCTGGAAAAGCCTGACGAAACACTGGGTCGTTGCGAAAATTACTGCGATTGATAAGGGAAAGATAGTACGGAGTAATTGAAAGAGGAAATTTATCCAGAGTCAATTCTATCTCGTTGCGCTCATGCTCCTCAAAACTGACTCCGAGCAATTTCTCAAATGTTGCAATCTTGGTAATAGAATGTTTCAGCTGCCAATGCCAATCGGTCCATTTAGATAAAGCAACCTCATCGGCATGACTTAAATGTTCAGCAATTTTTTGTTGTCCGCTTGAATAAATGCTCATAAGTTAAGTATGTTACAGCTCCTCAAATCTCCCACACAAGGCAAACACAAAACGCATATGCGAATGCGGAAACAGAAATAATGCTTGGGTATTAAAAGTTATATATTGTCGTGAAATTGCGGTTTTGATAATACGGTAATATGGTGACAAGTCCTCAGGCAGACAACCCCAAGGTGACTCATTAAATAATCCATATTGTTGCACAAGAAAGGTTACTAGACTAATTGTTCTTAAAAGAAATAGTTTCAACACGAATGGTTATAGCAAAAAGCATCAATACTGTCAAGAAATGCAGAGAAATTGTCACGATAGGATTACTTCTCCGGGGACTTTTCTGCTGAGATAGAGCCAGTTTCTAACAGTGGGGCAGCATCAATATGGCGGGCTTCCATTAGATCGACCAGTTTTTCCAAGGATGAGGTAATCACAACCTGTTCAATTTCTGGCAGCTCTATAAGGGACGTCGACAAAGTATCTTGTAATAGCGACGGTGCCGCGGCAATCAATACCCTGCCCGCTTTTGTGATGTAAATATAAACCTGACGGCGGTCCTTGCTGTCACGTTTTCTCTCAACTAACTTTTTATCTTCCAGGCGGTCAATAATACCTACCACCGTACTGGGACTTAAATAAACCTTCTTAGCAAGGTTAGCACTAGTTAAGGGGCTATGCTCTTTTATCGTAAGCAGACAGGCCAACTGAGGACCGGTAATTTTATGTTGCGTTGACAAGCGGCGCGAATGAATATCAACAGCACGAATAATCCGCCGCAACGCTTGCAAAATCCGCAGATCATAGCTTGCCTGCGCAACTTCTGAATTGATAATGGTATTTTTATCTGGAACAAAGTCCTGCACAGCAGCCTCATAGAAAGAATTGTTAAATTGTCGGTAGCATAGAAGCACAAAGCATATCTGACAAGTACCATCTGCTGTTTACTCGGTTTAGCTATTCTTTAATATATTTTACGCCTTGAGAAAGTCGAGCCGAGCACATTAAAAGTATTCTCAACAATAAACAACGCATAATCATCGGCGGTAAAAACTATCTCTTCCAGCCGCTTCAGCTGAATATTGTTTATCACCACCATCAACACGGTACGCGGCTGTTTTTTATAGGCTCCAATCGCGGGCAACATAGTCGTACCAATCTTCAGGTGGGTCATTACGCTAGCGGCAATCTCCTCTGGTTTTTCCGAGACAATAAAGACCATCTTTCTCTGACTGAACATCGACAGACAGTAATCTACAGTAACCGAACAGACAAAGACCGAAATCATTGAAGCTATAACCAAATCATTATCAAAACTGGCAAAACTCAGAGAAAAAAGGATCAGGTTAAAACAAAAATAAACCTTACCAATGCCAATATTATATTTCTGGGAAAGAACAACCGCAATGACATCAAGACCACCGTTGGAGCCAAGAGATCGCAACACCATCCCTGCACCAGCACCAAGTAGCACCCCAAAAACCAGCGCTGAATATAATTGGTTGCCAATGCTGAATTGAAAATCTACCAACTGGTAGAAGATTGTCAAAGCCACCATGGCCAATGCACTATAACCCAGAAAACGGCGAGAAATAAGCCTGTAGCCAAGAACAAACAGGGGGATATTGAACAAAAGATACAAGACCCCCGGGTTGAACCAGCCGGTAATGTAATACAACCAAGAAGCTACACCGAACAACCCGCCGGGGACAAACTGGTGGGGAATCGCAACTGACTTAAGGGCAATCGCCTGGATCAGTGACCCAACGATAATCAATCCACAGTTCCAGAAGATTGAATATACAAATCTATTTTTCTCTGCTGTCATAACAACTTCTCCGCCAACCACTATCAGAGTCACAATACTGGCTTCTGCGCCACCACAACAAATATGACAATAACGAGAGTGGCAGACCCTGCCTAAGATTGACCTGCTACAACCTTCAGTTGAACACTAATGCGCTCGTTGCCAAATTCGACGATATCTCCTGAGACAATTTTTTTGCGCTTTTGTGTTTCAATTTTCCCATTTACCTGCACCTGACCATCAGCAATAACAACTTTTGCTTCTCCTCCACTTGAGACCAGACCTTCAAACTTTAAAATCTTATATAATTCGACGGGCTCACATGTTATTTCGACAACTTTCATCTATTTAAACTCCGCAACAAGGCATCAGGAAAATAAATAGCCACACTAGCACATGCCACAGCAATATCAGCGAATAGTTCATAAAAATCATAAATCATATCGCAGCACATGCATAAGTTACGTCGTCCGCAGCCAAATAACCACTAGGTAAATAGCACGACATACCCAGCCAGCCATTAATCTTTGTCCTCATCTATTATTGACCAACATCTGTACAATTATAATTCATCTGTTTGCTTGAAATTATTTATCAGTAATGTTTTACTATCAATAAGGTAAAAATAAACTGCAATAAATCCCGTGTTATCGCTGTGGGCAACAGGAGCAGATGAAGCTACCCATCAAAATAGTGCTTTCTGCGGCAATACTGGTCAGCTTGACGCTGAGCGTGCCCGCACGTACACTTTACACCCAACTACCGCAAGACTTGCTCACCATGATAGCCGCACTGTTTACCAGCTTAACTCTGATTGTATTGATAACCTGGTTGACACTGCATAGGCTGATGAATAAAAAGATGGACAAACTGCTGCAAATTTCACTACGCCACTTGCCCGGACAAAATTTAAATTTGGAAAAATACAATCTGGTGTCAAACAAACTAGATATCCTAATAACCAGCTTTCTGAAAACGTCAGAAGAGATAGATAAACGCGAAGCTGAACTGCTGCACAGCAATGAGTTTTCATCGACCATCCTCAACAACATCAGCGATGCTGTCAGCATCATCGACCCCCAAAACTACTGTATCATATCTGTCAATCCGGCATTTCTTCAGCTGTACAACGTGAAGCTCAGGGAGGTAATTGGCAGGGATTGCCAGAGCGTGTGCCACTGTCGTAACCTCGATCCCAACAACTATGATCTTTGCCCCGGGAAAAAAGCCGTAGAGTCTGGTAAATTCAGCCACGCGCAACGCTTCTTTCAAAGCGGTGACAAACAGATTATCTGCGAAGTAAACACCACCCCGATAACTGATCACGACGGCAAGGTTACCCAACTTATCCGCGTAGCCCATAACATCACCGAGTCAGTACATCAGCAACAACAAATACACCACATGGCTTATCACGATGATTTAACTGGCTTGCCAAATCGGGAACTGTTTAAAGACCGGCTTGAGCAATCATTATTACAAAGCACCCGCAATAACGCTAGTGGGGTAATCGCTCTATTAGATTTAGACAAATTCAAACAGGTAAATGACACCTATGGTCATGCCAGTGGCGATGAGTTGCTCAAAGTGACTGCAGAGCGCTTGACCCAGAGTGTACGTAGCACTGACACCGTAGCCCGCATGAGCGGTGACGAGTTTCTTATCATCTTCCGCGAAGTGAACAACGACGACCAGGCAATTGATCTCGCCCAACAGGTATTAAATTCATTAACCCAGCCGATCCACCTATCCAACGCTGAAATCACTATTACTGCCAGCATCGGTCTGTGTTTTTTCCCCAAGCACGGCACCAGCGTGGATGAATTGCTTAAATGCGCTGATAAATCTATGTATAACGCCAAACAATGTGGGCATAATACAGTTCACCTCACCCAATAACTCCAGCGTACGAAAGCACTAACAAAGCAACATATAACCACCACAGAGCAGAGCACTACTGCGCCAGCTGGCACTATCATATTGGCATATCCTCTCCCACCAACGGACAACACTAGTCATAAGTGATCAATCTTGCGGATAATCGACCAGGGTACCGTCAGCGGCACGTAACTTAGCTTGTTTGCCCAGACTATGCACATAGGCTGGCGTAACCGGTATTTTGCCATGCCCACCGGGTAGATCAACAATAAATGTTGGCACGGCAAGACCGGACAGCGGTCCGCGTAGTTTATCCATAATTGCTATACCGGTTTCCAAACGGGTGCGAAAGTGAGAGGTTCCGCAGGTCAAATCCATCTGGTGCAAATAATAGGGGCGAATGCACAAGCAGTGCAGCTTATGAAACAACTCATGGAGAATGGACGCATCATCGTTTATCCCGCGCAGTAAAACTGTCTGATTGACCACTGGCACCCCAGCACGCACCAAACTTGTACATGCCTCAATGGAGGCAGGACACAGTTCGGCGGGATGATTAAAATGGGTAAGAAAATATAGCGGCTGATAACTGCTTAACAAATCACACAATGCCGGAGTAATGCGCTCGGGCAACACCACTGGAGCCCTACTGCCAATACGCACCACCTCAACATGAGGTATACGGCGCAACCTTTCCAAGATGTCGCGTAATAAGGCATCAGACATGGTTAGCGGATCACCACCAGACAGAATAACCTCATTCACCTGCGAATTTTGGGCGATATATTCCAGCCCCTTTATTACATCACCAAAAGTTATCACCATATCCTGACAACCAACTTTACGCTTGCGGGTGCAAAAACGGCAGTAGCTAAAACAACTACCGGCAACCAGCAACAGCACCCGTTGGGGATAACGATGGACCAGATGCGGCACCGGTGATAACGCCTCTTCATTGAGGGGATCGCTGTGCAGAGCGCTATCCGTTGTCAACTCGCGCAGACTGGGAATAAATTGCTGCGCTATCGGGTCGCCACCATTGGCTATCAGTTGCAAGATATGTGTGGTTATGCGCAGCGGATAGCGCGCACCGACCAGAACCAGATCGGCTTCTTTAAGACCAAACTGTTCCGCCAGTTGGTGTGGATCAGTCAGGGAATGTCTATGCAGTTGCTGCCAATCATCCATCAATTCACCCTCACCCTTATTTTCTCTCTTCAGTCTTCATTGGTGCGGCCAGTACAAAAAACAGGTAGCCAGACAAACCTAACAGGGACACGCTACGCAGCAACGCTACCCCCACCGACGACCACGCCCCTGCTGCCGAACCAAAACAACCACAATCAATAGATAAACCGCGTAGTGCCGCAGTCAACAGTGCCACACAAAACATGCTGTACATCAACACTGACAACAGCGCCGCTGGACGCAACCAGCGCCCGGAAAATAGCAGCAGCGCCGTAGATATCTCCAGATAGGGCAGAGTGCTAGCCAACAACATATTGCCCAATTCCGGCAACATAGCATAACGACCGATGGCCGTTGCAAAGACAGCGACATCCAGCGCTTTGGTTATGCCGGCATAAAGGAAAATAGCACCCAGCAACCAGCGAAGACCCATTATCACATAGTGCTGCATCAATGCTCTCCCCCACCTGACTGGACACTATCAACCTGACTCAATGAACCGGACGCCCAAAGTTGTTGCTGCTGCAGCCAATCGGCAAAACCAGCTTCATACAGATACACCTGCTTAAATCCAGCGACAAACAATAGTTCACCCACCGCAAATGAATCAGAACAAGTTATGGAGCTGCAGTACACCAGCACTTCAGCGCGCTGCACGCAGCAATCAACAAGCGCCTGTAGCCGCTGTTGATCTCCAACCGGAGCAGAATAAGCACCAGCAATATGCCCCTCAGTGTAACTGTCAAGGGCACGGGCATCGACGATTAATTTTCCTGCCCGCTGCCAGGTGCGCACAAAGGGCAACTCCACCGGGCGGGGCGCATAGTCTGCCGCGTCCTGAACGGCAACCTGATGCAGCAACGCATTCAGTTGACCACTATTGATAATTAAACCGCTGACCACTGCCAGCACGGCAACCAATGCCGCACGTAATAAAACTAATCTCATTTAAAAACACCTGTTTCATAGCGCCAATCCAGCAAAATATCCCTCATTGCCGTCGCATAGTAACAAAGCACCTCCTCGATTACAATCTGAGTCATACCAGCGAATAGCTGCGCACTAAACAAATACTGCCACTCTCAGCTTGGTCTCGCACTGCATAGCGTGATATATTGCCAGACAACGCTGACTCTCATGCACACTTATAAATCCTGGAGGAGCTTAATGCAGCACTTTGCCCTAACTATTATTGGTCGTGACCGCCCCGGCATTGTTTCCGACACTGCCGAAATCATCTATAAGCTGGGCTGCAACGTTGCCGATTCGAGCAACAACATCCTCGGTGGTCAATTTGCTATGATCCTCATCTTGTCTCATCCCCAGATAACCGATGCCGCTCAACTCACCAAGGAGTTCAGTACCCTTGAGGAGCAGGGGCTATCAGTTTTTGTCCGTGCCCTGAAACCTGGCGGTGAACAGCGCCCTGACCTGCCCGGAGAGCTGTGCATGATCTCGGTGTATGGCTCCGACAAACCTGGCATTGTCTATCAGGTAGCCAAAGTGCTCAGCGACAACAATATCAATATTGTCGACCTGAATACCAAGCTGATCGGAACCGCTGAACGCCCAGTATATGTGATGATATGTGAAACCGTATTGCCCGCAGATTTAACAGTTACAAGTCTGAAAGCATTAATGGACACGCTCAAACAACAGTTACAGGTCGATATCTCAGTGCGTACCGTGACCCCGGTGGAGCTATAAAGTTATGGCAGTACAGGAAATTGTCGTCTATCCAGATCCTCGCCTCAAACAGCTGTGCGATCCGGCAAATATCACCAGCGAAATAACCACTAATTTAGTCACCGATCTCATCGACACCATGTATGAATCTGGTCACTCTGTAGGCATAGCCGCACCACAGATTGGCATATGCCTGCGCGTAGCCGTGGTAGATGTGTCCAACCATAAGTTAGGCAAAAAACACAACCACGAATTAATGGTGTTGATCAACCCAGAGATTATTGAATCTAGCGGCAGCAAAACCATGCGTGAAGGTTGCATGAGCGTGCCAGATTATACCGGAAATGTCGAACGAGCGCGTGAGATTGTAGTACATTTTACCGACAATGAAGGACACGATCAGGTGGTGCGCTGCAAGGGCTTCGAGGCTGTGGCCATTCAGCACGAACTCGACCACCTTGATGGGTTACTGTTTATAGACAGAGTAAGCAACCCCGGAACGGATATTTTTAAACGTAAATAACCGTTCCGGTTATATGTTTACTATTCAGCGATATGGTAGCGCAACAGGTGTAGAGACGTTGCATGCAACGTCTCTACCTCAAAATACCCCCCTGATCCGTGCTGAATTGCTACCTGCTCTGTAAATATTCCACCAGCAGGCGAACACCAAAACCGGTTCCTCCGCTCGGTTGTCCCGGCTTGCCTTTTTCTTCCCAAGCGGTGCCAGCTATATCTAGGTGCGCCCAGGGAATTTCAGCGACAAATTTTTGCAAAAACGCCGCCGCAGTAATAGTACCTGCCGGTCGCCCGCCGATATTTTTCATATCCGCTACTTGGCTCTTGAGCTGGTCAGCGTACTCTTCAAAGAGTGGCAATTGCCACAAGCGCTCGCCGACCTTCTCTCCCGCCTGACGCAACCCTTGCACCAGCTCATCATCATTGCCAAGCACCGCACTGGCATGGTGACCCAGTGCCATAATACAGGCACCAGTCAGGGTAGCTAAATCAATGATCATAGCCGGGTTTTTCTTCCCTACCCAAGCTATAGCATCCGCCAGAATCAGGCGACCTTCGGCATCAGTATTGAGAATTTCGATGGTTTGCCCGGACAATGAAGTAACAATATCGCCTGGGCGCGTGGCACGATCTGATGGCATATTTTCTACTGCTGGCACCACCCCGATCACGTTAACCGGCAACTGTAGTTGCGCGATAATGCCCATGGTGGCCAGCACCGCTGCCCCACCAGCCATATCCATCTTCATCTGGTCCATCCCTTCGCCCGGCTTCAAAGAGATACCACCACTATCAAAGGTGACACCTTTCCCAACCAGAGCGATGGGCGCACTGGCATCACCAGCACCCGTGTATTCCAAAGCAATCAGGCGCGGTTCGCAGATACTTCCTTTAGCTACCGCAAGCAAAGCTCCGAAACCCTGGCGCTCCAACTCGGCAGGTCCAAGCAGCGTGCATTTAAGATGGTGTTCCTCAGCCAGTTGCCAAGCGATCTGAGCTAAATAAGACGGGGTCTTGACGTTGCCCGGTTCGTTAACCAGATCACGTGCCAAACACACCCCGGCGCTGATAATTTTACGCTGAGTTAGGCGCTGTTGCACCGCCGCCAATGAATCGACAGCAATAGCGCCAAAAGCACAGCAGATCACGTCAGCGTCGCTCAGCCGAGCGTCTTTACCGTCAGCACCTGGACTCTTGTAACGTTCAAAGCGATATAATTCGAGCAAAGCGCCATCAAACAAGCAATCAGCAACATCGACAACAGTGTCAGCACAGCACAGATGCAGATCAAACACCCAGCTGGATAAGTGGCACTGACGTAGCTGCTGCACGGCTAATGATGCGGCAGTACGGTATACGCGACTGGTTATCTTGGTCTCATCCCCCAGCCCAACTAGCATCAGGCGCGACGGCTTGGCGTTTGCGTGGAGCAAAAGTGTCTGCTCAGTTTTGCCGCTAAATTCACCTTCATCAGCAACACTTTGCAGAATCCCACCCTCTGACCATGGTGACAAGCTGTGCACTAAATTGGGCCACTGTTGCGCACTGACCATAATTATCCGACAAGCTACGTCCTGTTTTACCGTGGCACTACAGGGATAAACTATTTCCATGCTCATATTTCCAATCCTTATCAGCAGTGTTCACGAGTTTTATTAAAAACAATGTCCGGCCACTGCTCTATGGTATGTTGTAAGCGCCACTCACTCGATGCCAAGTAGGTCAAATTCCCTTCAGCGTCGTGGGACAAATTTGCACGGTTTTTCTTTTCGAACTCTTCCAGATTCTTTTTATCTGCACCAGCGATCCAGCGTGCCGTAGCGTATTCTACCGATTCATAAACTGCATCAACACTGTACTCGGCACGCAGGCGCGACATAATTACATCAAATTGCAGCACTCCGACCGCACCCAGAATATAGTCACTGCCACTCAAGGGACGAAACAACTGCACCGCACCCTCTTCCGCTAATTGCTTCAGCCCTTTATCCAGCTGTTTTGTTTTTAACGGATTTTTCAAGCGCACGCGGCGGAAATTTTCTGGCGCAAAACTGGGGATACCAACAAACTTCAACACCTCTTTAGCGGTAAAAGTATCCCCGATTTTTATAGTGCCGTGGTTGTGGACTCCGATAATATCACCAGCATAGGCATCCTCGACATGGCTACGATCCTGAGCCATAAAAATGGTAGCGTTAGACACCGTAATTTCTTTACCGATACGGTGATGACGCATCTTCATGCCGCGTTCAAAGTGACCGGAACAGATACGCATAAAGGCGATGCGATCCCGATGCGCCGGATCCATATTGGCCTGAATCTTAAACACAAAACCGCTGAATTCCTCCTCGTAGGGGGAAACTTTGCGGGTAGTAGTTTGGCGCACTACCGGTGATGGTGCCAGTTCGACGAAGGCATCCAGCATCTCCTGCACCCCGAAATTGTTCACCGCACTACCGAAGAAAACTGGTGTCTGGTTACCGCGCAAATAGTCTTCAAGGTTAAAAGGATTAGCTGCCCCCTCCAACAATTCGATATCTTCACGTAATTCATCAGCTTGATCCCCCAGCAGTTCATCGAGGCGTGGATCGTTTAAATCTTCGATAATTATCCCTGAGCTTATGCGCTCATTGCTGGAAGCAGAAAACAGATGCAACTGTTTTTTAAACAGATTATATGTCCCTTTAAACCGCTTCCCCATCCCAATAGGCCAGCTCAGCGGAGTGCACTCAATCTGTAGGGTTTCCTCAATATCGGACAAGATATCCAATGGGGCAAGACCTTCGCGATCTAACTTGTTAACAAAAGTGATGATCGGCGTATTGCGCATACGACACACTTCCATCAGTTTCCGCGTTTGCGTTTCCACCCCTTTAGCACTGTCAATCACCATCAAAGCGCTGTCAACTGCAGTTAAAACACGGTAAGTGTCTTCAGAAAAATCCTGGTGACCAGGGGTATCCAACAAGTTAATCTCGTAATTGTGATAATTAAATTTCATCACTGAAGAGGTAACCGAGATACCGCGCTCCTGCTCCATCGCCATCCAGTCACTAGTGGCATGGCGCGTGGATTTGCGCGCTTTCACTGCCCCGGCCATCTGAATAGCACCACCGTAGAGCAACAATTTTTCGGTTAAGGTCGTCTTTCCGGCATCGGGATGGCTAATAATCCCGAAGGTACGCCGCTTATCCACCTCGTTTTGGTAATATTTTTGCATGGTTTTTATACAATCCTAAATTGTGAACGACTAAACATCATAGCCGCAGTGTGACAGCATGGGGTTAATATTACCATTAACTGCTACGTGTTGCGGGCAAAATAGCGCAACCGCCAGTCATGGTCAACTGTTTCAACACCACATCCGGCGCCATATAGTTTATTTACACCAACGATAACTTAATTAAAATATGCTTAATTAGTAAATAAAACCAATAAACAGAACAAGGAAAGAGAGAGCTTATGTTTAAATCTATGAAAATAGGCAAAAAACTATTTCTGTCATTTTTGTGTTTGTTGATACTGACTATTATAGTTGGTGCAATTGGCAAATCGGGCATGAATAATATCAGCAGCAGCATGCAACAACTGCAAACTGTGAACGATATTCTTGGTCACTCCCTACAGGCTCAAATCCATGAAAAAGAATACACCATAGAAGCCCAAAGAAATACAGTATCAGAGTTACAAAACGAATTGCAGCAACTGCAACAACTTGCACAACGCCTGACCAACCAACTAGATGAGCCGGCTGACATTGCACGAATAAGCGAAATCGACCAACATGCCAGTGCATATTCTACAGCTTTTAAGCGTTATACTGAGATCAGCGACGAACGCCAAAACAGCATGGAAGAGATGAAAAGCAGCTCCAATACCGCCTTTAGTGAAATAATAGGTTTGCAAGAATCACTTGAAAAAATGTTGGACCAAGTTATCGCCTCACGCACTAAATACGAAGACACCGAAGATTATGCAGAAGCCATCACTGACATAATTCAGCAATTGTCCTTCACCCAAAACATTAATTTGCTATTTCTCAACGCCCGTAAGTTTGAAAAAGAGCATATAATTTCCCGCGACGATAAATATCTGGAACTAGCTCGTAAAAGTATCAAACAAATGCTTGATACCTGTAATGAGCTTGAAGACACATTGGACGACGATGGGATCATAAACAGAGTCAGCAAAGCTGCCGGAACAATAAAAGAGTACCAAGCCAGCTTTGAACGGCATGCCCATCAAATGGCAGAGCAACAACTCCTTAGCCAATCTATGGAGCTTGCTGCAGACAAAGCGAAACAAGCATGTGTAGCAGCAGTAGCGATTATCCAACAAAATAGCCACAACAACAAATCAGCGGCAGAAAAAATCTTGTTAGCGGTAAACTTGGTCGCCGTTATTTTTGGCCTGCTGTTTGCGATACGTATCTCTCGCGCCATTGCCTCACCACTTAAACAAACCGTAGCAATGATAGATGCAATGGAACACGGCCACCTTACTCAACGTCTCAATCTTGATCGTCAAGATGAAATAGGGCAACTGTCTGCGACCATGGACAGATTTGCCGACAGTTTACAAGCTGAGGTAGTTCAACCCCTGACATCACTGGCCGCCGGCAACCTTAATTTCGCTGTAACACCCCACGATGATCAGGACATGTTACGAAACGCCTTGAAGAAACTGGGAGAAGATCTTAACAGCGTCATATCTGAGGTACAGTTAGCCGGACAACAAATAGATTCTGGCTCCAATCAGGTATCTGATTCCAGCCAGGCACTGTCACAGGGTGCTACCGAACAAGCAAGCGCCTTGGAAGAGATAAATAGTTCTCTGCTAGAGGTATCCGATCAAACACGGCGCAACGCTGACGATGCCAATGAGGCAAGTAAAATGAATATCCAAGTACAAAAAGATGCCCAGCAAGGCAACGAAAAGATGCAACAGCTTAATGCTGCCATGGTAGATATTACCGCATCCAGCCACAGCATCTCCAAAATAATCAAAGTAATAGATGAGATTGCCTTTCAAACCAATCTGCTAGCCCTAAACGCTGCGGTAGAGGCGGCACGTGCCGGTCAACATGGCAAAGGCTTTGCAGTAGTAGCTGAGGAGGTGCGTAACCTGGCTGCGCGTAGTGCCAAGGCAGCACAAGAGACCGCAGAATTAATTGAAAGTTCAGTAGCCAAGGCGACAGCCGGCTCACAAATCGCGCAGAGCACCGCCGATTCTTTGGATAAAATTGTTGACAGTGTAGCCAAAGCATCTACTTTGGCAGCAGAAATTGCCACAGCCAGCAACGCTCAAGCACAGGGTATTTCTCAGATATCAATTGGAGTATCGCAGATTGACGATGTTACCCAACAAAATACTGCAGTAGCTGAACAAACTGCTGCTGCCGCAGAAGAGCTGCGCAGCCAAGCAAACATTCTGCAACAACTGCTACACCGCTTTCAATTGCGCCATGGTTCAACTAACGGCCACAGCACAATAAAAACCTTTAAGCAGAGCCAGAAAACGGCAAGTTTTAATCAACCTAAACTGACCGCATCAAGCACCAGTAATAACATTGCTGACAATTGGGGCGGACAAAACACTACCAATACTCCCAGCATCAGCTTGGACGATGACGATTTCGGCAAGTTTTAGCGGTAGTAGTAAAAAGGTACAGACAATAAAAGCCCCATAGTGATAGCACTATGGGGCTTCTTGCTGGGCAAAAAATGAGACTATTCAGCTGAGATAAAATCCATCACCTGTTGAGCTGTTTTGTTGGCATTGTTAACGCAGTCATTCAGACCAATACCATCATAGGCATTCCCAGTTAAAAAGAATCCGGGCAGATCGCGCAATTCGTTACGCACCTGTTTAACCAGATTTCCATGACCACAAACATACTGCGGAATAGCATATTGGTGACGGTAAATGCGCACAAATTCAGGGGAGATTTTAATTCCCATTATTCTTTCGAGATCAGCCTGAACTAAAATTTGTACTTGGTCATCAGTAAGATCAGCAACCTGTGGTCTGGTAGCCCCGCCCATCATGGAACGCAACATCACCTTACCTTGCGGTGCCCGCCCGGCAAATATGCTCGAATCCCATAATGTACCCAAAACAGAACAACCTTCCTGACGTGGAATCAAATAGCCAAAACCATTCAGATCGCAATGAAGCTGGTCGCGTGAATAGCCCAGACAAACTATGTTCATGGGCGCATAAGGTATTTTATCCAATAACTTCCCTGCTTCAGGTCGAAGCTTAGTTATTATTGGGGCCAAAGCATTTGACGGAGCAGCGCTGATGACAACATCGGCATCCAGCAAACTGCCATCACTTAACTCCAAGACATAGTCATCGTAGTGCTCAATGCTATCTACCCCGAGTCCACGACGAATTTCACCAGAAATTGCCTGGGTTAAAGAATCGGTGAGTTGCTGAATACCACCAGTGAAAGACGTCAGCACCCCCCCCGGACCAGCAGCACTGGCAACCTGCTTGCCAGCCTTACGCTCAGCCCGTTTTTGCCGCGCCATCTTCATCATAGCTTTGAGCAGACCACCATATTGTTGTTCCAACTCAACAATGCGCGGGAAACAACTTTTCACGCTCATAGTTTCTGGATCACCGGCAAAAATACCGCCGGCCATGGGAGCAATTAACTTATCCAGTGCTTCAGCTCCCAAACGGCGCCGACCGAATTCAGCCAGTGTTTCATCGGTATCACCTTTTTTCACTGCCACGGCTAATTCAGCTACCAAGCGCAACTTCCCTGGCCAACTGAGCAAATCTGAAGCAAAGAATTGAGGTCCATTTTCTGGTAGTTGATGAAGCTTATTGGCACTAAAGATAAAGCGCTTACGCGCATTATCGTCAGAACGCAGCAGTTCATTATTTATATTCAGCACCTTGCACAAATCTAAAGTAGCGGGCTTATTATCGAGAAATCCATTTGGGCCCCACTCACACAGATAACCATCCTCGTGGCGACTCCAGATTTTCCCCCCGCAACGCTGTTGCTTTTCAACCACCGTTACCTGTATATCTAAATTTTTTTCCCGCGCTTGCTGTTCCAAAGTATAAGCGGTAGCCAACCCTGAAATACCAGCACCAACAACAACAATTTTTCTCATTAAGCACACTCCTTGTTCCCAATACTAAACTATCAACATTGGCAGGTAATATAGCACCATTTTACCAAAAAAAAGGTTAAATTATCCACAGCTCACCCTTGACCTGAGGCAAAGGCAGACTTATATTGATTACCCCTGCTTATCGCGCAGAAAGGCAGGTCACACACCAACAGGAGCAATCATGGCAAAAGACTACTACGCAACTCTAGGCATCGAAAAATCAGCCACTGCCGCCGAGATAAAAAAAACTTATCGCAAATTGGCAATAAAATATCATCCCGACAAAAATGCTGGTGACAAGCAGGCAGAGGAACGTTTCAAAGAGATCAGCGAAGCTTATGCCGTACTCAGTGACACTGAGAAAAAACAGCAATACGACCAATTTGGTGATGCAGGTTTCCACCAAAAATACTCTCAGGAAGATATTTTCCGCGGCGCGGATTTTGGTGACATATTTCGCGAATTCGGCGGAAATGAGGACATGTTCAGCCAACTGTTCGGTAATCGTGGCGGCAGAACCAGCCACAGCCAGACATTTCACCAGCGCCGCCCGCGCCCAGTAAAGGGACAGGACTATATCATGCGCATCAACATCCCACTGCGTCAGGCAGTAACTGGCGGGGAACGGATGATTCATTATCAGCACAACAATCAGGATGAGCAAATTCAGGTGCGTATACCGGCCGGCATAGAAAGTGGACAGAAACTGCGCGTAGCTGGCAAAGGTGGCACCAGTACTAGTGGCGGGTCAACAGGAGATCTGCTGCTAGAGGTGAGCGTAGACAAGGATCCTGTTTTTATCCGCGAAGGTAACAATCTACAAGTTCAGGTCAATATACCCTTCAGCGGGATGTGCCTAGGTACAAGTTTTCCGGTTCCGACATTAGAGGGTGAAAAACGGATCAAAGTCCCAGCAGGGACTGCTAACGGGGGTAAAATTCGCCTCAAAGGTCACGGGGTGCCGGCGCATGGCAAGCACTCCACCGGAGATCTGTATGCACAAATTATGGTCGCTATACCAAAACAACTCAGCGATGAACAAAAAAAACTTGTAGAACAATTAAACCAGCTAGGACTGTAAGCACAAAAAACACCGCTGGAGCAGCTAATTACTATTCATTTTTGAGGGCAAAGCGATTTTTATCCTGCGCCTTCATGTAGGCTTCTTCGGCGGTTATCAATTCCTGTTTCAAGTAATCAGCCAGCACGTCGTCCATCATTTGCATCCCTTGGCGCTTGCCACCCTGAATAATATTGCGAATATTGCTGACATTATTTTCCCGGATGCTTGCAGATAAAGCGGTAGTACCGAGGAGAATCTCATTTGCAGCTATCCGCCCGCCGCCCTGTTTCTTCAACAACAACTGAGCACAAATACCGCGCAACGAATCAGCCAGCATGGTACGCGCCATCCCCTGCTGATCGGCGGGGAAAACATCAATAATACGATCTATAGTTTTCACCGCTGAGTTAGTATGCAGAGTCCCAAACACCAATGTCCCCATAGAAGCCGCAGACAGCGCCAGTGAAATAGTCTCGTAATCACGCATTTCACCGACCAGTATAACATCGCAATCTTGACGACAGGCGGTGTGCAAACCCTCACCAAAGGAACGCACATCATTACCCACTTCGCGCTGACAAAACACACTGCTTTTGTTGGGATGAACAAACTCTATGGGTTCTTCGATAGTTAAAATATAGCGTGAATAATTATCGTTAATATAATCAATAATAGCCGCCAAGGTAGTTGACTTACCACTACCAGTAGGACCGGTTACCAGAACCAATCCAGAACGTAGTGCGGCAAAAGATTTCAGCACCTCAGGCAGACCTAAATCGGCAAGGGTGAGTATTTTAGTCGGAATAACACGAAAAACCGCTGCCATACCATGCAATTGACCGTAATAATTGGCGCGAAAACGTGACTTTGCATCTTTTTCATAGGCAAAATCAAGATCATGGCGCTCAAGAAACTCGACCCAACGCTCGGGCACACAGATCTCTTTTAGATATGCCACCATCGTTTCTTCATCAATAACCGCTTCACCCTCGAGGACGACCATACGACCATGTTCGCGTATTTTTGGTGGTTGTCCTTGCAGCAGGTGCATATCGGAAGCACCATGGTCGAGCATTATATCAAACAACCTATCTATCTTTGCCATCAGTAATCTCCACGCCAGTAATTATCGCTAGCGACCAGCTATTAACACCTGCAATTCCCAACACCCATATTTACTCCGGCGCGGATATAACCTCGGGCTGATACTGTTTGAACGGCGACTTATTGGCCGCCTCAAACCATGCCTCAACTCCGTCAATCTCCTGTTCATCAACTAGTTTTTGTAGCGAATCTTCCAATTGACACATCCCCTTATCGCGGTTTATCTGCATCATGGTCGGCAACTGAAACATACGATTTTCACGAATGAGATTGCCGATGGCAGTATTGTTAAATAACACCTCCAGCGCCATGGCACGCCCAACTCCATCACTGCGGGGAATCAAGCGCTGACAGATGATACCGCGAATTGACTCACTGACCATGGAGCGAATCTGCCCCTGTTGATCAGCAGGGAAAAAATCAAGTATTCGGCTGATGGTTTGGGCTGCGCCCGTGGTGTGCAACGAAGCAAATACCAGATGACCAGTCTCTGCTGCGGATATTGCCAGCGTCGCTGTCTCGCGATCACGTAATTCGCCAATCATTATCACATCGGGATCCTCACGCAACGCTGCGCGCAAAGCCGCAGAAAAGCTGATAGTATGTGCCCCCACTTGACGCTGACTTATATGGGATTTTGCCGGTTGAAATACATACTCAATCGGATCTTCCATGGTGATGATATGCTCATCCCGATTTTGATTTATCAAC
Source organism: uncultured Desulfuromonas sp. (assembly GCA_964536375.1). GTDB lineage: Bacteria > Desulfobacterota > Desulfuromonadia > Desulfuromonadales > Desulfuromonadaceae > Desulfuromonas. Next base: position 3,516 of record CAZHXF010000025.1, on the reverse strand, counting down.
TCAATCATCGCTGCCATAGTTGTGGTTTTACCACAACCACTTGGTCCGGCAATCAACACCAAACCCTGATTATATTCGGTCAGCTGTTTAAGTTTTTCGGGTAGCTGCAACTGGTCAAAACTTGGCACCTGCTGATCGACAATACGAAATGAACCATCCCAACCACGGCTTTGCCGGGCGAAGCAACTGCGATAACGCCCCAACCCTTCAATCTGACAACAGGTATCCAAGGAAAACTGCTCGCATAAACGCTCTTTTTGCGCGCCATCAAGCACAGCAAACAATAGTTTTTCTGCCTCTTGTGCCGTAAATGGCTGGCGCTGGAGTTGCCGCAGTTGACCATCAATACGCACCAGCGGAGGTGATCCAGCATTGATGTGTAAATCTGATGCGCCAGCTTGGCGCGCATAGGTTAAATATTGTTCTAGAGTGGTAAAGGAGGAAAATTCTGAGGCAGCGCCTGGTGATGCAGCAGGAGAGACCTGCGCTAGTGGCTGTTGAACTGCTACAACAGGGGCAGATTGCTGTTCACTAGCTCGGCATTGAGTTTCTACCGGAAAGACAGCTTTACTGATTTGCGTTTCGTTAAACTTCTGCCTTATTTTTTCTATCTGCCCGGCTTTTAAAGACCCAGCACGCACCAGCAGATCGCTCAACTCAAGTTCAGGATGTCTGAGCAGGTAATCTTTAGCCTGCTGGAGTAATTCAGGGGTGGCTAACTTGTTGTGCATCACCACCTTTTCCACAAACTGATCAAATTCAGTCATGACAAACTCCCCATCGGCTTTTTTAGTTTTATCTTATCCCCATTTGATACCATTGCATGACTTCGTCAGGTAGTCCCGTGAACTGAACCAGGTAAGCAGTAAACTACAAGAAGTTAGTCTAAATCTAAGTCAAGACTAATATCTTCATGCCCAACATCAGCCTCTCGCTGTTGCTGTACCAGCCAAGTGCCAAGGCTGCCCATGTCGCTGACTTCACAATTAACTTCATCTGCCGGAAGAATAATTTCAATCTCATCCCGACTGACATTGATGAATCCGGCTTGCAGCAGATTATTCCCGCTCTGGCGCTCCCATACCTGAGCTGCAGCGACGGCAATAAACTGACGCGCTTCACACACCATATCCGTCAGCCGCGTCCCTTTTTTGACATACACTTTACCCACAACCCGATAGTTGTGCGTTAGGATGACGACCTTCATCATGGTATTTGGTTCACGACCGACACTCAAACTCATCTTTACCCTCCTGCAATTTCTGTTGCTAGGGTGCTACAATCAACAATCAGCCAGCATTGTACAAAAAACTTAATTTATGGGTAGATATTATAGCGCGTGCCGCGCCAGTTCGCATAGTGCTTTAATAAATAAAGGTCTATCGTTCAATGCCGGCGCGCGCCCAAACCACGGCACATTATGGACAGCAGCATAGTCACGAAACTCGACATCAACCTCTTCCAATGTTTCGATATGATCAGAGACAAAGGATACCGGCACCACTAACAGTGCTCGTTGCTCACTACCTGCTGCGGCTATAAGTTCACGCGTATCTGGTTCCATCCATTTTACCGGACCACTGCGACTTTGATAACCAACTTGGTAAGCATAGTCTCCCACCCGCACCATCACTCCAGCGATAGTTTCATCAACATGATCTTTATACGGATCACCGCGATCAATAAATTTCTGCGGCAAGGCGTGGGCAGAAAACAAAATTGACACCCGCTCGCGCTCGCTGTCAGGCATTGCCGCTAAACCTGCACTCACACACTCAGCCATGGCATCAAGGTACGCTGGCCAATCATGCCATTGTTCAATATATTTACACGTTAATTGCGGATACAGCCGCTGTTGAGCAGCCTTAAAATCTTTGATACTGCTACCCGTTGTTGCCCCGGTATAGTGGGGATAAAGCGACACCACTAATGCATGAGTTATCCCATCAGCGCGCAATTGCGCCACCACCTCATCGGCACGCGGGTGCCAATACCGCATAGCGACATAGCCTTGCCACTGCCCACCCAGCATCTGCGCAGTTTTTTCCGCCTGCAATCGGCTCCAAGCTAGCTGCGGTGTTTTACCCCCTATGCGGCGATAATTTTCCCGCACTGTTTTGGCGCGAAAATAGGAAAGCAACCGCGCAAAAGGTTTCTGTAACAACGCCCCCAATGGCAATTGGATCAGATCGCGGTCAGAAAACAGATTATAAAGAAACGGCTCCACCGCAGCTATGGAATCCGGTCCGCCCATATTGAGCAACACCAGAGCTTTTTTTGCTTGTGTCATTGCACTCGCTTTCATAAATATTAAAAAAGGCGATACGTTGCCGCATCGCCTTTATGTCTGTTCTGTCCGAGCAAACCCTACCTATTTCTGACTCAGACGATGCACTGCATCCACCATAAAAACAGCCTTAGCCGGAGCTACGGATGGGGTAATGCCATGACCGAGGTTAAAAATGAAGCCGGGACGATCGCCGTTTTCGTTGAGGATACGCTGCACCTCCTGCTCGATATAAGCATCCGGCGCGTACAACACCGATGGATCTAAATTGCCCTGAACTGCCACATCATCGCCCAGGATATCACGCGCTTTACCCAGATCTATATGCCAATCAAGACCGATAACATCACTGCCCGCTTCTTTTACCATCTCCAACATGGTGCCAGCGCCTTTGACAAAATAGATTACCGGAATATCCTTACGGTTCAAACCAGCGATCAATTTCTTGCTGTAGGGCAGGACAAATTTCTCAAAATCGTGCGGTGACACTAAACCACCCCAGGTATCAAATATCTGAATGGTCTGCGCACCAGCTTCTATCTGCATATTCAGATAACGCCGATCCATCTCGGTTATCTTTTCCATCAGGGCATGATATAAGCTTGGGTCGCTGTACATCATCTGCTTCAATGCAGCAAAATCTTTACTACCTTTACCCTCAACCATATAGCACGCCAAGGTAAACGGTGCCCCACCAAAACCGATCAGTGGCACGCGCCCCTCTAACGCCTTACGCAACAACTTAATTATCGCCGGCACATAAGAGACTGCTACCGCCATATCCTCGGGTACGCTAAGCGCATCGACATCAGCCTTAGTGCGAATCGGGTGGGCAAATAGTGGACCGGGAACAAAATCAAGCTCCATACCCATCGGCTCAACCGGGGTGAGAATATCGGAAAACATGATAGCGGCATCAGCATCAAGAATATCAATAGGCTGAATGGATACTTCCGCCGCGCGCTGAGGATCTTTGCACAGATCAAGAAAAGTTCCTGCGCCGCGTGAACGAACTTCACGATACTGGGGCAGATAACGCCCAGCTTGACGCATAAGCCATACCGGAACACGATCAACTGGTTGACCCCAACAAGCTTTGATAAAGTTGTATTCAGACATAAGAAAAATTCCTTTATTGTTCCTGATTAATACCAATCTTCCGCTATCGCCACACAGGTCGGCACTCTCGCGCAGGCGGGAGTCTAGAAATCTATGCAAAATCTCTGGAT
>CAZHXF010000024.1:11313-40517 GCA_964536375.1 uncultured Desulfuromonas sp. | reverse complement strand
TTCTTGATGTCTCCATCGCCAAAATTGGCAGCAAAGGGGTGTTTACCGAGGAGCTAGAAGATCAGCTGCGCAGTGGTGATATCGACATTGCCGTGCACAGTGCCAAAGATATGCAATCGGAATTGCCGGATGGTTTTGAGGTCATCGCCTTTACCGTGCGCGAGCAGGCCAACGATGTAGTAGTTAGTCGCGACAAGAGCTTGCGTTTGGCTGACACCAGCCGCCCGTTAACCATCGGCTCATCATCGGTACGCCGCCGCGCCATGCTTACAGCTTACCACCCCCACCTTAAGATGATTGATATGCGCGGCAACCTACAAACGCGCATCGCCAAAATGGATGAGGGGCAATGCGACGCCATACTTCTTGCCTATGCTGGCGTTAATCGGATGGGATACAACGATCTTATTGTCGAGACCCTGCCTGCTGAACAATTTACCCCTCCCGTTGGTCAGGGCAGTGTCGCCATTGAAGCGGCGCTAACGCTGTCTAAGGAAAAACGACAGATTATTCGCCAAGCGGTAAACCACGGCGACACAGAGTTTTGTTTGTTAGCTGAGCGGGCGTTCCTGAAGACTCTTAAAGGTGGCTGCAGTATCCCAGCTTTCTGTATGGCAGAACTGCTAGCAGATGAGCAACTATCAGTCACCGGCGGCATGATCAGCCTTGACGGTCAAACCCTGATAAAAAACACCGTGATTGGGGCACGTACTCAGGCTGAGCAACTCGGGCATAACATCGCCGAGCAAACCATTAACCAAGGCGGCAAAGAGATTCTAGCAGCCATTCGTCAGGAGCGCGGCGAGGAGTAACTTTACAACCAAGCAAGCTCCCAGCCAGCACTGGTTATCTCATGAAAAATGCGCAACCTCTATTTGGTTGCGCATTTTTTAATTCCACTCCTAGACTCCAGTCCCGGCACGGCAATACGCACGAGGCAGTCACCAGCGATTATCTCCATGCGCTCAGCACTGACCAATCATCAGAGCACAGCCACAATGAGCAGATAACGACCAAGTTTACCGACAGTGACCAACAGCAAAAAAACCCATAATTCAGTGCGCATTATGCCAGCAACTACCGTTAAGGGATCGCCAACAACCGGCAGCCAAGCAAATAACAAGCAGCCACGACCGTATTTAGCATAGTGCTGGCGTGCCCGCGCCAAATCTTTATCGGCAACACCCATCCAGCGCTGCAACAATGACTGACTACCCCACCAACCCAGGGCATAGCAGGTAAGTGAGCCCAGCACATTTCCCACGGTGGCAACGGTAACCACCAGTACGGGATCGACACCATTTGCCACCAACGCACCGAGCATAAACTCTGAGCTCAGCGGCAGCACAGTTGCAGCCAAAAATGCCGCGACAAAAAGCCCAACAACTCCGTACTCCAGTAACCATTCCAAATCATGCCCCTTTTGTTCAGCGTTGCAACGGCAAACCGGCACGCCGCCAACCAGCCATGTGCCCGGCAAGCAGAGCAACATCGCCCTTACCCACCAGTGTCAGCAACGCCCGCGCCAGAACTGCCCTTGGTCCATGTTCGCAGTAGATAACAGTCTGGCGCTGTGCAGAAATCTGTGCGTGACTCCACAACACCGCCCAAAAAGAGATATGTATTGCGCCGGGTATATGCCCACCCAGATATTCACTGCTACTACGTACATCGACAATTAGCGGGGTATTCTTCCGCCCGAGCTGTCCTTTAAGGCTTTTAGCCGTTACGCTGTCACCACTGCCAGCCACCGCCAACAATACCAGCAACGAACCACCAATAACTGGTCGGGTGAAACTTTGAGATAAAGCCATTGCAACTCCTGCTTATTGAATAAAGACTTCAGCAGCGAACCCTTACTGTACAACCAGCCTTTAGCTATACTGAGCAGCGGGTACAGGTAGTCACTCGGGACACCATTTAGCGCTTGGGCGCTTGCCTTCCGCGACAAAACGAAAAAAACCCCGGCAGATCATTACCCCCCGGGGTTTGTATTATTTATCCTGTTGCGCAACCCTGACCGCTAATCGTCGGCCATGCTCACCTGCCACTCTTCCCAAACCTTACCAACCAGATTAATCCCCGGCTTCAAAGTTTTCTTACCCGGTTTCCAGCCGGAAGGTGTCGCTTCAGCACCACCAGTCTTGCGCACCAGTTGCAGAGCCTGAATTTGACGCAGAGTTTCATTAAGGTTGCGACCGACCGGCGGCACCAAAACTTCGTAGCCTTGGATAACTCCATCAGGGTCTATGATAAACCGCCCGCGATTTTCTACCTTGGACGCTTCATCGAATACCCCGTAGAGTTTGCCAATCTCGCCCCCAGCATCTGACAACATGGGGAACGGAACCCCACAATCTACCATTTTCGACAACTCGACATCGTTCCACATTTTGTGGGTAAACATACTGTCGATACTAACTGAAAGAACTTCTACACCAAGGTCTTGAAACTTTTTATAATTCCCAGCAACTGCTGAGATCTCGGTAGCTCAGACAAAGGTAAAATCACCGGGATAAAAACACAGCACGACCCATTTACCCAGATAATCTGAAAGCTTTACATTGGTAACAAAGGTTCCCTTTGAATAGCCGGGAGCCGCAAAATCTGGCGCTTGGTGACCAACATGAATCATTTTTTGCTCCTTTTTTACTGGCACGGATAGCTTAGCATCTTCAACTTCAGTTGTGTCATTGGCAATAGCTGCTGCCGCTGTCGGTCGAGCACAACCTGCATCTTGTTCATCTGCCATAGTCCCTCCTTGTTCAAAAAAAATAAACGATAAGTACACTTTATACGGCAAAGGAATAAAATCAAACGATATATGGCAAAAAGGAGATTGAAAAAATCTTAGCAATCCTCACTGAAAGGAAAAAACTACTCCGTTAGCGGTTTGTCCAATAAGCTCCTGATCACGCCCAGTAGCTCTTGGAAATCAGTTGGTTTAACCAAAAAGGCGCTGGCACCTGCCTGTTTAGCCTCGTGTGCATCAACCTTACTGCTGTAACCGGTACACAGGATTATCGGGATGTCCGGTCTGATCTTTTTGATCTGAGCAAGCAACTCCTTGCCGGTAAGTTCAGGCATGGTCTGATCGGTAATAACCAGATCAAAGTGATCAGCATTGGCACTAAACAGTTTCAGGGCTTCAACACTATTAGTCATCACAATCACCTGATAACCCATGGCCGTGAGCATCGTTTCTTGCAGAGTAGCGAGCATTTCATCATCGTCAACGTAGAGAATTTTTTCCGTTCCCCCGTTAATATTGGGGGCACTAGCGATGGAAACTATCTCTGGCTGGGATTGATCAACGATACGGAAATATAAATTAAAGGTGGTCCCTTGCCCTACACAGGTTTTAACGGTGATCATACCATTATGCTGCTCCATGATCCCCTGAACCGTAGACAGTCCCATCCCAGTCCCGTCATAGAGCTCCTTGGTGGTGAAAAATGGGTCAAAAATCTTTTCTTGAATTTCAGGGATAATACCGCAGCCATTATCCTTAACACTGAGACAGAGATATGCCCCTGGTTCGCCGTGATAGCGAGCGGCAATGTCTTGTTGTTGCAGCTCGACCTGCTGCAGAATCAGAGTCAACTCACCCTGTTCATCCATAGCATGGACAGCGTTATTGCACAGGTTGAGCAGGCACTCCTGAATTTGCGATGCATTAGCCAGAATAGTAATGTTGGCGCACTCTGGGCTAATGTGCTGCTGCAACTTAACAGTGCTGGGGATGGTGGAGCCAAGCAGAGTTATCGTTTCATCAATTATCAAAGCAAGCTGTAGCGGTGCCTTTTGTTGAGCCCCTTTTCTGCTGTAGGTCATAATCTGTTTGACCAAATCCCGCGAACGCATGACGGCTATTTGGGCATGATCCAAAAAACTCTTAATTTCGCTGCCTGCTGGCAGTTTTATTTTAGAGAGTTCAATATTGCCGAGGATAATGGACAAATTATTGTTGAAGTTATGGGCAATACCTCCGGCCATAACCCCGACAGCCTCCATCTTATATCTCTGGCGCAATTGTACTTCAAGCTCTTGGCGTTGCTGCTCCATCTGGCGTTGCATAGTTATATCGTGGCCAATGCCAAGCACGCCGATAAGTCGTCCGTCACCACCATACATCGGGGTCTTGGTGGTTTCCACAATTTCTTGATGACCATCGCTTACAAAGATCAAGGTTTCTTCGTTGCGCAATGGCGCGTTATTCTGAATAGCTTTCTGATCATTTGCTCTAAATATATCAGCCTGAGCGCTACTCATAAAATCATAATCGGTTTTGCCCAACATCTCCTGTTCCGTAACGCCAAGCAGAGCCTCTACACGGGGGTTACAGCGCAGAAATACCCCTTGATGGTCTTTGAGCCAGACCAGATCCGGCAGGGTGGTGAGTAGTGTATGCAGGTGCCCACGTTCCGCACCCAAATATTTTTCGCTCTGTTTGAGCTGACGATTTTTTACCAGCATCCAGAAAATCATGATGGCAAGAACACCCAGCAACAAACTTAATGCTAAAATCCAATTGCCATGCCTATTCCATAAATCTCTGAGGGTAAATTCAGGAATAACATCGAAAGGGGACATACGCAGTTGCCGGAGCACCTCTTCAACTCCAGTGTAGTTAGCGGGCGTAGTAAATCCGCGAATACCAGTGCTAAGTGCAGCGGCGCGATCTGGATTAAAACTATACAAAGCAACCGCCAATTTACGCGCCAGAGATTCAGCAACACTCGGCATAACCGCGACTGCCCACTCCGGATACAACCGCGTGGAGCTAGCATAAGGAAACCCCGGGAGGTTCTGGCGGTTAACAATCTTGATGGTGTTCAGATTTATTTTGCCATCCTGGGCCATGTCTTCGAGCACGCCACTGCGGATAAAACCAACGTCGGCGCGCCCGGAGATTACTTCGTCTATAATTTTATCGTGAATAGTGCTGGTTAGAATCAGGTTCGTTTTATGCGGCAATGGTAGCTCTGCATCCTGCAGCTCAAACGCTTGCATCAAATATCCGCCCCAGGCCGCAAGATTGATAGCTGCTATGCGTTTACCAACTATATCTGCAAGTTGGTTAATATTCTTCGCATCGGCGCGAGCAAATATAGTCCCGCCAAGACAACATAGTTCGTGCTCTCCCACTTGAGAAATAATTGTTGCCAGAGGGGCAGATAAACTATAGCGATGCTTAAGCAAAATATAATTAGATGGATTAGTGTAGACGATATCGACACGGTTGTGCGCAACTGCTTCGACCATTTCATCGAGGTCATACAGGGTGATCTCAACACTGCGGTTAAGCGAGTTCGTCAAATAATTGGCTAGCGGCTGCAGCTTTAGTTGCGTTTTGGTCTTGCTGCGATAAATCAGCGCCCCCAATTTGAGGGGCTCCATTGCATAAGCCAACAGTGGTGTAAAAACAAATAGCAGTAGCAGCGTTACCCATATCAATCTTTTCATATCATCTCACTAGTCGCGTGGTAAACAAGCAGAAGTGGCAATATTTTCAAGCGAATCAGATACTTTCAACAGACCATGTTGGAGCATGAGGGTAGAGAATTCTGCGCTGCTTTTAGTAATCCGCCCAGATCCACTGACAAGATATTCATAATTAGCCGCCAACGACGGCAGCATCACCCCTGCCAGCGCCAGATTAGCCTCCTCCGGCGTGGTGCCTAAATGGGCCGCAATGCGAAAAATAGCATCTTGACGATTAGTTTGTAGGTGTTTAAGGGCACGGAAATGTGCTGCAACCAACTTTTCAAGCGCCACAGAGGATAACTCTGTGTGCGCAGTATTTACCGCCAGTACATCAAAAACCGTATCCGCCATGTGCCGGCTGTCAAAGATGCAGACACCCCCTTGGCGCTGCAAAAGAGGTACAGTTGGTCCATAGGTAATAACAGCATCTATTTCGTTGTTTTGCCAGGCCTCAACCTGTTTTTCTGCTGGGCAGTCGACCACGGTAACCTGAGAATGTTCCAGCCCCGCGGCACTAAGCAGCTTAGTGAGCATCAAAGCACCAAGAGTGTTCTGCTCTATTCCTATCCGCTTACCTTTAAGATCACTAAGCTGGTGGACTGTTGAACGCGCCAACACCACATCAGCGCCCGCAGAGACATCGAACACCAAAACCACAGTGAGAGGAATACCGACGGCACGCAAATTCAGCACTTCGTCCAAGGTTATGCAGGCGGCATCAATTTTCCCGGAACGCAGCGCATGGGCAGTACCGCTCAAATCTGCGGTTTCAAACAGCTGCACATCTGCAGGTAGCCAATTTAAATTTTGCGCAAGGTAAATTGTTTCGTAACCTATCCATGGGGAAAGCCCAACAACAAGGGGGCGACTCTTATTGCAAGCAGCTAGAAGGGTGAACAGACCGAACACGCACAAAAAAACAATAATTATACGGCGAATAAAAGGCATGATATTTCTCCAGTAATTCAGCCACAAGAAACTGTTACAAAACTCTTTAAAAAGCCTAGCAGATTTTCAATTGCACAGCCTAAATGCGTCGCTGTTTTAAGACCCTACAGGGCTAATGCTTGCCGAGTTCGAGCCGCCAGAGAAGCAATAACACCCCGAACGACAACTCATTATTTATCAGTACAATATTAACAAAAACTTTTTATGATGATTATCCCTAAGATCAGGTTTGTCAAGTTAAACAGGACATTCGACGTGCGCCACGTTTAACTAAAAAAGGCAACCCGCGCTTGCGGATTGCCTTTTAATTACTCAATATTTATACGAAAAATATTACACCTTAATTACCTGCCATCATGGCATCAATATCTGCCTGCACCTCACCAGTAGCTTTAATGTTGAAGTTATCTACCAGCACTTTGGCAACATTTGGCGACAAGAAAGCTGGAAGTGTAGGACCAAGACGAATCCCTTTTACCCCCAATGAGAGTAACGCCAACAACACTATAACCGCCTTTTGCTCATACCAAGCAATATCATAAGAGATGGGCAGATCGTTAATATCATCAAGACCAAACACCTGTTGCAGTTGCAAGGCAATAAACACCAGCGAATAGGAATCATTGCATTGACCAGCATCAAGGACGCGAGGGATGCCATCAATGTCGCCCAATTGCAGTTTGTTATAGCGAAACTTGGCACAACCAGCGGTGAGAATTACCGTATCCTGCGGCAAATTAGCCGCTACATCAGTAAAATATTGACGCGAGGCGTGGCGGCCATCGCAACCGGCCATAACTACAAAGCGCTTAATAGCACCACTCTTGACCGCAGCAACGACCTTGTCAGCTAGAGCCATAATTTGAGCATGGGCAAAACCACCGATAATTTCGCCAGTTTCGATTTCCACCGGGGGAGCACAGGTTTTTGCCTGGGCGATAATAGCGGAGAAATCTTTACTGCCACCAGCAACACGCTCGGCAATATGGGTAGCGCCAGGCCAACCAGCCATGCCGGTGGTGTAAATTCTATCTTTATACGCTGCTTTAACCGGGACTATACAGTTGGTAGTCATCAGAATCGGACCATTGAAAGAGGTGAACTCTTCCGCCTGTTTCCACCATGCGTTACCGTAATTGCCAACAAAATTGGAGTATTTCTTAAATGCTGGGTAATAGTGCGCGGGCAACATTTCACTGTGGGTATAGACATCGACCCCAGTACCTTCAGTTTGCTTCAGCAGCTCTTCCATATCTTTCAAATCGTGACCGGAGATGAGAATACCCGGCTTACTGCCCACCCCGATATTAACTTTAGTGATCTCTGGATTGCCATAGGTTGAAGTGTTAGCCTCATCCAACAGCGCCATGCCAGAAACACCAAACTCACCGCACTTCAGCACCCAACCAACCATCTCGTCGACACTGAGATCTTGGGTCGTAGAGACAAGAGCTTCGAGCATAAAGTCATAAATCTCTTGTTTTTCAAAACCAAGAATGGCAGCGTGATCAACATAAGCTGCCAACCCTTTCAGACCATAGATCAGCAATTCACGCAAAGAACGCACATCTTCATTCTTTTGTGATAGCACCCCGACCTGTGCAGCTTTGGCAGCAAAATCAGTTTCGCTACCGCTCCACAAAATATGATCGCAACCACCAACTACAGATATCTGCGCCTTGATAGCATCGCGTCTAACTACAGTTTCTTTAATTAACGCTACTATGCGCGCATCATCAAAATTGGCGTTGGTAATAGTAGCGAACAACGCCTGAGCGACAAACAGACCTGCTTTAGCATCAGCTTTACCCTGCTCCTTAGCGGTTAAAGCCACGGAAGACAGCCCTCTTAACAGATAGACTAAAAGATCTTGCAGGTTAGCGGTGCTCTCTCGCTTACCACAGGCACCAACTACCGTACAACCACTACCCTTTGCCGCCTCTTGACATTGAAAACAGAACATACTCATGGATTAATCTCCTTGTAATGAGGTTGAATAATTCGTTGTTTGTTGCTGCACCATGTCACAGAGTCTGTGCAATAAAATTGACCGGGATCAAAAAAAGCTGATTAGTAGCAATTTTCCGTCAAAGAGTTATCCCCGCGTCAAATCACGATAACGGATGCGATGGGGCTGATCGGCGTCACGTCCGAGGCGCTTATGGCGATCAGCCTCGTATTCACTATAATTACCAGTATACCACACCACCTGACTATCGCCCTCAAAAGCAAGAATGTGGGTGGCAATACGGTCGAGGAACCAGCGGTCGTGACTGATAACTACGGCACAACCGGCAAAGTTTTCCAGCGCCTCTTCCAAAGCACGCATAGTGTTTACATCGAGATCATTGGTCGGCTCATCGAGCAGTAACACGTTAGCGCCAGTGGTAAGAATTTTCGCCAAGTGCACCCGATTGCGCTCGCCACCGGAGAGATTACCAACTTTTTTCTGCTGATCACTGCCGGAGAAGTTGAAACGGGAGACATAAGCGCGGGAATTGACCTCGCGGGTACCAAGGGTCATTATCTCCTGACCACAACTGATCTCCTCCCAGATAGTTTTATCCCCATCAAGACTATCGCGGCTTTGATCGACATAACCCAGCTGTACCGTACTGCCCAGCTTGATGGTGCCACTATCCGGTTGTTCCTGCCCGGTAAATAAGCGCATCAGGGTAGTTTTACCAGCACCGTTGGGACCAACCACGCCGATAATACCACCGCGCGGCAGCATGAAACTCATATCCTCCATCAACAGACGCCCATCAAAGGACTTTTGCACATGCTCCGCCTCAATAACCACATCGCCCAAACGGGGACCAGCGGGGATAAAAATCTCCAAATCGCGAGTCTGACTTTCACTACCCTGTCCCAACAGTTCTTCGTAGGAGCTAATGCGCGCCTTACTCTTGGCATGGCGACCCTTAGGTGACATCTGAATCCATTCCAACTCACGCTGCAAGGTGCGCTGGCGTGCCGATTCAGATTTTTCCTCATTCTGTAAACGTTTCTGCTTCTGCTCCAACCACGATGAGTAATTGCCCTGCCACGGAATACCATGCCCACGATCCAGCTCCAGAATCCAACCCGCCACATTATCCAGAAAATAACGATCATGGGTCACCGCAATGACGGTACCAGCATAGCGCTGCAGATGTTGCTCCAACCAAGCAACGGTTTCAGCATCCAGATGGTTGGTAGGCTCATCGAGGAGAAGTATATCCGGTTTTTGCAGCAGCAGGCGACACAGAGCCACGCGCCGCCGTTCACCACCAGACAACACCTTGACCGCAGCATCAGCTGGCGGGCAGCGCAACGCATCCATAGCTAAATCGAGGCGCGAGTCTAAATCCCAGGCATCGAGAGCATCGAGTTGATCCTGCACTTTAGCCTGACGATCACACAACGCCGTCATAGCGTCGTCATCCATCTCCTCGCCAAAAGCCATATTGATCGCTTCGAAATCTTTGAGCAGGTCAACAGTCTCCTGTACCCCCTCTTCAACGATCTGGCGCACCGTCTTGCTATCATCCAACTGTGGTTCCTGCTCTAGATAACCAACGCTGTATCCTGAGGAGAGCACCGCCTCGCCATTAAAGTCCTTGTCCACACCAGCCATAATACGCAGCAAACTACTTTTACCTGAGCCGTTGAGGCCAAGGACGCCGATTTTGGCGCCGTAAAAATAGGACAGCGATATGTCCTTAATAACTATCTGCTTATTGTAGCTTTTGCTCACTCGCATCATGCTGTAAATAATCTTCTTACTGTCTTCGCTCATCAAATTTCTCCTGCTATGGTTAAGTTACTTAATGAATAGTTGTTTTTTCGCAATCTGACTATTGTACGGACTTTCCACAGCCGCGCCAATAGCTTATAGTGTGTCTATGTCAAATTTCTATCCACATCTTATCCTCAGTCTAATTGTTATCACTGTGCTTGCGGCGTTAACCGCTCTGGTGGTAATTGCCCAGCGCCAAGCGGTACGCTTAACCTCGTCTGCGCCGACAAACCGGCAACAGTATGCTGTTGATCACCCGGAAAACAGCCCGGAACTGCTGCTGCAACAACATCAGTTGCAAGCTCAACCTATAGAGCTGACTACCAGCGACGGCTTGCGCCTGTTCGCCCTGTATGCACCATCAACCAATGGCAGCGTAATTATCCTCAGCCATGGTTACAAAATGAACTGTAGCGAAATGATCCCTATAGCGGCACTTTTAGCCAAGCATGGTTATGGTGTGCTGCTACCTGATCTTCGCAGCCACGGACGCAGTGACGGTAACCAGATCAGCTTTGGCGGGCATGAATGGCGCGATCTTGAAGCGGCGGTTAATTTTTTAGTCCAAAAAAATCCCCGTGACACCATTTGCCTATTTGGCAATTCCATGGGCGGCGCTCTGGGGATAGTCTATGCGGCACGCGATCCACGTATAGCTGCCGTCATCGCGCAATCACCCTATGCTTCGGTCGCCCACAGTATCAATAAAGGGGTAAGTAAATTCAGCGGGCTACCACCGTTCCCCTTTGCACCATTGATTCATTACCTAGCCCAGCGGCGACTACACATTGACACCGCCAAGGTAGCACCAATCAACACCATCGCGGCAATAAGCCCACGCCCGATCATGTTGATGATGGGCGGGCAAGATCAAACAGTTGAAGCGGATGGCATTTTCGCCTTACACCAGGCGGCAGGGGAAAATTGCGAACTGTGGTTCGAGTCCGAGCTGGATCATGTTGAATTCTATCAGTGTAAACCCGAAGAGTTCGAACAGCGTGTTGTGGCTTTCTACAATCAGGCGCTGCTCGGCAATAATCCCAGCATCCACAAATAAAAGTTTATTAAAAATATATTTAATCCATGCTATAATTCTAATCCTGCACTTAAGATCCGCACTGCCAGCGTTTCTAAATTGACATCTGACGCGACACCTGGCCAGCACAACGGAAGAATAGAATATATGCTAAACAAAGCGCTTAAGCTTTTCACATTCTTTCTGATATTGCTTTATACCCTGAGCGCTTTAGCTAGCAATAACCCTGATACTACTTCACTTGGACAACCACAACTTGAAAAAGTTAGTTTGCAACTCGACTGGAAATATCAATTTGAGTTTGCTGGATTCATCGTTGCCCAAGAGAAAGGTTTCTACGCCGAAGCCGGACTAGATGTAAATCTGCTGGAGTACCAGCCAGGGGTGGATACTGTTGCCGATGTATTATCCGGTAAAACCAATTACGGTATTTACAACTCCAGCCTGGTAGTTACCCAGCGCAAAGTTCTGCCCACCTTACTGATGGCGACCTACTTTCAACGCTCGCCGCTGGTTTTTGTCACCAAACCAGAGATAAAAAACCCCATCGATCTCGTCGGGAAAAAGATCATGATGACCACCGACGAGCATAAATATAGCTCGTTAGCTTTACTTCTGGATCATTTTTCGATCAACAAACACAACAGCACCTTTATCGAACACAACTTCAATATTCAGGACTTTATAACTGGCAAAATAGACGCCATGAGCGCCTTTACCTCCAACCAGATCTACGAACTGGATCAGCAACATATAAAGTATAACGTGCTTAAACCTGCCGATTACGGCTTTTACATGAGCGCAGTCAACCTGTTCAGCTCCCAGGAAGAGGCCTATCAACATACTGAGCGCAGCAAGCGTTTCCTCGCTGCCAGCAACAAAGGTTGGGCTTATGCTCTAACCCACCATGATGAAGTTATCCAGCTTATTTATACTAAATATCCTCACGCTCGATCTATTCCAGCGTTAACTTTCGAAGCCAATGTTATCCACGAGTTATTTCAATTAACGCTGTATCCCATAGGCACAGTCAGCAAGGAGCTGTCTACCCGCACCTACAAACAGCTAATCATGCATAACATGGTGGATAATGCGCAACTACTCCTGCCCCCAACCCTTGAGGATATTGTAAAAAGTAAAAGCGGTGACCTTGGCCTGAATGCAAATGAGCTGCAATATTTACAGCAGAAAAAAAAGATAACTATGGGGGTCGATCCAGACTGGATGCCGTTTGAAAATATTGATAAAGGCAAACACTACGGTATCGCTGCCGATTATATACAACAGTTTCAAAAAAAGTTGCCCGTACCCATAGAGCTGGTACCGACCAAATCATGGCAGGAAACCATCGACTGTGCCAAGCAGCGTAAATGCGACATCTTCTCTCTGGCCGCCAGCACGCCATCGCGCTTGGAGTATATGGATTTCACTGCACCATATCTATCGGTACCCGTGGTAATCGCCACCACCATGGACAAAATCTACATCAATCGCATTGAAAGCATACTCAAGAAAAAGATAGGCATTGTGCGCGGCTATGCCATGGCAGAAGATATGCGCAACAAATTCCCTGACAGCAACATTGTTGATGTGGCTTCCATTGAAGATGGTCTACGCAAAGTGGAGAGCGGCGAGCTGTTTTGCTACATAGATAATTTGATGGTAATCGCCAACCAAATTCAAAAGAACTTCACCGGCAGCATCAAGGTATCTGGGCGTCTGGATGAAGGTATTAATCAGGTCAATCTGGCCATCGGTACGCGCAATGATGAACCACTACTACACTCAATATTTTCAAAATTAGTCAGCAGCATCACCCCGGATGAACGCAAAACTATTTTAAACCGCTGGATTCCCATCACCAAAGCAGCACTGCCGGACTATGGTCTACTGTGGACAATGTTAGGCGTTCTGCTGACAATAAGTATGCTCTATTACTATCACTATCGCCAGCTGCGAAAATACAATGGTCTGTTGTTAAAACTTTCCGAAACCGACAAACTGACCAGCCTGTACAATCGCAGCAAACTTGATGAAATATTGCATGAAAAGCAGGAGCTATTTTTACGCTATCAAACCAACAGCGGAGTAGCAGTTTTAGATATCGACCACTTCAAGCGCATCAACGACACCTTGGGCCATCAAACAGGTGACAGCGTACTGATTGAATTTGCCCAACTGTTGTCGAGCAATATGCGTTCTACCGATATAATCGGGCGCTGGGGCGGCGAAGAGTTTCTTATTATTGCCCCTTCCAGCGACATTAAAGAGACAACGCAACTGGCAGAAAAGCTGCTGGAGCAGCTGCGCAACCACAATTTCACTACGGTGGGCAAAGTTGCCGCCAGCTGTGGTGTCAGCTCTATCAAACAGGGGCAAAACATTCAGAATACCATCCGTCTTGCTGACGAAGCACTATATCAAGCCAAAGATGGCGGTCGAGACCGGGTTATCAGTGCGCAACTGAAGTAGCGCTAATCGCTGACAGCTGATTTAATAACTTCTGAGCTCGCTTACGCTGCGCTGGATAGCGTTCAGCCCGGTGAAAGGCTTGGCGCGCCTGCTGCCACAGCTCACCGTTCCACGCAGCATAGCCCTGCATCAACCATGCAGCCCCAGAATCTTTTTCTCCACTTCCCCCGCTTTTCCATCTTTCCAACTCCCCCACCCGCCCAAACATTGCGGCAGCCTCGGCATAACGTTTTAGGCTAAACAGCAACTGTGCCTGTAGCCGCAGCAGAGAGATATCCGCAACATCTTCAGCATCCTCTCCATTGTCAATCTCACCTTGCTCGGCCCAAGACAACGCTTGCTGCGGTTGGTGGAGATTCAAACAGGCATACGCCAAGCGACTCAATAAGCGTTTATTCTGCGGATTGTGCTGGTAGAGCTGCTGATAATAATTCACGGCCTGTGCCGGAACGCCTAAATTAAGATGTAAATCGGCAAGTAGCTGCATTTCATCGGCTCGCAGTGGACGCAGATGTGCCAGCACCTTCAAGGTGACTAACGCTTCAGGATAGCTTGCTGCTTCTAGATGCAGGTGGGTCAACAGCTGCCACCAGCGCGCCGCCAAACCGTCATCGACAATATAGTTTTCCAGCGCGGCAAACGCTTTATCTGTCATCTTTAAGCTCATATACTGCTGCACCAAAAAGGCACGCCAGCGCCGTTGTTCATCAGCACGGGTCTGTTGCACCAGTATCTCCAACTGTGTCAGCGCCTGTAGCGGCTGCTCAAGCTGCAGATAAACCTGCACCAACGCAGCACGCCAACTGGTAAGAATTTGCTGGGGGAACTCGTGTAGCAACCTGTTCAGCAGCGGCAAGGCCAGCTCAGGATTGTTGCTATTTACATAACACAACGCCGCGTTGTACAGCAGTTGTGGCTGCGCAGGACTATCTGGTTGGCGGTAAGTGTAACCAGACATAAAGGCCTCAGCTGCCTCAACATATTGTGCTGTGGCATAAAAGCACTGCGCCAAATTCAGCCAGCTGGCGCCATGTTGTGGGCGTTGCTGCAACACCGCTTGATAATAGGGAATAGCTAATTTTTTTTGTTCGCTGAGCAGGTGGATATTTCCCATGGTAAAATCAATAAGGTAATGGTGGTATGGCTGTTGCCGCTGGTTTTCCAACACCTCAGTGGCAGCAGTATAGTTGTGCTGTGCCATCAGCTCTTGCGCTTGCAGCACTGCCCGCCGCACCGACAACGGAATCTGCTCACTGTGCGCCTGTGCCAAGGGGGCAAATATTACTATCATTGCGATTACCGCTGGCAGTAACAATACCAGAATACGGAACACAAAACTTTTGTGCTGCAAACATTTCATCCGCTACGATTCCAACTCAAAACGTATTGTGGTGATTACCCAACTGCGTACAGCCTGCCCTTCAACCGTGCCGGGGGTAAAACGCCACAACCTTACCCCGCGCTCCACCGTCTGCTCAAAAACGTTAGGCGGCTGTGCCTCAAGAATTTGCACCTGTTCTACCTCGCCCTGTTGTGACACCAGCAACTTGATTTTCACCCAGCCCTCGATACCCAGCCGCTTGGCACGCAGCGGATAGATAAATGGCGACTGCGCCAGCGGGGTCAGCGGTTTGTCCAGTGCCGCACTATCAAATATAATTGGGATTGGATCGAGCTGCGCCAGCTGCACCTGGGGCATTAACACTTGCCCAACAGCATTAGGGATATCTGGCTTCAGCTCCAGATTAAGATGCAACGGCGGGGTTGGCATATGCACCTTAGTCTGTGCTACCTGCTGTTTATGTAGCACTTTTTCTGGTGGTTTCTGCTCGGCCTGCTGGCGCTGCGGCGGCGGCGGCGTGGTAACTCGTACCACGTTTATTGTATCAAATAGGTCGTGTTTAGCGAGGGAGTCATCGCCCTGAATAAGATGGGGCAGCAGCATAAAAACCAGCACGTTTAACACTACAGTACCCACGACGGCAACCAACAGTGGGACAATTTTAGTTTTGACTTCAGTTATGTCTGGGGAAAAGCGCACCAGCTAATTGCCCCCACTGGCACTGGGGGCACTAGGAACCCCAGCCGCTATAGCGACATTTTCGGCACCAGCTTGGCGACACGCGTCCATAACCTGAATCGCGGTACCGGTGCGACTACCGCGATCGGCAACGATAACCACGCTCCCTTGCGGATTCTCTGCCAAGGCGCGTTCTACATGCACGCGCACCGCACGCACATCCACCAGACGCCGATCTACATAAATTTGATTCTCGGCAGTAACCGCGATTAAAATGGTAGCGTTATCCTGACTAACAGCAGTGGTCGCACTCGGTCTCTTGACCTCGACACCGGTTTCCCGCACAAAGCTGGTGGTCACCAGAAAGAAAATCAACAGGATAAAGACCATATCAATCAGCGGCGCAATATTTAGTTCTAAGGACTGGCGCTTGCTGCGCCGAGCAGCTGTAATATTAATCATTTTACCCCCTGCGCCACAGTCATCAGGTCCCGTTTCAGCAACATTCCCAAAGATTCCAAGCGATGGTGCAGATTAGCTGCCCGCCGTTGGAGAAAGTTGCGCATGTACAGTCCGGGAATGGCAATCAGCAACCCGGTCTGCGTAGTTATCAGCGCCTGCGAGATACCACCAGCCATGGCGCGCGCGTTGCCGGTACCAAACACTGCAATAGTATCAAAGGTGCCAATCATCCCCAGCACGGTACCCAGCAAACCCAACAGTGGAGCAATAGCCGCCAGAACCCCGACCAAGGTCAGCCCGCGCTCCAGTTCGCTGCCAACAACCATTAGTGCTTCATCCAGAACATAGCGATCCAAGTACGGCTCGCCGCTGCGCCGGTGCATAAAAGCCACCATAAGTAACGTGGTAATGCCGCGCTTCTCTAACTGATCCGGCAATTTGCCCGCGCGTAGCCATGCCCCAGCCTGCACAGGGGAAACGTTGTGCTGGTATAGCTGTCTCAATATCACCAAGCGGTATATGATCACCCCCCACATCAACAGCGACACCGCTACCAGCGGCAGCATAATCACGCCGCCACGGCTGAGATAATCAATTAAAGAATTTAGATTACTACTCATTATTCGCCTGAATCATTATGACGTACCTGACAAACCAAGTTAACAAAGCTGATAGATTTCTCTTCCAGCTGGGCGATGATGGTCTCTACCCGGCGGCTAAGCAGGCTATGACTGAGCATGATGGGAATCGCTACACCAAGACCGAGCATGGTAGTAACCAGTGCTTCCGATATTCCACCCGACATCAGACGCGGATCGCTGGTGCCATGAAAGGTGATTATTTGAAAGGTATTTATCATCCCAGTCACAGTACCCAGCAACCCCAACAGCGGCGCGATTGAAGCCATTACTGCCAAAGTTGACAAAAACCGCTCCAAACGCGGAATTTCTCCCAAAATAGCCTCCTGCAAACCATTTTCTAGATCCTCGCGCCCCATATCGCGGTAATTAAGTCCGGTGCGCAGTACCCGCGGTAACGGCTTATCTAAATCCTGCTGACATAAGGTTACGCTCTGTTCCCAATTACCAGCAATGATCAGCGGGCGCAGCTTATTTAACAGCCCTCCGGCGTCAAAACTATTGCGCCGCAGAAACCACACTCGTTCTATTATCAATATCAAGGCAATAATGCCAATCGCTAAAATTGGCCACACAATAGCCCCACCCTGCCCCAGTTGATCGCTGAAGTCGGTATGATAGGTGAGTTGGCGCAGAGAGGCTCCATGTCCGATATCCACGGGCACGGCGTCACTATTGCCTGCAAAATAATTATCCAACTGGCGTTGCAGACCAGAGCTAGGCAGCACTGACAAAGCAAAGAAACGCGCGCTGGCAGGTGAATACAGCAAAAACCCGGTTTCATCACCGCCAGCACCATCATCACCACCATAATGATAAGCAGCGCTGAAATCGCCCAACACCAGAGTTTGCGCTTCTACCTGTTCGCCCTGGCGATCCAAAATAGGCAGGGAAACTAGTTGCACCTCACCATTGGAGCGCATTTCATCCAGCAACAGATCACGTAAATTACGCACATCATCCATGCCAGGGAAACGCTGCTGCTCCAGTAGCGGCTGCAATTTTGCCCGGCGCTCGGGATGCAAAGCATTAATCTGGCTATGGCGCAACATGGCATCGGCATCACGTGCCGTCATGCGGACAAATCCCACTAACTCATTCAGGCTCTGGGTGCGTTTCTCTTTTTCCTGCTGTAAATTAATTTTTTTTGCAGCTAAGACACTGTGCTGTTTTTTTAATGCTGCGGTCTCAACTTGCAGTTTCTTTACCTGCGCCCGCGCTGTTTGTACCGCTTGTTCCAGCGCATTTTTATTTTGCAACAACTGGCGCCGTTCGACCATAGCTTGTTGTGCAGCCTCCAGTTGTTCCTGCTGTACCTGAGCAATAATTTCCTGTTGGCGCTGTTGATATTGCTGCGCGCTGGTACGCACATCAGCCGCTTCTATAGTGCCCCCGCCAAACCAAGTGGCAACCAGAGCAACCAGGACAATTTTATACCACCTCATCGCACCACCACCTTGCCGATGGGCAGAGTCAGCAGATCAACTGGGCGCCGTTTGAGCCCCATCTCCAACGCCTGAGCTATGCCCCGATTATAATCACTATCTATAGGCAGCCAAGCCTGTGCAGACATATTGTAAATCATACTACGCTGACCATCCAGAGATTGCGCAAATAGCGCCAAGCGCCCAAGACGCAGCTGATTCATCAACACCTCACTGCCAACGGCGACGATGGTGCCTTGAGTCACCTCTACGTTACGACCATACTCAACCTCTACCCGCACTACCTCCATCAAACGGCGAAATTTCTCCCCCAACGCCAAGCTATCATCGACCAAGCTAGCATTGAGTTGCTGTAACCGCAAATGTCGTTCCGCGGCGAGAAAGGGGAGATCATTCTCAACCTGCTGTGTCAGAAACCGCACGGTTTCCTGTAAAAAAGGCTCCATCTGTGCGGTCAAAAGTTGCGACTGTGCAATGGCACGCTGCAACTCGGTAATCGCAGTATTGCAGCCACTGATTTTCTGGTTCAGCTTTTCCTTCGCTGCCCCCAACTGTTGCTGTTGCAACTGTAGGCGCTCCAACTCAGCCACCAGCTTAACTCGTTGTTGTTCCCAGTCATCGGCATGCTGCTGTGACTGTTGTTGGATACTCAACGTCTGCGCCAACGGCTGTTTTACCGCGCCAGAAAAATTATCCGCCGCGCTAGTGCTACCTACACAAAAAATAGTCAGCACACTTATAAGCAAAGAAAACTTCAATCTATACTCCTCAATCTGATATATTAGCGTAATAGATAGCTATGGCTGTACATTCTACCCTAGAACTTCACCACTAACAATATGGACATTACCCATGTCTGACAACAGATCTCTCAAGATAAATATTCCCGGCCGAGCACCACTGAAAATCCGCCACCTTATTCTTGATTATAATGGCACTATAGCCTGTGACGGACAGCTGATAGAGCAACTGATCCCGCAGTTAAACACGCTGAATCAGCAGCTGCGCATACACATTTTGACTGCCGATACTCATGGCAGCGTCGCCCAACAAGTAGGAACATTTCCGCACACGCTTGAGATAATAGGCGCAACCGATCAGGCTCAGACAAAACAAAACTACCTGCACCTTTTAGGCGCTCAAAGCTGTATCGCCATGGGTAACGGGGCCAACGATACCCTCATGCTGCGTGACGCAGCACTAGGTATCGCCATCATGCACAACGAGGGCGCCGCCAGTTCTACCATCTTGACCGCAGATATAGTTATCGGCAGTTGCCATGCCGCCCTTGATCTGCTGTTAAAACCGCAACGGTTAATTGCCACATTGCGCTGTTGAGCAACATCATGCTACAAACAAGCGCTAGAAACATTGCCAGAAGGTTGAGCAATTAATAGTTGACAAAATTTATCATCTTTCTATTATCTAAACAGACGGTTTAACCTTAATCTATGTAACAAGCACCTAAACCTTGTTACCCCACAGAAAACACAGGAGGATTAATCAGTGAGATATTTACACCTGTTATTAATTGTACTACTCGCCACAACTCTTGGCGCTTGCAAAGACTCCAACCCGGCCAGTAAGGATCAGATTTCTACCGTCAAACCGCTCGCTCAGCAAACAGCAGTAGCTGAACAACCTGCCGAGCAGCCGAGCATGACTCAGGAGATGTCTGGCACGGTAATGGAAACCATGGACACTTCTGGTTACACCTACGTAAAAGTTAAAACTGCGGACAAAGAAATCTGGGCAGCAGCTCCACAATTTACCGTCGCTGTTGGCGATTCGGTGATTATACCCGCGGGGATGATCATGCCCAATTACCACAGTAATACTTTGAATCGCGATTTTGCTGAACTGTATTTTGTCAGCAGCATCCTTGCCCCTAATGCAGAAATGACGTTAAATCCTCACGGTGACACAATGGCACCAGCGGACGTCAGTTCCAGTGCTGCCGATCACATCAAAGCCGCTACCCCGGCAATTGATATTGACTTCAGCAATCTTCAAAAAGCCGACAATGGTTATACTGTTGCCGAGATTTTCGCCGGTAAGGATGAACTGGCTACTAAAGAAATTGTACTGCGTGCCAAAGTGGTTAAATTCAGCCCCAACATCATGAAAACCAACTGGATGCATCTGCAGGACGGTAGTGGCAGCACTGGCACTAACGATCTGACTATCACTACAAAAAGTAGTGCCGGGCTTGGCGATACCGTGCTTATCAAGGGTATCCTGGATCTGAATCAGGACTTCGGCTACGGTTACAAATACGATCTAATTATTCAAGATGCACAGGTTACTGTAGAATAATTGATCCACTGATCAGTAAACGATAAAAGCCTGCGGCATAATAAATTTGCCGCAGGCTGTTTTGTTTTCGCTGACATCTTTGGCGGGGACTTATTGTATCAACTGCGCCCTTAAGGTATTACCTTCAACCGCAAGCACTTCCAACTTTTTAGCGCCAACCTTTAACTCATTGACACTCCCCGCCATACGCATCACATTACAGTTTTTCCAGCCCACGATGAGCTCGGCTCTACCGCGAACAAAAGATTTTTGTTGTGCTGTAGAAACTCCAGCCAGTGCATTAAAAGCAGCTTGCACTTTATTCAAATCAGAAAAACTGACATCTTCGATAACAACATTTACTTTATGCTCGTTGTAGCAGGAGTCCAACCACACCTGCACCACTTGATCCGACAGTTGATTGGCAAGATCTTCAGCGGCTTTACTCAATGCCTGCTGACTACCCAGAGCAAAACCGTACTGCGGTGCTATGGCCTGAGCATTTGCCGAGGCTAAAATACGCCCAGTCGCACTCTCGTGGATATCTGCTGTGATAGTCGCAGCGTAAGCATGTAGGCGCGCGTTATAGGGTGCGGCACCATTATCCTGCACCACGGCAATACCGCTTATGAGTAACTGCGCCTGATTGCTTGCCGCTTCCTGCGCCTGCTTCATAGAGTTACCACTCGCCGCCTGCAAACCCATCTGCCGTTGGCGCTCCGCCTTCAGGGCATCCAAATCAACTAAATCAAATCCCTTAGCTTGCAAAACTTTCATCAAGGTTTGCCGCGCCGCACTTAAATTTACATCTACTTTTCCCGATTCTGCCGTTAGCGATTGTTCCTGTAACGAAATAGCCAATGACGGATAATTCATTTTGGGCAACAACCCAACCAAGGCTGCTACATCATCAGCCAAGACCATCTCTTCAACTTCGGCACTGATAATGATGGTGCACTCACCGTCAAGATATTTCTCGCTGATGATTTTATAATTTTTCACGTAGCCTTGAACACGAGTCAGGATTTTATCTTGCACTAAAACAAAATTTTCCACCAATGTTTCACTAGTGAGCATACTACCTAATGTTTGCTCGACGGCATTGCGTTGGGCGGCAATAAGCGCTGATTCGCGAGCCTGCGCCTTAGATTCAGAAATTGCAGCCATACCAGTAGCTTCAACAGCAGCATTACTAATACATGGCACTGATAAACAGATACAGCTAACAATTAACAATATAATGGGCAGCAGCTTTGAGCGACACATTGATAATACCTCCGCTAGAACAAGGAACAGAATATTAGTAGAGAGGAAACAACACCAATTGCTTCCTCTCTATGTAGGTTTACTAAGTTAGTGAAAGCTACGATTAGCTTAAAGATTAACCGGGCATATTAGAACTTCCAATTACTACCAATATAGATTTGGTCCGCATCGAAATCTTGCAGCTCGATCACTTTTTTGTAACCTAAGGTCATACCAAAAGTATCGGAAAGGGTAAAGCTACCCTCCATACCAACCTCAAAGTAATCCTCGTCGACATCTGGATCGTTGTCATAATCAGTTATATCAGTATTCCATACAGCAAACACGTTGAACACGCCGTTGTCACCATTACGGACCCCGGCATTAACACCCCACTTGACCAGATGTTGTTCATCATTATCAACATCGGTATCATCGGTATTGTACAAATAAGAAACACCTGTGCTAACGATAAATAGATCTTTATCTAGTGTTATTGCGGCACTAAGACCACCACCAAACATGTTGATATCTTCGCTGCCCATGCTGTCAAAATCCATATCAGTATAGGTATAGTTCAGGTGACCGGTAAATGATGCCGACAACTCATCAGACACATCCATATGATACTGACCAAAACCGATCAAACCAATACGGTTGGCATCGAAGCTATCAAAGTCTAAATAATCGTAAGGAAGCATAAAACCATAGCTAATGTTGTCATTATCCCAAACCATACCAATGTTGGCACCGTAAAGATCGCCATTTTCACCACTGTTTTCGAAGTCAACATCTTCCCATGAAGCAGCAGCACCAAAAGTACGAGCTATCCCCATTGCTTTCTGTGTGTCTTCTTTTTTCTTATCTGCTCTTGTTTTAGCTGTGGGAATAACCAGGTTTTGCATAACGAGACGAGAGGTTACACCGGCGGGGGATGTATATGCTGAAGCTTCATCACCGCCACCAACACCACTGATCGCACTAGAGAGATAGCTAATGTGCAACGCATCAAGCAACGCCAGCAGCTCTGGATTACTACTCCAATCACCATTAGTATCCATATAAAGAGTTTCTTCATCATGAGTCAAATCAACAATAAATACTTCATCTACAAAATAATAAAAAATTGGTTCATAAGTAACAGGATCTTCACCAATGAATTCAGAATATTTTACCCCATTTATGTAAACCGAACTGACAGGCATTGGAGACTGCGAGTCTTGCCAAATTTCGTCGTTATCCATTATTGAACGCAATTCGTCAAACGTTGCGGCACTGTAATAAGTTGGATTTATATTTTCACTCCAACCAGTATCCCAATCAAGAGCCAGCGCATTAGGCACAAATAAACAACCTAGCATTACAACAAATAAAATTCTTTTCAACACCCGAACCTCCACATTTATAAAATTAATTCAACCGGTGCAACAAGCTGGCAGTAACCTGTTACAACACCTCCTCGGCAGCGCTGGAAACATCGCTACCGATATCTGTTCCACTCCCCGGAACATACTCTAGTGTTTCTCCATCAACGCAACGAATACGTATCACCATGCGCGCCTACAGATTTTTTTTGAAGAAACCGCGTATTTCATCGCCGCCCTCACCATAATCGTAGACCTCGCCATAAATAACTTTAGTGCCCCAGAGTATTTTACCAAACTCAATGACCTTCCCTTGACTGACCATGCCGTTGAACAGCAATAAGCGGTATTTCTCGAGCATCACCTTTTAATCTAGATATGGCGACCATCACCGTCACTTCAACAGCAGCGCTGCTCAATTGCGGCTGCAATAACAAGGCACGGCAAACAATTAACACCATACTGGGCAGCAGCTTTGAGCGGCACATTGGATAATGGGACAGAATAAGAATAGAGAGGAAACAATAGTCACTGTTTCCTCTCTATATAGGTCAACCTAATTTTTTGTATCTACGTTTATTGCTAAACCATAAAATAACAGTTTAGAACTTCCAACTACTGCCAATATAAACCTGATCAGCATCGAAATCTTGCAGCTCGATCACTTTTTTGTAACCTAAGGTCATACCAAAAGTATCGGAAAGGGTAAAGCTACCCTCCATACCAACCTCAAAGTAATCCTCGTCGACATCTGGATCGTTGTCATAATCAGTTATATCAGTATTCCATACAGCAAACACGTTGAATACGCCGTTATCACCATTACGCACACCGGCATTAACACCCCACTTGACCAGATGCTGCTCCTCATTGTCTAAACCACTATCATCGACATTGTACAGGTAAGAGACACCCGAGCTAACGATGAATAAATCTTTATCAAGTGTTATTGCAGCACTGAGACCACCACCAAACATGTTGATATCTTCACTACCCATGTTGTCAAAATCTATATCGGTATAGGCATAGTTCATATGAGCAGTAAATGATGCCGACAACTCATCAGACACATCCATATGATACTGACCAAAACCTATCAAGCCAATACGGTTGGCATCGAAGCTATCAAAGTCTAAATAATCGTAAGGAAGCATAAACCCATAGGAGATATTATCGTTGTCCCACGCCATACCGATGGTCGCACCATAAAGATCACCATTTTCACCGGTATTATCGAAATCTACATCTTCCCACGATAAAGCAGCACCAAAGGTACGCGGCATGTTAAGTGCTTTTTGTGCATCTTCCTTCTTCTTTTCTGCTCGTGTTTTTGCTGTTGGAATAACCAGGTTTTGCATAACCAGACGGGAAGTTACCCCTGCAGGGGAGGTATAGGCTGAAGCCTCATCGCCGCTACCAACACCGCCGACAGAGGCTATAACTATATCAAAATATGGAGCCAATATCCTTAACGTCTGTTCTTTATCATACTCAGCCACTGTGCCCACATCAACTGAATCAACATAAAGCGTGGTAGCACCATCAATCGTAGACCACGCTACATCCTTATCATTGACGACAATAAAACCAGAGTCAGTCAGAAAATAAGTATCGTACAAATCGCTCATATCGCTATAGGTAGTAACGGTATTAGAAGCAAATGCAGTCACCGGCAGCAACAAAAAAACCAAAATAATCATCCAACGCTTTAACATAACGACTCCTTTTTCACAATATAAGAGTAAGGCAATAAATAGTTAGACCTCTTAGTGCAGATCCTCCCCCCATTTCTCAGCATTATCTTTTAATTCAACCGTTGCAACAGACTGGCAGTTGCCTGCTGCAGAGCTTCCCCCGCGGCACTGGAAACATCTGATCCGACACCTGTACCGCTGCCTGGAATGTACTCCAATGTTTCTACATCAACGCAACGAATCTGAATTCCCATGCGCGTCTGCAGATTTTTTTGCGCGGAGAAACCACGTATCTGTGACCCCCCTTCACCATAATCGTAGACTTCGCCATAAATAACTTTAGTGGCTCCGAGTATTTTACCAATCTCAATGGCTTTACCTTGACTAACCATGCCGTTGGCACTCATCCACTGGCGATCCATAACATCCTTGATGATATCACCCTTATCTTCGACAAATTTGAAGCGGTGCGTATCGTACAGCGCATCAACCAGGCGATTATGGATACCCATACCAACATTTTTTTCCAACAGGTGCGGATAACGCTGCGCCGCACGCTCGGAAAGCCCCATAGGCAACACCGCCACCACAATTTTTTCACCGCTATATTGTGGTGTCTGCACAGCACTTAGCTGCTTAGCTACCTGCTTTGCTTGCAACGGGTTGTCTTGCTCAACGTAAGTTGTGGCACAGCCGGTGAAAAGAACAACAGATAGAGCCGTAAAAACAACGATATAAAGATGTTTCAAGCTACAGTTTGGCAATCGCATCATGAATAGCTTTCTGGGTCGCCTGCCCGACGGAGGTTTCGTTGAAATGAACTTTATCTTCGCGGATCTGGAACAGGATCCCAAGCGACCTAGTAATTCCTTTGCCTGTTCCGCTGACTTTATGCACGGTGCCATCGGTGTCATCGGTGCCATCAGTGCTTATTAACTCGATATCCACACTTATCCTAATGGTAGTTTTAGCAGCGGAAAAAAGACCAATACTGCGCGCCCTTTTCACCTTAAAATCGCGCACAGTGACGTGCACCAGACAGTCGGCAACGCTCTTGGACACCTCGTCAGCAATCAAAGCAGCAGAGGATTTACCCCAATCGGCAGCAATAAGTTGATCTATTTGATTTGTTATTTCAGGATGATCTTCTATGGGAAGGTAGCGCCCGGTATCATATAGTTCGCTATTAACAATATTGCGAATACCGTAAGCTATGAGATGGTTTTTCCAACCATCGTTATTGGTCTGGTCTGTTACCTGGGTGACGATGAAGTGATTTTTAGCATTTTGCGCCATTGAGGCACTAGGCACCATCACAGCAATCAGAAAAATAAACAATATACTGCTAAAAACTAAGCATACTTTGCTATGCTGCATTTTGCCCCCCAACCTCGCTTAGAACCATCAAATGGGGAACACTTTAACATTGGATTAAGATAAAGTAAAATTGGTTTCTATTTATAACGAATTTTCTTGACTCCATTAAGCGCTGATATAGCCTTAATAAGTTCTGACCCAATCCTTTTTCGCTGTCTGGTTCTGGTCACAATAAACTCATAGGTAGCGCGCTGTTCTTCAAAATTCAATTCCTGATCCACGTTGGAAATACTCAAATTAGCTTCTGATAATATCTTGAGTAATTGTGGTAATATATTACAATCGGAATCCGCAACAACGCTCAGGCGCAAAAAGTGGTCTTTTTTAACTAAATAGTCCATCTTCTTGATAATTATTAGCACCGCGCTCGCCAGTACAGTGCTGAAAACACCAACACTGGTCATGCCCAAGCCAAAAGCCATACCAATACCGGACATCATCCACAAACTGGCAGCAGTAGTTAAACCACGCACAGTCAAACCTTCTTTGATGATAACACCAGCACCTAAAAAACCAATGCCTGTTATCACTTGAGCTGCCATTCTGCCCGGATCAATACGCACCACACCGCTAGCTAACAGATGACCATATTTCAGAAACACCCCTTCAGATAGCAACATCATCAAACAGGAACCAGCACTAACCAACACGTGAGTACGCAATCCAGCTGGTCTGCCGTGCATCTCTCGTTCCCAGCCAATAACTCCGCCAGCCAAGGCAGCCAACAGCAACTTAGTGACAATAGGGAGGAAAGAGCTGTCACACAGATCAGTCTGAAAAAACATCATACGCCCCCTACAATTCTAATACAGCATCACCACACAACTGTTCACGTAACGCATTCACATCGGCGTTATCCAGATATTCATCAAAACTCATAACCCGGTCAATCAAACCACGCGGCGTCAATTCTATAATGCGATTGGCTATGGTCGACACAAACTTGTGGTCGTGAGAAGTAAACAGCATAACCTCAGAAAACTGGATTAAACTGTTATTGAGCGCTGTAATTGATTCAAGATCAAGGTGGTTGGTCGGCTCATCAAACAACAGCACATTGGCACTGGACAACATCATACGGGACAACATGCAGCGCACCTTTTCTCCACCACTGAGCACACTGGTCATCTTTGTCGCGTCATCACCGGAAAACAGCATTCTCCCCAAAAAACCACGGGCGAAGCTCTCTCCCTCGTGAGGCGGAAACTGGCACAGCCACTCAATCAGCGTCATATCTCGGGCAAAATAACTACTGTTTTCCTTGGGGAAATAAGCATTAGTTATGGTCACTCCCCAGCGACAGCTACCGCTATCAGCCGTTAGCTCGCCAGCCAATATCTGAAACAAGGTAGTTTTAGCTAAACTATTAGCGCCAGCGAAAGCTATCTTATCTCCCTTATTGACCACAAAACTGACATTGTCCAACACAGCAACACCATCAATAGTTTTAGACAGTCCCTCAACTTCAAGAATTATGTCACCACAAGCGCGCTCAGGCTTAAATACCACAAACGGGTACTTGCGTGACGATGTCGGCAACTCCTCAATATTCAACTTGTCCAACATCTTTTTACGCGAGGTCGCCTGTTTTGCTTTAGAGGCGTTAGAGCTGAAACGGGCGATAAAGTCTTTGAGTTCAGTGGCCTTATCGGTAGCTTTGCGGTTAGCATCCTGTTTCTGTTTCAATACTAACTCACTAGCTTCATACCAGAAATCGTAATTACCCACGTAAGTACGAATAGTACCAAAATCTATATCGGCAATATGGGTACATGCCTGATTGAGAAAGTGACGATCGTGCGAAACTACAATTACCGTATTTTGAAAACGACCGAGGAACTCTTCCAGCCATTGGATAGATTTCAAATCCAGGTGGTTGGTAGGCTCATCCAGCAGCAGCACCTCGGGATTACCAAACAAGGCCTGTGCCAGCAGCACCCGCACCTTTTCTCCCCCTTCAAGTTCCTTCATTTTCTTCTGGCGCAGCTCTTCAGTAATTCCTAAGCCATTGAGCAACACCGCAGCTTCCGCTTCAACCTCATAGCCATTCATCTCAGCAAATTCTGCTTCTAACTCACCGGAGCGCACCCCATCCTCGTCGGTAAATTCAGCCTTGCTGTAAATTGCCTCACGCGCAGCCATCACGTCATACAGCTGTTTATGCCCCATAATAACCGTGTTGAACACCGTCTCTTCGTCAAAAGCAAATTGATCCTGACGCAACACGGCAAGACGCAACCCTTTCCCGATGCTAACTTCACCTTTATCAGCTTCAATATCACCGGCAAGAATTTTCAGAAAAGTGGATTTTCCGGCACCATTAGCACCGATAAGACCATAACAGTTGCCAGGGGTAAACTTGATGTTTACATTTTTGAAGATCGTTCGCTTGCCATACGCCAAACATATATTAGATGCACTGATCATTTAGAGGTCCCTTAATTTGGAGCAGACCTGCAGCAACCAAAGAGCGATACTCTCCTTGGCAATCAGGACTACAGACTACAGGTTGGAAGGTTGCACCAATGAGAAGCTCAACAGCAGACAATACGCCTAATTGAAGCATCTCCGTGGTCACTACAAAAACAAATGACCACGGAAACTTATTCCGTGGTCAGAATTAATCGGCAGCTATAACACTTATCCCACTAGCAAGCAACGCTTTTTCCATACTAAAAAGCCCCGGTCAAAAATCGCCGGGGCTTTTGTTTTTTATAACTGAAGTTATTTCTTCAGGGTCTCCCTACGGAGATCTTTGGGTGAAACAGTAGAATAACGGATCGCAAATTTCTCAAGCACTAACCTTGTTTGGCGGCTCTAAGACTGGCATAAGCTCTCCCTCCTGTGTTTATTCATGGATGGTAGCAAAAACCGCATCCCCATCATCATCCATCATTTTCCAATCTGTGCAACTACAAAATCTACCAACATTTCTTTCTT
>CAZHXF010000024.1:0-11213 GCA_964536375.1 uncultured Desulfuromonas sp. | reverse complement strand
TGTCAGCAGCCGGACCAGCACAGCTGACCGTGTAATTGGAACTGCCGTTGGTAGTGCGATACATCAACCACTGCATGAATTCAGTGCCCAGCCACAGATTGTTTTGAATCTGCTCTGCCACTGCCATATCCGCAGCGTGGTCAACCTCATCCAGCGCCGCGCGCAGGCTCGGTGGAACAACCTTACGCGCCCGCTCCATGGGATGGACAATAACCAAACGTAAACCAGGAAAACTCTTTTGGAACAGTTCGGTCATATCATCGATAGCACGGGTACTTAAATTAGCAAAAATTAGCCGCTGAGTAGTCAAGTTCCAGATCACATCATACAGAGTCGGGGTGGGCAGAACCCGCACCAGCAAGCGACTACGCACCAGCTCCTTCAACTCTTCGTTTTTATCTTTGGGCACCCGGTTATAGGTGGGATTCTCCGCCAAGAACCTACTCTGCTCTCGCTGCAGATCTCCTTTAACCAATGCTGCCGGTAAGCGTCTTTGATCGCGGCGCAGAGTAAAAGCAACATAGTTTTCCCGCCACCAACTGTCTGGGCGGGCGAAATCGCTACTTTGAAAATCATCCAGTTCAACCCAGCCGACTGACAATTCTTCCGCTGAATTTTCGATTGATTGAAACCCATCAACACGCAGTTGCTCACCAATCCAGCCAGCAAGATCCTGCGCTGGCAAATCACCTACGACATCAAATTGTGTAATACTTACAGTATTGGATAGTAAACCCATAATAACTCCTGCGGAGAATAGTTGTGCTTGTGTGCACGGACAAATATCGCGCCGAAGATAACCCTATTACTCCCCATTGACCAAGAGAAATAATCAGCGATTACCCCACAGCAACATCAGAGCTACGGAAGCAATAGACAATAAGGGATAAAAGATTGATAATGAGATCAAGGTACTTTTATCTGTCATACAGGTAATGTTGTTACACACTTCAGGGAGAAAATTATGCGCAAGCTTAAATACAATTCCGTCAAACTACTAGTTCTGCTTGGCATAAGTTGCCTTACTTTAGCATCTGGCGCATTCGCACAAAACACAAATAACGAACAGGACTCTGCCAGCATACACAAACTGGCTATTGCACCATTTATCAGTGTCAGCAACAGCGCCAAGCAGGCGCAAACACTAAGCGATACCCTTGATTGCGCCTTAAGTGGCCTCTGCTACCGCAATCAAGAGACACTTGCACCAGAAGAGCGGATCCTTACCGGCTTGTTACGTCAAGGGGTAGCAGAATATTATGGTGAGGCACTGATCCCGCAGCCAGAGGTTAACCAGCATTTCTTAACCATGCTCAAGGCGGACAAGGACACACCGCGTGATATCGCTGTCCGTCTTGGACAGGATCTTGGTGTCGACCATGTTATGATTGGTATCCTGTGGCGCTACGAGCAGCGGGTCGGCAGTCCATTATCTGCCGAACGCCCTGCCTCGGTATCATTTAACCTGTTTTTGCTTGATGTCGCCAATAAAAAACTGGTGTGGCAGAGTTCATTTGACAAAACCCAAAAAGCGCTCAGCGACAACTTGTTTGAAGCACAACTATTCTTCAAATCGGGGATAAAGTGGCTAAGTGCCGAAGAACTTGCCGAATTTGGTATTAAAAAAACGCTGCGAACGCTTAAATAGATTTCACGCTACCACTAAAGACACTCAAATCCCAAGGTTCTATTGATGAAAAATACGTCTATCGACACTAAGTACTCGCTGAAGGTTGGCGCGCAGCATTACCGCTATTTCAGCCTCCACGCTGCGGCAAGCCAATTGCAAGCCAAATTGCACCGGCTCCCTTTTTCCATAAAAGTACTGGCCGAAAACCTGCTGCGTTTTGTCGATACCCCCGAGGTAACTCTCGAGGATGTACGCGCTTTACTCAAGTGGCAACCTCAGGGTGGACGACGCGAGATCGCCTGGCGACCAACACGCATTTTGATGCAGGACTTTACCGGCGTCCCGGCAATTGTCGACCTTGCCGCCATGCGTGATGCTGTGGCGCAGCGTGGTGGCAATCCGGCGTTAATAAATCCGCAAATCCCCATTGACTTGGTAATCGATCACTCGGTCAGTGTTCAACGCCACGGCACCAGCACTGCCTATGATCAGAATGTAGCGTTAGAGATGCAACAAAATCACGAACGCTATAAGTTTTTACGCTGGGGGCAGAGTGCTTTTAGCAACTTCAGAGTGGTGCCGCCCGGCACCGGAATCTGTCATCAGGTAAATCTGGAGTATTTAGCCGAAGTAGTTCATTGCCAGCAGGATGGCAACGAACAACTGCTGTATTGCGACACCGTGGTCGGCACCGACAGTCATACCACCATGATCAATGGTCTTGCAGTATTAGGCTGGGGAGTCGGTGGCATTGAAGCAGAAGCGGCAATGCTCGGGGTGCCAATTTCCATGCTAGTACCCGACGTAGTCGGTGTTTATCTCCACGACCAACTTAAGCCAGGAATAACCGCGACTGATCTGGTATTAACTATCACCCAAAAGCTGCGCCATAAGGGGGTGGTGGGTAAATTTGTTGAATTCTGCGGCCCCGGCTTAAACCAATTGGCACTAGCTGATCGTGCCACTATCGCCAATATGACACCAGAATATGGTGCAACTTGCGCGTTCTTCCCTGTCGACCGCCAAACCATCAACTACTTGCGCCTAACTGGACGTAGCGAAACGCATATTACGCTGGTTGAAACTTATGCCAAGGCGCAGGGGCTATGGCGTGATGATTTTGCCGCGCTACCGGAATTCAGCACCATCATCGATATTGACTTGAATCAGATCAGTGCTAGCGTAGCTGGGCCCAAACGCCCACAGGACCTAGTGCCACTCTCATCTACGAAAACAGTTTTCAGCCAAGTACTCAGCAGCGACCAGCCAGATGTTGACCTGAATACTGAAGTGCCAGTTACTGGAGAAGATTTTTCCCTCCATCACGGTGACGTGGTTATTGCCGCCATCACCTCCTGCACCAACACCTCAAATCCATCAGTCATGCTGGCGGCGGGGCTGTTGGCACAAAAAGCTGTTCAGTTGGGACTACAAAGTAAACCTTGGGTTAAAACCTCTTTGGCTCCGGGCTCTAAAGTGGTCAGTGCCTATCTGGAACAGACCGGACTACAACAACCACTAGACCAGCTGGGATTCAATCTGGTCGGCTATGGCTGCACTACCTGCATCGGCAATTCCGGCCCCTTAGATCCCCCTATTGATGAAGCGGTAAACTCTGGAGGGCTGAATGTCTGTGCGGTGCTCTCCGGCAACCGCAACTTTGAAGGGCGTATCCATCCCCGAGTAAAATCCAGTTGGCTGGCTTCTCCACCACTGGTAGTAGCCTACGCTCTGGCTGGCACCATGTGCATCGATCTGCACCACGATCCTATTGGTACTGATGCCGCTGGCAAGAAAATATTTCTGCAAGATATCTGGCCCAGCAACTCTGAAATTGCTGCAGCAGCTAACAAAGTACGCCCAGAGCTATTTAAGCAACAATATGCCAACCTGTTCAGCGGCGACGAACACTGGCAGCAATTACCTGTAACGCCGAGTCAACTATACCCGTGGGATGCAACATCAACCTACATCCGCAAACCACCTTTCTTTACCCAACCAATTGAGCATAACGACATAATCAATGCGCGCATTCTGGTCCTGCTCGGCGATTCCATTACCACCGACCACATCTCTCCGGCCGGAGTCATTGCCGAAAACAGCCCAGCGGGAGAATATCTATCTGCTCATGGGGTAGCGCTGGAGGACTTCAATTCTTATGGTTCCCGCCGTGGTAATCATGAGGTGATGATGCGTGGCACTTTTGCCAATATCCGCCTGCGCAATGAGATGGTAGCCAATGTTATTGGCGGCGTTACCCGCCACATACCCAGCGGCGAAATAATGCCAATTTTTAGCGCTGCACAAAAATATCAGCAGCAAGGAACTCCATTAGTAATAATAGCCGGTAAAGAATACGGCAGCGGTTCCAGTCGCGACTGGGCCGCCAAGGGGACGTTACTTCAAGGAGTGAGTGCGGTTATTGTCCAGAGTTTTGAGCGCATTCATCGTTCCAATCTGCTGGGGATGGGTGTCCTCCCGTTGCAGTTCAGTACCAAAGATTCCCGCGACTCACTCCATTTAACCGGCGACGAGACTATCAGTCTGCACGATTTGGGTACAGACCTGCGCCCCGCGTGCACCATCACCATGGTGATCAAGCGCACTACCGGAAAGCAGCAATCTGTATTTCTAAAATGTAGGCTCGATACCGAAGATGAGCTGCGCTCCTATCTCAGTGGCGGCATCCTACGTTACGTATTAGACAACATGAAGGGTTAGGCAAAAACTGAAAAGCCCCCACTCAAGTAATAAAGCGAGGCTTTTCATAGGCAATGCCATTATTCTGCGGGTAAAAAACACGCCAACGACATAAATCGTTACCTAATTAATATCAATTTTCCGCTATCACTAAAAAGGTCGTCACTCCCACACAGGCTGGAGTCTAAAAATCTATGCACAACCTCTGGATACCCGCTTTCGCGGGTATAACAAAGACGAGAAACAGAACCAGAGCGGAAAAATAGTGCTACTCAGGAATCGTTAAGCATAATAGTTCTTTGACAGAACTAATCTAAATTCCTTTGCGCACTAAACGGTTATGCCGTAAGCCCTTTTGGATTCGGACCATATTGGTTTTCCGACATAAGACTATCTTGCACCGTAAATACCAGAAGCACTATCACGCCAATTATGGGTATTAAACCAATAAGGAGCCACCAACCGCTGCGGTTAGTATCATGAAGCCTTCTTACAGCAACAGCTAGACCAGGAACAAGAACAGCAAGGGAATACAACGTACTCAGTACACCGGGGCTCCCCAAGACACCTTCGACAGCCCCAAGCACAATAGAAACAATTGCACTGATCAAGAAAAACATCCAATATTCCGTACGTCTAGCACGTCCGCTAAACCCTGCATAATTTTTAAGTACTGCAATATACCAATTCACAGGCTCTCCTTTTGTCTCTATTATTTTGTTAGTCAAGAGGTAGTTGAGACACTCCTACCATCTAGCGCAAACATTAACCGGCGATTCACACTTTTCAGTTAAAGAGTAACTTGTATCAAACACTGTACATCACCACACCCAGGGAGAGTATCGCTGCGGTGGAGGTAATTGTTAAACCTTATCCTTACAATGTGATTAGCTTGTTGTTTTCCTTGATTATTTTGGTAAGAGGTTCACCCCAATATATCACTTCAATTCCAAGTTTTTTCAGATCATCGCTTACGCCCAACTGATCAGCACAGGCTTTGCAAGCAGTGATATGAACACCAGCATCAAGTGCCTCTTTTACTTTTTGCTGAATATCGCCATTCTCGCTTACCAATTTTACAGAAGCACCCCAAAGAATTAATGTTACTTTTTCCCACCAATCTTGGAGAAGAGAATTGGTGGTATACATGAAAACCATTAATTCTGCCGTAATTGGATTGTCATTTGTCCATAATACATAGAGATGTTTGTTATCACTCATCTTTCCTCCTTAGGATGTTTCTAGCGAAGGGGTAAAAATTAAGTTCATCTGCGTTTTAGAGCTCGGCGGAAAAATGCCAGGTGCAACTATTTGTTATGAGGAGCTTGGCAAGAACAGGTCGCAGCGTCGTTTCAACCAACCATTTAATATCGTTGTCTGCCACCTTATATCTTCAATCGTAAGCCAGACGTGTCTTCTCGTCTGTCAGGACGTGCCGGATACATTCTTGCCACTTGTCAGACTGCCAGGTACCTAACTCTTGGTGGGTCAGGTAATAGTTTTGCGGGATCGGATGCGTACCGACAACCACATCCAGTCCGTACTTGGCAGGAATATAGTTACAAAAGGCTTGCAGGTGTGGACACGGCGGGTAGCCAACCACCATACCCGTAGCCAAATGGATAACATCTGCTCCATTCTTTTTCATCTCCGCGGGAGAGTACTCCACGTTGCCACCAGGACAACCTCCGCAGGTGGTGTAGCCAACTAATTCGACTTCTTCCCCTGCATACAAAGCAAAGGCCCCTTCACGATTACGCAAAGAGCGCAGGCATTTTCCACCGGCACATGTATGGTAACGGTTACAGATAATTATGCTAATTTTCTTCATCTTTATTACTCCCTTTTAAAGATGTTTGAGCATATTCGCACCACCAAACGATAGGGATAAGCGGACGGTAAAAGCGGGAGCTTTTGGCGGTCCGATTTAAGCCCTGTGTTTGTTCATAAATAAAATTTACAGCAGGTTCTCTTGTTTCAAACGATTAATAATTTCTGCCGTAGATTTACTGCGGTTCATAGTATAAAAATGAATCCCAGCTACACCTTCTTTTAAAAGACCCTTACATTGCTCGACCGCAAAATTGATGCCCAAATTCAATACCGCATCTTTGTCTTCCGCGTCCACAGCATCAAGCTGTCGTTGCAATTTATCCACGATTTTAGTACCACAGACCTTAGACAGCACGTTGGTCAATTTAACTGTATATACCGGCATAATGCCGGGTATAATTGGCACATTAATCCCAATGGCGCGGCATTTTTTTACATATTCAAAAAAATAGTTATTGTCATAGAAGTACTGGGCAACAACATATTCTGCGCCGTTATCAACTTTAAGCTTTAAGTATTCGATATCTTTTTCAAGGCTTTCCGCCTCAACATGACCTTCAGGATACCCGGCACAGCCCAGGGTAAAATCGTACCGTTCTTTAATAAAAGCTATCAGGTCCGAAGCATAAGAAAAGCTATCAGGATGAGGGGTAAAATCGTCGTCTTTCGGTTTATCCCCACGAATAACAAAAACAGTTTCAATGCCCAGATCTTTATATTTGTCCAGAACAGCTATTATTTCATTCGGTCCAAGCCCGAAACCGGCAATATAAGCAACTGTGGGGAAATTTTTGTCGGCCATCACTTGCTTAACCGTTTGATATGATCCATCCTGGGTTGAACCGCCAGCACCAAAGGTTACGGACATATAATCAGGCTCAAGCGCCGCCAAATTGGCAATCGTTGTGCCAAAAGTTTCCGCAGCCTTTTCATTTCGCGGCGGGAAAAACTCCATAGATATTAACGGCTTTTTTGTTTCATATAAACTTGTAACACGCATACGTAAATTCCTCCGATTGATTTAGTCTCAACATATTTTAAATCATTGCCTCTTTTATTAAAAATTAAACAGCAGCTGCATTTTTCGTCCGCATTGATTGTATTGTTGTAAGTCCGCTAACGACGAAGATATACAGGCTATATTTAGCCCAATATTTTATTTATTTAGTCCAAAATTATATCAAGTCCTGCAAGTAACGAAATAGCTTCGGGAGTAGAAAATCTAGTGTTTTTCAATAGATTACATTCAGGGTTAATCGTGTAATTAGTTGAATTCCGAAAATCGGATTGAGTTAAATTTGTTTTTGAAAAACGGCTATTCAAGAAATTGGTGGCATTAAAATTTCCTCTTGTCAAATTTGCTTCCGTGAAATTAACCTCTTGTGCACTACAATCACTTATTGTTATTTGTGAAAGGTTTAATCCGAAAAAGGATGATGAGTCAATCGTGCAAGAGCAAAAGTTAATACTAAGCGGAATTGCCGCTTCTGCCCAATTGATACCAATTGCTTTGCTATCCTTAAAATCCACATCAATAAATGCAGAATATTTAGGCTTTACTAGGCTAAGATTGCATTCTGTAAACGTGCAATCTTCAAACCGACATTTTTTGAAAATTGTTCCAGTAAAGTTGCAGTTGATAAATCTGCAATCGTAAAATTCACAATCAATTAATTCCTCGTCTTTCAACTGTTTATTGTCGAACTCAAGCCCTTCATTATAACTGTCAAAATCGTCCAATATTATACCTCAAATATCTTTTCATTCATTTAAGACGTACAACGTTTTTTTGCGCTCCGCTGCAAGAGCCTTGTTGTATGTTTTTCGTTCTTTATTTGTTACTCGCGGCAAGACCAATACCTGCGCCAATAAAAGTGCTACCAATAACTCTTTTTATATATATACCGGTTGTAGCTTTGGAAAATAGCGAGACAACCTTTTGACCACCTATGGCGTATATCATAAAGCAGTTAAATGCAATAAAAGCGCAAATGCTAACAAGTATACAGGATTGCGATAAATATGCGGCATTAGGGTCAATAAATTGAGGAAAGACAGCGGAGAAAAACACAATCGCTTTGGGGTTCCCAGCGGTAACAAAGACAGCTTGCAGGTACAATTTTCTTAAAGAATCCCGCTTATTTATTTGATTTAATCCACCTGGGGATAACAACATTTTTGATGAACATAACATGCTTATTCCCATGTAGATAAGATACGCTGCCCCGGCCCATTTAATTAAATGAAAAATAGGTTCAGAGGCAATTAAAATTGTTCCTAATCCGGCAATGGAAAGAGATGCCTGTATTAGTGTAACAGTTACATTGCCCAGCGCTGACACTATGGTTCTTTTGGCCCCATACTGCATACCATGGGTCAAAGCCAGCAACATACTTGGCCCTGGTATAATTGAGGCAACAAATACAGTTATTGAAAATAGCAGTATGAAATTGGAAGACATATTAAATCCTTTACGTGATTATTATTCTGATCATAACATTGGTGACAGAGCAAAAAGGGTCAGTTTTGCCAAACTGATTTATTGATCATTTTCTTCAAATCGTCCAGTCGCGTTTTTAATACGCTATCCTCTTTGGCGTCAAGTCCCAAGCGCCGTGCCGCATGGCTCAGACCGGACAAGTCACGTTTTAGCACTACACCAAGCTCTTTTAATTGCAAGTGGCTGTATTGCACGCAGCAACCGCACGTATATGAGAGAAGGGGTGTCTGCGACCGGGCGCTGTATTTTTCAAAATATTGCAATACAAGACCTGAACCTTAGGTTCAAGACCCCATAGGTTATTTTTTGAGTATGAAAAGAATCGTTTATTACAATATCCATAAACTACTTGTGAAGAAATCAAATCTTCGGTTACCATCATTCAATCTTTTCAGAATTCAAACTCAGCAAATTGCTCCCTCACCTGCCCTCGACCAACAATATTATGAAACAATCTAAAGTTATTCTTAACCTTTCGGATTCGACCAGCAACAATGGCTGGGCTAATCCCGCGTTCATAAGCAATACATGCCACCAATTGCTTTGATGGTTGATCTAACTGACCTTGTAATACCTCGTTTGGTAGCAGTGCTTCAGAAGCAAAGACG
Source organism: uncultured Desulfuromonas sp. (assembly GCA_964536375.1). Lineage (GTDB taxonomy): Bacteria > Desulfobacterota > Desulfuromonadia > Desulfuromonadales > Desulfuromonadaceae > Desulfuromonas. The sequence continues at coordinate 1,942 of CAZHXF010000024.1, read as the reverse complement.
TTAGCCTCATCTTCTAAGGGGTCGCTATCAATCACAGCATCAAGATCATCATAAAAACTATCTTGATCTTGACTTAAGTGCAGCTTTACGTGAGCCAATTCATGCAACAGGGTAAACCAAAAGTTATCGAGTCGATCGTGACGCAGAGTGAGAACAATAACGGGTGTGCCATCGGGTAGCAGCATGGATGCACCATCTAAATGTGTTTTATCGAAATGTTTTACGGTTAAAAAATGAATACCATAATTATTCAAATACTCCACAACCATGGCTGGACCGTGTTCAAGAGCACTCAATTTCACCAAGCCTTGCACCACTTCAGCGGTTAAATCCTCTGCTACAAATGATCGATTCAATTTCTTGCTTGAAACTTTATGGTAAACCCCAGCGCGCAGGGCTAACAACGCATAAGGATCTTTCTCCCCACCCTGACCACGCCGACAAATCACTGGCGAGAGTTCTACTGATTCAAGAAAAGGACGTACCAACTCTTCGGCACGAAGGTGTGCCTCTTTTAGCGACCCTGCAAAACTCAACCAACCACGCTTTATCATTTCATTGACAGGGAATTTCTCCCATTCAATGGTTGGGTCTTCAACAGTGAGAGCAGGTGCAAATTCTTGCAACATCACCTCAGCGGGAAGCCCTAAGCCATGATGAAGAGCACGAGCTTGCTTCAGGGTTAAATCTCGCTTGCCATTTAAAATTTCTGACACCCGGCTCTTGCTACCAATGAAGGGAACAAGGTCTTGATTTTTTAGACCTGCTTGTTCCATACGAAATTTGATAGCTGACACAGGGTCAGGTAGTTCAATTTTGTAATGCTCACCCTCATACGTTTTGATCAACAAAGCCAACACGTCAAGACGATCAGCCTCTGGTGTGTCAGGCAAAGGATCACGTTCAAGAAGTTGATCCAATTCTTCGAGGGCAGCGTCGTAGGCTTGTTCTGTTTTAATAATTTTTAGTCCGTCCATAATGCCACCTCAATAATCTTGAAAACGTAAATTCTTCTTCTGTTTCAACTCTGCCGTATAACGGGCATGAGTTCCAAACCACTTAATTCGTACAATTCCTCGCGCATAGTCTACCTTGACCACCAACCTGTAGTGATTACCCTTGATATTAAAAACCACAATATTGTCTTCAAGAAAACTAGCTGAAGCATAGCGGTTTTTAATATCCGTTGAGTCAGCCCATTCAGCAGAGTCTGTTTCATGATGCCAAGCTCTTAACTGAACAGCAGCATCCCGACTTTTTCTGATATATTTATCAAGATATTTCAATGCAATGACGTTCATGCGAAAAGCATAAACGTTCCCATTAATTTGTCAATAAATAGTTCCACAAATAATAACAGTTTATTACTTGACCACAAACAAAAATGGCGCGAAACATAATTAATCATGCTTCGCGCCATTATTATTCAATCTATAGTTATAGCCAGTTAAAGAGCCTAACTCACACCTCTTCAACCTTAGCAGCCTTCCGCCCATTCACCATCACAAACAACGTCAACAACGTCAACAACGTCGAAGTAAGCACCCCACCAACAACCACACTAGCAAGTGGCCGTTGCACTTCGGCACCAACACCTAATGACAACGCCATAGGGAGGAAACCAACAGCATCGGTGATGGCTGTTGCCAACACGGGTATAAGGCGTTGTTTGGCGGCGACAACCACCGCTTGTTGCAAAGCCAAACCTTCAGCCACTTGGTTGCGAATGGCTGAGATAAATACTTGACCGTTGAGTACCGCGACACCTGAAAGTGCGATAAAGCCAACGGCTGCACTGACACTAAACGGAATGCCGAAAAAGGGACAGGTCAGGTCTTGGAATGCAACATTCTTATAGCAATCTAAGCATGATATGACCACTAGCAGTCAGGTCATCTTATGCTGAAATATTGCAATTCAAGACCTGACCCCTTTTTCTTTT
>CAZHXF010000023.1:0-40571 GCA_964536375.1 uncultured Desulfuromonas sp. | reverse complement strand
GTTAAGTCACACGCCCCTCAAGCGTGCGTGTCTACCAGTTCCACCACTTCGGCATGAATTTTATGCATTTATACGGATTTACCAATCAGCTGTCAATATAGAATTACAGCGATGAAGATATTTATTTTGTGCTATCAGCAGCATCGGCTTGTTGATGAGCTAGTGGCTGGGCTACTTGCACCTGGTCTGGCATTAGGCTGTCAGCACCTGGTTTACCGTAGAAGTAAGTCAGTGACAGGCTGGTGAGCATGAAAATAAACGCCACACTGGTTGTCAATTTGCTCATAAATGTACGGCTGCCGGAAGCTCCAAATACTGTCTGACTGGCACCACCACCAAAAGAAGCGCCTGCATCTGCACCTTTTCCGGCTTGTAGTAAAACTATGATGATTAGAGCTATGCTGACAATGATATGTACGGTTAGTAGAAAAGTTGTCATTTATGCTGTTTCTCCTGATGTTTCGATTACGAAAAAATTTGAAATCTGTGTAGCTGATTAGTGTCTTTGCTCTAATTGTCAAAAAAAAGAACGACGAAACATAACACGGCATGTTGGTAATGCCAAGCATAGTTTTCTTGACTTTAGGCTGGTGCTACCTTCAATGTCTTAGGATAGTTTACTATGGCGCTAAAATCTGTAGCATTCAAACTTGCCCCACCAACTAGAGCTCCGTCAATATCTGCTTCAGCCATCAATTCACCAATATTGCCAGGTTTGACACTGCCGCCGTAGATAATGCGGACGGCATTGGCTGACTGCTGGTTATATAATCCAGCCAGAATACCACGGATAAATGAATGAACTTCGGCAGCCTCATCGCTGGAAGCCGTTTTGCCGGTACCGATAGCCCATACCGGCTCATAGGCAAGGACAACCTGCTGTAATTGTGCTTGGGTGACTTCATTGAGTGCCAGTGTTACTTGTCGACTGATAACATCAAATAGTTCTCCACTGTCACGTTCAGTCTCGGTTTCGCCAACACAGATGATTGGTGCTAAGCCCGACTTTAATGCAGCGTGGCATTTTGCATTGATAAAATGGTCAGTTTCTTTGAAAAAATGTCTTCGCTCAGAATGACCGATAATGACATGGCTACAGCCTGCATCTACTAGCATGGGAGCAGATATTTCACCGGTGTAAGCACCCGAATCAATACAGTGGCAATTTTGTCCGGAAACTTTAATGCTGCTGCCGACACACAGCGGGGAAACGCTGGACAGAACAGTAAATACTGGCGCAATGACAATATCAATTGTTTGGTTAGTTCCTAGACTTTCGATGATAGCAGTGGCTAGTTTTACTGATTCAGCTATGTTGTTATTTAGCTTCCAGTTACCAGCAATGAGCGGTTTGCGCATAAGGTGTGGCTCCTGATCAATTTATTTATCGGTAAGTGCTGCAATGCCGGGAAGAATTTTCCCTTCGAGAAACTCCAGCGATGCACCACCGCCGGTAGAAATGTGGGTCATTTTGTCATTTAATCCTGCTTGATTAACTGCCGCAACTGAGTCTCCGCCGCCAATAATGGAAATTGCTTTAGAGTTTGCCAAAGCTTCTGCCGTTTTAAAAGTACCGTTGGCAAAAGCTGGGAATTCAAAAACTCCCATTGGCCCATTCCATATTACGGTTCCTGCCTCAACTATCTGTTGTGCGTAGAGTTGTACCGTTTTGGGCCCGATATCCAAACCCATCTGATCCGCAGGAAAATTATCATTGTCACAGATAGTTGCCGGAGCATCTTTGTCGAAAACAGGGGCTACAATGTGATCTTGGGGTAGCAACAGAGATACACCTTGCGCTTTTGCTTTTTCAATCAATTGTAAGGCCAAACCTGTTTGGTCGTTTTCTACCAATGAGGTGCCTACTGAATATCCTTGAGCTTTCAAGAAGGTATAAGACATGCCTCCACCAATCAATAACGCATCTACTTTATCAAGTAAGTTGTTGATTACGGTGATTTTGTCGCTAACTTTGGCTCCGCCTAGTATAGCAACAAAGGGGCGTTGTGGCTGTTCCAAAGCTTGACCAAGGTATTGTAGCTCTTTGTCGATAAGAAAGCCGGCAACTGCTGGTTTAAGAAAGTGAGTGATACCCTCAGTGGATGCGTGGGCACGATGGGCGGTACCAAATGCATTATTGACGTAGAGTTCAGCTAACTTAGCTAGTTTGGCACTGAATCCTGCATCGTTTTTTTCCTCTTCAAGGTGAAAACGTAGGTTTTCTAGCAGAATAATATCACCTTCAGCCATGGCTGCTATTAAGGTTTCTACTCTAGCTCCAATACAGTCTGGAGCCATGGTAACTGGAATACCGAGAAGTTTAGCAAGTAGCATCGCCACTGGCGCCAGACTCATTTTGTCTTGCACTTTACCTTTGGGGCGCCCCAGGTGGGAAGCGAGAATTAGCTTGCCACCATGGTCTAGAATGTAGCGAATTGTCGGTAGTGCAGCAATAATTCTGGTGTCGTCGGTTATGTGCTGATCTGCATCGAGAGGGACGTTGAAATCGACACGACAAAAAATACGTTTGCCGCGCAAGTCGAGGTCGCTGATTGATACCTTGTTGAGCATTGAATTGAACTCCCACACTTGGTGTCCGTAAATTACTTGTCTAATTTGCCAGCTATCATGGACAGCAGGTCGACAATGCGTTCTGAATAACCCCACTCATTGTCATACCACAGTAAGACTTTTACCATAGTGCCATTGAGTACCATAGTAGATAGTGAATCAAAAATGGCCGAAGCCGCATGACCGTTGAAGTCACAAGACACTAGAGGTTCATCGCAGTATTCGAGAACGCCTACCAGGTTAGTGTTGGCAGCGTTAAGCATCAATTGATTGATCTCTTCTACGCTGGTAGGGCGTTCTGTATCAATTACTAGATCAACTAGTGAAACATTTGGAGTTGGTACCCGGACTGATAGTCCCATTAGTTTACCCTGCAGTTCAGGAATAACCATCTCTACTGCTTTTGTTGCCCCGGTAGTTGTGGGGATCATGGAAATAGCCGCAGCACGGGAACGGCGGAGGTCCTCATGGGGGAAGTCAAGGATCTTTTGATCGTTGGTGTAGGAGTGGATAGTAGTCATGCTGCCGTGATCGATGCCGACGCTATCAAGGAGTAGCTTAGCCACCGGTGCTAGACAGTTTGTTGTACATGATGCGTTAGAGATAATATGATGTTTTTCATGGTCGTAATCGCTGAAGTTAACCCCTTTGACTACGGTTATGTCAGAATTTTTTCCGGGGGCACTGATGATAACCTTTTTGGCGCCAGCCGTAATGTGCTTGGATGCGTCAGCGTGTGAACGGAAGCGACCTGTTGATTCAACAACTATATCGATTCCCAGTTCGGCCCAGGGCAGATTGACGGGGTCTTTTTCGGAGTAAACTTTTATTGGGCAACCGTTGACAATTAGATGATGGTCATCAAAATCAACGTGAGCAGCAAAAGTTCCATGAACAGAATCGTATTTGAGTAGGTGGGCAATGGTTGCCGGATCGGTTAAATCGTTAATTGCGGCTATGTTGAAATCAGAGTTGTTTAGTGCCGCGCGAAAAACGTTTCTGCCAATACGACCAAAACCATTGATGGCAACTTGAGCTGACATTGAGCTCCTCCTTGAATTTAATTAAAATTACACTGGCGTAATAAAACTATTTTGTTGCACTGACCACAGCACAACCGTTTGGAATCATATAAAGAAGGTGGCGTTTCGTCAAGGTGTTATCGTGTGCAAATGTTGCTCTTTTATAGCAGGCTATTATTAAGATTTACATTATGGTTTGCACCCATAAAAAAAACTCCTGTTTTTACTTGATGATAGGTTGCATTTCCGGTATACCCTGAGCAAATTCAATCTATTTTAAGCTGTTTATTCCTTGAGTTACTTGCGCAATCGCTGGAGGGCTAACCGTGCGTGTATGTCAATTGGCAAGTGGGAGTAAGGGCAATTCTATTTATATAGAAAGTGAGAAGACCCGTATTCTGATTGATGCTGGTCTTTCTGCGTTACAACTTAGTAAAAGGCTGGCGGATATAAGTGTTGATATTGCCGACCTAGATGCTGTTTTTATTACCCATGAACATTCTGATCATTGTCGCGGCATCGGTCCGCTATCACGCCGCTATGGTGTGCCTATTTATATTCATCGAGAAACTTATGCTATGTTGCCCAAGGTTGGTGAGATAAATCATTGTTTCTTTGATGTAGGTCAATCTATTACCTGTAGAGATATCGAGGTTAACTCATTTGCTATAACGCACGATGCCGTAGCTCCGGTGGGTTTTACTGTTGACACGATTGCAGGTAAAATCGGTGTGGCTACAGATCTGGGTATTGCTACACGTCTGGTTCAACAACGGCTAAGACAGTGCCGAGCATTGATTATTGAGACTAATCACGATGAGGATATGTTACGTGATGGTCCATATCCTTGGGATGTAAAACAGAGGATAAAAAGTAAACATGGACATCTGTCCAACACTGATGGTGCAGAATTAATTCAACGGTTGTTGTGGGATGGTTTGGAGGCAGTATTTCTAGCTCATTTAAGTGAAACCAACAATACTCCCAGTTTGGCACAACAATGTGTGCTTTCTGTGTTACAGCTACAAAATGTTTGCCAGCCACAAATGATTACCGGAGCACCGCAGCAGGTAAGTCGCTGTTTTGACTCTATGCTAGCAATAAGTTGAAAATTCCAATCATTTTCCTGCTAAGGAGAAAACATGGCTAATAGGATTGCCAACAGAGTGGTCGTAGGCTTAAAGGATGGTGTGCGCGATGCTCGTGGAGAGCGGGTGCGCCGTGAAATCAGTGAGCATCTTGATATTGAACTTACTCAGGTCCGGACCATAGATGTGTATACTGTGGATGCCGACTTGACGCAGGCAGAATTACAGGCTGCCGCTAAGGGGCCGTTTAGCGACCCGATTGTTCAGCATTACGCTATCAACAAACCTTTAGCTGATGATTTTGACCTATTAGTTGAAGTTGGTTTTCGTCCTGGGGTTACTGACAATGTCGGTCGTACAGCGCGCGAAGCAATTCAGTATTTGACTAATCGTCCCTTTGCTGCTGACGAAGCTGTGTATACCTCAGTCCAATATTTGCTGCGCGGAGATATTGACAAAGATATCGCAGAGCAGATTGCCAGTGGTTTTCTTGCCAATGGTTTAATTCAGCGCTGGACAGTTATCAGTCGGGCAGAATTTGACACCGAACAGGGTTTGCCCGCGCAGCCACCACGGGTAATCAACAGTGCTACTCCACAGATTTGTGAAATTGATCTCGAAGTAAGTGATGAGCAATTAATGCAGATCAGTCGCGATGGTATGCTGGCGCTAAATCTCGAAGAGATGCATAAAATTCAGCAGTTTATTGCCGACCCGCAAGTGCAGCAACAGCGCGCATCTGCCGGTGTTGGTTGCAAACTTACTGATGCCGAGTTAGAGGCGCTGGCGCAAACCTGGAGTGAACACTGCAAGCATAAGATTTTTTCAGCCAAGATCACTTATGAAGATGAAAATGGTCAAGTCGAAATTATTGATTCATTGTTCAAAACCTACATAGTAGGTGCTACTCGCGATATTCGTGCGGCCAAGGGTGACAAAGATATCTGCCTGTCGGTGTTTAAGGATAATGCTGGGGTTATAGAATTTACTGATGAGTGGAGCATGGTCTACAAGGTGGAGACGCACAACTCACCCAGTGCTCTCGATCCCTATGGCGGCGCACTGACTGGTATAGTTGGGGTTAATCGCGACCCCTTCGGCACCGGCAGAGGGGCACGCCTTATTTTTAATACCGACGTATTCTGTTTTGCCTCGCCATTTTATGCCAAATCGTTACCTCCTCGTCTATTACACCCACGGCGCATATTTGAAGGTGTCGTCGAAGGGGTGGAACACGGTGGCAATAAGAGTGGTATCCCTACGGTTAATGGTTCGCTGGTTTTTGATGATCGCTTCGCTGGCAAGCCCTTGGTGTACTGCGGTAGCGCAGCATTGATGCCGGCCCAACTCCATGGTCGTCCAGGTCATGAGAAAAAGGCTGATGTTGGTGATCACATTATTATGGTTGGTGGGCGTGTGGGTAAAGACGGTATCCATGGCGCAACTTTTTCCTCCGAAGAGCTCAATGAGGCTTCTCCGGTAACAGCAGTACAGATTGGTGACCCGATTACCCAACGGCGCATGTTTGATTTTCTGTTAATTACCCGTGATCGTGGTTTATACACTTCTATTACCGACAATGGCGCTGGTGGTTTGTCCTCATCCGTGGGTGAAATGGGTGAAGAAACCGGCGGTTTTGAGATGCACCTAGATCGTATACCACTTAAATATGCCGGGTTACAACCATGGGAGATTTTGATCTCTGAAGCTCAGGAACGCATGACTATTGCTGTGCCGCCGAAAGATTTGGATGAATTTCTAGCTTTGGCTCGCGATATGGATGTCGAAGCGACAGACATCGGTCAGTTTAATGCTTCTGGTTACTATCATTGCCTTTATGAAGGCAAGACGGCGACTTATTTGCCGATGGAGTTCCTTCACGAGGGGGCTCCGCAGATGCAGATACCCGCGAAGTGGGAGATCAAGCAATATCCCGAACCTGCGCTGTCTGAATTGCCAGATGTTGCTGAGGCTTTGGAGCTGCTGCTGTCCAGCCTAAATGTATGCTCTAAAGAGTGTGTGGTGCGGCGCTACGATCATGAAGTGCAGGGTGCTACGGTGCAGAAGCCACTAACTGGCATTGATAATGATGGTCCGGCAGATGGTGCTGTTGTCCGCCCGCTGTTTGATTCCTTTGTCGGTATCACCACGGCGCATGGCATTTGTCCACGCTACAGCGATATTGATACTTATCACATGATGGCTTGCGCTATTGATGAAGCATTGCGTAACTATGTAGCGGTTGGTGGCAATGTTGACCATGTTGCTGGTTTAGATAATTTCTGCTGGTGCGACCCGGTCAAAAGCGAGCGTACTCCCGATGGTGAATATAAGGCTGCACAACTTGTGCGCGCCAATAAGGCATTATATGAATACTGCTTGGCCTTCGGGGTGCCATTGATTTCTGGTAAAGATTCTATGAAGAACGATTATCAGATCGGTGACACCAAGATTTCCATCCCTCCAACTGTACTGTTCTCCGTCATTGGCAAGGTAGAAGATGTTCGTCTCACTACCAGTATGGATGTTAAACGGTCCGGAGATGCCGTATATTTACTAGGGGTTACCAAGGCTGAACTGGGTGCGTCAGAGTTGTACACACAACTTGGGTTTGTCGGTAACTGTGTGCCCAAGGTTGATGCTTCCAGCGCACTGCGGCGTTATCGCACGATTAACCGCGCGCAACAGGCGGGTTTAATTGCTTCTTGTCATGACCTGTCTGATGGTGGGTTGGGTGTTGCTGTGGCTGAAACGGCTTTTTCTGGTGGTTTTGGTGTTCAGGCTGATCTGCGCTGTATTAGCACGCAGGGTGAGCTCAATGATCTGGAAATACTCTATTCAGAATCGCAAAGTCGCTTATTGGTGACGGTAGCTCCGGATAAGAGCGAAGATTTTGAAAAATTATTTACTGGGCAGGATCTTTCTAAGATTGGTGTGGTAACTACAGAACCAGTAGTGCAGATAATTGGTTTGCATGGTGATGTCATTATAGAACGTGATAATTCGGTATTAAAAGAGGCCTGGCAAGCGCCTCTGAGGGAGTTGTAAATATGGCAACCGAGAAGAAACAATCTGCGGTGCGGGCAATTGTTATATCCGGCAATGGGACAAACTGTGAGCGTGAAGTCGCCAATGCTTGTCGTTTAGCGGGAGCGGAAGTTGCTGATATTGTCCATATATCGCGGTTGCTGGCTGGTGAAGTTAATCTGAATGACTATCATTTTTTGAATTTTGCTGGTGGTTTTCTTGATGGTGATGACTTAGGTAGTGCAAAGGCTGGGGCTAATCGTCTGCAAAATGCAAAGGTTGCCGGATCAGATAAAACTATAGCCGATCACATTTTAGAGTTTATTGCTGCTGGTAAGCTGGTAATGGGAGTGTGCAACGGTTTTCAACTGATGGTTAAAATGGGCTTGCTGCCAGCAATCTCTGGCCAACAGCAAAGTTGCACCCTGACATTTAATGATGGTGGTCGCTTTGAAGATCGCTGGACATATCTTAAAGTTGATGTAGAGTCCCCCTGTGTGTTTACCAAAGGGTTGCAGGGGATTTATTTGCCGGTACGTCACGGCGAGGGCAAGTTTGTGACAGAATCTGAACAGGTGTTGGAGCAGATTGAAGCTAATCATCTGGTCACGTTGAAGTATTGCGATGCAGAATATCAGGAACCTACGATGAGCTACCCGCTGAATCCTAATGGTTCTGTGGCGGCTATTGCTGGGGTGTGTGATCCTAGTGGGCGCCTGTTTGGTTTGATGCCACATCCGGAAGCTTACGTACATCGCACCCATCATCCGCGCTGGACGCGTGAACAACTGCCGGAAGATGGGATGGGTTTATGGTTATACCGTAACGCCATAACATTTATTCGCGAAAATTTGCTGTAGATATATAGCTAATCTGCCTGGAGAACAACTTATATGTTTGATAAATTACAAGAAGAATGCGGCGTTTTTGGTATATATGGTCATCCAGAAGCGGCAAATTTGACTTACTTAGGGCTGTATGCACTGCAGCATCGTGGTCAGGAAAGTTGTGGCATTGTCGCCTCTGATGGCATTACATTGCGCGCCTATAAAAAGATGGGGCTGGTAGCTGATGCTTTTCGGGACAATAAGGTCTTTGATGAGCTGTCTGGCAGTGCTGCAATTGGTCATGTACGCTATTCAACAGCCGGTGGTAACGATATAAAAAACTGTCAGCCTATTATGGTTGATTACGTGCGCGGCAGCATTGCCGTAGCACATAACGGTAATTTGGTTAATGCGCAGGAATTGCGCAATGAGTTGGAACACATGGGCTCTATTTTTTCTACTGTAGCCGATACCGAGGTTATTATTCATCTGTTGGCCAGGGCCCAGAGTGATAGTCTTGCCGACCGGGTTGTAGATGCCTTGAAGCGGGTACGTGGGGCGTATAGCTTGGTATTCCTAACTGAAACTCGCTTGGTTGCGGTGCGTGATCCCAATGGTTTTCGTCCCCTGATTCTGGGTAAACTGGATGGTGCCTACGTGGTTGCCTCTGAGACTTGCGCCCTGGATTTAATTGAAGCAGAATTTATCCGTGAACTTGATCCTGGTGAAATGATTGTTGTCGATAAAGATGGACTCCATTCATTTCATTTTTTCGATAAAGTCAATCCTTCACCATGTATATTCGAATATATATACTTTGCCCGTCCTGATAGCACTATTTTTGGTCGCGAGGTATACAATGTGCGCAAAGAATATGGTCGGCAGCTGGCGCGGGAATATCCTGTAGAAGCAGATGTAGTGGTGGCTATCCCCGATTCTGGAGTTCCGGCGGCTATTGGTTATGCTGAACAGTCAGGTTTACCGTTTGAACTTGGGCTGATAAGAAACCACTACGTGGGGCGTACTTTCATCGAGCCACAGCAGTCAATTCGCCACTTTGGCGTTAAAATTAAGCTCAATCCAGTGCGCCAGGTTATTGAGGGTAAACGGGTTGTGATAGTTGATGATTCAATTGTGCGTGGTACCACTGCACGTAAAATTATCAAAATGATTCGTAATGCCGGAGCTACAGAGGTACACCTGCGTATCTCCAGCCCACCGGTGAGATATCCCTGTTATTATGGTATAGATACTCCAACCAGAACTGAACTTATTGCCTCGTCGCATACCGTTGAAGAGATAAACCGCTATGTAACATCGGACAGCCTTGGTTATTTGTCCGTAGATGGACTGCATACAGCTACCGGTGGTTGCGGTGATGGTAGCTGTAACGGTCAGTTCTGTACTGCCTGTTTCAGTGGTGACTACCCGGTTAAATTTCCGCGGCTAAAAGATGATAAACAATTGGGATTATTTTAGTATTTTTATCTTACTTGGTAATTTTAGAGTGTTTTTTAAGGAGTAGCACCATGCTTGAACAAGAACGGACAGAGCTGATGGGAATTGTTCGGGAATTATCCTATGAGCAACGTGAGGTGACGTTGGCATCCGGTAGAAAAAGTAATTTCTATTTCGACGGTAAACAAACCACTTTGCACCCGCGTGGTTCGGTGTTGGTAGGACGTGCATTTTACGCGGCATTAAGTAATTTTTCTGATGTTGTCGAAGGAGTAGGTGGGTTAACACTGGGAGCTGATGCTATCGCTACAGCTACATCAATGATTAGCTCGTTGGAAGGTACACCCATCCCCGCTTTTATTATCCGTAAAGAACCCAAAGGTCACGGTACCGGTCAATGGCTTGAGGGGCGCAAAAATGTACCGCCGGGTGCAAAAGTAGTTATTGTCGAAGATGTAGTGACCACTGGAGGGTCATCAGTCAAGGCGATTGAGCGCGCGCGCGCAGAAGGTCTGGAAGTTCTTGGGGTTATAACCTTGGTAGACCGTGAAGAGGGTGGTCGGGAAAATTTTGCGCAATTGGGTATCCCTTTTTATGCAATTTTTACCAAAACACAGGTCGCTGGTTAGTTTGTTAGTTGTTGGCACTAAAAAGGAGATTGATATGCAACGGATGATTAGTAAGAAAATATGTTTGTATTCTATTGGCATTATATTTCTATTTTCCAGTTTTAGTTTTGCCTGGCAACATTCGTCTGATTGTATAGAAGGTAATGGTAAGACGGCAGAGGTGCAGCGGGTTCTTAATGGTTTTAATGAAATTGCGGTGCATGGTGCTTACACTGTTACTATCATGGCTGGTACCAAGAATAAGTGTACGGTGCGTGGTGATAGCAATTTACTGAAGCACGTAATAACCAAAATAACAGACCACAGCTTGAGGATTGATAATGATGCTTCATTGTGCATGAAACAGGCCCTGGAGATTGAGCTGCAAGTGCCAAATTTAGTAAGATTTTCTGCCGACGGTGTGCATGAAGTTGCTATAAAAAATTTACATGAAACTGATTTTGCCCTTATCATGGATGGGGCAAATATAGTAGTTGCTGATGGAAAGATAAAAAATCTCAAGGTAAGTATTAGTGGGACTTCTTCTTTGGATGCCCAGCGCTTAATAGCTCAGCAAGTTGAGGTAACTGCTGCCGGAACTACATCAGCCATGGTTCAGGTGCAAAAAAATCTTACGGTAATCGCTTCAGGTATAGCTCAAGTTTTGTACTCCGGAGAGCCAAAGTCGATAAATTCTAATTTAAGCGGGTTGGCGGCCATATCCGCGCTGGAATAAACTAATCAAGATTGAAATCGCTGGCGAGTCGCCATCCCTGTTCGGTTTTTACCAGCTGGTGTTTCTCGTGATACGGCAGGCGCTCGCCCGCTTCGAATTGCCCATACTGCAACAGTTGAGTCATAATCTCCAAGCCTGTGCCAAGGGCAACTAGTGGTGATTCTGTGGTATTCAGTTCATGTGTTAGCTCATTCAGCCCTTTTCTGAACACCAGCTCATAGCTTACTTCAACAATATAGCTACCATCCTTGGTGGCTAATCCGTTTATCTTTTGAAAATTCTCGAAAATAAATATTTTATCTCTACCATCTTGTAATACATGTTTGGCTATTTGCCGTTTAATGTCTTCGCTGCTTGGTGGTGAGGTACAGCCCGACAAACTCATGATGAAAGTAAGCAGGGCGATAATGAATAAGTTGCGCATAGCAGTATCCTTATGGCTGATTTTAGTTGTTGTTAGTCGCCAAATGAAATCAGCAGCTATCTCATAGAGACAGCTGCTGATGGTATATCGAGGTAAGAGGTGGTAGTTAGCAGTTAAAACCGATCCATTACAAATTCAACGGTTACGCTTTGAACATTACTCAGACCACCGATGTTGACTGTAGTGTCAAATTCTCCGACATGACCATGTCTAAAGGACTGACCGCTGTTTACTTCAGTTTCTATGGCCTGTAAAACAGTTTGATTGCCATCAAGAAAATATACGATAGCGTGACCTCTGATTGGGGTGAAACTGAAATTCTTAATGCCCCCATTAACATCAACAAGGTCTTGGCTGTCGGTAGAATCAGCACTGAGATCTACAACTTGATAATTAGCTACAGGTGTAGAATTAAGCAGTTTTGCAGCTCCAACAGGTATAACTGTTAAGGTGAAAGCCAATAGGGCAAGAACGATGGTTATAAGTTTCTTGTTTTGGCTATGTCTGGATGTAAGCACGGCAACCTCTATATATGGAGTAAACTGCCAACGGTTTTTTGTATTATAACCTTAAATATGTCTCACCTCAAGTGATTGTATGGCAAAAAAGTGTGCTAGTGTAAATTTACCTAGGCACACTTTTTTGCCGTCGTGATTATTTAGGAATTGCTTGTTGCATAAAGTGGTAATAATCGTTGTCTGTGGACAGAATAAGGTGGTTATTGCTGCCAACTGTTACTTGATATGATTCAAGTGTGCGTAAAAAACTATAGAAGGCTGGCTCCTGATTATAGGCAGCTGCATAGATAGCGGTTGCTTCGGCATCCGCATCACCTCTAATTTCTTCTGCTTGGCGATAGGATTCAGAGCTAATTTTTTTCAATTCCTTCAGCATCTGCCCGAGGATGTCAGCTTTTTCCCCTTCACCCTCTGAGCGATATTGTGCCGCAACTTTGTTGCGTTCTGAGATCATCCGTTCATAAACCCGTTTACGCACCTGTTCAACATAATTGATACGTTTAATCTGTACATCAATAAGTTCAATGCCATATTCTGGGGTGCTTTTCTTGGCTGTTGCCACAATATCATTGAGAATCTGGTCGCGTCCAACTAACTCACGACCAAGAACTTTTATCTCTTCTTGAGGATTCTCTTTTGATTCGCCGGGTTGATAATTATCACCACGAACCAGTTCAGTTAACAGATGGCCGGAAACTGCATCCCTGACTACCGAGTCTATGATGTCATCAAGACGACCTTGAGCTCCGCGTTCAGTTGCTACCGTGGTAAAAAACAATAATGGATCAACAATGCGCCAGCGCGCAGTTGTGTCAACCCAGATGTATTTTTTGTCACTGGTGGGTATTTGATTCGGGTCTGCGTCCCAGGTGAGAATGCGCTTGGAAAAACGATGTACATCCTGAATGATTGGAATCTTAAAGTGAATCCCCGCAGTATAAATATCGCCAACCGGTTTGCCGAATTCCGTTACTATTGCTTGTTCAGCCTCGTTAACTACAAAAAAAGCACTTTGAGCGACTATCAACAGTACTATTATTAGAGGTAAAATAAATTTTTTCATTTAGCACCTCCTATTGAACCTGTACCGAGAGGTAATAATGGGACTATTCCGGCATTTTTGTTATCCACTACGTATAGCTCCTTAACTTTGGGTAGTACTTTATCCATGGTTTCCAAATACAGGCGTTTGCGCGTAACCTCGGGGGCTTTACGGTATTCCTTGACAATGGCGTTGAAGCGTTGTGCTTCACCTTTGGCACGGTTTATCCGCGCCAGTGCGTAACCTTCAGCTTCAAGGATGCGACTTTTGGCAACGCCGCGTGCTTTTGGTACTTCCTTGTTGTATTGTTCTCTAGCTTGAAAAATGAGGCTTTCTTTTTGTTGTTCAGCCTCATTTACCTCGTTAAACGCAGCTTTTACCTGCTCGGGTGGATTAACATCCTGGAACTTAACGGTTACAATACGGATACCTATGTCATAACTGTTGAGTATCTTTTGTAGTTCATCCTCTACTTTTAACGCCAAATCAGCACGTTCGGTAGTCAACACCTGCGAAACATTGGAATTGCCAATTACACTGCGTACTGTTGCTTCAGAAAGATCACGAACGGTTGCGCGCGGGTCAGCAATGTTGAATAGAAATTTTTCTGGCTCAATGATTTGATATTGGACAATCCATTCTATATCGCTGACGTTGAGGTCGCCGGTGAGGGTCAACGATTCCGCACTGAAGTCTTGAGAGCTATAGCTAGAGCGTACTTCTGCCTGCTCGGTGCGGAAGCCGAATTCTTCTTTGAGTACTCGCCCGGTTTTTACCAGATAGATCTGATCAATGCCAAAAGGTAACTTGACGTGTAGTCCTGGCGCTATCGTACCTATCGCTTTGCCCAGACGAAGTAGTACCCCAGTTTCCTCAGTGTCAACTTCATACAGGGCGCTTTTTCCGCCAATTACTAGCAGAATAACGATTATTATCAAGGCGACAAGTTTTTTAGGTGGCCCACCCTGACTTTTTATTTTTTTGGCGAGCAGACGCAGTGCCTGTTCGAGTGGATCTTGACGAGGTTCCCATGGACTTTGAGTCATTTAATGTTACTCCTTTTACTTACAGCTGGTTAGAGTTGGATTGTTAATCTAGCTCATTATAAATTCTAGGGCGAAATTCTACGCTAATCTCTTGGCATATGCGTGCGCAGGCGGCTATGTCAATGCCGGGGACGGTAACCGCTGTAGCGATAACTTTGGGGATGCTTGCGGCAGCTAATTTGATAAATTGTTGTACTGCTGAATATCCTTCAACGCCGAATGTCGAGTGACAAATTTGTTGATAGTGCTCGGCATCTGGTGCATTCAGGGAAATTGATATCTCATCGACCAAGCCGTGTAGCTCGGGGAGGATGTTGCGTTTGTAAACTAAATTAGCTTGTCCATCTGTATTGATGCGTACTGTTGCTTGGTGTTGTTTCAACCAGTGCGCCAACTGTTTAACTAATTCCAGCCGCAGCAGTGGTTCACCGTAACCACAAAATACTACCTCATCATATGCTGTGGGGTCGCCAATTGCCGCTATCACTTCGGTAAAGTCTGGTTCGTGGTCGAGTTTAAGTTGATGCCCCTTGACATTGAAATCGCGAAACTTTGCGCAGAAGATGCAACTATTGGTGCAGCGATTGGTAATGTTGAGATATAGCGAGTTGCGGATGCGATAGGCAATTTTGCCCGATTGATCCACCGTGCCAATGCCAAATAGACGGTGAGCATTCAGGGTGGTAATCCGGGCGATATCTTCTAGGGTGAGCTGTTTTATCTGGGCAATTTGTTCCGCTGTTTTGACCACATAAGCTGGTTCGTTGCGTTTGCCGCGCCATTGTTGTGGTGCCAGATAAGGGCAGTCGGTTTCAATTAATAGATGTTCGGTTGGTATGTGACCGATGATCTCGCGGATCTCATTGTTTTTGGGGTAGGTGATAGCTCCAGTGAAGGATAAATAGAAACCAAGCTCAATACACTGCTTGGCCATAGCCAAATCTCCACTGAAACAGTGAAAAACGCCACCGTTACAACCAGCGTTTTCCTCTTTTATTATCTGTAATATGTCGGCATGGGCTTCGCGATCATGCACCACTATTGGTAACTTGCATTGCTGAGCTAAGAGGATTTGCTGACGGAATGCCAGTTGTTGCTGGTTGTGGGGGCAATGGTTACGGTAATAATCTAAACCGATTTCGCCAATAGCCACCACTTTCTCATGCTTGGCTAGCAGCGCAAGTTGAGTAATGATATCTGGTGTTACCTGTGCCGCCTCGTGAGGATGAACGCCGACGGCAGCATATATATTGGCGTAACGCTCACTCAGATTTATGCTGGCTTGCGAACTTTCAAGATCACAACCGATAGTGATAATATCGTGAACTTGTGCTGAATGCGCACGCTGGATAACGTCGTTAAGATCGTCATGAAAGCGTTCACCGTCAAGGTGTGCATGGGTGTCGATAAATGTCGCTTGTTCCATTGGGTTAGAGTTAATCCTCTACGATACGGGGAAACATTGGTTTAGCTTTTTCAATGGCGATACCAGCAGTTAAACCACCCCATTGATCCTGACCATCAAGGGTGAGGTTGTCTTTATCTTGACCGAGGATCTCCATAATGCTGGCACCAGTGTCGGGCATGAACGGTGATACCAATAGTCCGATTATGCGCATTGCCTCGAGTAAATTATACATTACTCCGCCTAGTTGCTGGTGTAGCTCTTTGTCTTTGGCCAAAGCCCATGGCGCGGTGTCATCAATATACTTGTTGGCACTGCGTACCAGTTCCCAAATGCTTACTAATGCTTTGTTGAAAGCTAATCCATTCATTTGTTGATCAATAAGTGCTAATTTTTCTGGAAACTGGTCAATAAATTTCTGGTCAAATTCAGTTGCAGCGTATGCTGGCGGCAAGATGCCCGCGAAGTATTTATTTACCATCGCGGTAGAACGACTGATTAGATTGCCAAGATCGTTGGCTAAATCAGAGTTGATGCGATGGATTAAAGATGAGTGAGAAAAATCGCCATCAAGCCCGAACGGTACTTCGCGTAACAGGAAATAGCGAATTGGATCGATGCCGTATTTGTCTACCAGCATGTTGGGTTCCACTACATTCTGCAAGCTCTTGCTCATCTTTTTGCCCTCTACAGTCCACCAACCATGGGCGAAAACTTTCTCCGGTAGTGGTAATCCTGCTGCCATCAGAAAGGTGGGCCAGTAAACGGTGTGAAAACGCAAAATATCCTTGCCGATGACGTGGACACTTGCCGGCCAGAATTTCTCAAAATTACCGTCCTTGTCCTCAGGATATCCGAGGGCGGTGATGTAGTTATTTAGGGCATCAAACCAGACATAAATGATGTGCTTGTCGTTACCGGGAACCGGAATTCCCCAAGAAAAACTGGTGCGGGATATGGACAGGTCGCGCAAGCCTTCACGGACGAAACTTAGTACTTCGTTGCGCCGGGAACGTGGTTGAATAAATCCTGGGTGCGCTTCGATGTGGTCTATGAGTTGTTGTTGATATTTACTCATACGAAAAAAATAAGATTCTTCTTTAAGTTTGTCCGTAGGGCGACCACAGTCAGGACAACAACCCTCAATGAGGTTGGTCTCTGTCCAAAAAGTTTCGCATGGAGTGCAATACCAGTCTTCATAATAGCCGAGGTAAATATCTCCGCTGGCTTCAATCTTGGAAAATATTTTCTGTACTCCATCTTTGTGGCGCTGTTGCGTAGTGCGAATGAAGTCAGTATTGGCGATGTTTAGTTTCTTCCACAGGGCGGCAAACCGCTGCATTACTCTATCTGCTAGTTCAAGAGGGGTCTCACCGTTAGCCTGCGCTGCTTTTTCAACTTTTTGACCGTGCTCATCGGTGCCGGTTAAGAAGAATACGTCATAGCCACGGGCTCTTTTGTAGCGTGCCAGTACGTCACATGCCAAAGTTGTGTACGCATGACCGATGTGGGGCACATCATTGACATAATAGATGGGGGTGGTGATGTAGAAATTCTTCTTGTTCATTGTAGCTCCTGCTATGGTTTGCGCACTGGTCTGCGTCGATTACGGTTGCGTCGTTTGCTCGGTGTGCTGGTGCTGTCACCCTCTGGTGTTGACCCCGGTTGCGTTGTATTCGGAGTTTTGTCGTCACTCTTGACGTTTCTTGGCGGTTGCTTGGTTTGTGGCTGGTTATTGCTGCGCTCACGCACTGGACTTTTTGCCACTTGTTCTGGGTTTGTGTGTGTGCTTGGTGCACTTGTTTCACTACCCGCTTGTCTGTTGCCGGATGGTTTTTTATGTCGTTGTGGGCGCCGGCTGTTTTTTGATCTGGGTTTTAGCCCATCTGGAGAAGCTTCATCTCTGACTGTTGGTTTTATGTTGATCCGATTCGACGGTGTTGGGCTGGTCTTGTTAGCTTGAACAGCTTGCTCTTCTCCTCTATTCGCAGTCGGTATGGCGCGTTTAGGGCGTTGATTGCGCTGCTCATTTTTCCTCCCTTTAGGTGCTGTTGGGGGGGGGGTGCGCCTGTTGCTCTTTTGGTTAGGCACCGGAGTTGTTTCTTTGCTCTCATCCGCAAGGTTGGAATCATTAGGTGGACTGATTTCATCAGTTTTTGTAGATTGTAGTTTGCCTGCTTTCAGTTGAGCTAAGGGGATATTGCTGACTACTGTGCCTTCACAGCGTACGGTAACCGTTTGCGCTAAGGTTTGGCTGAAGAGAACCTCAGCCGTTTTGCCATCTAAAGTTAATTTACTGCCTTGCTTTGGCAGCTGTTTTGCCATTTTGCAGTAGTTGTCGTATTCATAGCCAAGACAGCATAAGAGCCGACCACATTGACCAGATATTTTTGTCGGATTAAGTGCCAGTCCTTGTTGTTTAGCCATACGTACTGAGACCGGATTAAAGTCAGTCAGAAAAGTTCCACAACATAATTCGCGACCACAGATGCCAATGCCACCTAATAGTTTAGCTTCATCCCGCACCCCAATCTGGCGCATCTCAATGCGGGTGTGAAAATATTGGGCTAAATCTTTGACTAACTCACGGAAGTCAACTCTACCGTCAGCAGTAAAATAGAAGATTATTTTCGAACCATCGAATAAGTACTCTGCCTTAACCAGTTTCATATCCATCTTGCGCTGCCTGATACGTATAAGACAGTATTCGTGCGCTTCATTTTCTTTGGCTGCGCTTATGCGCGCCATGTTGATATCGGCTTCTGAAGCTATGCGTATTATCGGTTTCAAGTCGGCAGGCAGGTTAGCTTTTTCTACGAAACGTGGGAACCTAGCTACTGTGCCTAATGCTTTGCCTTTATTGGTTTCCACCACAACTTCGTCGCCAAGACTCAAATTGAATTCAACAGTGTCAAAATCATATTGTTTGCCAGCGCTGCGAAACTTTATGGTTACTAATGTCTTTCCTTCAGGGTTGGGTACTTCGCCCTGATCTGTGACAGCTTCATCGCTTGGCGTTGTGTCGGCGGCGTTGATAGTTTGTATAGGGGGTTCTTCGTTAGGTGTCATCGCGTATTTTATCGCTTATATTAGTTAGTTGATTGAATGTTGGGATTATTGTTGCTGCACTTGTACCAGATTGATGAATTTAATAATTCTAAATCGTTATTAAACTAACAATCTAACTTATTCTCGACTGACAGGCAACGTAGTTTAGTAAATATAATAGAATATTAGCTGCTTGGCATCGTTAAACGCAACAATAGTACCTCTAGGGCTAATTGTTTATTCACGTTACGCAGTAACTGATACTGGCAATGCAAAATTGAATTTATTTTGTGCTGGATGGATAATGGCGATTCTTTTCGTGCTTGGATACGCAGCTGTTGTTCCATGTCGATATTAGTAATGAGTGTTGGTGATGCGTTGTTTATAATTAGGAAAATATCTCGATAGTAGCTGAGGAGTACCCAGATCAAATTATCCAACTGTTCCTTGTTGTCGGCGAGTTGTTCTGCCAGCTCTAACATTGGTACGACACTAAGAGGGGTGAGGGTGGATATCTCTTTTAAAATTTTTTGGCGCTGGGCAAAATAGAATTCTCTATCACTGCCCAGTGCTTTTTTGAGACTGCCCGCTGCGAGCGCAGCGATAATATTGCTGCCGTCACTGGTTGAGTTGTCGGTGTCTATGTTGTGTTCTGCTAGCACTTGAGCTATCGCTTTTTGCTGCAGGCGAGCAAAGGGCAGTTGCTGGCACCGCGAGCGTATTGTGTCCATTAATTGTTCATGGTGGGATGAGATGAGGATGATGAGAGTGTTTTCTCGTGGCTCCTCAAGGGTTTTAAGCAAAGCGTTACTTGCAGCGGCATTGAGCTTTTCCGCATCGTCAATAATACACACCCGGCGCGGTGCTTCTGAGGGGGAATGAGCTAAGTCCTGTTGCAGTTGGCGGATCTGTTCGATTTTTATCTGTGTGCCGTCTGGTTCCAATATATGCAGATCAGGATGATTGTTGTGGTCAAGGCGACGGCACGAATTACAGGTGCCGCAGCCGGTTTGCTGATCACAAAAAATTAGTCTGGTTAGCGCTGTTGCCATCAGACGTTTACCGATACCTTCTGTGCCGGTAAATAAATATGCATGAGCCAGCCTCTGGGATGACCAGGCCTGTTTAAGTTGTTTCTTTTGGCGTTCGTGGCCAATGATGTGGGCAAAGGTCATAGTAGTTATTGCCCTGTGCTCGTTGTTGATATGTTTTTGATTGTTTGCGCCAGTAGAGGATTGATCGTGTTTACAATGCGCTCAAATACGCTGTCCTGATCGCCGGTAGCATCTATAATTTGTATGCGCTGGGGCTGGGTGCGACTCAAATTCAAGTAGGCATCACGGATACGTTGATGAAACTCCAGAGATTCTGCTTCAAAACGATCCTCATCAAGTATTTGGTCGTTAGCATTGCGCTGCCTAGCTCTGGTCAAACCTGTGGTTACGTCTAGATCGAGCAACATGGTTATCTGTGGAGCTATCCCTTGACAGGCGTATTCATTCAGCCGTTCTATAGTGGCGACGTCAAGCTGGCGACCATAGCCTTGGTAGGCGATAGTGGCATCGCAAAAGCGATCACATAACACTATATTTCCTTGTTGCAGGGCTGGTTTGATAACTTCACTGATATGCTGGGCGCGCGCTGCTGCATACAATAACAGTTCACATTCGGCAGTGATGGCGCTGTTGGTAGAATCCAGCAGAATAGCTCTTATTTTGTCGGCTATTGCGCACCCCCCTGGTTCTCTGGTTACTAGTACAGCTAAATGCTGTTGTCGTAGTACGTCTGCCAACCGCGCAATTTGGGTGGTCTTGCCACATCCTTCTATCCCTTCAAATGTGATAAAAACTCCCGGATTGGTAGCCATTGACAAACTCCATGCAAGACCGTTTTACGATGCTGGGACGGTCTTTACTTAATTGGTTGTTGATGAAAATGCGCGTTGCGCTTGAATTGTTTTGTGGACCAACCCTTTATTATAGCTATTGCCCTTAGCTAAGCAAGGGGAAATAAAAAACCAAGATTAACCAGTAAAAAATGAAGAATCTTGCTGATTAGGTGAAAACAACAACTTTATTCCTTTAAATGATTGAATAAATTTTAAGACTATTACCTCTTGCAATAATGTATAATCTAAAAAAATCAGTGGTGCTATTTTGTAGTAATGATAAAATTGGTACAAAATCAAGTTAATTGAAGGTCTATGTTTGACAGTGTTTTTAGTGTTTTTTATCGTTGATAACTGTAAGTGGTTGCATAGGAGGAATAGAAAATTGGCTAGAATATTTTGTAAGCAGTGCGGTACACCATTAGCGAAGAGGGCTACGGTATGCATGCAGTGCGATACTCCAGCACCCCAAGCCCAGATTGTCACTGTCAGAACCAAGCGAGCAGTGGAATGGTTGGCTATTTGCTGTGTAGCCTTAAGTTGCTTAGTCTTTGTAGTTTCGCTTGGTTTGACCAATCTGTATCGTGATGGTGGCTGGGCTGTCGGTGCTGGATCTTTTGTTGCGATAGCACTTAGTATTTGCTGGATCAGCAAACTGGAGATCAACGGTGAAGCTAGTGCTCCTGTCGATTTAGCCAAGCGCTAATAACTGGGTGGCGCAATAAAAAGAAACGACCTATAGGCCAAATCGTTATAACTGTAAACAATATAGCGAAATTGCGTTGGGTAAAATCAATTATTGTGGTGACTGTGACTACTGCTAGCAGTAGTCCATAAAATCCAATAAAAATCCCTAATATCTTCCTTTTTCTATTCATGACTTTAATTTGGCCAGCGTTCGATATAGGCAATGTTCTTTTGAATGAGCTCATTCTCTGGTGCCAATTCAATGGCTTTTCTGAGATAGATCAATGCTTCCTCCTGTAAACTTTTGCTCGCAGATAAGTCGTCGTTTTCTCTGGCGCTAATTGCTTTATCAAAAATAATTTTAGCTAAATTGTTATTCGCCAGTGCCGCTTGGTCTTGCCATGAACCTCCCCTGATGATTGTTTTTTTGGTGGCTGTAATTATTTCAAGACCCTTTTGTGTCGCACTCCAAGCTTTATTTAATTCATGTGTTTTTATATAGACCATGCCAAGGTTAATGTACGCTTCAGCAAGTTGAGGATTCTTTTGCGCTGATTGCTCGAAAAGTTGTTGTGCTAGTTCAACCTTGTCTGCTTTTATTGCTTCGATCCCTTTATTGTATTCAGCTTCGCCCACGATGTTGCTGCCACATGATACTGTCAAAAAGCTTAATGCGAGAGCACACAGGGTGATGATGTGTTTTTTCATATCTATTCCGTCCGTATTAATAAATTACGTTGATGTTAGAAATTAAATTCAAGTGTTTTTTGAATTGGTTGCTTGGTATTGCTGGTTTTGCGCAAACGTAACTCAATCTGTTTATGTAATTCATGCAGTTGGTTTTCTACTGCTTTCTTTTCTTCTTCATTATTGAAACCAAGTTTGTAGATTTGGTCTATCTTTTTATTTAATTGTCGTATGGTTGCATTAATAGCAACACCTGGAGCAGTGGCAGAGGCTTTTCTAGATACTTTGCGTATTTCACCACGAGTTAAACCACGTTCTTTATATTTCTGGTAGAGAATCGCCATGTTTTGTGGTTTACGCTTTTTAGCAATTTCTACCAATATACCACGTGGTGTTAAATTATTGCTGCGACATTCGTCCTTGATATCCTCGGGTAGCCGGTTGAGTGAGAGGATTTCAGAAATTGTTGATTTTGCTTTGCCCAACTTGGAGGGTAAATCCCTCTGACTACATATGTTTTCATCAATCAAGCGTTGAATTGCTTCGGCTTCTTCCACCGGAGAAAGATTTTCACGCACAATGTTTTCGATGATGGCAATTTCTAAGCTGGGATGGTTTTTATAAATAGCAGGAATAGTGATTAATCCTGCTAGTTTTGCAGCTCGGTAACGACGTTCACCGGTTATTAAAATTAAATCGTTGTCGGTGCTAGTTGTAAATAATACCGGCTGGAGCACGCCATGGGCACGAATTGTCTCTTTAAGCTCGGTCAATGCATTGTGAGCAAAATATTTGCGTGGCTGGTTGGGGTCGGTTTTTAATATGGCTAGAGGTATCTCATATAGTTTATTTTCTTCGTATACCATATAAAATTCCAATTATTATCAAATAGTTGTTTGCTTGAATTGCTGATGTGGAATGATTGCAATGTCGGCAGTTACATAAGTTGGTAATTATTGCTCAATAAGTATAGCGCTAACAAAATGTTGGTTACTACGCTGGCGACTATACAGCATCTGAGGTTTTTCTGCCAGATTATCAAAATATTTTGTATTGCGCATACGGCGGCAACTGCAACAACATATTCAGAGGGAATAGCAGCCAAGAAAATAACGCCTAGAAACGAAAATAATTGAAATTCTCCCAGCGGTATTGATTTGAAATCTTGCACGATGAGATAACGCAATATGAACGAGCGCCAAAACAGTTCAGATATTATGGGCATAATCACGGTGCTACCCGCGATTAATACTGTGGTGACGACGACCTGCAATGCTATTGGCCATTGTGCTGGCATGTTGCTGGGCGGTATAGATATCAACTTAAAATGTTGGCTGGTGAACCATAGGGTAAAGCCTAACATTCCGAATAGTATCGATAATAAAATTTGTTTTTTAGTTAGCTGTGCGCTTAGGTCGTCTGAAAATTTGTGACGCCAAGCCCATATTAAACCACCACCAATAAGTATTTTTGCTGACGAAATGTGCAGAGCCCATTTCGGTAAATAATTAGCTGTTTGCGCCAAGGCGAAACATAACAGAAACGGTAAAATATAGGGGAACCAGGATTTAGTATAAAAGCGCGCCATGGGTTAGGTGTTCCTAAGTTGAGAATTGCATTCGCTAAAGATTCACGTAATGTACTCTGCGTTTTACTGTTTCATGCGCTTGTCGGTCAAGTATTAATAAAAGAATTTTAGCTGAGTAAAACTTGCAACGATAATTTCTAATTGATATTGCACAACATATAAGTACTATTTTTGTCATGAACAAGACGAGAGTCTGGTTAAACCTTTAGCAGTAAGTTTGCATATTGCCTAAAAAACGTGCAGATGTTTTAGCGTGTTTCAGTGCCCACAGGATTGATAATATTGCTGTCTATCTTGCTGTTGTTGGTCTTGACCTGAGAATCTGTTTCTAGAGAAAAACAGTATCGTTGTAAAGCTTAGTCCGTAATTCATTGTCAATAAAGGTTTTTTTCTGGTGTAGGATAAATGCTGGGGAATATCTAATTGGTGTTACACTCAGATACTGAGAGTATTTATTATTGTTTTTTATAATGATATTTTATTTGTTATTATATGGCAAGGTTATTGCTTTATATGTTGATTGTGTTTAGTCGTTGTTGCAATTTAAAGTGAGTGGTTTGTTTGTATCTGTTGGTTAATTGATGTTAGTCAGAAGTGAGTGGCGAGATATAGAATGGAGGATAGAAGTTTATGAAAAAAGTGGTTGCTATTATAAAGCCTTTTAAACTTGATGAGGTAAAAGAGGCCATTAGTGATATTGGTATACAGGGGATAACTGTCAGTGAGGTTAAGGGTTTTGGTCGTCAAAAAGGTCATACCGAGCTGTATCGTGGGGCAGAATATGTAGTAGATTTTATTCCTAAAATTAAGTTGGAAATAATTGTGTCTGATGATGTTGTTTCTCAGGTTGTTGCACAAATTGCTGAGGCTGCCAAAACTGGTAGGATCGGCGATGGAAAAATTTTTGTAACTAATGTAGAAGAGGTCATTCGAATTCGTACCGGCGAGACGGGTGATGACGCTTTGTAAAAACTATTCGTTTTATTTTTGTTAGTGATTGATTACATTTACAAGGAGAATATTTATGAGTCCACAAGAAGTTGTGCAGTTCGCTAAAGAAAACAATGTGAAAATGATCGATTATAAGTTTCTGGATTTTATCGGCATTTGGCAACACTTTAGCACCCCTATTTCAGAATTTGATGAGGATACATTTGAGGAAGGGATCGGCTTCGATGGTTCTTCAATCCGTGGTTGGCAGCCCATTCACAATAGTGACATGCTGCTGATTCCTGTTCCTGAAACAGCTAAAATTGATCCATTTATTGAAGCGACAACACTGAGCCTGATCTGCAACATTATTGATCCGATCACTCGTGAAGGTTATAGCCGTGATCCTCGTTTTATTGCCAGTAAAGCAGAGGCGTATTTGAAATCAACTGGTATCGGTGATACTGCGTACTTTGGTCCAGAGCCAGAATTTTTCATCTTTGATGATGTTCGTTTTGAGTCGACATGTAACCAGTCTTTTTATGCTGTTGATTCTATCGAAGGTCGTTGGAACACTGGTCGTGACGAGTATCCTAACTTAGGTTACAAACCTCGCCATAAGGAGGGTTATTTCCCTTGTGCTCCAACTGACTCAACGGTTGATCTACGTAATGAGATGGTTGAAGTTCTACAAAGCGTTGGTATGCGCATTGAAGCTTCTCACCACGAAGTTGCTTCCGGCGGTCAGTGCGAAATTGATATGCGTTTTGACTCCCTTGTAAGCATGGGTGATACCGTTCAGTGGTTCAAATACATCATCAAGAACGTTGCTGTACGTAATGGCAAGACTGTTACCTTTATGCCTAAGCCAATTTATGGTGATAACGGTTCTGGTATGCACATCCACTCATCCATCTGGAAAGATGGTGAAAACCTGTTCTCTGGTGATGGTTATGGTGGTCTTTCTAAGATGGCTATGTATTACATCGGTGGAATCATGAAGCACGCTAAAGCGCTTTGTGCATTTACTAACCCTAGTACTAACTCTTACAAACGTTTGGTTCCTGGTTTTGAAGCTCCAGTAAACCTTGCATATTCAAACCGTAACCGTTCTGCATCATTACGTATCCCTGTAACAAATGCAGCGGCTTCTAAGCGCGTTGAGTATCGTACTCCTGATCCATCGTGTAATGGTTACTTAGCTTTTGCTGCACTCTTGATGGCGGGTCTTGATGGTATTGAAAATAAACTTGATCCAGGTCAGCCTCTGGATAAAGATATCTACGGTTTGTCTCCAGAAGAGTTAAAGGATGTTCCATGTGTTGCTAGTTCACTGGAAGATGCTCTTACTTGTTTGAGAGCGGATCATGAGTTCCTGCTCAAGGGCGATGTTTTTACTCAGGACGTTATCGACAAATGGATCGAGTACAAAACTGAGGCAGAAGTTAACCCTGTGCGTATGCGTCCTACTCCAGAAGAGTTTAATCTGTATTACGATATCTAGTTTTATTGTAAACTATTCAGCACCTCTAAAGTTGGACTCGTGATCCCCATATCAAGGGTGTTTGTCGCCATGGATGGCGACGACAAACCCCATGGATGGGTTCATGTGTCCCTTGGTATGGGGATTCCGTGCCATTCATGCTGAATAGCTACGTTTTATTTTGCATAGTAACAATAAAAAAGCCCCTGATTATTTTCAGGGGCTTTTTTATTGGCATAAATTTGTTAAAGTACGACGGTTAAATTTTAATTTTAAAGCTATTCATGAAGGTGTGAACTATGAACCTGAACAATATCCACTGCATAGATTTAGATCAGCCGCAATTGGAAGGCTTTCGCCGGTTTATAAGTGCTTGGCTTATTGCTGAAGAACAGTTTAACGCTGTCGTTGATCCGGGACCATTATCTACCATCCCTGTGCTAGTGAATGCCTTGAGACAACACGGTGTTGAACATTTAGATTATATCCTGCTGACGCATATCCATATTGATCATGCTGGCGGTACTGGGGAGTTGCTGAAATATTACCCGGAAGCGCAGGTCATCTGTCATCCAGATGGAGTGGCGCATTTGATTGCTCCAGAAAAGTTGTGGCAGGGGTCGTTACAGGTGTTGGGTGAAATGGCAGAAATATATGGTGAAATTGTGGCAGTGCCATCAGGGAGCATCAGTTTTACACCCCAAGTTGGTGATACGGGTATTGAAGTGTATAAAACTCCCGGCCATGCTGCGCATCATCTGTGTTTTAAGTATGACGAGTTGTTGTTTGGCGGTGAGGTTTGCGGCGTAAATAGTGAAATTGCTACAGGCATCTATATGCGCCCAGCTACGCCACCGCGCTTTATGTTGCCAGTTGCTCTGGATTCTATTGACCAAATGATGGCTCTTAAACCACGTTATCTGGTTATTGCTCACCATGGGTTAGTGGAGCCAGCGCTGGATTATTTGCGCATAGGGCGCCAGCAGTTGATTTTGTGGTTACAGGCTATTGCTGCAACCAGTAAGGTTGCTCCAGAAAGCAGAGAACAAGCCTTTTTTGACTGGTTAATCGAACACGATGTCCACTTTAGAAATATTGATCAACTTGATGATGATATTTTAAAGCGCGAACGTTATTTTCTAGGTAATACCTTGCGTGGAATGCTTGGCTATTTTGACAGTTTAAACGCGCAACAGCAGCAGGAATTTATCGTTCACTAGCTAGTAGTCTGCTAGTGTATTGAGAATCCTGTCTTCCTTGCTTGAAAAATGACAAATATGCCATTGCTGGCAACTAGGTTGTTACCGGATAGGCGTTTTAGTTTGATGTAGTTGATTTCACGGCAATATAAAGTTTATTAAAAAAACCAGTTTTTGGTTGTGGAAATATAAAGCGCGCATTTGTTGATTATGTAGCTGTGGATAACGATTTAGTGTGAATGTTCACTGCGGAACAATAAGCCCGTTATCCGTTTTAGCTTAAATCAATTTCTTGTCCGCTCCAGTCCTCGAGCATAGTTTTTAAAGAGTCTTGAGTGGCATAGGAAATGTCAGGTAGGGTGCCACCCCAAGCCTTTTCGGCTTCAGCAAAACCGTCTTTAATTCCACTGATGATCGCATCAAGTCGACTGCTGTCATTGCCAGCCATGCCTACGGCAAAATCAAAGATGCGCTTGGCAGTGTTGTCTACGCTAAAATAGCCCTCATCTGATATCAGTTCAGTTGCTTCTTGTGGTGTTAAACTTTCGAGATTAATATCACTACTATCTGTTGCTACCAGAGTTGCAATGCCCTGTTCTTTCAGGGTTGCCGCAAAAAGATCGCGTAGCATGGTATAGGTTGTGCCCAACTCAGCATCGGATACCGCTGCGGAATAGGTGCCTGGGTCAATCGGTGTATTTCCCAGAGTAACCCGATCTTGTTTGTTCTCAGTATCTGCTGTTTGCTGTGGTTGTTTTTCCTGGACAGCTTTTTCCAGCAACTTGTGTGCCTCAGCCTTAAAACTATCTATAGCGGTTGTACTGACAGAATCAATCATGGTTTCTCCTCTCTTAATGTTGAGTTTGTATTGTAACAGAAAACTCAGGAGATGTCTTTTGTCAGAATCCAGCGAGTAAGAAGATAAACAAAAAAAGGCTGATCCGAAGATCAGCCCTTTAGTATTTTATGGAGCGGGAAACGAGATTCGAACTCGCGACGTCAACCTTGGCAAGGTTGCACTCTACCACTGAGTTATTCCCGCATGTTAATTGGTTTTACACTTTGTTTCTGGACGGATGTATTTTTAACAAACGTGCCTTTTTAAGTCAAATCATTTTTCTGTTTTTTGCAGGTAAAAGTTATTTTTTAAATTCATACTCTTTCTTTTTTGGATATTTATGTTTGAGTATAGTGGTGATATGATAGAGTATTAACTTGTACGACTCATCACTTATCTGTTGCGGGAGAAATTATGAATAAAGTATGTATTTGTTTTATGTTGGTAGCATTGATGTTGTCAGGTTGTGCTGAACCTATGAGCAGGACGCAGAAGGGCGCAGGTATCGGTGCAGCAACTGGTGCTATTGCTGGTGCTTTAATTGGTCAGGCTGCCGGGCATGATACTCGGGCTACCTTGATTGGTGCTGGTATCGGAGCGGCGGTAGGCGGTGGTGCCGGAGCCGGAATTGGCTACTATATGGATCAACAGGAACAGGCAATGCGTAATGCTTTAGCTTCTGTGGAGGGTGTCAATATTGAGCGTGATGGTGATTTGCTGTTTGTAACTTTCCGCTCGGATAACCAATTTGATATCGGCTCTTTTGCACTGCGCCCAAGCGCTCAAATGGACGTTATTCGTTTGGCAAACGTTCTTACTCAGTATTACAAAACTACTGTTTTAATTGCTGGTCATACTGATAGCACTGGCAGTGAGTCTTCTAATCAAGTCTTGTCTGAACAGCGCGCTAGTGCGGTTAGGAATATTCTTTTGGCAAATGGAGTCGCTGGGCAGCGTATTACTGCTGTCGGTTTTGGAGAAAGTGCTCCTGTAGCTAATAATGAGACTGTTTATGGACGTCAGTTGAACCGGAGGGTGTCTTTAAAGATTACCCCCATCTAAAGGTTGCTGTAGCAGCGTAATAACAAAAACCCCCAACAGTGTAATTTGTGTTGGGGGTTTTTGTTACGGTTCTATGTTGGTTATCTAAATCAGGATAGGATTTCAACCAAATCTATGTCATAGATGAGGTCCTGCCCACTGAATGGGTGATTGGCATCAAAAGTTACTTCTGTATCAGTAACAGCAAGAACGGTAACAATTTCACTTTCGTCGCTATCTTCAGCCGTCATTTCTAAGTCTTGACCAACGATTGGAGTGAAATCCTCTGGTATTTGATCCAAACTAATGGTGAATACATTACCGTCATCGTAGGTGCCGAATGCTTCTTCTGCAGGGATTGCTACAGTTACGGATTCGCCGACGTTCAAGCCAATTAATGATTCTTCAATTTTTGAAAAAAATTCGTTTTCTCCTATAGTTAATTCTACCGGTCCAACTTCAAGACCGTGGTCACTGTCTGTGCAAGTATCTTCATCGCAATCTATGTTGCCCATGGTGGAATCAAAAATAGTACCATCCTCTAGGCGCCCAACAAAATTAATGATGACTTTAGAACCAATCTTTGCTTGTGACATAAATATCCCCTTATAAAGTTTAATTGTTTGTTTTTTGTGCATGTTACGGATACTAAAGATGCGAGTCTAGTTAAATCGCAACTGTTAAAAAAAATATAGTAATGGTGGCATGTAGTGTTTTGTATTCGATTTTTTTTCTGGTGTAGAGTTTATTGTACAGTTTTGATTGGGATAATGGTTATGATTGATAAGAGTGCTCTGTACCAACAGCTTGTGGATAATTTAACTGCTGACCTGGCTATTGCTATGCAGGCAGCGCTGGTTGCTCATGCAGCTTCCATTAATGCAGAAACACAGCCAGACAACAAATACGACACGTTAAGTTTAGAATCATCATATATCGCCCAAGGGTATGCTAATAGGGGACAACAACTACGCAAGAGTCTACAGGCATGTAATGATTTAATATTACGTTATTTTACCTCTGAAATGCCAATTTCTTTATCAGCTCTGGTGGAGATTGAATACGCAACAAGTGAAAAGCGCATGATTTTTATTGCTCCTGCTGCTGGTGGAATGAAAGTTGATTGTGCTGGTAATATTGTAAATATTATTACCCCAGAATCTCCATTAGCTAAATCGTTATTAGGGCAAAAAGTCGGAGATCTTTTCTCGTGGGGTGCTGGAGATGAGCAGCAGGGGGAAATTATTTCTCTGTGGTAAAGGAATATAGAGAAAAACATGTTGCTAAATCAGTAACTGCTGTGCTACAACAGTGAAATCGAAAACGGTGTTGTTGGTTATGGAGAAGTTTTTCGACAGCACAATAGACAATGTTTTTCCGTTAAGGAAACAAAAGGAGCAGTAAAGATGGCTGAAGGAACAGTAAAGTGGTTTAACGACGCAAAGGGTTTTGGTTTTATCGAGCAGGACAACGGGCCCGATGTGTTTGTTCATTTTTCAGAAATTAAGGGCGATGGCTTCAAATCTTTAGCTGAAGGCGAACGCGTCAGCTTTGAGATCACAGATGGTCAAAAAGGTCCTCAAGCAGCAAATGTTGTAAAGCAATAATATATATTTGCTGTACATAATTTAGTCAAAAAAACCCATTTTGTAAAAAGTGGGTTTTTTTGTATCTGCTATTAATGAGCAAAATAATCAAGGCCGATATGAAACAACTTCCATATCGGCCTTGATATGTACTTAAGACATTAAAAACCTAATTCTTTAAAGAAGTCATTGCCTTTATCATCAACTAAGATAAAAGCAGGGAAGTCTACAACTTCAATTTTCCAGACTGCTTCCATACCTAATTCTTCAAAGTCTAAACATTCAACACTCTTGATGTTGTACTCAGCTAATGCAGCAGCTGGACCACCAATAGAACCAAGGTAGAAGCCACCATGCTTTTTACAAGAGTCAGTAACCTGCTGTGAGCGGTTACCCTTGGCGATCATAATCATTGATGCACCATGTGATTGCAGCATGTCGACATATGGATCCATGCGTGCCGCAGTGGTTGGACCGAAGGAACCGGATGCTTTTCCCGGCGGTGTTTTTGCCGGACCAGCGTAATAGATGGGGTAGTCCATCAGATATTGTGGCAACTTTTCGCCGCGCTCAACGATTTCAAGGAACTTGGCGTGCGCCATATCGCGACCAACAACAATTGTTCCACTGAGAGAAAGTTGTGTCTTGGTTGGGTATTTAGACAAGTCAGCCAAAACCTCTTTCATTGGACGGTTGAGGTCAACTTTCACCACTTCTGGACGATTGGAGCCGCGCTCACCTTTAGGCATCAAGCGCTCAGGATTACTGTCCATCTGCTCCAGCCATATTCCGTCTTTGTTGATTTTTGCTTTAATGTTACGGTCTGCAGAACAGGAAACTGCTAGTCCGATAGGACAAGACGCGCCGTGACGACTGGAACGGATAACGCGAATATCGTGAGCAAAATATTTGCCACCAAATTGTGCGCCGATACCCAACTCTTGAGAGCGTTTCAATAACTCTTTCTCTAATTCAATGTCGCGGAAAGATTGACCAAGCTCATTGCCTTCAGTTGGCAGATTGTCAAGATAACCAGCTGAACCGAGTTTAGCAGTTTTTAAACAGGTTTCCGCGCTAGTGCCACCAATACAGAAAGATATGTGATATGGAGGGCAGGCCGCAGTTCCCAGTGTTTTCATTTTAGCAACCAACCAATCAACAAAAGTGTTCTTGTTTATGGTTGCTTTAGTTTCTTGGTACAGATAGCTTTTATTTGCGCTACCACCACCCTTAACTACAAATAGGAATTTGTACTCGTTACCTTCGGTAGCCATTAAATCAATTTGTGCAGGCAGGTTACACTTGGTGTTTACTTCATCGTACATATTGATCGGTGCGTTTTGTGAATAACGCAGGTTTTCTTCAGTATATGTTTTGTACACGCCGGCAGAAATCTGTTCGGCATCGTTGCTGCCAGTCCAAACATTTTGTCCTTTTTTGCCTAAAACGGTTGCCGTGCCGGTATCTTGGCAAAATGGTAGTTCAAACTTGGCTGCTACCACAGCATTGGTCAACATGGCCATTGCCACACCACGATCATTGGCAGAAGATTCTGGATCGGCAAGGATTTGAGCAACCTTGTCGTTGTGTGCCGGACGCAACAGGAAGTTGACTTCACGGAATGCTTGGTTAGACAGAAAGGCTAACGCCTTTGGGTCAACTTTAAGAACTTCTTTACCTTCAAACTGCGCTGTGCTGACATAGTCTTTAGTCAGTAGGCGATACTCGGTAGTGTCCTTACCTAGTGGGAACGGGTCTTGATACTTGAACTCTGACATCGTTGCTCTCCTTAAAAACAATACACAATATAGGTTTTATGGGCAGTTATAACTGCCGCGGCTTAAAAAATCAATTTAGTATAGATTGAATTGTATACAGTTGTCGATACCTCTAGCTGTTTTTTATTTTGCAGTTGATGCTAAGCGTGTCTGGTGGGCAAACTAAGTCTAGTTTATTGTATGCCTTGAAGTGGAGAAGACCCTGCAACTTGTTGATAGTGATCCAGTTTGTTTTTCATGATTGGTGTTGTCGTTGTCGTCTGAGGATTTATAAGCTGTTTTGTGCTTGTATTTATGACAATAATGGTTATATATAGAATAAACATTAAGACACTGGAGGATGAGATGAATAAAAAATATATGTCGGTTCTGGCTTGGTTACTGGTACTGCTGCCTTTACCTTGCTCAGTTGTTGCTAGCGAGCCAAGTTGGGAGAAAGCTACATTTGCTGGTGGTTGCTTCTGGTGTATGGAAACTCCATTTGAGAAAATGGATGGAGTTAAAGAGGTACTTTCTGGTTTTAGTGGGGGGGATGAGGATGACCCTAGCTATCAGGATGTAGCGTCGGGGCGCACCAGTCACCTGGAAGCTATCCAGATAGAGTACGATGCCAACCAGATAAGCTACGCAACGTTGTTGGACATATATTGGCAGCAAATAGATCCGACCGATGATAGTGGTCAGTTTGTCGACCGTGGTGAGCATTATCGGAGTGCAATTTTTTATCATAATGCAGAGCAGCAGCAGTTAGCGGAGCAATCAAAGGATAACTTGAATAGCAGTGAGCGTTTTGTGGCACCAGTAGTTACGCGCATTCTTCCATATTCAGCATTTTACCGAGCTGAAGAATATCATCAAAACTTTCATGATAAATCACCGCAGCGCTATTGTAATTATCGAAAAAATTCTGGTCGGGACGAATTCCTGGAAAAGATTTGGGGTCAACGGGAGGGTGTTAAGATGAACAGCGGGGAAGTTAAGCAAAGTAAAAAATTTGCGGCAAACAAGTTTGTCAAACCAGTAGATGTGGATTTGCGTAGTCAATTAACAGAAATGCAATACACAGTAACCCAACATTCTGCAACGGAAAAACCCTTCGCTAATGAATACAATGGCAACAAAGAAGCCGGTCTTTATGTAGATATTATATCTGGTGAGCCACTGTTTAGCTCAAAAGATAAGTTCGATTCTGGTACTGGATGGCCAAGTTTTGTCCGCTCAGTGGACAAAACTTTCATAGTTGAGAAACAAGACCGCTATTTGTTTATGGTGCGCACTGAAGTGCGAAGTAAACTGGCTGATTCCCACCTTGGGCACGTTTTTAATGATGGCCCAGCACCGACCGGTTTGCGCTATTGCATAAATTCTGCGGCTTTACGTTTTATTCCCCTTGGCGAGATGATCGACGCAGGTTATGCCGAGTGGCTATCAGCGGTAAAATGATAACCTTTAACGTGCTTGTCTTAGTGAAACTTGTTCTTGCTTTCATTGCCGGATATGTGCAAACCACAGTGGAGACAATTGCGGAAATACATGGGAAACACGCCATTCATGTGAAAGAGGTTTTTGCAGTTTGGACAGCGGGCAAAGGCGGTTACGTTGGCCGCTATGGTTACAAAGACCAGCCAGAAACCAAAGAAGATTCCCGTGGTTTTGTCTGATTGGGAAATATCAAGTACCAACCATATCATCGGTAGATATATAGCGATCATTATCCATAGAAACATTCTTTTACGGCGTATTGATTTTAATCCCAGTTCTATATCTAATTTACTCGTCTGCTGCGACATTGTTCCTCGTATTTAGTTTGAAAGGATTATTTGCAGAATTTCGCATAAAATAACATTCACAGCATTGATTGTCATCCGTTGATGATGAACTTGGGTGTTAAAGTAGCGAAAGCTTCTTTGTTATTATCTATCCTGAGTAGCACTAATCTCCCGCTCTGGTTTTGTTTCCCATATTCGTCATACTCGCGAAGGCGGGTATCCAGAGGTTTTGCATAGATTGCTAAACTCCCGCCTACGCGAGAGTGACGACCTTTGTGGCGATAACGGAAGATTAGTAATAATCAGATTATATATTGAAGTGAAGATGTTTGTTGGTGAAAATAGAATTTTTGCTGACAGTTAGTTGTGCTATCAACCGCCGGTGGGCTTGAATCTGTTTGTTACTTCAGGTATAACAGGTCACAGGATAATTTAGGTGATGCGCGCGGCATTACCTTGGTTGATGTTGTTATTCTACCTGGTTCTTGTCACCTATCTTTCACAGATTTCGTTGTGGTTATCTGAATATGTTGATCACCTTTACGGTTATTGA
Organism: uncultured Desulfuromonas sp.; assembly: GCA_964536375.1. Taxonomy (GTDB): domain Bacteria; phylum Desulfobacterota; class Desulfuromonadia; order Desulfuromonadales; family Desulfuromonadaceae; genus Desulfuromonas. The sequence continues at coordinate 5,724 of CAZHXF010000023.1, read as the reverse complement.
TAAATGTGTGGATGATTGTGGGTGATTGTGGGTGAGATGACAGCCGGTGTTTCACCCACAATTTTTATGGAGATGATTGAGCTTAGTTATGGAAATCGACCCACGCATTCAAAAAGCAGTTGTCACAGTTGTAGATACTCAAATTGAAACCAATGAACCCCCAGAGATCGCATTGACTTTTGCGCGCTTGGTCAATGAAGGATACTCACCAGCCGCAGCTAAAGACCTGATTGGTTGTGTGGTGCTGTCAGAAGTGTTTGATGTGATGAAACATGGTGATAAATTTAATTTGCCGCGCTACGTTGCGGCACTAACTCGTTTACCGGCTATTCCCGAGAATAAAGTCTAGCCTATGGCTAAATCAGCGTAAGTGCGGCGTGGTTGGAAGTAAAGAGTGGCGGATCACGGCGCAATATCTGGGCAATTTCAGGTACGCGCTTGAACTCTCGATCTAGAAACGTGCGGATTTCTTTCCTGTTCCAGCCTAGCGGATGATCAAAGTCGGTGTACAGGCTTAGGTCGGCTGCATAAAAACTGTGTTTTTTGAGTGTGGTGGCCACGGTGCTGCTGATGGGCAAGTTGAATATAGCCAGATTTAAAAAAGTAATACATTGATGATACTGGCGCACAAAATTTAATGTGTGTCGTGCTTTCTCCTCAGTTTCACTCGGGGTGCCAAAAAGCAGATAGATATAGGTCGCTATACCCGCTTGATGTAATGTTTCCAATACCCGCCCCGTAAGTTCAACCGTTACCCCTTTTGCCATTTCATCTAAAACCTGCTGATTCCCAGATTCAATGCCTAACTTCAACATGACACAGCCAGATTTTTTCAACGCTCGGCAAAAGTCTAAGTCGCTCAGTTGCTCATTTACTCTTGCGAAACCATACCAAGGCACCTCTAGCGCTTCTTGTGCTAATGCCGTCAGCAGGTTAGGGCTTATTGCGTTATCTAATAGGTGTACTAGTTTTGGCTTATGTTTAGTTATAAGAGAGCGTAACTCACTCATTACTTGTTTGGTTGTAATTGGGGCGTAGCGGTTACCTTCAGCCAGCTCGGGGCAAAATTCGCACTTGTTCCAATAACAGCCGCTGGAAGCAGCATAGGGTAAAATCATCCCCGGGGCCAGATAGTCGCCGTTAGGTAGTTGTGCATAATCTGGCAGATGGTTCTTCGTTGTGCTTTTGGCGTTTAAATAATGCAATAATTCGCACTCTGCAGGTCCGGTGAAAATTCGGTCGACAAGCCCGGTAAATGGTCCGAGAGGATTGGCGAATGTTGTCCAGTTGCTACTGCATAGCCACGAAGTAATTAGTCCACCACCGAGAAGTAATTTTATCTCTGGATAGTTTCGCCTTATATAGCCGAGCATAGAGAAGGTTGTTAGAGCCTGACTGAGAAAGTTGAGCGAAAAACCTATATGTGCAGGATTGTGTAGTTCAATAAGTTGCTGTAAGCGCAGGTTAAAATACGGATAAAAAATATTTTTCTCTGGATTGCTGGCCGACCATAATAGATCTGCACTATTCAGTGGGGAGTGGTGGTTGTCCTGATAGTTACCCAGACTCAGATGTACATCGAATGGTTGTGCACTAACATTGAGCAACCGATTGATATCGGCAATGGCGCGCTGGTAACGTCCTTGGTTATGGTAGATCTTATCTGAGCGCAACTCGCTGAGGTGATATTGTAGGTGTTTACTGGCGCGTTTGCTCCAAGTGTCTGTCACTGATGGTTGATTGTTGAGCAGAAACAACAGCCCCTCAATGTTGGCATCAACCACAGCACAGTTTATATCATTACCCTTTAAGCACGCGCATAATTTGGCGATGCCTGCTGGCGGTTCACTAGGCTTTACCACGGGTGGATTAATGAGTAGAATAGAACACATACGCTTATTGTTTCCCCCTGATAATGACAGAAGAGCCAAGGTGCTATGCCTGACTGCTGCAACCGTCATGAGTGCCTTGGATAGGAAAACGTAAAATAAAGGTAGTGCCTTCACCAAGAACACTATCAACCTGCATAGTGCCATTATGGGCTTCTATGATGCGCTGACAAATGGGTAGCCCTAAACCAGTACCATATAATTTAGTGGTAAAAAATGGGGTAAATAATTTGTCGATATCTTCTTTAGAGATGCCGTAACCTTCATCGCTGACTGAAATCATAAAAATGCGTTCATTTAAATGAATGTCGGTGCGAATAGTGCCGCCATCCGGCATTGCTTCGGCTGCATTGGTGAATAGATTCCACAGTACTTGGCGTATCCGCTCTTTATCTAAACTGAAGACAATATCTTCCTCACAGTTGAGCTCGAATTGTACCTGTGCAAAGTTTTTCTTATTTTTTGCTTCAGTAAACAATTGTTGCACCAGTTGCCCGGGATAGACTTCAGTCTTGATTGGATTCCAAGAACGCGAATAATCAAGCATTTGGCTAACAGTCGTCTCAATGCGGGCAATCAGAGTATTTATCTCTTTTAACACCTCAATATGGCGCGGATTGTCTTTAATGCCTTTAATCAGAATCTGCGCAGCGGCGCTTATCCCCGCCAATGGGTTTCTAATCTCGTGGGCTATTGAAGCCCCCATTTCACCAATAGCAGCTAAACGTTCGCTTTGTTCTACTTTTTTGTGCATCAATTTTAAATCTGATATATCGCGAATAATCCACACGAAAAGCGTCTGCCCACCAATAACAACCGAGTTTGCCCGCATATGTACAGGTAAAAAGCCCCCATCATACGTACGCCCAGCCATTTCACAGCCAGAATCAAAACACTTATAGTGACCGGTGTCAGGATAGTTTTTCAATACGGCTATAATTTGTTGAGCATGCTCATCCTGAGCCAAAATAGATATTGATTCTCCTTCCAGGCTTTGCGCAGTGTAATTAAACATACGCGCCGCAGCTGTGTTGAGACTCTCTATCATACCATTTTGGTCGACGGTAATAATCCCATCCGGGGCAGTGTCCAAAATAGCTTGAATACGTTTCTGCTGTCCACGCAAGGCTTCTTCGGCAGCTACACGGCGCAGTCTGTCTCGCTGGACTCGCTGTACCATTTTATTAAATCCTTGCCACAAGATGCCAATTTCGTTGTTGCTTGGTGTTTTCAACGGGATAGTGGACAAGTCGTCAGCGGTATTGATGCTGTTGACATGATCAGTTAACTTGCTAATCGGTTTTATGACATTACTGCGAATAAACAGGATAAATATACCAATGATTATGAAACCAGACATTATATTGGAAAGGGCATTGTAGTTAATCATGTCTAGCCCGTGCAAAGTGCCAACCCGGGTGATAGTATGCTTCAAGACTATATCTGCTGTGCCATTGACACTATCAATTTGTTTGTAAATAAGGAGGATATCCTCCAGTGGTTTAACCAGTAGGTTATTATTCTGTTGCAACAGCTTAATTTCATCTTGTGATAACGGTTGGTCACCTTTTTGCACTAATAGTTGAATGGTTCCATGCACATGGTTATTGATTCCATCAAGAGTATGACCAGTAATCAGTTTGCCCATAATTAGATAACCGTTAATAACTGCCTCTTCATCGCTGTCAGTTATTGGGCGACATACTAACAGCAGAGGACCACTATCGGTCATGAGAAAGCCTGAGCTTAAGTCCGGGTTTTGCCTTAGTGAAGTGTTGTTCCAGTTAATGTCGTCGCAGAGATCTTGATGGTCGATGGAATCTCGCCAGAGAACATTACCTGCAATGTCTAGATAATAGACAATGGACAGATTGTTTTGTTCAAAAGTTTTTTGCCCAAGATTAGATTTTTTGTAATCAATATCAGCCCCTTTAGATTGGATAAAATTGTAGCTGTCGTCCCATGCCGCCCAATCATGGCAGAGTAAATCTAACCCTTTTTTTTCATAATAGAGTATCGCCAGTGCGTGATCAGTATGTTCCTGAGCTTGAATTATTTCCTGATCTAAAAATGACTTATTGATGAAAGTGATGTGGAAAAAATAATCCATCGCGCCATAAATAATTAAAGTAACAAACAACATCAGCAGTATCTTGATACGTAATGGCATATATGAATACCTATAATGATATAAATTAGTAAGATAATTGAGAGATTAATCTAGCATGGATTGTGTTTTTACTGAGCAGAAAATTTATTCTGAGTAGCACTAATCTTCCGCTCTGGTTCTGTTCCCCGTATTCGTCATCCTCGCGCATGCGGGGATCCAGAGGTTTTGCTTAGTTTCCTAGACTCCCGCCTGCGCGAGAGTGACGACCTTTTTGGCTATAGTGAAAGACTGGTATTAATCAGGAAATTTATTGTATTTTTTGCTGACAACAACCTGAATCATGCCTTGCTAATTCTGATTAGTATTAATCTGCCGCACTGGCTATGTACCTTGTACCCGTCGTGCCAGCTCAGGCGGGTATCGAGAGTTTTTTACGGGTTTCTGGACTCCCGCCTGCGCGGGAGAGACGATCCTTTCGGCTGGAGCGGAGGATCAGGGCTAATCAGGTTGATAATTGGTAGCTATACGATGCGGAGTAACTTTTTTTGTTTGGTGTTTACATTGTAGAAACAATGGCAGTTCCCTCCGTCGTTTTTGGCGCTATACATGGCTTCATCGGCTTTGGTTTGAAGATCACTTTGATCTGATGCGTCGAGAGGGTATATTGCTGTGCCCAAACTTGCGGATATATTGAGGCGTAAGTTGTCAATTATAAAAGGGGCAGTAAGCACAGTTTGTATTTTATCAATTATGTGTGGAATATCGTTTTGCGTTTTAATCCCGGTAAGTATCAGTAAGAACTCGTCGCCGCCAATCCGTGCAATGGTATCATTATCGCGCAGACAGTCTTTCATCCGGATGGCACATTTTTGCAGAATAGCATCACCTATGGCATGACCATGGGTATCATTGATTTTTTTGAATTGATCCAGATCTATATATACCAGAGCTGCCTGCTGGTGATAGCGCCGAGCCTGATGAATCGCTTGAGCCAGCCGATCATTTAACAGGTAACGATTAGGCAAACCGGTCAACATATCGTAAAATGCCATTTTTATAATTTTTTTATCCTGTTCACGTCGTTGACTTATGTCTCTGAAAATACCTCTGAGCATGTGCGGTTTACCATTATTAAAGGTGCAGCAACAGTTACCCTCCATAGTTATTGTTTGTTTATCATTGGTTACAAAGGTTACTTCAAAACACCCCTTACCCTGTCCTGTTAATAATGAACCCATGTGCTCTTTGCAATGACTTTTACAATCATCGGCAATAATATCGAAGATGTTCATGCGCGAGGCTTCGTTCTGGTTATAGCCTAAGGTTTCTAGCCAGGCATCATTGACAAATAAGATATCCCCTTTGGTATCTACCACTAGAATCAAGTCTTCAGCTTTAGTAATCAGGTCCCTCATCAAATTGTGTGCTTTATTGCTACTTTGTTGCGCATAAGTATTCCTCAGGTACAAGGCCAGATACAGCGCAGCCAGTGCTGCTGCAGTAAGTGCGGATGGCATAAATAAATAGTAAGCCTCGGCGCTTAGATGGTTACTGCTTATTAAGTAGATAAAACCAGCAATACTGAAAATGATGGCGAAACAACTGAAAAGACAAAATATAAGACGTTGACTAGGTTTCATGTAGTTATCCTATATGGGGATAAGATCATTATTGTTTGCTTATCTTGAATAGGGAAAAAAGGCGCCTGACCTAGATCAGACGCCT
>CAZHXF010000022.1:38608-42666 GCA_964536375.1 uncultured Desulfuromonas sp. | reverse complement strand
AATACCGAGAAGAACCTCGCCAATGCCCGTGAGCTGTTTGAAAGCTATCTGAATGGCGTTTTCACCCAGAAGGGTGATGGGTGGGTGGAAAAGACGCTTGGCGATATTTGCTCAATTAAGCATGGGTTTGCTTTCAAGGGCGAATTTTTCCGTCCAGATGGCAGATTTATGCTGTTAACTCCTGGCTCATTCTACGAATATGGTGGATATAGAGACCAAGGGAAAAAGACCAAATACTATATTGGCGAGATTCCAGAGGACTATCTCCTTAGTGAGGGTGATTTCCTTTTCGCAATGACTGAGCAAACAGCAGGTCTGCTTGGTAGCTCATTGATTGTACCAGCGTCGGATAAGTTTCTGCACAACCAGCGACTTGGCCTCGTACAATTAAATGATGGTGTTGATTGGTACAACGATTTCTTTTTCCATCAATTCAATACCCGCAACTTTCGTGCAGCTGTTCAAAGCAGTGCTTCTGGACTAAAAGTCCGACACACCTCTCCAAAGAAATTATACGAGATTGCCATTTTCTTTCCTCGCACCGTAGCCGAACAAAAAATAATTGCGAATAAGCTGAATGAGATATTAGCGGAGTCCCAACACCTAGTAACCATCTACCAACAAAAACTCACAGCCCTAGCCGAACTCAAGCAATCCATCCTGCAAAAAGCCTTCGCAGGCGAACTGACACAGGGAGATCCCCATGTCTGATCATTCCCCATCCCAGAACCAACAAACCCCGTTAGTTCATGAAATCCGCCAGTTGATTGATGCCGCGAAACAACGCGCAGCCACGGCGGTAAACGCCGAGATCAGTCTGCTTTACTGGCAAGTGGGGCAGCGGATTCAACAGGAGGTGTTGCAAGGTGAACGCGCTGAATATGGAAAACAGATCATCGCTGGGTTGTCACAACAGCTAACTACAGAGTATGGCAAGGGCTGGAGCGAGCGGCAATTACGCTATTGCCTTCAATTTGTTGAAGAATTTCCGAATCAAAACATTGTGCACACACTGTGTTCCGAATTGAGTTGGTCACACCTACGCCAGTTGATGTATATCGCCGACACATTAAAACGGGACTTTTATATCGAAATAGCACGGGTTGAACGCTGGAGTGTGCGCCAATTAAACGAACGGATCAATTCCATGTTGTTTGAGCGCACGGCGCTGAGCCGCAAGCCCGATGAAGTCATTGCGCACGACCTAGCCGAACTACGCAGCGATCAGCAAGTCTCACCGGATATGCTGTTAAAAGATCCCTACGTTCTCGATTTTCTTAATCTTAATGATCGTTATCTGGAAAAAGATCTAGAAGATGCCATTTTGCGTGAGATGGAACAATTCCTATTGGAGTTGGGGGCTGGTTTCACCTTTGTCGCACGCCAGAAACGGTTGCAGATTGATGACGATGACTTTTATCTCGATCTACTTTTTTACAACCGCAAACTCAAGCGCCTGATTGCCATTGATCTGAAAATTGGGAATTTTCGTCACGAACACAAAAGCCAGATGGAGCTTTATTTGCGCTGGTTAGCCAAGTACGAACAGGAAGCCGATGAGCAGCCACCGCTGGGGATTATCCTGTGTGCAGGTAAAAAAGAGGAACAGATTGAACTATTGGAGATGGATAAGAGCGGTATCCATGTCGCAGAATACCTAACAGCATTACCCTCCAAGGAGATTCTTGCGGCGAAGCTGAATCAATCAATTGCTCGGGCAAGGAAGAGGCAGTTGCATGAAAAATAAACCCGCTTTCTTTGAAGATCACGCCATCCGCCGCATTTACGACGAAAAAACCGAAATCTGGTGGTTTTCCGTTATCGACATCATTCAGGTTCTGACACAACAAGCTGATTATCAAACGGCGCGCAAATACTGGAACAAACTGAAAGAACGGTTGGCTAAAGAGGGAAGTCAACTGGTGACAAGTTGTCACCAGTTGAAAATGACGGCGCAAGACGGAAAGCAACGCTTGACCGATGTCGCCACTGCTGAAACCTTGCTGCGCTTAGTTCAATCTGTCCCCAGCCCCAAAGCAGAACCGATCAAACTGTGGTTGGCCAAGGTTGGCTTTGAGCGCATGCAAGAGATAGCCGACCCCGCATTGTCTCTCGATCGCGCCCGCGAAACATGGCAGCAACACGGACGCAGTGATAAATGGATTCAACAGCGGATGACGGGTCAAGAGACCCGCAACAAGTTGACCGATTACTGGGCGGATCATGACATCACGCAAGGTGAGGAATTCGCGATACTGACCAATATCATTCATCAGGAGTGGTCTGGGGTGAGCGTTAAGGGGCATAAAGCTCTGAAAAGTTTGCACAGCCAAAACTTGCGTGACCATATGAATGAAGCGGAGTTGATTTTTACCGCACTGGCCGAATTGTCGACGCGGCAAATTGCCGAGACCGATGATGCCACTGGGCTGAGCGAAAACAAACAGGCTGCCACCACGGGCGGAACCATTGCTAAGCAGGCACGGCAGGCATTAGAGTCCCAAACGGGTAAAAACGTGGTTTCAGGTGAGAATTTTCTGCCGCCGGGGAAAAGAATGCAGAAGGTTGAGGAGTAGACCGGATCACAGATTTTCTAGAAAAATTACCTATTAACCATGATCATAAAAAGTCCACTTTTTACTTGCTCCGCTACCATACAAAACCTTTAATCACTTGTGATTTCAGTACCTTTTTGTTTAACTTGAAAAACGACACTTTCTATTTTTATGTTGTATTTTGATTGCATACTGATTTATGTGTTTTTTGATTGCGATAGGGGAAACCATGAACGAAGCACGCATACAGAAATTAATAACCGCTGGCGAAGGGTTGCAGGTGGAGTTCAAAACCTGCCGTGCTGCCCTTAATCGCGATGTGTACGAAAGTGTCTGCGCCTTTCTCAATCGCTGTGGCGGTGATCTGTTGCTGGGAATTACCGATAACGGCACCGTGACCGGAGTTAACCCTGCTGTTGTGGATCAGCTTAAAAAAGACTTCGTTTCTACCCTTAACAGCCCGCAAAAAATCAATCCTACTTTTTACCTGAACATTGAAGACATTGCCATTGACGGCAAAACGGTACTGCATGTGTACGTGCCGGAAAGTTCTCAGGTACACCGCTGCAACGGCAAGATTATAGACCGCAACGAGGATGGTGATTTCAACATAACCGACAACACCCATCTGGTATCGGCTCTGTATCAGCGCAAACAGACTACCTATTCGGAAAATCGTGTTTTCCCCTATGTGAAATTGAGCGATTTACGCACGGATCTGATTGCCCGCGCCAGAAAGTTAGCGGTGATTCAGCGTCCCGATCACCCATGGCAAGAGATGGGTGATTTGGAGATGTTGAAAAGTGCCCAGCTCTATCAGCGAGATTTCCAGACAGACAAAGAGGGATTCACCTTGGCGGCGGTTCTGTTGCTGGCTAAGGATAATGTCCTGCTGTCGGTGCTACCGCACCATCGTACGGATGCTATTTTACGGCGTAAAAATCTGGATCGTTATGATGACCGTGACGATATTCGTACCAACCTGATTGAGAGTTATGATCGCTTGATGGCGTTTGTCGCCAAGCATCTTCCCGACATTTTTTACCAGGAAGGGGATCAGCGCATCAGCATTCGCGATCATATTTTCCGTGAGGTAGCCGCGAATATGCTGATCCACCGTGAATACCTGAACGCTTTTCCAGCTAAGTTGGTGATTGAAACGCAACGAGTGATGGCAGAGAATAGCAACCGACCGCACGGACAGGGTCTCATCCAGCCGGACAACTTTTCACCCTTTCCCAAGAATCCGGTGATTGCCCGCTTTTTCAAAGAGATTGGCCGCGCCGATGAGCTAGGTTCTGGGGTACGTAAGATGTTTAAATACTGCCGCGCGTATGGGGGACAAAACCCGGAATTGCTGGAAGCGGATATCTTCCGTTTTATCTTGCCCCTCTCGGAATTGGCTGAGGTAGATAAATCTTCGGTAGAAACTGATAAATCTTCGGTAGAAACTGATAACCCTTCGGTAGAAACTGATAACCCTTCGGAAAAAACGTCAACGAA
>CAZHXF010000022.1:0-38508 GCA_964536375.1 uncultured Desulfuromonas sp. | reverse complement strand
AAACTGATAACCCTTCGGTAGAAACTGATAACCCTTCGGAAAAAACGTCAACGAAGGTGCTGACACTGATAAAGCAGGATAATAATATCAGCGCCTCGCAGATTGCTAAGGATCTTGAATTAACTCTTCGTGCTGTTGAAATGCAGATAGCCAACCTCAAAAAAGCGGGTCACCTTAAACGAATTGGTCCGAAAAAGGGTGGTCACTGGGAGGTCATCGAATGAACGAAGCCGAAACCCGCGCAGAATTGATCGACCCTACCCTGAAAGCCGCTGGCTGGGGTGTTGTTGATGGCAGCCGTGTGCGCCGTGAAGTAATCACGTTGGGGCGATTGCAGGGTGCGGGCAAGCGCTCGAAGCAGGACATTGCCGATTATGTGCTGAGCTATCGCGGGCAAAAGCTGGCTGTTATCGAAGCCAAACGGCGTGACCTGCCCGATACCGAAGGGGTAGCACAGGCGAAACGCTACGCGGAAAAGTTGCAGACCCGCTTCACCTATTCGACCAACGGCGACGGCATCTACCAGATCGACATGGAGACCGGCACAGAAGGGTATGTAGACCACTATCCCAACCCTGATGAACTCTGGGCACAGACCTATGCCGAAGAGAACGTATGGCGCAACCGATTTGCCGCTGTGCCGTTTGAGGATAAGGGCGGCACCTGGCAGGCACGCTATTACCAGCACAACGCTATCGACAAAGCGCTGGAGGCAATTGCCGCAGGCGAACCGCGCATTTTGCTGACACTAGCTACCGGCACCGGAAAAACTTTTATTGCTTTTCAACTGGCGTGGAAATTGTTTCACAGCCGCTGGACGCTGGGCCGCGCGGGATTAAGCGATAAAAGACGGCGGCGACCACGCATCCTGTTTCTAGCCGACCGCAATATTCTCGCCGATCAAGCTTACAACGCTTTCTCCGCTTTCCCCGAAGATGCGCTGGTACGCATTGATCCGGAAATCATCCGTAAAAAAGGGATGGTGCCAAAAAACGGCAGCGTGTTCTTTACCATCTTCCAGACCTTTATGGCGGGACACGACTCTGAAGGAAATCCCGCCCCCAGCTTTGGAAATTATCCACCCGACTTTTTCGACTTTATCATCATCGACGAATGTCACCGTGGCGGCGCTAATGACGAGAGCAACTGGCGCGCCATCATGGAGTATTTCTCGCCTGCGGTACAACTGGGGCTGACAGCAACTCCCAAGCGCCAGGGCAATACCGATACCTACCGTTACTTTGGTGAGCCGGTGTATATCTACTCGCTCAAGGAGGGAATTAACGACGGGTTTCTGACTCCGTTTAAGGTGAAGCAGATCGCCACCACGCTGGATGATTACGTCTACACCGCGGACGACAATATTATCGAAGGGGAGATCGAGGCGGGAAAGCGCTACGGCGAGGACGACTTCAACAGGATAATCGAGATCAAGGCGCGTGAAGCCTACCGGGTCAAACTGTTCATGGAGATGATTGATCAGAACCAGAAGACCTTGGTGTTTTGCGCCACACAGGATCATGCCGCAGCGGTACGGGATCTGATCAATCAGAAGACGACCAGCAGCGATACGAACTATTGTATTCGGGTAACAGCCCGCGACGGTGCGGAGGGCGAGCGCTGGCTACGCACTTTTCAGGATAACGAAAAAAGCATCCCCACTATTCTAACCACCTCGCAAAAACTATCCACCGGGGTTGATGCGCGCAATATTCGCAATATCGTGCTAATGCGCCCAGTCAATTCGATGATCGAGTTCAAGCAGATTATCGGTCGTGGCACCCGCCTGTTTGACGGCAAGGACTATTTCACCGTCTACGATTTCGTAAAAGCCTATCACCATTTCAGCGATCCAGAATGGGACGGTGAAGCGGAAGAGCCGCAGCCGGGCACTGAGCCTAAAGTTAGCGAAGCTACCGCTGATTATCAACCAGAGACAACTGCTGATGAGGCGAACACGCCGCGCCGGGAGAAAATAAAAATCACTTTGGCTGACGGTAAAGAACGGACGATTCAACACATGATGGCAACAAGCTTCTGGAGCCCTGACGGTGCACCCATGTCTGCGGCTCAGTTCATTGAGCAATTGTATGGAGAGTTGCCGACCCTGTTCAAAAATGAGGATGAGTTGCGCACCCTGTGGGGGCAACCGGATACCCGCAAAGCATTGCTGGATGGCTTAGCCGAAAAGGGTTTTGGTATCGAGCAACTGGACGAAGCCAAGATAATGATTGAGGCTGAGAACAGCGATGTGTTTGATGTGCTGGCGCATATTTCTTTTGCCCTGCCACCGATTAGTCGCGTAGAGCGCGTTGCCAACCACCAGAGGCAAATCCTCACGCGCTATGCCGACAAGCAACAGGCATTTCTAGAATTTGTGCTGGGAGAGTATGTAAAAGAGGGTGTCGGCGAACTAGATGTGACCAAACTGGGTGGATTGCTGGAGCTAAAATACGGTAATGCCTACGACGCCGCACAACAACTCGGTGGGGCACAGATGATCAGAGAGACCTTTGTTGGATTTCAGCACCACTTATACGCGCGCTGAGATAAAACGACCCCTGTGGCTTCCCTGTTTGGGGGTTAGACCTTCATTTATTAAACCACCCGAGTAGCACTAATCTTCCGCTCTGGTTCTGTTCCCTGCATTCGTCATGCTCGCGAAAGCGGGTATCCAGAGGTTTTGCATGGTTTCCTAGACTCCCGCCTGCACGAGAGTGACGACCTTTGTGGCAATAGCACAAGATTAGTATTAATCAGATTAAACCATGCCTGTTTCAGGAGGATCGTTGGTTGCACAACTTGTGTGGATCAACTTGTGTCGATCACAACCCCTCTTTGGTATTTTTATTACGTTGTAAAAACCAAACTAATCCAACAATACACATACCTGTTGCATCGGTTATAAAAGTTGGCCAGTACAGCAACAGCGTCGCCATAGCTAACAACAACCATTCGAGGACAGTGGTTTTTCTAATCCAGTACATCATGGTTAGCGATGAAAAGGCGATCGTTCCAAGAAAAGCAGAAAACATACTAGAGAATATGCCAAATCCCGTCACTGGAATTTCTGCCGACAAGACAGGATCCCCCGCTTCGAGCATACCGCCAACGGTGACATTAACGGTGTCGATCACACCCTTTTTTTCTGATATAAACTGGTGAGTACCCGATTCAGTTTTCAATTCAAACAAGGTATCACCAACAGAAAATTGATCACCCACACGAACATCTACCCGCGTAACATCGGCAAAGAAAGCCTCGTCAGGTAGTGGTCCCATAGTAATATCTGACGGTTGACCCTGAAACAAAATTGCGGGAGTAAAAGCGAACAATATTGGCATAACATACAATAATTTCGCAAACTTAAAAGATGTCCACCCCGTTTTCCACGGATCAGCTCCGGCAATAGCAGCCCCGGCGTAAGCGGCGACACATACAGGGGGGGTAATATTTGAGTCTTGACTGAACCAATAGACAATCATATGAGCCGCTAATACAGGAACACCCATCTCAACCAAAGGTGGAACTGCCAGGACGGCCGTGATTAAATAAGCGGCAGTGACAGGGACTCCCATCCCCAACACCAGTGACGCTAACGCCACAAGAAATACTGCTGCCAACAAATTGCCTTGTGCTAACGAAATAATAATATCTGAGAACTTTAGCCCAACACCCGTGAGGGCAATGGTGCCAACAATAATACCAATAACTCCAAGTGTTGCCCCAATGATAAGGGTGTTGTTAGCACCCGTTAGAATCGCTTCCCATGTCTCTTTGATCCCCATCCGCGTCTCTTTACGAAACCAACTTATGACTACGCAAGAGATCGTAGCCCAAAAAGCAGAGAAGCCAGGGGACCGACCTAGTATCATCAGTACGGTTATAATGACTAAGGGGGAGGCGAAATACCATTCGCGTTTTAATACAATTTTCCAGTTTTCATATTCTTCCCCTTCAACACCATGCAAACCATTCTTTTTTGCTTCAAAATGGATCATACAGAAAACAGAGAAGAAATAGAGCAATGCGGGGAACACCGCAATCATCATGATAGTTGAATAGGAAGTGTTGGTCAGTTCTGCCATTAAAAAACCACCAGCTCCCATTATCGGTGGTAAAAACATGCCACCGATTGAAGCCGCTGGCTCAATGGCCCCTGCGACGTGTGGCTTGAATCCTGCTCGCTTCATGAGTGGAATCGTGAAGGCACCCGTCGATACAGTGTTAGCAATGGCTGAACCTGAAACGGAACCAAATAATGCCGAGGCCATTACGGCAACTTTAGCTGGACCACCCGTTGAATTACCTGCAATAGCCAGCGGTAAATCAATAAAAAACTTTCCAGCACCTGATTTATGTAAAAAAGCGCCAAAAAATATAAATAAAATTACATAAGTTGCTAAAACATTAGCCATAACCCCAAACACACCGTTTGGCGTTAAAAATAAAAAGGTACATAAGCGCTCGAAACCAAAACCGCGATGGGCAATCACCTCAGGAAAAAGTGGACCAAAATAACCATAAACGAGCATGGCAATGCCAATAAAAGTCATGGCCCAACCAAGGACACGACGGCACACTTCTAGCGAAAGTAGAATTCCCACAACTGAAACCAGTGCATCAAGTTCATTTTCTGCGCCAGCGCGATAATTTAAATTTTCGAATTCAGAGATCCAATAATACACCACCAAAGCCGATGTGATCGCATAGAGGATATCGGACAATACCGGATTATTTTCCCAACGAGTACGGAGAGCTTCATCTGTTTTTTGCACCACAGCAGTCAGAACAATGATGGCAATCAACATCGGCCATAACTGCATGAGAGAATAGAACGCGGCACTTAAACCATGAAGTGAATATTGATCAAAAATTTGATGAATGCGTTGATGAAATGCTGCGGTATTGTCATAAAAAAAGACCACCGCTACCGTTGCAGTGAAAATAGTGCTAATCAACAGCGATAGAGCAATCTGCATTCGCTGGCGACCTGCGGGATAAAGGAGAAAAACGAGGACATAGGTAGCAAAAACATAGACACCGCGATGATATTGCGTCGCGACGGCGGATAGACCTGCTGTGTACAGGTAGAACAGAACCATTGAAGCACCCAACAAGGCAACCAACCATTTCCACGCACCAGTTGGTGAACGGTGAGTTTTTGCATCTTTCTCCATCAATTCTTTAAGATCTAAGTCCTCATCTATCTCCACAGCTGGCTGATCAGTCATCCACATCTCCGTCTTGTATTAAAAATCAAATAGCGGAGTCATAATAAACTCCGCCATTTGCATTACATATCAGTGATTCACTAGCTAAGCGTTACCAACGCCCCAATTATTTTTGTGCCTCATTAAGAGTCAAACCATTCTCAATCCAAAATTTTGCCGCACCAGGACTCACGGGTGTAACAATACCCTTTAAAGCACCTTGAATCGACATCGCTTTAGCTGTGCTCTTTACTTTAACAAGGTAAGATAAACCTTTAGTTGAAAAGATATCTTTTACAGCATTATAAACAACCTGCTCATCTAACTCATTCCGGGCTATCCACAAAGCAGAATCTTGAAATGTTTTGATATCATAATCAACACCACTATAAGTTCCCGCTGGAATAGTTACTTCACTATAAAAAGGGTATTCTGCAAAGAATCCAGAATCATTACCGGCAGCAACAGTTGAAAGGACTTTAACTTTATTGCTAGCTGCAGCTTGAATAACAGAGGAATTTGGAAAACCAGCAAAGACCCACATAGCATCAATTAAATGGTCACCAATTGCTGAAGCAGCCTTACTATAGCCAATAAACTCGACATCCATCTTATTCCACAATCCAATCGATGTGAAATAACGTTGCGCTGCCGCAGAAGCACCTGATCCCGCGCCACCAACAGCAACACGTTTGCCCTCGAGGTCACTCACTTTATTGATGCCACTACTTGCCAACACAACAAGATGTGCTGGAGCGCCATACAGATAAGCAATAGCTTTAACATTAGTATACTGACGAGTGTCTTGAGGTAGGCGGCCATTACGCGCTAAATAGGTGTCACCAGAGTAAGCAATACCAAAATCGGCATCACCTGAATTAACCCGACGAACATTCTCTACTGAACCAGCAGACGCCATATTTGAAACTTCAACATTTTTTAAATCTTTGGATAACCGCGAAGACATACCATTGGAAAAATACTGAAAGGTTCCACCATCAGGTCCACCAGAAAAAGCTAATCGTGTTTTAGACGCCATTACTGGGTTAGCAAACATAAAAGAAACAACTAGGAAAAAACACAAAAGAGCAACACTTCTCAATTTCGTCATAAGACCCCCCTTAAAAGGATGTGACATAATAAAAAAACCCATTGAGCAATACATGGCAAACTACATTGTCAACAATCGACAACGCAATATTCTCTTACATACAAGAATAACAATATCTCAATCATATAAACGTATCAACTAGAATCAAATTATATAATACTGTTTTAATACCGCCTGAACTCCATGAAGAGATAATTAATTACAGGACAGATTCTTAGTAACAATACCGATTGAAATATAGCCTCCAAGCACGTAGTTAAACCACTGCTGGCTCTTTCGCCCACTTTGAATTTACCCAAACACCACTTGTTTATTATGGCGGAGAGGGTGGGATTCCCTCCCCTGCGCTCACTGCCGTGGACATCCTGTCCACTCTTCTGACATTTAGTCAGCGCTCGCTCCGCTTCGAATCCCCACAAGCATTGTTATTTTAATAAATGGCGGAGAGGGTGGGATTCCCCTACTACGTCGCCAACATCGTGTTGGCTCCTGCGTAGGCTCCCCTGCGCTCACTGCCGTGGACATCCTGTCCACTCTTCTGACATTTAGTCAGCGCTCGCTCCGCTTCGAATCCCCACAAGCATTGTTATTTTAATAAATGGCGGAGAGGGTGGGATTCGAACCCACGGTGGCTTGCACCACAACAGATTTCGAGTCTGTCACCTTCGGCCTCTCGGACACCTCTCCGCAATTCTATTAATCAGCGCTGGTTACTTTAGCAAGCTTTTTCTGTTGACGCAATTGGAGAAAAAAGGCACTAAGCAGCTGACTGCACTCGTTGGCCAGCACCCCTGGGGTTACCGCTACATTATGATTAAAGCGCTCATCAGTGGAAAAATCGTACAATGACCCGGCAGCACCGACCTTGGCGTCGCTGGCGCCATATACTATGCGTGGTATGCGCGCTAGGATTACCCCTCCCATACACATTACACAAGGCTCCAGAGTTACGTACAGTGTAGCGTTTTCCAGACGCCATGAACCGGTAGCTTTAGCTGCTTCACGAATAGCAATCATTTCAGCGTGCGCAGTGGGATCCTGCCACAACTCGCGCCGATTTCCAGCTGCTGCAACGACCTCATCAGCAACAACCAATATCGCGCCAATCGGCACCTCACCCAACTGTTGTGCCTGCAGTGCTTGTTCTAACGCCAAGCGCATATAATATTCATCAGTTACCGTATCTACTGAACTCAAAGCATATACCCTACCTGTCATTTCGAAATAGCTAAGAAAACTGGGAAAAAGTCAATTAGACCTATTGACTTCCTTGGCTAATTAACCAACAATCACGGATTGCATAAATACCTTCAAGGATAATACAATGACTTCTTTACCCATGCTGGCGCAAGACAAATTTCCCTTTTTTAAAAACTTACCCGCCGAAGAAATTGCCCAGCTATTAAAATTTTTCACCCGCCATAAAGCTGAGGCCGGGGAGATAATATGGCACGAGGGCGACAAAGATAACCAGGCTGCCTTCATCTTGTCTGGCAAGCTCGGCATAAAAAAATTGACTGAGTTCGCCAATCGTCACATTATTGTTGGCACCTACGCTACCGGCTCAGTAGTGGGCGAATTATGTCTTTTAACAGAAAATAATCGCGCGGTTACCGCTGAAGCCATAACTGACGTAGAGTTACTTTTTTTATCCAATGAAAATTTTGAGAAATTGGTCAATGCCCATCCTACCTTAGGATTAAAGTTGTTGCGCGGATTGTTCAAGATGACGAGTAAACGCTTAACCAAGTCATATGAACGCATTGCTTCCATCTTTTAGTAAACTCAGCACCGTTAAAGCTCCACAGGAGAAAGCCATGTTAGAAATAGGCCATATTTATACATTACGCATCGAAGAACTCAACGAAAGCGGTGCACTGTTACGCTTTAATGATGAAACGATTCTGCTTCCACAACGCGAAGTTTCCTCGAACATGAGCGTTGGACAAGAGCTGGACATCTTCGTCTATCGCGGGCGGCAGGATCGCTTAGTCGGCACACTCAAACCACCAGTAGCGCAGGTTGGAGAGTTTGCCCTGCTCCGGGTAAGTCAAGCGAACCAATACGGTGCATTTCTAGATTGGGGTTTAGACAAAGAACTGCTGGTGCCCTTTGCTGATCAACCCGAACGCATGCAGCTTGATCGCCACTACTTGGTGCACATCTGTGTAGACAATTCTGGCAGGTTGATTGCCAGCGCCAGGGTTGAACGTTATCTTGAAGTACAACATGACCTGCAGATCGGGCAGGAAGTTGATCTGTTATTGTGGAAATTCACCGATCTTGGTGCAAAGGTAATAATCAACAATCGCTTTGGCGGTTTACTGTATCGCGATGATTTACCGCAGGGTATTGCACGCGGCGACAAATTTTTGGGTTACATAAAACGGGTCCGCGAAGATTTCCTCGTCGATGTTACCCTGACCAAGGTGGGCAAGGCTGGGCGTGAAGATGCCCGCCAATTTCTCCTTGAGGCCCTGCAGCAAGCAGGGAAGTTACCCCTGAGCGATAAAAGCACCCCTGCCGAGATTGAGGAATTGCTTGGTTTGAGCAAAAAAGCGTTTAAGCGGGCAGTCGGCGCACTGTACAAAGAGGGACTAATTGTTTTGGAAGAGGGTAGCATTCGTTTAAAATCAGCACCGCGCAAGTAAACAAACCACTGCCGATATGTGCATGTGCACATAATAACTGTGGTAATCACCGGCAAAACAAATGCGCGAGTTACCGTATAAAGGGCTGACAGCATTTGCTAGAGTAATAGCCATCAAGACTTGTTGTGGCAGACAAGGATTGATACCTCCTTTCTTCCTAGTTAAATAACAAAGCCGGTGCGGATGCCTCCCCGCACCGGCTTTGTTGCGTTTACCTCAATTTATTCCACAGTTGTTCCGGTTGATATTCACCTGACATAATCATAATGCGCCGAGCTAATTGCCCAAAAGCACACATCTTTCCAGCCAAACTCAGCGGCAAGCTACTACATATAACGCCAGCAGCAAATTTTCCTGTGCAATAGCCATTGAATTGATAGAGGCAACCGCTGTACAGTTATCGGACAAGTGTCACTACTCGCTGCAGCAAATCTCATCTCCTGCACAGGCATACATATGAAGACTCCGGCACCAGAAAACATCAGCTCTAAAGGAAAGTATAGTTGGTACCGCATTGCTGCACTCCTCGCCCTAGTCGGAGCCACACTGATACTCGCACTGCCAATTGGTTTACGTCTTGGGCTTGAATCCTGGTTAAATAAACAACCGGGCATAGTAGCGCAGATAGAGGATATCGACCTCAACCTGTTCAGTGCCACCCTGCAGTTGAATGATATTGTCGTGCAACAGTATAGCCAGCCGGTCTTGAGCGCAAAAACATTACAACTACAGTTAGATTGGCTACCGTTGTTACACCAGCGTATTGCTCTTGACCATATCAACTTTGAGGACGGTCAACTGCAACTGAGCATGGATGGACCTACCTCCATAACAATTGGTGGTTTTACTCTGAATCTAGCTACGCAAGCACCCGACACAGTATTACCCTCAGTGCAACATCCGCCGCAAGTCCACAATCAATGGGGCATAGCCAGTGGCAACATCAACATCAAAAACTTTCTGCTGCGCTACCATCAGCTCGAACTAGACCTGAACCTTACTATCAACAATCTGTCTGCTACCCCAGTAATGAGTTGGCAACCGCAACTGTCCGGCTCCCTGGGCTGCGACTTGGCGGTTAATGGTGCACAAGTGCAGCTTGATGCTCAGCTCCAGCCTTTTGCCGCTCAGCCCAGCGCTACAGGTACATTATCCGTCAACAGCTTCGACATACGTTCCATAGCCCCATTACTCAGCACCTTTGGTTGGAGCGATACTAGCGGCGATCTTTCCACCAAATTGCACCTGATCCTGAGCGCAGAGAAAGCTGCTACATCTATGCAATTGGCCATCAACGGGAGGGTAACGGGTAATGGTATACGAGGAGCGAATGCAGACATCTGGCTGCGCAATCTCAACTTCAATTGGCAAGGAGATTCGACGATAAATATATTCCCCGCTGCCCCTACTGCATCACTAAATGGCAAGCTGACTATCACAAATAGTGATCTGGAACTGCAACAGCCGGGATACCGCTGGCACCAGCAACTGCTGTCATGGGAAGGAAAAACCAACCTTACCGCAAAAACCAATTCGCAAAACACCCGTATCGATATACAAGGCGATTTACAGCTAGAACAATCTACAATCATAGAATTAGAGCAACAACGCCAACTTGCCCACATCGATCAGGCAACAGTGACCGGGTTGCACTTTAATGCCAGCTCGCAGTTGCGCTGTGCCATGATACACCTACAAAAGGTCCAAGCATTGCAGCGCACGGGGTACAACCGCGCACAGGCAGGCAGCAACAGCTATGCGCCAGATTCACCACCACAACATATAGTGGATGTTGCTACTGTCGAACTCAACGATTTATCTTATGCCGAGCAGCAGCTACACGGCAACCGTTTGCACCTGGCCGGGTTTAACCTTGATCTAGTGCGCAACTCCAGCGGGGCAATGGAAATACAGCAGTGGTTAATAAACAACTCCACTACTAACAGCGCCGCGAATCCTACCAACGAAAACCAGGAACCGGCTACGCCATTGATTGTCAATCTCGCACAGGTTGTAGTGGATAAACACAGCAGTTTGAGTTTTCGCGACAACAGTTTAGCTACGCCGACAAACTTACACCTAAGCAACATACAGCTGTCATTATCCCAGCTGAATAGCGCCAAACCAGAGCAACCCAGCTCCATTGCTCTGAGCGCCATGCTGGACAAATATTCCAGCATGAACATCTCTGGACAGATTCAGCCCTTCACCACTCCAGCAAATTTCTCTGTTAACGGAGCAATTAAAGAATTCCACTTACCCAGCATCTCAGCATATACCGAGGACAGTATCGGTTACACCCTGAATCAGGGTCAGCTAACTTTGGATTTCACCGCTCCATGTTCGCAGGGGCAACTCAATATAGACAGTAATATTTTCCTGAGTCAGTTGCGCATGCAACCTTTAAGTGCTGCAGATGATAGTGCCGCAACAGCTTCATTGGGGATGCCGGTTAATCTGGCGCTGGCATTGCTACGCGACCGTGATGGCAATATCAATCTCCACCTCCCCATACACGGCAACCTGAACGACCCCAACCTGAAAATTGCACCGGCGCTGCGTCTAGCCCTGACAAATACCATCAAAAATACCATCATGTTGACTCTAGCACCGCTGGGCATCGTCGCTAAAGCAGGTCAACTTGTCGGCATTGGTGCTGCGCTGAATTTTGACCGCCTGACCTTTGAACCGGGCACCACGCAACTAAGCAGCGCCAGTCAACAATATCTACCCAAGGTCGCCCAGCTGCTAGTTCGCCACCCGCAGCTGATATCAACTATCAGTGGGCGAGTTACAACCAGCGACATTGAATATCTACAACAACTGACAAGTGCTAATTCCAAGGGGACACCGTCACCACCCGTAGCGCCAGGCTCTCTTGTAATACCCGCAGCCCAACTGGCTCAACTTGCAGGTCAGCGCGCTAACATAATCAGGCAAGCCCTACTAGAACAGCAAGTTGCCAACGCCCAGTTGTTAGTCACAAAATCCCAGAGCAACATCAGCGCTGGCACTCCCGGAGTGGATTTGACTATTCAGTAGACAAAAGCTGCTGCCAGATTTGCGGTTTACCCCCTTATGAAGCTTGACATAACAGCTTATTTCAGCGAAGCTAACGTCCTAATTTAGAACAATTATTTGGAGGTTTGTATGGGGAAGATAAGTTCTTTTTTCAGCTTAATTGCGCTAAGCATGCTGTTGTGCATAACACCGGCATTGAGTTATGACCAACCATCGGTCAACTTAGGCTTTACCAGCTATCTTGATGGTGGACCACCAGCAGGACCTGGGGTATATTTCACTGAATATCTGCAATATTACACCGCGGATGATTTTCAAGATTTAGATTTAGATGCCGACCTAGATGTGTGGATCAGTCTGAGTCAGCTAATCTATCAATCCAATACCCCGATTCTGTTCGGTGGCAAATGGGGTCTGGATGTTATCGTTCCCGTGGTCAGCCTTGACTGTGATCCTCTTCCTGACAATAATCAGGGTCTAGGTGACCTGTTGATCGGTCCATTTATTCAGTGGGACCCAATCATGGGAGAGAATGGTCCTATTTTCATGCATCGCATAGAGTTGCAAACCATCATCCCCACCGGCAAATATGACGATGACAAAGTACTCAACCCTGGCAGTAATTTCTGGTCATTTAACCCCTACTGGGCAGCAACCCTGTTTATCACTCCTAAGCTAACCACCAGCTGGCGCATTCACTATCTGTGGAATGGTGAAAATGATGATCCGGGTCGTGGTTTAGATGACGCTCAGGCTGGGCAGGCAATCCACGGCAACTTTGCTGTGGCCTATGAAGTGCTGGATCATCAGCTGCGTTTGGGACTCAACGGCTATTATTTCAAGCAAATTACTGATTCTGAACTCAACGGCGACAAAGTCCCTGGCAAAGAAAAAGTATTTGCGATAGGGCCAGGTGCGGTATGGCATATCGACCAGAATAACCACCTGTTCTTCAATAGCTATTTTGAATCTAATGCAGAGCAGCGCACCGAAGGGGAGCGCTACACCTTGCGCCTAGTGCACCACTTCTAAGCACCACACTTAAAATTCTGTGCGGATATCCGACCAGTTGTCAATCATGACAACTGGTCTTTTTATTGCGCTCCAGCTGACCCCAAACGCACTAGATATTAAATGACCAGCGCCACTGTAGTCAGCAATAACATGGCAATCATCCACCTCTGAAGGACAAAACGCAGCAGCCCGCTACTATCAAATTACTGACGGTAGCGGGCTGTTTTATCGCTGAGGATAGAGCAAAAGGGGATTACTTGCCCCACTTCTCCACTATACGTTTAACTGCCTCTTCAACGTTATCGCGCTCGCCAAAAGCGCTTAAACGGAAGAAACCTTCACCACTGTTGCCAAAGCCACTGCCAGGAGTACCGACAACAAAACACTCATTCAGCAATTTGTCGAAGAAATCCCAACTAGTCATACCAGCCGGAGTTTTAAGCCAAATATATGGGGCATTAACTCCGCCGTAGCAGGTGATGCCAGCTGCTTCCAAACCCTCGCGGATAATTTTAGCATTTTCCATATAAAAATCGATGATCTGTTTAACCTGCGCCCAGCCTTCGTCAGAATAAACCGCAGCGGCAGCTTTTTGCACTGGGTAAGATACACCATTAAATTTGGTGCACTGGCGACGATTCCACAATTTATTGAGTGACACCCGCTCGCCGCTGGCGGTGCTGGCTAACAACTGCTCTGGTATCACGGTTAGACCGCAGCGCACTCCTGTGAAACCAGCAGTTTTAGAGAAACTACGGAATTCGATAGCACACTCTTTTGCCCCATCAATCTCGTAAATAGAATGGGGAATATCTTTTTCGGTAATAAAAGCCTCATAAGCAGCATCAAACAGAATTACAGCATCGTTGGCACGTGCGTAGTCAACCCATCCTTGCAACTGCTCCTTGGTGGCCACAGCACCGGTAGGGTTGTTGGGGAAACATAGATAGATTATATCCACTTTTTCACTGGGAAAAGCGGGCGCGAAGTTGTTCTCTTCGGTGCATGGCATATAGACAATGCCTTCGTAATAACCCTTGGCATCAGCAGCACCGGTACGCCCTACCATAACGTTGGTATCGTTGTATACCGGATAGACCGGATCGCCGATGGCAACTTTGCAGCTTAGGTCAAAAATATCGAGAATGTTGGCACTATCACACTTGGAACCATCAGAAATAAAAACCTCCGATGCTTTCAATTCAACACCCAGAGGACGGTATGCTTTGTCTATAATTATTTGTGACAACCAATCATAACCCTGCTCTGGACCGTAACCATGAAACGATGAGCCCTGGCCTAAATCATCAACCCCGGCATGAAACGCTTTGAGTACCGCCGGTACCAACGGCTTGACAACATCGCCGATACCCAGACGAATAATCGGATCATTGGGGTGATCAGCAACAAAAGCACTTACGCGGCGGCTAATCTCGGGGAACAGGTAACCAGCTTGCAATTTCAAATAATTGTCATTTAGACGGGCCATAAAAAAGTCCTTAAATAGTTATTTTAGTTAAAAAGTAATTGATATATAAACTTTGGCACTACCAGGAACACCGATTGGATGGTTATTTCAGCTCTAAAACATCCTGCATATCGTACATGCCCGCATCCTTACCCTGGATCCATTGGCAGGCACGTGCCGCACCGCGGGCAAACATAGCGCGACTCATCGCTCGGTGGGTGATCTCAATTCGCTCGCCCATACCGATAAAATATACCGTATGCTCACCAACTATATCGCCACCGCGCACGGTCTGCATACCGATCTCTTCATGGCTGCGCTCGCCACACATCCCCTCACGGTGATAGTTGGCCACCTGATTGTAATCTCGCCCCAGCGCATCGGCAACCACCTCACCCATACGTACCGCAGTTCCTGAAGGTGAATCTTTTTTCTTGTTGTGGTGTAACTCGACAATCTCCACATCAAAGCTGTCGCCGAGAATTTGTGCCGCTTCTTTAAGCAACTTGAAGCAAGCATTCACCCCGACGCTCATATTTGGTGCCAAAACAACCGCAATATCACTGGCAACCGTAGCCAGCTGTTGACGTTGTTCTGGGGTAAAACCGGTTGAGCCGATGACCATCACCTTGCCCAGGCGATTACACACATCGGCATTGCCCAGAGTAACTTCGGGGAAAGTAAAATCAATCAGTACGTCTGCCGCGGCCAAAGCCTGCTCCAGATTGTCGCTAATGGCAACACCCAGAGCACCGCAACCGGCAATCAGCCCGGCGTCCTGACCAATCATTGGATGTTCGCAACGCTCGATCGCTGCGCCTAAAGTTATCCCTTCGGTCTCACAAACTGCTTTTATCAAAAAGCTACCCATGCGACCGGCGGCCCCAGTTACGGCAATTTTCACCATTACATACCCTCTCTTTTTAAACTGCAGATACAACCAATCCGAGAGGAAAAACACTCTCGGATATTTAACAGGTCGTTATATGGTGGAGCAAAATATTGCGCTTTCACCTTTAGATCAGGGAGTAACTAGCCATGATCGCTTTCAGTTTATCCAGACTTGCCGGTTGCAAGCCACACAGCGGCAGGCGGACAGAGGCACCACACTTGCCTATCAAGGATACAGCGGTTTTCACTGGCACCGGATTGGATTCAATAAACATCGATTTATGGATATCCAGCAATTGTAAATGCATTACCCGGGCATCATCCCAGCGCCCCTCATTGATGGCGACAACCATCGCCTTAACCTCTTTAGGCATAAGGTTAGCGGTTACCGAGATAACCCCTTTCGCACCACAAGCCATCAATGGCAAGGTCAGGAAATCATCGCCCGAGATAACATCGATCTTGTCCCCAGCTTTGTTGATGATATCGCTGGCTTGAGTCACATCACCGGAAGCCTCTTTTATCGCCACAATATTGTCAATCTGAGCTAAGCGGATAGTAGTTTCCGCCAGCATATTCATGCCGGTACGCCCCGGTACATTGTACAGCACCTGCGGCAGCGCTACCGCTTCAGCAATAGTCTTATAGTGTTGATACAACCCCTCCTGAGTGGGCTTGTTATAATAAGGGCTTACCAGCAACACACCATCTGCGCCCATCTCTTTAGCGTGCAGACTTATCTCTACAGCTTCAGCTGTAGAATTGGAGCCAGTACCAGCAATTACCGGCACACGACCATTTACCTGCTCAATGCAGGCACGGACAACTAGGTCATGCTCTTCATAGTTAAGTGTAGCCGACTCACCTGTGGTCCCACAGGGCACAATAACATCGGTACCATTTTCAATTTGGAATTCTACCAGTTGGCGAAACTTCTCTTCGTCAACACTACCATTAGCATCAAAAGGGGTAATAATGGCAACCATTGAACCTTTAATCATAATGTCCTCCTCCAGATAAAACAAATTCAAACCTGCTTAAAATTAAGTAGTTAGCAAGCCAAGACTAAGCTGATAACACAAGTTATAACCAAAGTAAAGTTACATCCTAAGGTCTAAGTGGCCGCGCCACGGCCTCATCCGACAGAGCACTTTCAAGCTGTAGATCGCCAATGGCAATCACCGTGCGCACCGCGTATGTGTAATCGCTATCATTTTCGACATTTAGATCTTCATAGCTAGTACCGGTAATCGGTTGTTCATTGAGCGGCATGACCGCAAAGTAATCTTTGCCGCTGCGTCTATATATATTGTAACCCAGCAGATCAATGCCCTGACGATTTTCCTCAGCTGCAAGCCACATTAAACGAGCTTGGCGATCTAAACCCTGCGCCGTAAGCTGATTAACTGCAGGGGCACTGGTAAAGCAGGCACGATGTAGCAGCACCGCTCCGCCCTCGTGACCTGCAACAGTGTAAGGGACAATTTTATAGCTGTAGCCAGTTTCTTCCTCAACAGCGCTGTCCCACAAGTAGATACGCTGACTGCTGCGGTTGTTGCTGCGATAATAAGCCAGATCAATTTTACGCAATAGGTGTTTAGGTGGGCGACATTCAGGACAGCCGCGTGCCAGATCGTAATCAGATTTATACACGGCAAAACCCGTTAGATCGGTCAATGCACTGTCATCCTGATTACGGGTGGGTATATCCCAAGCCAACAACAGCGCTGTCCCTTTCTGGTGCAGGGTAGCATTGTTAACCGCTTTTGGCAGTGACTTTTGCAACGGTTGAACCGGCCCGACCGTGCCACAACCAACCATAGTCAGCAGTAATGACAACAACAGTGTAACACGTAGCATACTATCTCTCCTGCCTGATTTTACGCGCTCGCGCTATCTCATGAGCGACAGCGCTACGCGCGGTTCCACCGGTTGCGCAGCGCGCGTTAACCGAAGCCTCCAAAGTGACAAAATCGTAGATATCCTCTTCGATAACCGGGCTGAATTGCTTAAACTCAGCTATAGTCAGCTCAGGAATATCTTTATGCTGTTCAATACAGTAGCGCACGGTTTTACCAACAATTTCGTGGGCATCACGGAAAGGGATGCCCTTGTTTACACAGTAATCAGCAACATCGGTGGCAGTAGAAAAACCACGTGCCGCTGCTACGCGCATATTGTCAACCTTGATATGCATCTGCGCTATCATGTCGGCAAAGATTTTCAAGCTCCCTTTGACCGTATCTATACTGTCAAACAGCGGCTCTTTATCTTCCTGCATGTCCTTGTTATAAGCCAGCGGCAATGATTTCATCAGAGTTAACAGGCTAATCAGATTACCGTAAACACGCCCGGTTTTACCGCGCACCAACTCCGGCACATCAGGATTCTTTTTTTGCGGCATGATGGAACTACCCGTGCAAAACGCATCGGTAAGCTCAATAAAATTAAAGTCGGCGCTGGACCACAATACCAACTCTTCGCTCAAGCGCGATAAATGCATCATCAGTGTCGCTGATGCCGCGCAAAATTCGAGGGCAAAATCACGATCAGACACCGAATCCAGGCTGTTGCGCGTTACCCCGTCAAACCCTAAATCCGCTGCTACTGATTCGCGATCGATAGGGAATGTCGTTCCGGCCAGCGCGCCGGCACCTAATGGCAACACATTCATGCGCACCATGCAATCATGCATGCGCCCGCTATCGCGACAAAACATTTCGTAGTAAGCCAGCATATGGTGGGCAAACAGCACCGGCTGCGCCGTCTGTAGATGGGTATAACCAGGCATGACGGTATTTAAATTGGCCTCAGCCTGAACCAGCAGAGCTTCCTGCAACTTGTCCAGATAAAGGATAATGGTTTTCATTTCGTCACGCAGATACAGGCGGATATCTAACGCCACCTGATCATTGCGCGAACGCCCAGTGTGCAGTTTGCCACCCACGCTGCCGATACGCTCGATAAGCCGCGCTTCGACATTCATGTGAATATCTTCCAGAGCCACCGTAAACTCAATCTTACCCGCTTCGATATCAGCCAAAATCTCTTCTAACCCTGCGCATATTTGCTGCGCATCGTCAGTGGGTATAATACCCTGACGCCCCAGCATGCGCGCGTGAGCCATTGATCCCTGAATATCATAACGGTACATCCGTTGATCAAAATCAATGGAGGCAGTAAACTCCTCAACAAATTTATCGGTAGGCTGGGTAAAACGTCCGCCCCAGAGTTTCTTGGTCATGATGCGCTCCTCGGTGATTCCGCAGGGGTTAAGCTGTAGTTGACAGGTTGCCAACCACCCTGTGCTGTGGGTTCAAAAATTGAGTGGACCTTCAACGGCATCCGTGTGCTACGTGGATCAAATTCGTAAAAGACCGGTAAATTAAAATAGTATAGCCGATTATCACAGCCAAAGCGCAAGCGCCGTATCGGCAACCCGCGAAAATCGTCAATAGTGAATTCGTTGAGCTCATCACTCGCCATCTTATGTTTTTTATGGATTATAACTGAGGATCTGCCAAAAGTATCATCAACGCTGGCATTATTCAGATAATCTCGAGTTTGTCCTGAACTATTACAAAAAACGGTGATTGTCTCGCGTACCCCCGGTGTTGCCGCCAAATATTCACCGTAAAAACCATTGATAACATCGCGGAAGGTATCATGCTCAGGCTTTGGATTACATTCAAGAATTGCTAAAAAATCGAGGCGCTGGCGCGTACTGAAAAACAGGTTATTGGCATGGTTAATAACGGTACTGATATTAGAGTGGTAAATGGTGCGATAAATATAATCAAAACAGATCATTGCCATAAAATTAAAGCCGGTGGGCTGGCTATGAAACATCGGGAAAACTTTTCCATGATATAGATCACTGTTATCCAAGCTCTCCTCACCGACAAAAGGATGACTCTTCGCTTGAAGAAATATGCGTAATTTACCATCCCCCTGTTTAATGGCAATAACCGCCCAGTTAACGCGCAAATGGGCAATATCTGCGCTGTCCAAGTCAGCAACAACTGACTGCAACAGTTCTTGATTGTCTTCAGCATAGCGCTCTATCACCGCCTTGAACTGATGCAGCTCGATATGTTCGACACCAAACATGGTAACAGTGTTAGCACAAAACTTATCTGCAATTATCCTAAGTGCGTTATCCAAATATTGTGCGGGCAGAGTTGATTCAGGGAACAATAGAAAATGCAGTTTTTTAAGATTGCCAGCACCAGTAGCTATCAGTTGCATAACTGACTCTACCTGCATCCACTTATTGGCACTGCTAGTTTCTTGATCCTGTTGCGGGTTAAGATGTAGATCGTTGGCAATCTGACTAATCATGCAGTGCAAGTGGTGACCCAGCGGGTAATCGAGAAACACCTGCTTATCAACAATCTCAAACATGTCTGGCTCCCCGCCGGCTATTCAGGTTCACATACGCCGGGCAGTTCACACTCAGCAGTATAGTCGGGGGGCACAAGATGACGCCATGGTTGTTCTGGATAGATTATGGACAGGATATGGCGACTACCAGGGGGCACATCCAATTCGATCAGCTCAGAAGCACTAAACCAACGAGCTTCACTAAGCTCATCCGGATTAATATTAAGTTCGAAACTCAGTGGGCAAGCACGATAATAGAGGATAATGTAGTGATCCTGATGTTCCCCAATACCTATATGCTCATACACATCAATCAGTGCCTCAACGCTAACCTGGAGACCTACCTCCTCATCCACCTCGCGTTTAAGGGCCTGATGCATGGTTTCACCATGGTCAATCTTGCCCCCGGGCATAACCCATTGACCAAAGAACGGGGGGATACTGCGCTTGGTTAACAATACCCGTTGCTGCTCATCAATGATACAGGCAACGACCGAAGATTTTATGTGTTTTTGTAGTGGATAAGACATAGCAGACCTTAGACTAGCACAATTATCGCTATATTTTTATTACAATGCAGTGAAAGCGAGACCGTCCCCACATGGTGGCAGTCTCGCTTTTACTAACAGTGATTTTGGGAGAGCTACTTTTTTTTGTTCATCATACTGCGAATGCGTAAGCGCAAAGCATTTAACTTGATAAAACCGTCAGCGTCAGCCTGATTATACACTGAATCTGCTTCAAACGTGGCAAACTCAACATTGAAAAGGCTGTCAGTATCAGATTTACGCCCGACCACACGACAATGACCTTTGTACAATTTTACCCGCGCCATGCCGTTGACAGTCTTCTGGGTATCATCAATCAAAGCTTGCAGCGCCTCACGCTCAGGCGCAAACCAGTAGCCATTGTACACCATTTCAGCATAACGGGAGACCAATGAGTCACGCAGGTGCATAACTTCACGGTCCATAGTGATGGATTCCACGCCGCGATGCGCTTCTTCGAGAATGGTGCCACCCGGAGTTTCATACACACCACGACTCTTCATACCTACGTAGCGATTTTCCATCAGATCCACGCGACCGATACCGTGTTTGCCACCTAATTGATTAAGTTTAGCCAGCAGATTTGCCGGAGACAACTGCTCACCATTAACCGCTACTGGATCACCATTTTTAAACTCGATCTCGACAAACTCCGCCTGATCAGGTGCGTCCTCTGGGCGGGTAGTAAGCGCATACATCTCTTCCGGTGCTTCTGACCAGGGGTTCTCCAGCACATCACCTTCAAAAGAGATATGTAGCAGGTTGCGGTCACTACTCCAAGGGAACTTTTTACTGGTGGGTACCGGAATACCAAATTTTTTAGCATAAGCTTCCAGAGCCGAGCGACTGTTCATATCCCACTCACGCCATGGTGCAATTACCTGGATACTCGGATCAAAGTGATAGTAAGCCAGTTCAAAACGAACCTGGTCGTTACCTTTGCCAGTAGCACCGTGCGATACCGCGTCTGCTCCCTCGGCAATTGCAATTTCCATCTGCTTTTTAGCAATCAGTGGCCGCGCAATAGAGGTACCGAGGAAATAACGCCCCTCGTAAATAGCATTGGCACGAAACATAGGAAAGACAAAATCACGCACAAATTCTTCACGCAGATCTTCAACGAAACATTTGCTGGCACCGGTGTTTTTAGCTTTCTCTGGTATGAAGTCTAGCTCTTCCCCTTGACCAAGATCGGCAGCAAAAGCGATAACCTCACAACCATATTCTTCCACCAACCATTTCAAGATAATAGAGGTATCTAAACCACCTGAATAGGCCAGAACAGCTTTTTTTATTGTCCCTTTTTTTTGCATGAGCGTCTCCTTGACACACGAAACTAGAGTTTATTTACTTTGGTGGCAGCTATTAAATCGTGCAACCCCCGTTTATCGCTACGAAATGCTACCATCAGGTAACCAATACAGAAAACCAAAGATGAAATTGTTTTACCGATAGTCTCACGGACAAAAGCTTGCCCATAGCCGACATCAAAACCATCCTTATGTACTACTTTGATGTGCATTGCCATTTTACCCGGTGTTTGACCACAGTAGCCGGTAAAAAACACATAGTAAAATAGTGTCACCAATATCCCCATGGTCATCATCAGCAACCGTACGCTCTGACTCATGTAACTATCGGTCACATTAAGCAACATACCCAGCGCGAACCCCATAGCAAAGACCAGAATATTGCATAGCATACTGTCCAATAGCGCCGCAAGCACACGCACCCAGAATCCTGCCGGCTGTTCAGAAGATAGTGCAACACTAACCGCTGGCAGTGGCGGCGGTGTTAAGCTTGCCGTTGAAGGAGCAAAGGCAGAAACCACATCCGCTGGTTCTGGCTCTGTATCAGCACCAAAAACAAAACTGCGTTTACACTGGGGACAGGTTACCTTGCAGGGCAAACTTGGCATTGCCGAAGCATCTATCTGGCGGCTGAACTGACAGTGGGGACACTTGATATCCATCTGCTAACCTTTGCTCATCAAGGTTGCCATTATCGCCTTTTGCACATGCAGGCGATTTTCTGCCTCATCAAACACAACTGAATGTACCCCCTCAATAACTTCGTCACTAATCTCTTCGCCGCGATGAGCTGGCAAGCAATGTAACACCAGACAATCGGCAGCAGCCACAGCAACTACCGCGCTGTTAAGCTGAAACCCGGCAAAGTCCTGCTCGCGCTGCGCCTGCTCCTGTTCCTGCCCCATGCTGGCCCAGACATCGGTATTCAGCACATCGGCTCCGCTGGCAGCTACCAAGGGATCAGTGGTATAGACAATATTAGCTCCCATTTGCTCCGCGCGCTGTTGTACCGCTGCTGCCACTTCATAGCCACGCGGAGTCGCCACGCGCAGTTCAAAACCAAACACCGCCGCAGCATTGATCCAAGAATTGGTCATGTTGTTGCCATCACCAATCCAGCAGTAGATTTTATCCTTATAGCTACCCTTATGCTCCAGCACCGTAAACAGATCTGCCATCACCTGACAAGGGTGATAACTGTCAGTCAGGGCGTTGATAACCGGAATATCGGCATACTGGGCCAATTCTTCGACTCCAGCCTGCGAGAAAGTACGGATCATAATACCATCAACGTAGCGCGACATAACACGAGCGGTATCCTTGATTGGTTCCCCGCGCCCAATCTGAGTGGTAGCAGAAGAGAGAAACAGCGCATGCCCCCCCAGTTGATACATCCCAACCTCAAAAGAGATACGGGTACGGGTAGAACTCTTCTCAAAAATCATGCCCAAAGTTTTACCTGCCAACAGTGGATGGGCAACGCCTTGCTGCTGTTTTATTTTCAACTCTGTCGTCAGAGTAAGGATGGCATCGAGATCGGACGCCGACCAATCAGCCAAACAGAGAAAATCCTTATTCACAATAATAACTCCTGATTACCTACATAACTTGTTTTTAAAATATATTTTCGACGGCAGTAATAGCGCGCTATTTTTCAGTTAACTAACTACTGTGGTTACCGATTATCCCCGGGGTGATCTCCGGGAAAATATTTATATGGCGCTTGATATTTGCCGCGACTGGTGTGGGTAGATGTCCAAATCAGGGCAGCAATCACCAGTGCCACAATTACGGCAATAAGTATGATAACTTCCTTGGGTTGTTTCAAATTCGCCTCCTTAGCACCTTTATCTGTTATGCCACCTTAGATAAATTTTACATATATCTGTATTGCCAAGTAAATAGCTTAAAATATAACGGGGGTACAATTTAAATTTTAACCTGCGCCAACACTTCATCTAGAATATCCATCGCTGTGTCAATTTGCGCACTGGTTACTATCAATGGCGGGACAAAACGTAACACACTGCCTGCGGTACAGTTTATCAATAACCCTTTTTTCAACGCCTGTTTGACAATATCGGCTCCAGGAATCTCCAATTTCAACCCCAGAATCAAACCGCGACCACGAACCTCACCGGCAAATGCATAGCGCTGACTCAATTGATCGAGCTTGCTGCGCAAATAAGCTCCCATCGCCACGCAGTTTTCTAGGACACCATCGTTGAGCAACGCGTTCAGGGACGCAACCGCTGCCGCGGTAACTAATGGATTACCCCCAAAGGTCGAGCCGTGTGTCCCCGGGGTGAAAGTCGCTGCCACCTGCTCACGCGCTAACATAGCACCAATTGGTGGACCACCGGCCAACGCCTTGGCAAGGGTCATTATATCGGGGGCAACATCGTCATGCTGATAAGCGAATAGCTTGCCGGTACGTCCACAACCGACCTGAACCTCGTCAAACACCAACAGCAAATCATGTTTATCACACAGTTCACGCACCGCCTGTAAGTATCCTGGAGGAGCAACATTGATCCCCCCCTCGCCTTGAACAGGCTCCAACATCACCGCACAGGTTCTGCTACTGACTGCTTCCTGCATTGCCGAAATATCACCAAAAGAAACATATTTAAAACCAGGCACTACCGGAGTTAATCCTTTATGCAACGCATCTTGCCCAGTTGCGCAAAGGGTCCCGATGGTGCGCCCATGAAACGAAGCCAGCGCGGTGATAACTTCGAAACGATCTTCATTATATTTCTCAGCACTGTATTTACGTACTAACTTCATGGCTGCTTCATTGGCTTCGGCGCCAGAGTTGCAGAAGAATACCCGATCAGCAAAGGAGTGAGCACACAGCAGCTCCGCCAACTCTATCTGACTCGGAATATGGTAATAGTTGGAGCAGTGAATCAGAGTTTGTGCCTGATGTTGCAGCGCCTGCACCACGGCAGGGTGGCAGTGACCAAGATTATTGACCGCAATTCCGGCCAAGAAATCAAGGTATTTGTTGCCATCAGCATCCCACAACCAGCAACCACTACCTTTTACCGCTACCAGCGGATAACGCCCATAGGTGGTGACAATGTGCTTATCGCCCCGGGCAATCCACTGTGCAGCACTTGAATTTTTTTTAGTCATTTGTAAACCTCGCTACCGCTGTGCCAATGCCAAGATCAGTAAAGATCTCCAGCAAACAGGCATGTTGCATTCTACCATCAATAATATGCGCCTTCATCACTCCATCTTTAACCGCGTCAACACAGCAATTAACTTTGGGGATCATACCACCGCTGATGGTGCCATCTTCAATAAGTCCAGCCACTTGACCAATATCGATAGTCGATATCAGTTGACCCTGTTTATCCTGCACCCCTTCGACATCGGTGAGCAGAATAAGTTTTTCAGCCTTGAGCGCTCCAGCTACCCGTCCGGCCACCAGGTCGGCATTGATATTATAAGTTTCTCCGTTTATGCCAACTCCAACCGGCGCGATAATCGGGATAAAACTGCTCTCTTCCAGCGCGGTTAACACCGCGGGGTTAATGGATACTACCTCACCAACCATACCAACATCAATAATCTCTGGGGTGAGAGTATCGGGATTAATGCGCGTCATGTCCATTTTTTTTGCCATTATCAGGTTGCCATCCTTACCGGACAGACCAACAGCTTTACCACCGAAATGATTGATATTACCAACAATTTCCTTGTTTACTTTGCCGCTGAGCACCATCTCCACCACATTCATTGTTTCGGAATCGGTAACACGCATCCCCTGAACAAAATCGGTAGTGCGCCCCATCTCCGCCAGCACTTTACCAATCTGTGGACCGCCACCATGAACAATGACCGGATTGATCCCGATAAGCTTGAGTAGGATAATATCACGGGCAAAACCCGCTTTAAGTTCCTCGTCCACCATGGCATTACCACCATACTTGATGACGACGGTTTTGTTGCTAAAACGCTGAATATACGGCAAGGCTTCTATCAGCGTGCTAGCCTTTTTAATTATCTCCTGCATTATTGTTATCCTTGCTATTCACTTAAAGAATAAAGCGCGACAGATCTTCATTACCAGCAATAGCCGCCAAACTGCTACGCACTTGTTCAGCATCAATGCTGATTGTATTTGCACTCATCTCTGGAGCATTAAAGGAGATCTCCTCGAGCAATTTCTCCATCACTGTATGCAAACGACGCGCTCCGATATTTTCGGTCTGCTCATTAACCTGAGCAGCGGTGCGCGCTATTTCGGAGATGGCCTCCGGGGTAAATTCTAAAATAATGTTCTCAGTCTTCAGCAGCGCCTGATATTGATTTACTAGGGCATTTTTAGGTTCGGTGAGAATACGGACAAACTCTTCCTCGCCCAAGTTATCCAGTTCGACGCGGATCGGAAAACGTCCCTGTAATTCCGGTATCAAATCTGATGGTTTAGCCACATGAAAAGCCCCGGCAGCAATGAACAAAACATGGTCAGTCTTTATCGCCCCATACTTAGTATTGACGGTACTACCTTCAACAATAGGCAAAATATCGCGTTGCACCCCTTCGCGCGACACCTCCGGTCCATGTCCTGATGAGCTACTGGCAACCTTATCAATCTCGTCGATAAAAATAATGCCACTTTGCTCGGTTAGATCACGGGCCAGTTGTTGGACATTATCCATATCCACCAGCTTTTCGGCTTCCTGATCAATTATAATCTGGCGTGCCTCGGCAACTTTAATCCGTCGGCGTTTAGTCTTTTTGGGGAACAGATTACCAAACACTTCCTTGATATTAAACCCCATATCTTCCGCGCCAGGTGGAGTTAGCACCTCCATGGCAGGGATATTTTGTTCTTCAGTTTCCAACTCGACAAAGCGCTGATCCAACTCTCCCAGGCGCAACAAGCGACGTAATTTATCACGGGTGCGAATTATATCACAGCTACCCGCTGAAGCGACTGCACCATCACTTGCCTCATTATCTTCATCATCCTCAAAACCGGAACGTTCCCCAGGCAGGAGCAAATCAAGCAATTTCTCTTCCGCGCGCTCCTCGGCTTTAATTTGTACCTTCTCCGCCTCGGCTCTGCGTACCATGATAATCGCCAGTTCCATCAGATCACGCACCATGCTTTCCACGTCGCGCCCCACATAACCAACCTCGGTAAACTTACTCGCCTCCACCTTAATAAAAGGAGCCTGCGCCAACTTGGCCAAGCGCCGGGCAATTTCAGTTTTACCGACACCGGTAGCACCGATCATAATTATATTTTTCGGTGAAATTTCATCGCGCAGGTCGGCTGGCACCTGCTGACGACGCCAGCGATTGCGCAACGCTACAGCAACAGCACGCTTAGCACCATTCTGACCAATGATATAGCGATCCAGTTCAGAAACGATTTCTCGTGGAGTGAAATTATTCATTGTTAAGATCCTGATGTCGAGCTAGGAAGGGTTTCCATGCTGATATTATCGTTGGTGTAAATACAAATTTCTGCAGCGATTTGCAACGCTTGCTGGGCTATGTCGTCCGTGGTCATATCGGTATTTCGCAGCAGCGCACGCGCGGCAGCTTGGGCATAACTGCCGCCCGATCCAATCGCGGCAACACCGTCGTCGGTTTCAATTACATCACCGGCACCAGAGATAACCAGGGTTAGCTCCGAATCAGCAACAATTAACAGAGCTTCCAGGCGGCGCAAAACTCGGTCAGTGCGCCACTCCTTGGCTAATGCTACCGCCGAGCGTGCTAATTGACCACGAAATTCCTGCAACTTCGCCTCAAACTTCTCGAACAAAGTAAAAGCATCAGCAGTGCTGCCAGCAAATCCGGCGATAATTTTATCGTTATGCATGCGCCGAACCTTACATGCGCCATGCTTCATCACCGTGTGACCTAGGGTAACCTGCCCATCACCAGCCATGGTAACTTGATCCGGACTACGCACACAAACTATGGTTGTACCTCGAAACATTATTTATCCCATCAGCTCTTTTAGCTTACGTTGAAAAAATATGGGCTTTCCGGCGTGCGGAAAGTCCAGGCCATGCACAAAGACAGCAAAAACAACTGCTTACCACCTGTTATGCACAGTGGCAAAAAGAAAAACAGCCCCACTTACGGGGCTGTCTGCTCGCTGCTTTATTTTTTCACAAAATCAGCAGCGCGGTGGCGTAAATACTATCAATAATTCTACCGGTTGGTCGCCGATATTTTTCAAGCCACGCTGAACCTGCGGCGGCACCACAATACAACTACCGCCACCCAACTTGCTCTCATCTTCCCCTAAAGTACACAGCACCGCGCCAGACAAAACATAAATGGTTTCACTCTGTGGTTGACTGTGCAGCACTATCTCACCATTCGGCTCAATACGCCCCCGATGCAAAGAGAGGTGCTGATTAGTTGCTGCGGTAACGACATCGCGCACAAAAAACAGTTTATGCTCGGGATGAAGATATTCCTCCTGCTCGGCAGTACGAATTATAGCCTGTTTCATTGCGCTACTCCATTAAAGTTACTTACTGAGCGTTTGCCAGTACTTGTGTTGCCGCAGCAAGTGCAGCATCCAGCTGATCAGGCTTATTACCACCAGCCTGGGCCATATCCGGGCGACCACCACCGCGACCACCAATCATCTCTGCCAGCGGCTTAATCAGTTCACCAGCTTTAAGTTTTCCGGTAAGATCTTTAGTGACGGTAATCAACAGAGCAACCTTACCGTCAACCACACTACCAAGAACAACCACTCCAGATTGCAATTGATCACGTAATTTATCCGCCTGTTCGCGCACCTGCTTGCCATCGAGATTATCAATGCGCACAGCCAGCAATTTTACCGCACCGACACTTTGCACTTGGTCAATCAAACTGCTGGCACGGTCAGCGTCAAGACGATCATGCAGAGTAGAGATTTCACGTTCCATCTCTTTTTGCTGCTCCATCAGTCGCCTTAAGCGCCCCTCAAGTTGACTGCGATCACTTTTTACCAGCGCGGCCAAATTGTCGACCATCTGCTCTTGACTGTGGATAACGCTCAAGGCCTGTTCACCAGTGGTCGCCTCTATCCGCCGGACACCAGCGGCAATACCAGCTTCCTGCAAAAGTTTAAACAGCCCGATGTTCCCCGTAGCCTCAGCATGGGTTCCGCCGCACAGCTCCATACTGAAATCACCCATCCGCACTACGCGCACACTGTCCCCGTATTTTTCACCGAACAATGCCGTGGCTCCGGCAGCAACAGCACTATCCTTGTCCATAACCTGAGTGTCAACCGCAGCATTCTCGCGAATACGCCGATTGACCTCAATCTCCACCTTCTTCAGTTCGGCAGCAGTCATGGCGGAGAAATGGGTAAAATCAAAACGCAAGCGCTCAGGAGTAACCTGAGAACCAGCCTGTTTAATGTGATCACCAAGGATATCAACCAGCACCGCCTGCAACACATGGGTAGCGCTGTGATTGTTAGCACACGCCTGGCGTAACACACCATTAACGTGTAACTCTGCTGCCATACTACAGGTCAGAGTGCCAGAGTCAATTGTGGCAACATGTACCAGCAACTGCGGCAACGGTTTCAGGGTGTCTTTGATGGTAGCCTGAACCCCTTCTGCGCTTAAGGTGCCAGTATCACCGCTTTGACCGCCCGACTCACCATAAAACGGAGAGATCGAAGTAATAATCTCGACGTTGTCACCGGCACTGACACTATCCACCAGCTTACCGCCTTTGATGAGCGCTACGACAGTACCAAAATCATCAAGTTTGTCATAACCGGTAAACTCTGTGCATACACCCTTCTCTGCCAACTGTTTATAGATCAGGCTGATGCCAGCCTCACCTGAACCTTTCCAGTTAGCGCGCGCCTGCTGGCGCTGACGCTCCATGCAGAGCTCGAACCCAGCCTCGTCTAGGCTGAATTCTTGGCCATCAACAATATCGGCGATTAAATCAACAGGGAAACCGAAGGTATCGTAAAGACGGAACACTGTGTCACCGGGGATGATGGTCTCACCGCGCTGTTTAAGCTGGGCAATTTCATCGTTCAGGATGCGCAAACCTTTATCCAGTGTCTGGATAAAGCGCTCCTCCTCGTTTTTAACCACCCTGGCTACATAGTCAAGACGCTGCTCCAACTCTGGATAAGCATCCATCATCAGTTCCATGACAAAGCGGGCAGTTTTAAACAGCACTGGCTCGGTAAAGCCGAGCATCTTAGCGTGACGCGCCGCACGCCGCATAATCCGGCGTAATACGTAGCCACGCCCCTCATTACTGGGCAAGATACCGTCGGCAATAAGAAATGCTGTAGCACGACTGTGGTCGGCAATAACGCGCATCGACACGTCATTCTCTGCATTATGACCGTATGTTTTCCCAGCTAACTGCTCAATTCTGGCAATGATGGCACGCATCAAGTCGGTATCGTAGTTGCTCTTCACCCCTTGTACTACGGCGGTAATCCGCTCCAGTCCCATACCGGTGTCGATAGAGGGCTTGGGTAATGGTGTCAGGGTGCCACTGGCGTCACGCTCATACTGCATAAACACCAGGTTCCACAACTCGAGAAAACGGTCACAGTCACACACACCCAGAGCACAGTCCGGACCACAGGACATCGCCTCACCCTGATCGATATGGATCTCACTGCATGGACCGCAAGGACCGGTATCACCCATAGACCAGAAATTATCCTTCTCACCCAAGCGCAAAATCCGCTCTTCGCGCACACCGATCTCATCACGCCAGATATTGAAGGCTTCGTCGTCATTCTCGAAAACAGAGACCCACAAATCCTCCACCGGCAGCTGCATTTCAACAGTCAGAAATTCCCAGCCGTAGCGAATTGCCTCGTGCTTAAAGTAATCACCGAACGAAAAATTGCCCAACATCTCAAAAAAAGTGTGGTGACGCGCGGTGCGGCCAACATTCTCCAGATCGTTGTGTTTACCTCCGGCACGCACACATTTTTGCGCCGAGGTGGCCCGCACATAGTCACGAGTTTCCAATCCAAGAAACTGGTCTTTGAACTGATTCATTCCGGCATTGGTAAACAACAAAGTGGGATCGTTATGCGGTACCAGTGAAGACGAGGAAACCGCCTGATGACCGTTTTTTTCAAAATATTGGATAAATCGTGCGCGAATTTCGTTAGTGCTTAACATGCGAATCCTTTACCTTTTTTAAATGCTGTAAAATCATGGCGATAGCAAACCCACGCCGGTGTAAATAATTAACTATCCGTTGTTTCTGGCGTTGATCTAGATCTGATAATTCGATATTAGCATAGCGCCGCTGGACAACTTCGCTCAACAATTCAGCTTCATCGTGCTCATTCCGAACACTGTTGACAACCTCAGTTGCCAGAACATCGTCAATACCCTGTTTTTTCAATTCGTGGAGCAAGCGCACACCGACGGCGGCTCCACGTCGCATCAGATTGGCAGCCAAGTCACGCGCATAGCGTTCATCATCGAGATAGCGCAGTTCCTGGCAGCGTGCCAAGGCCTGATCTATGTCCTTGGGCTCGCAACCTTTGCGCTGCAAACGCTGGCGCAAGGCACTTATACTGTAAGGGCGCACAGTCAGCCAACGTAGTGCCTGGGCGTAAGCTTTGGGGGCTTTAGGGGGCACTGGTGACCTTTGGAGCATCAGATGATGCCACGGTTAACCTTCTCCCTCAGGCTCCTTCTTTTCTGTATTAAATTGATCCCAAGACAGGTCTGAAGATGAAGATATACCCGAAAGTTTAAGCTTGAAATCATCAGGATTACTACTTTGACGCAATGCCTCTTCGTAAGTGATCAGTTTCTTGCTCAGCAGCCCCATCAACGACTGATCAAAGCTCTGCATACCATAAGAATCGTGACCCTGCTGAATAGTGTCGCGCAACATTTTAGTCTTCTCTTTATCGTCGATCAACTCGCGCACCCGCGCCGTAGTCACCATAACCTCCACGGCAGGAACGCGCCCGTTACCATCGGCACAAGGCACCAGGCGCTGCGAAACAACCCCCTTGAGGATCGAAGAGAGTTGAGCACGAATCTGGCGTTGCTGAAACGGTGGAAAAACGCTGACAATACGGTTAATACTCTCCTGAGCATCTACGGTATGCAGTGTAGACAGCACCAGATGACCAGTTTCGGCGGCAGTCAAAGCTGTTTCAATAGTTTCGAAATCGCGCATCTCACCGACAAGAATAACATCGGGATCTTGGCGCAATGCCGACTTGAGCGCGTTGGCGAAACTGTCGGTATCCACACCGATCTCACGTTGGTTGATGATACTCTTTTTATCGCGATGTAAAAACTCTATCGGATCCTCGATGGTAATAATATGCGCGGTGCGATTGGAGTTGATGCAATCGATCATACTCGCCAGAGTTGTAGATTTACCGGAACCGGTAGTCCCGGTAACTAAAATCAGCCCACGTTGTTCCTGGGTAAGCTTTTTAATTATCTGCGGTAACTGTAACTGATCCAATGTCTGCACATTGAATGGAATAGTCCGCAAAATCATTGATATTGAGCCACGCTGGGTAAACATATTAACACGAAAACGCCCCATACCCGACACGCCATAAGCGAGGTCCAGCTCGTTGGTGCGCTCAAACTTTTCGCGCTGCAAATCAGTCATCATGGCATAGGCCATTTTACGGATTTTTTCTGGCGTTAGCCGGTCAGCCTGAGGCAGTGGCCGCAGATGACCGTCGATACGATATACTGGCGGCAAACCCACCTTGAGGTGGATATCGGAAGCGTTGGCTTTGATAGCCATAGCGAGAATGTCATTTAATTCCATGGACTCACTCCTTTATGCTCGCGCAAAAAGATATTGCGGGCTCAGCTTTCACTCTGGAGTTTCAGACTCTTCTAACCCTGATAGTCCGTACAGTTCCAGTATCTGCTGCTCCACCCTATTCGCTAACTCGGGATGCTCTTTGAAGTACTGCTTGGCATTCTCCCGACCCTGCCCAATACGCTCATCGCCACAGGAAAACCAGGCACCACTTTTAGTAACAATATCATTGGCAACGCCAAGATCTACCAATTCACCAACCTTGGAAATACCTTCACCATACATGATATCAAATTCGGCCTCTTTGAACGGCGGTGCCGTTTTATTCTTCACCACTTTAACTCTGGTGCGATTACCGATAACATCCTGTCCCTGTTTCAGGGTGGCAATCTTGCGAATATCCATCCGCACTGAAGCATAGAATTTCAACGCATTCCCGCCGGTGGTGGTCTCAGGATTACCGAACATCACCCCAATTTTCATCCGAATCTGATTTATAAAGATAACGCAACAGTTCGATTTACTGATAATTCCGGTCAATTTACGCAACGCCTGCGACATCAGGCGCGCCTGTAAGCCCATGTGGGAATCACCCATCTCACCTTCGATTTCAGCGCGCGGCACCAGCGCGGCAACAGAATCAACTACCAGCACATCAATGGCGCCACTGCGTACCAGCACTTCAACAATCTCTAACGCCTGCTCTCCGGTATCCGGCTGCGAAACCAGCAGATCGTCGGCATTGACCCCGAGCTTACGCC
Organism: uncultured Desulfuromonas sp.; assembly: GCA_964536375.1. Lineage (GTDB taxonomy): Bacteria > Desulfobacterota > Desulfuromonadia > Desulfuromonadales > Desulfuromonadaceae > Desulfuromonas. The sequence continues at coordinate 5,343 of CAZHXF010000022.1, read as the reverse complement.
CATAGGTCATATCTAAAGCATGCTCAGCGTCGACAAAGGCAGCAATACCACCCGTCTTCTGTGCTTCAGCGATAATGTGCAGGGCCAGGGTAGTTTTACCGGAAGATTCTGGTCCATAGATCTCAATAATCCGCCCGCGCGGCACGCCACCAATACCCAACGCAACATCCAGACCAAGGGAACCAGAGGGGATGGTAGAGATATCGCGCATAACATTGTCTTCACCCAGGCGCATGATACTGCCTTTGCCAAACTGTTTTTCTATCTGCCCCATGGCCAGATCCAGCGCTTGTTTACGGTTATCGGTCGCCATTATACTGCGTTCTCCTGTGTAAAATAACAAAATACCCCGCAAAGGGTTCAGCTATATATTAGCCGGGGCGGAAGTTTTTTGACTGCAATTTGAACCTTTAGCGATAACATATAAAGAAGCTTTATATCAACACTTTCTTCCTGTTTTAGCCAGCTAATATTTGCCGCAACCAATCTATAGCGGTATACGCTGTTTTGCTACGTACTTGCTGACGATCACCGCTGAAGTGATACTCGCGCACCTCACTACCCTGCGCTCTGTCCAGAGCAATAAACACGGTACCGCAAGGTTTTTCAACCGATCCACCACCGGGCCCGGCAATACCGGTAACAGCAACGGCAAAATCTGTTCCAGCCCGCTGACGCACTCCTTGTGCCATAGCTATGGCACATTCGGCACTCACCGCTCCCTTGTCGAGCAAAAGCTGTTCACTGACTCCGAGCAGGTCGTGCTTGGCCGAGTTGGCGTAACTGACTACACCGCGCTCAAGATACGCAGAACTACCAGGGCTATCGGTAAGCAACTTAGCAATTAGCCCTCCGGTACAGGACTCCGCCAGCGCCAGTGTTGTTTCAGCCATAATTAGTGCTTGCGACACCACTGCGGGCAGGGTCTGATCTCCCGTAGCCACCACGTGGGATCCCAAGCATGTGCGCACTTGCTGTTCGGCCGCGTCAAGTCCAGCTTCATCGGCACTGGAGCTATTTATTTTTATCAGTACCAGCGGAAACTCTAGACGAAAAGAGAGCCGTACCTGTGGCGGAAAGCTTTCGGCACTCAGCTGTTGTTCAATGCTGCTTTCTGCTACCCCCAAAACCTTCAGTACCCGCTGGGCACAACACCGACTTGGCTTTAGCAAACGTTGCAGCGTCGGTAATACATCATGCTCGAACATCGCGCGCATCTCATGGGGAACGCCGGGCATAAAAAACATCAAACAATCATTATGCCTGATGATAAAACCTGGAGCTGTCCCGCAACGATTGTGCATAACTTTTGCTTTGTGAGGAATAAGTGCCTGCTTTTCATTGCCAGCGGGACATGACTGCCCGGCACGCTTAAAGTACCCCTCGATTTGCGCCAGAGCTGTATCATTGAGAGTTAGACTGAGGTGAAAAGCTACAGCCACAGCACGAGCGGTAACGTCATCCCGGGTCGGTCCTAAACCGCCACAAACGATAGCAACAGTGTTGTGCCGATGCAAATATTGCAGCGTTGCCGCAATTTGCTCAGTGTCATCACCTACCGTTATCGCCTGATCTACTACATAACCAGCGCAATGCAACGCCTGGGCAATATCAGCGGTGTTGGTGTCAATCACTTCGCCGTTTAACAGCTCATCACCAATAGTCAGCACAGCAATTTTCAGCGCAACCTCAGAGACAAACATAATCCTAAAACATCTCTGGAAAGTAGTACATCAACAGCCGCAAACAACCGGCGGCATATATCCCAGCCACCACGTCATCCATCACTACGCCAAAACCATTCTTAACCTTGCTATCAAACCAACAGGCCGGCCATACCTTGACAATATCAAACAGGCGAAACAGCAAAAAAGCGCTTAGCGCTGTCGCCCAACTGAAAGGTAAAAAAGCGACAGTAGTCAAATAGCCAATCAGCTCATCGCTGACAATCCGGCCATCATCAACTACGGCAAAGATTTTACCCGCACCGGCAGAACTCCATAAGGCCATCAGCAATATCGCTAACCAGCATATCAAGTGTTGCAGCGGTGCTAACGGAGCCAGCAGGTAAAATGCTGGAATCCCCAACAACGTACCAAAAGTACCTGAAGCAATCGGAGCGTATCCGAGCCCGGCATTGGTAGCAAAAAATAAAATCAATTTATCTTGATTACTATGTCTCAATCTGTTTATCCCTTACTATGGCTCGGCTAACCGCCATTCTCATCACTGAGCAGATAATCCTGCTCTATCCTTTGCGCCAGCTGGCTAAACTTTTCGGCGGAATTGTGCTCATCGTACAACAACTCACAGCGAACCAGTAGTGGATCAGCCAGCTGTAAACCCTCCGGTGAGCGCTGCTCAAAGGCGTTATTAGCGGCAAATTGGCGAATGATTATTACTGGACCATCTGCGCAGGGAATCAAGCGTAACTGTAACATCTGCTTCAGTGCCAGCTTTTCGTCCATGTGGAGAGTTGCCGATTGCGCCTGTACCTTCTCGCAATAAAATGCTGCCGCTAATTCTCCGCCAATCAAGACCTGATCGGCCAATTTCTGTTCCCTGATCAAGTGGGGCAAACTATCTATATTCCATGGTGCACTGAATTTACACCGTTCAACCTGTATCTTAGGACGCATGCGCGTTAAATAGCCACTTTCCCACAACTGACGCAACACGGTAGGATATAGCAAGTTGCGTTGACCATTATCTTCCAGCAGCAATTTTTTTTCCTGCAACTCTTTGATTACCGGACCAACAGCACCCAGAGCCACCTGCGCGCGCTGGGCAATGGTACGGTAAGGTTGGTTACACAATTGCTTATCCTTTAACAGCTGATAAATTATTTTAGTGCCCGCCATCTGCTGGCTGCGATTAGGTAACATTTTCGGGCTTTTTTTTCGCCGACCACTGATCTCATAGAAAAATGGAGCAGCATGGATAAACCCATTCCCCAGAGTATCCAGATAATTAATTTGCTGCTGTTGCAATTGATGCGCCAGACTCTCCGCTACATAGTCGGCAAGCAGTAGCGGTTGTTGCTCACGCAATGCCTGTAATTGAAACACCAATAACTTTCCCTGCTGTGGAGTAATGCGCCACGCGATATAAATCGGTCTCTCAATACTACCCCAAGTGCCAAACAGACGCAGACAACCACTCAATGGCGGATCAGTATCAATGACGATAAATTCGGCATCAATATCGGCGTGTTTTTTCATCACCGCAATTATCGCCTGAATGATTGTTGTTTCACGTGCTGTTGGTTGCGCCATCACTGCCCCTGTTATTTGCCTAGCATTGTTTATAACAAAGAAACTTGGTCAAGAATTATAAATCGTTCGATTGTTAATGTACAGCAAATGGACAGAGCTAGCACACACCAAAAACAAAAAAGGGGGGCAACCAAGATGGCTACCTCCCCCAATAACTAGTAATAAAAATCTAGTTTACTATTTAACTGGAACCGCCAGTACATAAGTAGCATTATTGCCATCAAGCATACCAGCCACATCGGTAGCAACCATTAATGCCTGATCGTTGGCAACTGCTAAACCCTGGATAGGGCGCTCAAGCTTGTCCCCCAGCGTTCCTTTCATGATCATACCGTTACGATACTTAAATACTGCCAGCCAGCTTTTATCAATAGCTGAAGCAACGCCTACAGATTGCATGATATTGCCTTCAGCAGCAATAGCCACAATCTCGTTGATTCCATCGCCATCAAGATCAGCTGCTACCGGTGCCACATCACAACCAGCGGTGGCAATCATCGGGTTCTGCGCTTCTGGGTCTACGTCGTAGGTAATAGACGAAATCGAGATCCCCAGCTCTTTGCTTGATTTATATATCTGCGCATCGCCTTGATAGATATACAGACGACGATTGCGAACAAAGGAAACTTCAGCGCTGCCATCACCGGTTACATCGGTGATAAGCGCACCAAACAATTGAAATGAACGTGGTACGCTGAAGCGTGCAGCTGAACGATCAAATCCGCTCCCTGCTAAAGTTAATTCATAAACCCGCCGTCCATAAAAAGTTTCCCGGCTAAATTCCTGACTTAACAACAGCTCTGACCGGTCATCACCATTGATATCAAAACCGGCAAGCAACGAACTATAACCTGTGACCACCGGCACCAACTGATTGCCTTCCAAACGCAACAAATCGGAAGCAATTGTTTCATCTGCCCACACGGTTACGGCTAGATACGCCTCACCCGCTTGTGGCTGATACCAGCTCAGCGCAAGAATCCTACCCATAGTGGTGCTATCACCAGCGGCAACAGGTTGCAAACCTTTATCCACGGAGAAGACTTGTATAGATCCACCATCAGTGGTAGCGAGCAATAGTTGCCCTGCAACAGTTTCGAAATCTGCCATCTGCGTGGTTTTATCGAATTGTCCCACCTTATTGAAACGGGGAAACTCCATGTTCAGCGCACTGCCACCATAGCTACCAACGGGATTTGACTGGTCATAGGTAACTGCTCCCGATACCGCAGGTGGAGCAACCGCAATTTGCGGTGTAGCCACAGCTGATGCTATTGCGGGCATACCATATTGAACAGAAGTTTGCTTAGATACCCCGTTGATAGGCGGTGCTGGTGCTGCAGAAACAAGTTGCTGCCGCTGTGCCGCATAGGCACGAATTATCTGCCCCTTGCTATCACGCACCTGCAAGCCGTTGGCGCTATTGACAAAGAACAGGTCGGCAACGGTAGCGCTAGCACTCTGTTGCCATTGCAGGGCAGGTACTGCTGTCTTTAGCTGGGCATAAAGAACCTCATTGCCATTAGTTTCATCGCGATACACTGCACTTAAATTGCTAAAACGCTGTAGTTTTGTACCAGCTTTTATGGCTGCGGCTTCACCATTGACCAATGTTGCATAAGAATAACCCGACTTAACTCGGTTAACCTGCAGAACTGCGATAGTTTTATCCATGGTGCCCAGCACTTTACCGGTTACTGGATGTACAATCGCATCACCCTGTTCAACCACGGCAAGCAGGTCGCCTGCGGTTACACCCTGGGCTGCGTCGAGATCGATAATATATTCATTTCCTGTTGGCATAACTACGCAACCATCTACAGCAGAAAAATCTTTCTGCACCGCATCAATAAGCGCAGCACTAGCCGAAAAACTGATGCATAGCAGTATAATTGTTACACTTAGACCTATTAATCTAAATTTCATCTACGCTTCCTCCATTTATGGAATAAAATTACCTTAGGAAAATCGAATGGTTTGTATTCACTGACAAAATAAGAAACTATTATAACTGGTTATCTTGACACTGAACACAAAAAAGGCTGGGCAATGCCCAGCCTTTTTTACT
>CAZHXF010000021.1:0-43559 GCA_964536375.1 uncultured Desulfuromonas sp. | reverse complement strand
CAAAAAGTAAGCAAAAATGGCTTTAAAGATCGTCCTGCGGACGGTGCTATTGTATTGCTTCGGCGGTAATAGCTATTTTGAAATGTAACATTCCTATGGAAATCTAAAAATATTACAACCACTAATATGGATATTTCGAGCTGAAATATTGTAATTGAAGAACTGAATCCCAAGACAGGCTTTACCTACTTTTTGTTTTTGCGTCGATCTTCAATGAAAGTGACGACTTGCGCAATACCCGAACCGAATAAAAATGCCATAATAAGGGCCAGTCCCAATGCGCGCTGCCACGAGTTGTTGCTCAATGAGATAGCAAATATCACCAGAGCAAAAGGGATGGCTGAGGCAAAAAACAGTGTGAAGAAACGTTTCATAGTATGTTGATCCAATAGTAGGTCAATCGTTATTGTTTTTATCTGCTAGTTGAGGTAGCTCAGGATTAGTTTCTGTAGCGGGAATTGGTTGTTTCTTTTTGAACCAACCGCCAATTGTGGTAAATACTTTTTTAATGGCGCGCCACATTTTGGGTAGTAACCATATTAGCAGAACTATAAAAATAATCAGCGCGGCAATAAAGATGATGGGATGATTGAGCGCGACCCATAATCCACCCACCACGGCAATATCCTCACTGATGGATGCGACCCAGTTGGTCACTGGTTCCGGTGAAGTGTTGATCATCACTCTGGTGCCAGCCTTGGTGGCGTGCGTAGCTGCGCTGAGGGTGCCACCCACCAGTGCTGCAGCTAAACTGATAGAGGGATCGACATTTCCTGTAGCAGCGGCAGCTAGTGCCGCACCAGCAGGAATGCGAATAAAGGTATGGATAGCATCCCAACCGGTATCTACGCCGGGGAACTTGTCGGCAAAAAATTCTACTGCATACATAAGTGCACTGGCACCGATAACTATAGGTTGTTGCACCAGTTGTAGTTGTTCAGGTAACGGCATAGCGCCAGAATTGCCCATCAACCCGAGCACTAAAATTGTGGCATAGAGGTTGATACCACTAGCCCAGGCAACCCCCATACTCAGAGCAATAGTTGCGGTGATTTGATCGAGCTGATCCATGAGCTGTTCTCCTGTTTATTCCTCGTTGCTCGGCGGTACGCTAGTGTCGTTTTGTTGTCCATGGCGCTTCAGGCGTGGAGGTAATTTACGCCACATGCCATGTATGCTGAAGCAATCCCAACCCCATTGCAGCCACTTCAGCAGTGCTAGCGCTAACCATAATGCCCAGAGTAACATGAATAAGCGATAAATATACATGGGTACCGATACTGCCCACGCATCAGGTAAAAAGCCGCTACAGCGATCCTGATACCAATTTAGTGTCCAGGCGCTGGAATGGTTGCCAGCAACCTGCATTTCTGGCAGCCCAAGCAGTCCCTGCTGGATTGCTGCAAGTATGGTTGTCAAGGCGAGAATACTCAGCACTATCAATGCTAGTTGCAGCATGTTGAACCTAAAAGGTGATTTGTTCTGTTCTGTCCAGCGAGGACGTAAACCCAGCAGAATCAACCAGGCGGCTACGGGAATAAGTGCCGGTAGACTGGCCTGGCTAAGTCCGATAAAAAGGAGCAACCAGTGCCACCAGCGCAGTGGGGTGGTGGTATAGCGGCCAAGGATAACGGCTAATATCAGGATAACCAGCATAACGCCCCAAAATAGCACTGCCGGCCCCATGACTGGTCCCTGAGCAAAAAGTGTCCAGCGACTTCTGGGCAAGTTTAAGGTCATGGTGCTGTCAACACTGGGCGCACCCAGATGTACTTGGGGGGTATGGGTGATAAAGTCAACACCCTGCGGTTGTTGCCAGCGCAATTCAATGGTCTGCATTCCCGGTACCAGAGGTAATTTAACTAGCCGCTGCTGTTGTTTTATTGGTTGCGGACGCGAGTTGATTAGCACTTGGGTCAACTGGGCTTTGTCGGGCAAGGTGATGGTATGCTCAGTACCGTGACTGCTACGCAGCTGTAGGTTCAGCGTTGCTTCGCTGGTGCGGCTACCCGGGTTGAGGGTGAGTTGGCTGTGGTCGATGGTTACCATTTGCCCCTGAATTCCGTTGGGGCGGGATATGTTCAGGGTAAGCTTTTCACCGGGCCATGGTCGCCATTGCGGTTGCCAGTTGTCATTATTATAGTAGTGAATAACCGGAATTCCTGTGCTGTTAATGTGCCATATTGGCTCGGCACTTAAACTCCAGACTTCACTAAATTGATCTGTTTGAGCGGCTAAAAGTTCCAGCTCACTGGTTTTCTCCAGACTTGATTCCCAGCTGAAGCTGGTTGTCCCCGGAGCAAAATTCACCAGCACCTGTTGCCCGGTGACATTAACCCCGCGGCTGGTTACGTGTTCGCTGGGCAGAAGAGGAATTTGCAATAAGGCGGCACTGTTGCTTTGACTTACCCGCTTGACGGTGGTTTTGATACGCCAATCTAGACCAAGATATATAGCGCGCTGCACGAGTGCGAATGGCGGTACCTCGTTAGGTTGTAACTGCTTGGTTACTACCGTGCTGTTGCGGGTGAGGTCTATGGTGCCGTGGCTGGTTTGTCCATCCTGAGCTCCGGTTATTTTCCACCCAGCGGCATTGATGTGCACCATCCCTGCTGGCATTATCAGCGGTAGCTGAAAGCGTTGTAACTCTGCCGGTAACTTGGCATATAGCTCCAAGGTGTGGATGCCCTGCGGGATCTTTACCCATAACTGATCATTATTATTGCGAAACAGGGCTGCTTGAGAGGTTTTATCCAGCCGAGCACTTTGGAGATGTAATTGTTGTAATGGCAATGGCAGCGGTACCGCACGTTCAATCTGGCAATGATACGTCAGGCGGAGGCGCAGCAATTGCTGGTCAGTGTTGATGTCCAGGTTGTTCAGCGCAATGCAGTTGGGTGCGCAACTGTCTGGGAGCAATAACCTGTGTTGTAATTGCTCCAGTAATTCAGGTTCTGGGAAGAGCTCATTGGCTCCGGCTAGTTGTGGCGGCGCCAGGGTTAGCAGCGTTGCTAAAATAATAGGTAACAATAATAGCTCAGATTTAACTGTGCTTCCCCGTTTCCAGCGCGGCAGCGGGGCCGAGCTGAACAAGCGCAAAAACATCAATGCTAATAATGCTATTCCAGTCAAGAGTAATAGTCTGGTTGCCCATGGGGGTAGCAAGTATAGCTGCAAGGTCTGCTCAGCGTTAACCGGGCCGTTCCACTTTAACTGGATGCTGCGCCAGTTCCATTGAGGGAGCCCCGGTCCGGTAGTTATTTTTAAATCTGGATCGTACTGGGCAATAATCTTGCGCGATGCCAGCGCTAATACATTACCCTCAGCGAGGGGCGCTCGGGCCATTGAGCGGCTAACTAATTGTTTCATCCCGACAGCGTCAGTAGCTCGGTTGTCAGCTGCTCTGTTGGTGTACGGTTGATAGTGGGTCATGTGAGGTTCAAGCTGTGGGTAGATAGCACTGCGTATCTGTTGTACCGAAAAGCTCAGGCAGATAACCAGTAACAGCAATAATCCGCCATTGCGGTACCACTGTGTCAATTGTTTAAAGCGACCTTCCGGCAGAACCCGCAGCAGAGCCACCGGAATCAGCACATTGAGCCATATAAGTTGTGGTGCATTGGGTTCATGGTAGATTAGCGCCAAACCCAGTAAGGCGCTAAGCCCGGATAGCGGTCCCCACAGCCGAGCGAAACTCAAGGCGAGGACGAGGACTACAAAAATATCCAGAAGTGACCAATCGCGCAGCCAGGTTGATGATGCACTGTCCGGTCCGCGGGCTTCAATCAGCCGCCAGCCCGGAGGCAGGTTCAGTTGTGCTTTCAGTGAGGTCGGGTTTATATCCCAACCGACTGCGGCAATCTTGCCGCTATCTTCAGTGACTATACGGCTTTCGGCTTGTAAATTAACCTGCCCCTGGCGGATTTCGACCCCAGCTGGCGTTTCTGGCGCTAGTTGCGTAATAAATTGATCTTTTCCGTCGATGATTACCCGCCCCACAGCCAACTGCTTTCCCGCTTCCAGACGGGCACGACTGCTAAGCTTTCCAGTTATGCTGTCTTTAGCGGTATATCCTTGACCATCGAAGTCGAGCCATAGGGTGCGCTGGAGTTGGATCTGTTCTGCCACCGGATCACTGTTGCCACGTTTTTTGGTGGTGAACTGTAACGCTTGTTGCGCCACCATCATGTATGCGGGTAAGCGTTTCCAATTGCCCGGCATGGAGGTCTGAGTGGGATCAATCGGACTTCCCCCCTCAACACTGATCAATCGCAGCTCGTTTTGTGTTTGCACTGACCAAATTTCTTGTTGTGGCCACGGTTCTTGCGTGCTGGGCAGGTTCAAGGTGTCCACTGGTCCAAGATGACGAGTGGTTAGTTCGATGGTCCAGCGCCCAGGTTTAACCTGTAGCCGTAAACTACCATCCCCTTCCAGGCGTGCTGGCAATGGACTGTTAAGTTTTAACGGGACAAAGCCCGGGGGCAGGATGGCACCGGTGTGGATTTCACGTTCTTTACCCGATATTTCCAGCTGGATATTGGTGACTAAGTTTAGCGGTATAGCGTCGGTTATTAAGCGGAAGACTTGTATACTAATGCTGTCCTGAGTGTCATTTTGTGTCTTGGAATTGTTGCTTTGTAGCCAGAGGATGCCACTGTTTTCTAACTGTGGCTGATGGATAAATGTGCCACTGCAAGTTAGTTTTATTAATGCACTCTGGGGGGCTACGGCTAAATTTTGCGGTAATTGTTGCCAGCTGAAGCTGCCACTAATTTCATGTTTTCCTGCCTCAGCGTAAACCAATGGTCGGTCTTTGCTTATTCCTGTCGGCAGTTGTCCCGGTGCTTGCTGGGCTGCACGCATAACTAAGGTTGCTTCACCATCTAACTTGACCTGTTGTGGCCAGTATCTTTCATTGCCCGGGACAATAATCCAGCCGTCACGGTCGAGCTCCCAATATTGCTTAAAGGTGCCACCATCGTCATTTAGATTAAGGCTGAGTTCTCCTGACCACAGACACTGGCGCTGTTGCTCAGTTGGTTGTGACTTACGCAACTTCTGTTGTTGCCAGACAGGGGTGCACAGACGATCTTCCTGACCAAACAGCACCCAATCTTGCCATGGTGCCAGCTGAGGTGGTAGCTGCTTGGTGGTAATGGGGGAACCCTGAGCCATGTCGGGATAAATTAAGCTAGAGGTACACAGGATAATGGCGAGGATGGTTAATAAAAGTGGGCGGGTAACGCACATGAGTCCAATTCTCTCTGTGTAGTGCTGCGACGTTTAGCAAAAGTTGTCGCAGTCGATTGATCTTTATGGCTGGTTAGTTCGCTAATGCGATAAGCTTTTGCTCGGTTAAATCAATAATAGACACCAGCGTCGCCTCAACTTCAGTGGCGCTGGCATATTGTTGCATATAATTAACCCCTATGCTGCGTTCAAGAAATACCTGAGCCAGTTGATCGCGCTCAGTTTTTGCGTAGGCATTAATAACGCAACGCGTTTGGTGATGTTTGAATGCCGCCTGTTGGTCTTGGCACAGTATGGTCGGGATTTGTTCGCTGAATATGGTAAAGGCACCAAAATAAGTCTGGCTGTTTTTATGGCAGTTATGTATTGCCTGGCGGGTGTTCATGCACAGGATATGGGAGAACAGATGAAACAACTCTTCAGCCAGACGTGGGTAGTTATTCATAGTCTTATATAATGATTCAGCCGTAGCTTGATCAAGGGCAATAAAGAAAGTGGCGAAGAGCTTGTGGTATTCCTGAGCGAGAAGGAGCTCTTGCGGATCTGGAGTTTTCTGCATCGTGTCAAGAACGCCTTGTAAAAAAGAATTATGATAAAATGCGCAGCCGGATGGGCAGTATGCCAGTTATGAACAGGTGAATATACTAGGCTATTTGTAACGTTAATGGAAGATATTATTAGTGTTTATTTAACGCATGGATCCAAGTTGTGCTAGCAGATGGTCGAGGAGGCGATGGGGCAGTAAGCGCCGACAGGTGGCAAGAATATAGGTGGGCAAGGTAACATAATAGCGCGGTTGTGGTCGTGGTGATCGCAGTGCATGCAGTACCCGTCGGGTAACCTGCTGGGGCGTACCGGTAAACGGGGTTGGATGACTGCTGGCCGAGTAGTAGGCTGTAATGCGGCGATAATTGGCGCTATGGGAGCTGTGCTGCCAGTCGACAGCAGTGTCGAAAGCCTGTAAAGCATTGGCGCGAAATTTACTGTGGATCGGTCCCGGTTCGATAAGGCTGAGGTGCACCGAAGAACCGCGTAATTCCAAACGCAGGGTGTCACTTAGTCCTTCAAGGGCATATTTGCTGGCGTTATAAGCGCCCTGCCACGGAAAAGCTACCAACCCAAGTACTGAGCTGATATTGATAATGCGTCCTGTGCTTGAGTTGCGTAATGCTGGCAACAGCCCGCAGGTCAGTTGATGCGTGCCAAACAGGTTGACGGCAAATTGATGTTCCAACGCCTTACGGCTAATATCTTCCACCGCACCGGGCTGCCCATAGGCCGCATTGTTAATCAGACCATACAGTTGTTGGTCGCACAGCTGGTTTATCTGCGTTATAGCCTGAGTTACATTGTTCTCGTCGTTTAATTCCAAGGGTAGCGCAACCAAGCCTAACTTCTGTAACATGGCTAAATCAGTTGTGCTGCGCGCCGTGGCAATTACTTGGTAACCGTGTTGTTGTAAGCTCAGGGCTATGTCGTAACCGATGCCGCTGGATGCGCCAGTTACCACTACCCACTGTTTGCTGTTGCTACATGGGCTAGGTGTCATGATGGTATTATTCCCTCAATTTCAGCGGAAATCTGGATAGCATAGTTGTCGGTAAGACCGGAAACGAAATCAAAAACCTGGCGTAACCACCACTCATAATCCTGCTGCAGATGTTGACATACATATTCCTTACCCCAAGCCATCTCAAAACAGCGGGTAGACACGTACTCAATTTTGGTATAATCACGTTTTTCACACAGCGATTTTATCGAAAGCACAAATGCTTTGATGATGCGCCCGACAATTTTGTACGCTCCAAGCTCGTATCCAAGTTTGGCGCGATGGGAAAAGATGATCTCATATAGTTCGCTAATTTGTTGAAATCCATCATCAAAACGGCTGGAAAAATCACCTTTAAGATCCTGTTGCCGTTCTCCGGCCATTATTGCCGGATAGTCGCGTATGAAAACGGCTAGTGATTCATCAATTAGGGCGCTAATCGCCTCTCCCCGCGCCATAGCTATGGGTTTCCAGTTGTCATCGGGGCAACCAGCCAGATGAAGAAATAGCTTTTTGATCGGTTCCTCGGGAAAAATACGCATGGAGACCGCATCTTCCATGTCCAGCATGCGATAGCAAATATCATCGGCCGCTTCAGTAAAAAAAGACAACGGATGGCGCGCCACCGTACCATCACTATGCTGTAGCCCCATAGTGGTAGCGAGTGCCGTAAATATCTGCTGTTCGCTGGCAAAGATGTTGAACTTTTTCTTGCTGTGGGCGCGTGGATCAGTACTGGTCCACGGATATTTTATCATTGCTCCCAGTGAAGCATAGGTGAGGCGCATGTAGCCGCATTTGTTGTTGTCCTTGCGCGCGGCCAGCCGAAAGCCTTGGGCATTGCCTTCAAAAAGTAGCAGGTCGGTGCGGGTTAGTTCGTCGCATAGCTGCTTGCCGTGCATATCGTTAAATACTAGTTGTTGATGGGTGTGCAGCCACTCGCGAATGGCGTATTCCCCGGCATGGCCGAAGGGTGGGTTGCCGATATCGTGTACCATGCAGCCAACTTGAATAATTTGTGGAATATGAGTCAGAATATCAGCATGTTGCGGGTGCTGTTGATTAAGGAAATGCTGGATTTTTTTGCCTAATGAGCGTCCCACGCTGCCCACTTCAATGGAGTGGATCAGGCGATTATGGATGTGGTCATTGGGGGCGAGGGGATGAACCTGAGTTTTTCTGGCTAGGCGGCGGAATGGCTCACTGAATACGACGCGGTCGTAATCAGCTTCAAATGCACTGCGTTGTGCGCCGTCATCTATGCTTACTGTGATGTTTTTGCCGTCGACGCGTTGGGGGGATAACAGTTTTGACCATTCTAGTTTATGCTTCATGACGATTCCTTGTCTGTAGGGCATGTTGGATCGAAGGGCTAGAATAAAGCTTTTAGCCCTTTGATGCAAAGGAATCTATTGAGAGATACTGTTCAGCTATTGGTTTGCCAGCTGATTGCTTGATGTGGGCAGGTAGAACAGGTCGTCGGTTATATCAAAGGGAGAAGTGTGATCCATATAGCACGGATATTCAGTGGTAGAACGCGTAATTTTACAGTAGAGCACTTTGGGGCAAGAGGTTGTTTTGCGTCAATCGTCGGAGCTGCTCTGCTGTTTTGGGGGGTTAGACTGGGCATGCACGCCGTGCAATTTATCCCAAACCTCATCGGCAATGGAGTTGATATGCAGGTCATGTTGGGGAAAGGGTATGGTAATACCTTCCTGCATAAAGCGTTTGTAAATAGCTGAGCACAGCTCACTGGTGATGGTCATGTTATGTTCAAATTGCGCTATTCTTACGCGTAATTGAAAATCCAGAGAGCTGGTACCAAAACCGATAAATTGCGGTGACGGCGCTGGTTCTTTAAGCACCTCAGGATGTTTGTCAGCTTCCTCAAACAGGATAGCCATAATCCGATCCATATCTTCCCCGTAGGCTACACCGATGTTGATCTCGAGTCTCCTTTGGGTGTTGCTCAGGGTGAGATTGGTAACATTGTCAGCAATTAGTTTGCTGTTGGGTACGATGATTTCCGCTAAATTAAAGGTTTCGATGATGGTAGAGCGCAGCCCGATTTTACGCACTATCGCTAATTCATTGCCGAAAGTGATGCAGTCACCTATTTTTATCGGACGCTCAAACAGCAGAATAATACCACTGACGAAGTTGTTGACAATCTCCTGTAAGCCAAAGCCAATGCCGATACTTAAAGCCCCGGCAATCACTGCAAAGTTCTGTAGCCCGAGACCCAAAGCTCCTAGAGTAAAGAAAAATCCACAGATGATTATCATGTAGTGTAGCAGCGTCTTCATGGAGTCACGCACGCCACTGTCTATGTGCTTTGGTCCAATGGTTCTTACATCGAGCAGGGAGCGCATCAGCCATGACAGTGTCAGGCTGGCGTATATTATCAAGGTGATAAAAAGCATAGTGCCAAAAGAGATGGAGACGCTACCGACAGTAAGAGCCAGCTGTTGCATGTCTTGCCAGGTGCTGGTTGTGCTGTCGCTGCCACCCCAGATTTGTAACATGTACAATATTGCGTAGAAAAGAAGTGTTGCTTGCACTAGACGGTTGATACGCTGACCGAGTTGCTCGCCAAAAATACGCACAAATTTCAGCCGCCTGCTTCTACTGTGCCCGACAACGTATTCTATGCCGCCGCTAGTCAGGCGCATTACCATCAAAATCATCAGCACCAGAAAAACACTTTTTATCGACGAATCAATCAGGCGGAAGGAGAGGGTGGTGAATCCCCCAATCTGGGCGATAAGTGACACCAACAGCAGTATCATGCCGCCGCGTAGACCAAAAATAAGTTTCCACGTTTCCTTATTGCGCTGCCCCGAGATACTTAGCCAGCACAATAAGGGGATGCCACACAAGGACAGTCCAACGATGTACAGACGATACAGGGGCAAGGGTACACCTATAACCTGAAAAAACATCGAACCTAGATAGACGGCAGCTAAAAGCCAGACCAGTACCGCGTGGCGTTTTCTGGGGACGGCATCGGCAACCAAAATGCTGGCACTGCCCACACTTAATACCAGCACATATAGTGTCCATACCAGAGACGAAGCTTTATACAGCGGACTCAGTGTGGCAAAGGCAACAAATATTCCCGTTGCCCAAGGGTGGCGATACAGGACGTTCCACTGTGATTGATTATCTTTTTTACTGCGGCGGCGGCGTAAACTGATTGCCAGCACCAGTACAACGCTAATCTGTAAGACTAGAACCCACCAGTATTCAGCCAGATAGTTTTTGCGGTACCACTGAACCAATTGTACATTACTGTTCAATTGCTCTTTGAGCTTGGGGTTAAATTGCCGGTAGTAATCAGGGCTGAACAAAGATAGTGATGACTTCTTAAATAGTTCGGCGCGCAGCGTTTTTAAAGCACTATCTATTTGGCGTACGGTGTGTTGATTGTTTTCTTGTACTCCGCGTACCTGTTGCTGGACGGTAATTAACTTGCTGCTGGTTAGGTCTATTTGTTTTAGGTTGTTGTTGGCGTGCTTAATAGAGCCGGTAAACTCTGCTGCTGGCACCGGAACTTTTTGCTCGGCTAAGAATTTCTCCCACTCACCCCAAAATAGTTTTTGTTGCTGCCAGGTTCTTCTGAGACTGTCAGTTGTAGAGAGATGGGTAGTAATATTGTCGAATAATGTGCTTAATTCGTTGAGTTGGTTGGTGAGTATGTTCTTGTTTTCCAGTAGGCGCTCAAAGGCCCAGGTAGCAGGAGCCCCGAGTTCCTCAATACGTTTGTCGAGCGCTTTTTGCCGTTCCAGAATTTTATCCAGCGAGTCGCTGATACTCTTGTTGGCGCTTATTTCTTGCAGTTGGGTTAAGTTGTTATCACTTTGACTGGTGAGATTAGCAAAGCGGGCAACAACTTCTGATACGCCGGGAAATGCAGGTTGTGCCGGTGCTGTTGCGACTGTTGTGGTGACAGCAGTAGAGACTGGTGCTTCTATTGCCCATGTTGGAACAGCGCTCATGGTCACTAGGTAGCACAGTATGGATAATAATATTTTTACCACTCTCATTGTCTCCATAACAGTGATTTTACCAGCTCTCTTGAGTGTGTATATTCATCGATCAAACATCAATCGGTACATTTTTTATTTATTGAAAAACTAGAGCAGTTTTTCTGCGCCGGAATATATCTCTTCGGCAACAATAGCTACCGCAGCATGACCGGGGTGTTTTTCCGGGTTCCACTGTTTCATGTCGTCAAAGATAGGACCGCTGGTGTGGTATTCTATGCGCCCTTTTACCTGGTATGCCTTGTTTTCAGCGGTAATAAACAGTAATGAGGCGCTGCTGCCGGTCTGGATGTTGGCGCGAGTTTTGTTGAAATAGTTATCGGCGATTACGAAGCGCTCATCGCCATAACGGGCTACGCAGGTGGCGTAAATACTGTTGGGCATGTTGTTTTTATCGACGGTGGTGAGGATTACTGCGCCAGCATGGTTGTCCCATGCTTCAATAACTGTGGTTGGTATTGTTGCCATTACTACCTCCTGTGGTTGAATGTAATTGCATTAAGTTTTTTCTATCTGTTTAGCTTGTTCTCTATCCTCTGGCCATACCAAGGATCGCCGCCCAAGTAGTTTTTCTGCTTCAGCTTCTGGCATTGGTCGCCCGAGGAGAAAGCCCTGGATGGCGTCACAGCCTAATTGCTGGAGTTTGTCCAGTTGCTGTATAGTTTCAATCCCCTCGGCAACAACATGCAAATTGAGATCATGAGCCAGGTTGATTATAGCTGCGGATATTCTCTCGACCGTTTTATTACTGTCTATATTCATGACCAACGAACGGTCAATTTTGACCGTGTTTACCTCAAATTGATTCAAATAACTCAGGGATGAGTAGCCGGTACCAAAATCGTCGATGGAGATTTGAATGCCCAGCTCATTAAGGGTGCGGATACGTTGAATCGCGAGCGCAGGATCTTCCATCAGGCTTGTTTCAGTTATTTCTATGCACAGCATATTGTTTGGGATGCCGTAGCGCTTCAAGGTATTGGTCGTGCGTTCAATAAACCCATCGGTAATAAATTGCTGTGGTGCCATATTTACTGACAGGCGCAATGAGTCGTTTCTAAGTTGCGGATATTTGCTCAACCAGCGCGCCATAGTGGTGCAAGCTGCTTCAAATATAATCTCCCCTAAGTGGACAATTAACCCTTTTTGCTCGGCAAGGGGGATAAATACTGCTGGTGAAATCAAGCCATCAGTTGGATGCTGCCAGCGGGTCAAGGTTTCGAAACCTTTTAAGCAATTGTTGTGGATATCCCATATCGGTTGAAAATGGAGCAGAAATTGTTGGGGTTGATCGATAGCGCGGCGTAAGTCGGTCTCGAGTTTCTGGGCTTTTAGTAGGGTTTTCTCCAAGAATTCATCGTAAATCAAGAAATTTTCCAGAGTCTTATTGTTGCGTACCATATTTAAAGTGATGTTGCCTTTGTTTAGCAGGTTGCTGACCTCGTCGCTACCAAAGGGCACGCAGCCGATACTGCAGCCCATCTGCAGGCTAAAATCATTATAACTGATACGCTGGGTCACACTCTCGTGTATGGAAAAAGCATGCTGCCCGGCAGTATTTTTCTTGACTGCTATTACTAGGATAAATTTGCTACTGCTAATCCTTGCCGTGAGCAGTGGTTTTGTTTCGAGCTGTAACATACGTTGTGCAACGGTTCTCAGGACATGATCGCCAGCGCTGTGCCCAAAAGTGGTGTTGATATATTTTAGGCGTTCCAAGCGCATCACAAAAAGCCACAGGTCGTCATCGATGTGGTTCTGGTGGCGCAACCGTTCCAGACATTCCACCGCGTAGTGGCGGTTGATCAGATTAGTTAACGGATCGTATTGTGCTAGCCGGCGCGTTGTGCGCTCTGCATCCATGCGTTGATCCAGCATTTCATTGGCGGCATTGCCAATGGCAATAAATTCATCAAAACATATTTCGTCCAAGTTGATATGCTGATTGGTGCTGGCGGCAGTGTGCAAGGACTTTTTGATGTGAATCAGGTTGTTCTCAATGGTGGTGGAGAAGCGCCTACTGATATACCACAGCATTAGAATTATCAGTGGTAAAAAAAAGCCAGCTTGCAGTAGTTGTTGGTTTATGATGTGTTCCAGGTTGCTTTTTGACATGGCGATATTGTTGGTTACGTGATCAAGGTTGATACCGGCGCCGATATACCCATTCCATGCCTTGATCGGCAGGCAATAACTAATTTTAGGGTAGCTGGTGTTGCTCACCGCTGCGGGCATTTGATATTGCACAAAGCCGCCACCACTCTTAGCTTGCTCGATCAGTTCCTTAACCACAAAAAAACTGTTTCTGTCTTGTACGTCTAAGACATTTTCACCTTTAGCTGGACCGAATAGAGATATGCCAGCATAACTGGAACCAAAGATACTTAACGATTGTCCCTTGGCTAGGTGGTCAAGTTTAGCGAACGTTGTCTGCTGTAGCTCCGCATCGAAATCATCCCAGTATTCACTGGTGCCGATGAAACAATCTAACGGTTTGAAATAGTGAACATAGCTTATTTTGCGGTTGTTACACGTGTCGGAACCAGGCTTGTCGATGCAGTACTGGACGAAGCCATTACCCTGTTGCCGACAGAGCTCTATCATCTTTTTAGTATAGAAGATGCCGTTATTATCACACCGGCTGCTGATGTCACTGCCCTCAGTTCCGGGATGATCTGCACAAAACAGGAGTGTTCCATCAAGGCGAATGGCAAACAGAAAACCACGCCCGCTATTAAAGCGCAGCGGTCGTAATACTTCAAAAACTAGTTGTTGCAGCTGCTGTGGTTCTAGGTTGGTGTTATAGGTGTTGATCAGATGAGACGCAGTATCTATAGCTTGCAAAACAATGCTTTGCAGGCGCTGTTTTAATTGCGCTTCGGCGCGCATGTTTTCGTCGAGGATCCACGTTTGAAGAAAAGTTGCCCGTTGTTTGATTAATTGTTTGGCCTGCTCCAACATCTCTTGCTCTACCTGTTGTGAGCGCTTTAAATACTGCTGCTCGTAACTGTGTAAATTAAAGAAAGAGATCAGGCTGATGGCGCCAATAACGAACAGTATATTCCATCGCATAATGCGTTGGCGAAATGGACCACGCAATCGACTGCCAGCGGTAATTATAGCCCCAGCTAAGAATGCGATACTTAGCGCGGCTAGTAACCACTGCATATGAAATAACGTCATAAAACCACCGGAGAGAACAGAAAGGCTTAAAAATTATGATTATAGAACGAACTGGTTAGAAAGGAAAGTCCTGCTACTGACTAATTTGACCTATCTGCAGCAAGCTCTTTCGTTAGAGCGATAAAATCTTGCGCAGCACGGCGCGGATCTGCCTGAGAGATAATTGCTGAGATGAGCGCGATGCCAGCTGCGCCGGCATTTATGACTTCTGCACTGCGCTGCAGGGTAATGCCACCGAGGGCAAAAACCGGGATGTTAACCTGGTGGCAAATAGTGCTCAACTGATCCAGCCCTTGCGGTGCTCCATAGCAGGATTTGGATGGGGTGTAATAAATGGGGCTGAAGGTTATGAAATCTGCCCCCTGCTGCGCGGCGTGGATAGCGCCTGAAATATTATGGGTAGATTGGGCTATTAGCTTGTTGTTGCCTAGCAGTTGGCGGGCGTGAGAAATGCTGAGCGATTGTTCGGTCAGGTGGACACCGTCGGCCTCAACGGCCACAGCAATGTCGATGTGGTCATTTATCAGAAGTTTGGCGTTGTAGCGTCGAGTCAGCTGGCGCAGCTGGCAACCGAGGTCGAAAAGCTGGGCAGAGTTAAGATCTTTTTCGCGCAGTTGCAGCGCTGTCACGCCACCTTCAAGGGCGGCAGTGACAGCGCCGATCAGGTCGTGATCGGGATGTAGCTGTTGGCGATCGGAAATCAGATACAGGGGAAAATCTACATCCATAGTTTTTGCTTTCGCGATCTACACGGCGAGGTTGTTTAAAAAGGCGCTGTCCCAGTCTTTCCATACCGCTTCAAAACCTTGGGCGCGAATAACTTCGCTGATCTGTTCTGGAGTGCGATCATCATCGATGGTGAACTGTTCAGTGCTCTCACCTTTGTGAGCATGACCACCGGGGGCAGTGCACGAGCCGGCGCTCATATGGGTGATGCCGAGTGGCATTAGGCTATTTCTTAGCTCGGCATTTTCTCGGGTGGACATGAACAATGCTGCGTCGGGTATTAACAGACGCATGGCGCAGATCATTTGCACTAACTGTTTGTCGTTGACCGGGTTGATGGGGGCAAAACCACCATCAGCAGGGCAGATGCGCGGAAAAGAGATACTTACATGACTGCGCCAATATTGCCGGGCGATATAGTGGGCATGCAATCCGGTGTAAAAAGCTTCAGTGGCAAAGTTGCCTAAGCCGAGTAGCGCTCCCACCCCGATACGTCGTATGCCAGCTTCGCCAGCCCGATCAGGCGCTTCAAGGCGATAAGTGTAATTTCTTTTTTTGCCGAAAGGGTGCATCTCCTTATACAACTCGCGATTATAGGTCTCCTGGTAAACAGTGAGCCCATCCACGCCAGCGGCAACCATCTGTTTATAACCGTCAGTGTCCATAGGGTAGACTTCAATGCTGATTGAGCTGAACAGCGGTTTGATTTTTTGTATTGCGGCAATTAGATAGCTGTTGTCGGCCATCTTTTTGTGCTCGCCAGTAAGCAACAATATGGAGCGAAAACCGTAATCGTGGATAATTTGCGCCTCTTGCTCAATTTCATCTAAAGTCAGGGTGGTGCGGGGGATGTTGTTGTTGGCGTTGAAGCCGCAGTATTTACACCCGTTGCTACATTCATTGGATAGATACATAGGGGTAAAGAGCTGGATGGTATTGCCAACGCGTTGCTGGGTGATGTGGTGCGCTTTTTGGGCCATGGGCTCCAGATAGTCGAGAGCTGTCGGTGATAGCAGGGTTATCAGATCGCGGATGCGTAAATGGTCGGTAGCCAGGGCTTGCTCAACCTGATTGGCGGTGGTAGCTGCCATCTGTTCCAGTATCTGTTCCTCAGGGTAACGGAGTATTTCCTCAACAAAGCTCATTATTATTCGTCCCTCAAAAAGCCGGTGAGTGGGCTGGAAGCTACTGCTTGTTTCTGCTCTTTGCCTAGCCCGGCAAGATAAGCCTGACGCCCGGCCTCAACCGCTTTACCAAATGCGGCAGCCATCATTACTGGGTTGCCGGCAACAGCCATGGCGGTATTTATCATTACGGCATCGGCACCGAGTTCCATGGCTTCAGCAGCATGGGATGGTGCTCCTAGTCCGGCATCGACCACAACCGGGACTATGGCCTGTTCAATTATGATGGCGATACTGTCGCGGGTTTTTAGCCCTTTGTTGCTGCCGATCGGGGCGCCTAGCGGCATAACCGTAGCCACGCCAACCTCTTGCAGGTGCTTGGCCAGAACTGGATCGGCATTGATATAGGGTAGAACGATGAACCCCTCTTTGACTAGGATCTCCGCTGCCTTTAAAGTTTCGATAGGATCGGGTAGCAGATAGTACGGGTCGGGCGTGACCTCTAGTTTTATCCACGGCTCACAGCCAGCAGCACGGGCCAAGCGTGCTAGTCGTATAGCTTCTTCAGCATTACGGGCACCGCTGGTGTTGGGTAACAGGAGATATTTGTTGCGATCAATATGATTTAGCAGGTCATCCTGTTGGTCGCCGACGTTGACGCGACGCAGGGCAACGGTGACAATTTCGCCTCCAGATGCGGCAATTGTAGCTGCCATTTGTGCGTTGGAGGCAAATTTCCCAGTGCCCACCATCAGGCGAGAGCGAAAAGAACGACCAGCTATGATCAGTTCATCCATGATTGTATTACCTTTCTATATGGGTTTTGACCCAACTACGTAATTAATAATAATGCGGCTATGTGCTGTTTGGCTACGTTTAGCCGCCACCGACAAAGTTAACTATTTCAATACAGTCGTTGTCGTTCATGATTGTCGTATAGAATTGCTCTGGAGCTAAGATTTCTCGATTGTACTCAATGGCAATACGTTTGATGTTCAGATTTAGGTGCGCAATCAGCTCACTAATGGTGCAATTTGTGGCTACGGTTACCGGCTTACTGTTAATTATTATCTGCATAATTAATCTCCTCGGAATCGGGGTCTACTCCCAATAGCAGCTGAATAACGCAGTTAGCTTGATGATGGGCAACAATGCCTACGCGTGGTGCCATAAGGCTATAAATATCTTGCACCTCACTTACGCCGTCGCCGCACAGGTACATATTTTTTAGGCTGCGCTGGGTGCGGATAATATTACTGGTGGCATATCCGGCCATTCCAGAAGCGGCAACCAGCGGGGTGCTAGGGAATTTTTGTAACCATAGTTGTGCCAGCATAGCTTTGCTTTCAGCGCTATCAAATGCTTCAACCATCACATCCACCCCGGTGAATATTTCGGGGATGTTGCTTCTGGTTAGATATAGGTTTTTGGGGCAGATTGTTATGAATGGATTTATGCGGCGCAGATTTTCGTACAGTGCTTCAACCTTGGGGAGACCTATCTGGTCGATAAAGTATTGCTGGCGGTTGAGATTAGACGGTTCTACTACATCAAAATCGGCCACTATGATTTTGCCTATGCCAACACGGGTAAGGGCAGTGGCAATTGCGGACCCCAAGCCGCCGGCACCAGCGATGCCAACTGTTGCTTGTTTAAGGATGTTGTGTACCGACTCAGTGTGGCGTGCTGACAGCAAGCTGTCGAATTCGCTGGCACTAGGTGCATGACCACGTTTAATTAGAACAACTCGATCATTTTCCTGCAGCTCACAGTCGTTGAGGACCGGTATGCCGTTGTGGATTACAACGTCAGCTGTTGGGTTCAGGCGGTCGCGCAGCTGGAAAATAGTTAATTTTTCAGGAATATTCTGAGATATTTCATTAATGATGAGATGCATAGGTCATCCACAGTACAAATAAAAAAAGTCGCGCAAACGACATGTACTGAGGGGGTCCTCAGAATTGGTGCCGCTTCCCTCCGCCGGTATAATCCGGATCAGGTTCCAAGGGTCATCCTGAAACAGGATTCTCAGTATAAAACTCCCCTAGGGCATAGTTATTAACTTGTGAGTGAAAACTACCAGCCAGCCTCAGGTGAAGTCAACTAGATTTTTGTATGGTTAGCTGGCAATTAATCAGCCGGTAAAAAAATAACTGCCGAAATAGCGTTGATTTTTAGCTGTGCATCTGTTTGTATTGGGCGAATCTACGCGCATGGTCGCGACTGTTAATTATATGGGATTATAAGGGGGCGCAAAATGAGTATATCAGAAAGATATCGAGAACTTGTGGCGGAGGTAGAAAGTTTGCGCAAACAGATGCGTAGGGATGAGCAAAGTGATGCTACTGAGCGTATATTTCGTATCATAGACCAGGCAGCGGTAACCCTGCAAGATCAAGTTGAGGTGGTGGGCGAGATTCCACGCGTGCGTATTGATCGCGATCTAAGTCCTGTGCTGCTCGACGCGCATAATCTGTTTGATCGCGCGCGCATGCTGCTTGAAGACGATGAATGTGAACAAGAAGCAGCTAAGGTGTGGGAAGTGCAACAGAAATTGTATCGGTTGTTGAACGATCTGTAGTGCTAGTTTGATATGGGTCTATGCACACAACCTGATTCCGCCCCTGTGATTTAGCCTGATAGAGTGCTTGATCGGCACATTTTAATAGCTGATCTATGTCATTAGTTTGTGCACTGGGAAAGCAGGCGATACCGATGCTGACGGTGATCTTTATAGCGCGGATTTCGCCCCTAAAATCCATAGCGTTTATCGCCATACGCAAGCGCTCGGCAACATCGCGCGCCCCGCTCAAGTCGGTGTTGGGTAGTACTAAAGCAAATTCTTCACCGCCAAAGCGCGTTGCAACATCGTAAGGACGCAGATACTCTTTTAATACTTTGGCTAAGCTTACTAGAACGGCATCGCCGTTAATATGACCATAAGTGTCATTCACCAACTTAAAATGATCAATATCCATCATCAGCAATGAAAGGGTTTTTCCTGAGCGCGAGTGGCGCTCGAATTCGCTATCAAGGGTCTGCATTAGTGTTCTTCTGTTGTACAGGTGGGTCAATGGGTCGGTGCTGGACAGGTTGAGCAGCAGTCTGTTGCTGCGTTTCAGGTTGTCCTGCATGGTTTTCATCTTCAGTTGCACTTTTATGCGTGCTACCAGCTCACCACTATCAATCGGCAATACAATATAATCGCTGGCACCCTGTTCGAGCAGGTCGATTTTTGTTTGGGTGTGGTTGTCTGAGGTCAGAATGACTACCGGAATGTCGCATAGCTCGTCGTTTAGTTGCAGGCGGCGCAATAGCTCGGTGCCGGAAAGCTCATACAGGTGCAAGCCTGATACAATAACATCAATAGAGCTGTTCTGAATTATCTCCAGCGCTGCGCTGCCACTGCTGGTTTCAAAGTACGCCATGAAGGGTGAAGTCTCTTTCAGCGTGGTAATGATTTTGTGGCGAATCGTACTTGAATTGTCGATAACCAAGACGCTTGGTCGCATATTATTTTGCCCCAACAAGAATCTGAATGAATAAGTGATTAAGTCAACGTTTGCTACATATCGACAGACTGGTGCGCGCTCTTTATAGCGTTTTTTCACTTTTATGGCAAAGAGGCAGCAGCACCTCCCTGCCATCTGTGCTTAATTAACTAGTGTGCATTTTCTGGATGAGCGCTATAATTGAAAATAACAGTGATTTGCCGAGAACTTAACTTGGAAGGAGAACATTATGGCCTTAGTAAAAACTTGGTACGATGTGGAAGCTGCCGCAGATAAGTATGGTATTAAAAAATCGACTTTATTGTTTTGGGTTGATGAAGGGGTGGTGCGCTGTGAACGCGAAGGCGGTGATGTGGTGCGGGTTAATATCGATGATGTGCGCTTACGGTCGGCCGATCTGGCGAGTGAAGGGCAATCTGATCAATGATAGATTGTGATGTAGTTGTTATTGGTGGCGGAATTGTCGGAGCGGCAACAGCTCTGGCGTTGACGGAGTTAGCGCCAGGCAAGCGGGTGGTGATAGTGGAAAAAGAGACCACGCTGGCTCGCCATCAAACGGGAAACAACAGCGGGGTAATCCATTCCGGGTTGTATTATCGGCCCGGATCACTTAAGGCGCAGAACTGCGTAACTGGACGGCAGGAGTTGTACCGTTTTTGTGCTGAACATAATATTCCCCATGAGCAGTGTGGCAAGGTGGTAATCGCTTCTCATGAAGGTGAACTGGCTGCGCTGGACGAGCTGGAACGGCGCGGTAAGGCGAATGGACTGAGCGGGGTTAAACGCCTTGATGCTCTGGAATTGAAGCAGTATGAGCCCCATGTAGCTGGTATAGCAGGTCTGCTGGTTCCTGAAACTGGCATTGTCGACTACGTCAAGGTTACTCAGGCTTACGCCGACGTGGTGCAAGAGCGAGGCGGGCAGGTGCTGACTGGTGCTGAAGTAGCCCGTGTTGATCATGTGGCTGATGGGTTTGCCTTGACGACCGCTAAGGGGACGGTACGGGCAAGGTTTGTGGTGAACTGTGCTGGTCTTCATTGTGATCGGGTGGCGCGTATGTGCGGCGTGGATCCGCATTTGCGCATTGTCCCTTTTCGTGGGGAGTATTACAAATTGACACAAGCAAAGCGTGGTCTGGTTAAGAATCTGATTTATCCAGTCCCTGATGCCAAGTTTCCTTTTCTTGGTGTGCACTATACGCGCATGGTGGATGGTGCAGTTGAAGCTGGACCTAATGCGGTCCTGGCTTTCAAACGCGAGGGCTATCACCAGTTCAGTTTTTCTGCGCGTGATACTTTGGAAACTCTGCTGTATCCAGGTTTTCGTAAACTGGCTGGTCGTTTCTGGCGGGTTGGGTTGCAGGAGTACCGGCGCTCATGGTGCAAAAAAACATTTGTGCGTGATCTGCGCCGCTTAATTCCAGAGCTTAATAGTGCTGATGTGTATCGTGCCGGAGCAGGGGTGCGGGCACAGGCGGTAGCCGCTGATGGTAGTTTGCTGGATGATTTTCAGATTATCGAGCAGGACAGAATGGTGCATGTGTTAAACGCGCCGTCACCGGCAGCAACGGCGTCACTGAGTATCGGCAAAACTGTAGCTCAGAAGGCGGTGGCCAGTTTCGCGCTGTAGTTATTAAGCTGCCCCTGACGGTTTTGTCGGGGGCAGTTTAAACGTTCAGGGCTAATTACTTGAGTGGACGGTCGCCCAATTGTTGCAGTTTGGCGTGGATCATGCGCAGTAAACGCTCAGTGGTGTTCCAGTCTATACATTTGTCGGTGATGGAAACTCCGTATTTGAGCTCTTCCCCGGCGATAACTTTCTGGTTGCCGGCCTCAAGGTTACTTTCAATCATTAATGCCTTAATGTTGCTATCCCCGGCGGCAATCTGCTGCAAAACATCGTTGATGACGGCCTCCTGACGGTTGTGGTCTTTGTCGGAGTTGGCGTGGCTGCAGTCGACCATAATTGCCGGGCACAGGTTGCGTTCGGCTAGTTGGTGTGAGGTCCGGGCTATGGCTTCGGCCTGATAGTTGGGACCGTTGCTGCCACCGCGTAGCACTATGTGTACATTGGAGTTGCCGCAGGTTTTGACGATGGAAATTTTACCGTGACGGCTGAGCCCGAGAAAACTGTGCTCATGATGTGCTGCACTCATGGCGTCCATGGCTATTTGCAAGTTGCCATCGGTACTGTTTTTAAAACCAACGGGAAAGGACAGACCGCTTGACATCTCGCGGTGAGGTTGTGATTCTGTGGTGCGGGCACCGATAGCACCCCAGCTGATAAGATCAGCAAAATATTGCGGGGTTATTGTGTCAAGCATTTCTGTGGCAATGGGCAATTCCAGTTCAGTAATCGCACAAAATAGCTGACGAGCGATGCCGAGGCCCTTAGAGATTAAATAGGTATTGTTCAGGTCGGGATCGTTGATCAGCCCTTTCCAGCCCACGGTGGTGCGCGGTTTCTCAAAATAGACGCGCATAACAATTATCAGCTGATCACTAAGCTCTTTACCTAATTTGCTCAGGCGGCGAGCATAGTCAAGAGCTTCTGCCTGATTATGTATTGAACATGGACCAACCACGATCATTAAGCGTGAGTCGCGGTGGTGGACGATGTCCTTAATCTGATTGCGCGCCTTGGTTACAAAGGCGGCAGATGACTCGGAGAGTGGAAATACTTGTTTGAGCTCAGCTGGTGCAATAACTTCGATGATGTCTTTGATGTTCAGGTTGTTAGTTCTCTGCATGATTGATTGTTCCCCTTGCTGCTTCATGGTAGTTTAATGTTTTTTGAACCAATAGCTTGATTATCTTATAGCGTTTTAAACTATAGATGTCAAAAATCATGCACCTGAATAGGTTGTTGCTGGGGTGAATGTTGTTTGGCTGAATTTTAAGTTTGATTGGCTTAAATTTTTTACCGTTCGCTGGAGTGTTACGTACAGTGAAAGAGGGGGAATATGATTGTGCTGCGTGAGTTTCTTTTGGCTGTGGCTGGTGTCGTTGACTTGGTTTTTAGTGTGTATGTTTTGATTTTGGTTGCCCGTGTTCTGCTGACGTGGGTTAACCCTGCCCCGCATAACCCGATTATCCGTTTTATCCAGTTGGTAACCGATCCTGTTTTGTATCGCATCCAGCGTTTGGTTCCTCTGCAATTTGCTGGCATTGATTTTTCACCTATGGTGTTACTGCTGGCGTTGTCGTTTGTCCAACGTCTCATTGTTGAGGTTTTGCGCTCGTTTGCCCACAGCTTTTAATTCACTATGAATGACGGTGTCAAATCACAATGGGCGGTGGAGCGCAGCTCTGGTGTCGTATTGGCTATCATGGTGCAACCACGGGCCAGTAATAATAGGCTGTGTGGTGTGCAAGGAGATGAGCTGAAGGTGAGACTGACTTCGCCCCCGGTGGATGGAGCTGCTAACAAGTTATGCGGTCAGTTTTTGGCAAAACTTTTGGGTTGCTCTAAAAGCCAGGTGTCATTGCTCAGTGGGCATAAGAGTCGCCATAAACGGTTATTAGTGACCGGCGTAGCTTATCAGCAAGTGGTGCAGGTACTAGAAGGTTTGTTGACTAAAACTTAATAGGGGGAATGACATATGCAATCTTTTGTTTTTCATAATCCAACTAAAATTATTTTTGGCGCCAAAACAGTGGGCAAGGTGGGCAAGAGTGCTGCCAGCTACGGTAAAAAAGGGCTGCTGGTTTACGGGCGTGACAGTATTAAGCGCACTGGAGTCTATGCGCAGGTAACAGAGGCGTTACGCGCTGCTGGAGTAGAATGGGTGGACCATGGCGGGGTTAAATCTAATCCTGTGCTTACTCATGTGCAGGCTGGCGTCAATTTGGCCAAGGCTGAGCGGGTAGATGTTGTAATTGCTGTCGGTGGTGGCAGTGTTCTGGATGAGTCCAAGGCTATAGCAGCTGGTGCCCTGTATCCCGGCGATGTGTGGGATTTCTTCAGCGATAAGGCTCAGGTGCAAGATGCTTTACCGCTGGTGACGGTGTTGACTCTGGCGGCTACTGGTTCGGAAATGAATAGCGGCGGTGTTGTTACTAATGAAGCGACACAGCAGAAGTTCAATATTGGTTCGCCCCACCTGTTTCCTAAAGTTTCCATATTGGATCCGACCCTGACCTATAGTGTCCCACTGGATTACACCGCTTATTCAGCAGTGGATGCGATATCTCATCTGCTGGAAGGGTATTTTACCAGTGCAGATACGGCGACAGCCCTTCAGGATCGTTTTGTCGAGGGTTTGGTGCAGACTATTATTGAGAGTACCGAACAGATTCTGATCAAACCTGACGATGCTGAAGCGCGAGCAACCATGATGTGGGCGGCAACGTGGGCACTCAATGGTTTGTCAACCGCAGGGATCGGGCTGTACGCTTTTCCTAATCATATGATAGAGCATTCCCTTAGCGCTCTGTACGATATTGCCCATGGCGCTGGACTGGCAATTGTGATGCCGGCATGGATGTCATACACGGCTGAGCGTCAGCCGGCAAAGTTTGCTCAATTTGCACAGCGGGTATTTGGTTGTAGTGGTGCAGATGAGCAGCAGGTGGCGCAGGATGGTGTGGCTGCCTTGAAACAGTGGTTTGCCAAGATTGGTAGCCCGGTGACTTTAGAGCAGGCTGATGTGCCACGTAGCGATATCCCGGCTATTGCCGCTAATGCCACCATGTTAGCGCAAAAGTGGGGTCTGCAGGATTATAGCGCCGAGGTTATCAGCACTATTTTGCAGCGCTGTTAGTTTAATGATGAAGATAGTCTCTTTTAATGTCAATGGGTTGCGGGCACGTTTCCATCAGCTGAGCGCGCTTATTACTCAGCATGATCCCGATATTATCGCCTTGCAGGAAACCAAGGTGCATGATGAGCAATTTCCCCGCTTAGAGGTGGAAGCGCTGGGTTATCATGTCGATTATCATGGGCAAAAAGGGCACTACGGTGTGGCGTTGCTTGCCAAGCAGCCCGCTATGAAGCTGGTGCGTGGTTTTGCCGCTGATGATGTGGACGCGCAGCGCCGTTTTATCGGCGGTTGGTATGCGGCAGCTGATGGTCAGGTAGTTATGGTGCTCAATGGCTATTTCCCCCAAGGGGAGAACCGGGCACATCCTACTAAGTTTCCCGCTAAACAACGATTTTATGCTGATTTGCGCCGGTACTTGGGTGAGTTTGATCCTGCCACTGATCTTGTGGCTGTAGTGGGAGATATGAATGTTGCTCCCGCAGCAGATGATATAGGTATTGGGGAACAGAATGCCAAGCGCTGGTTGCAACAGGGGAAGAGCTGTTTTTTGCCCGAGGAGCGGCAGTGGTTGCAAGAGCTCCAAGCGTGGGGATTAACCGATAGTTTTCGTAGCTGCTATCCAGATGTAGATGATAGTTACAGCTGGTTTGATTATCGCAGTCGCGGTTTTGAGCAGCAGCCCAAGCGCGGTTTGCGCATTGATTTGATTCTCACCAGCGCGCCGCTACAGCGCCACTGTAATGATTGTGGCATCGATTCTACTATCCGTGCCATGGAGAAACCTTCCGATCATTGCCCAGTGTGGGCTAAGTTTGACCTTTAACACATAATCAAGGACTTACATAATTGCTCTTGATTTTTGTCGTTTCTCCATGCGCTCAGCGGGCTGATTTTAACAGCCTGTTAGCCTTCAACGTTATTAGGTTTTTCGGTTATTATTGGCAGCTTGATGGTGAAGGTAGTGCCCACGCCCAGTTCACTTTCCACAGATAACTCGCCGTGGTGTTTCTGGATGATGTCATAGCCGATGCTCAAACCCAAGCCCGTGCCTTTGCCGACGTCTTTAGTGGTGTAAAATGGCTCAAAGATGCGCGAGAGGATCTCCTTGGGCATGCCACTGCCATTGTCACTGATTTTTATCACCACCCACGGCTCTTCTGTGGCGGTGCTTACAATGATTTCTCCGAGACCATTTCCCCCAGAACTTGACATTGCTTGAGCTGCATTGACTATTAAATTGAGGAACACTTGATTTAGTTCCTGAGCCGAGCAATAGATGTTGGGGATATCCTGATAATCCTTTTTTACCTCGGCAGTGTATTTAATCTCGTTCCAGCCGATGCTCAGGGCCGCATCCAAACATTCGTGTAGATTACTGAGCGCAGCAGCGGTGTCATCAATACGGGAAAAGCTCTTGAGGTTTTGCACGATTTTTGTGATGCGCTGGGCGCCCTCGAGTGATTCCTCAATAAGGCTGGGAATATCCTCTTGGATGAAATTAAGTTTCAACTGTTTTTGATGTTGTTTAACTTCCGCAATGCTACCTTCAGCTCCACTGGCCTGGATAATGTTTTCTAAAAATTTAATATGTTCACTCAGCCGTTTGGTATACTTGGCTAAGCTGGTCAAGTTGCTGGCGATAAAGCCAGTGGGGTTGTTGATCTCATGAGCAACTCCCGCGGCAAGTTGACCGATTGAGGCCATCTTTTCCTGATGAACCATGTGCCCCTGGGCAGATTTCATTTGATCGTAGGCGGAGGCCAAGTCTTGATTTAGCTGCCACATGGCAGTGATGTCGTTAATAGTCACTATCTGGGCAACTGCGGTGGTAAGAGCCCCTTCTTTAAACGGAAAAATGCGATATTCCAGCCATTTGTCTCGTTGGGCGTCGTGAAATTGCCCTTCCTTCGGTAGTGGCTTGTGTCGTGCGAGCTCTTCGGGCAACAAAGTGTGCCAGTTTTCACCCAGTAGGTCGGTGACTTCGCTCCCATACAGAGCTTTAATCGCCTTATTGGCGCGCACAACTCTGTCGGCACTATCTACCAGCAATACCACTTGCTCTATACAGTCTAGTGACCCTTCCCATTCGCATTTGCTATTTTCCACCTTTTTAAATAACTCGTGTAGTTGATTGTGCTGCTGCACCATCTGCTCTTTGTCGTGTATGCGTCGAGTTATATCAAAAGTTGCAATGAGGAAATTGCTCATTTGACCATGTTCGTCAAAGATGGATGATATCCTTATTGAAAGCCATCTGTCGGAGTTAGGCGATTTTATCTCATCGCGCCAGATATGCTCTTGTTCTAAGGTGTTTTTGATGGTTAGTGCTTGGTCTGAATCTGGTTGGAGTAGATAGTAACTTTCACCGGGCATGGTTTTAATGGTGCTGCTGTGCATCTCTATAAACGCCGGATTGGCATATTCGATAACGCCATCCATATCGGTAATAGCTACGCCGTAATCATTTTGCTCTAGCGCTAAGGCAAGTTTTTGTGATGTCTGCTCGGCTTGCTTGATAGTAGTGATGTCAACAAAATTTCCAAAATAGCTTTTAAAAGCGCCGGAATCATCAAAAACAGGGGTGCAGCAATGTTCAAACCAGACAGTCGTCCCATTCGATTTTATCAGCCTGAATTGTATGGTGTGGTGATTGATGTTAGTTAGGTGTTGTTCTTGCCATAGGGATAAATCATTGGGATGGATAAGTTTTTCCAGAAGATTGTCTTGTTGCATTATTTCTTGTGCTGAATAACCAGTAAGGTTAAGACATGATTCGGAAACGAATTTATTATGACCGTTAGCATCGCGCCAGATAATAAATTCTTGGCTGTGTCTGGAAAACAGGTGCATAAGGGCTCGGCACTCCTGCTCAGCCATGGTATCTGGAAAATTGCCGAGGGTTGTAGTTCTATTATGCGTATCCTCTGGGGTTGTCATGCCGGTCACCTATGATGTGTGAATGCCTGATTTGTCGGAATGTTTAATTTTGAAAATAACGCCGACCAAGAAAATGGGCTAGTAAAAAATTAGCGTAAAAACACAACCTTCTATGCAATTCAGCTTAAATTTGCTAGTGTTGTCAAATGAATATAATTGTAATTCCTTACATTAAATAGTGGGGGTATTGTGCATTCAAGTCAAGAACGAAAAGTGGCAAAGATTCTGTGTGTTGATGACGAGCCTAATGTGCTGCGTGCTCTGCGCCGACTGTTTATGGATGAGGATCAATATGAGCTGCTGATTGCTGAATCTGGTGCTGCTGGGTTGGAAATATTAGCTCAGGAGGAAGGTGTTGCTGTAGTAATGTCCGACTATCGCATGCCGATAATGAACGGGGTGGAGTTTCTGCGTCAAGTCCATGACTCGTGGCCTAAGACCATGCGTATTGTCCTTTCCGGTTACGCAGACACTGCCTCGGTGGTCGAGGCGATAAATGTTGGTCATATCTATAAGTTCATCCCTAAACCGTGGAATGATGATGAATTGCGTATCAATATTGCCAACGCGGTAGATACCTATTTTTTGAATCAGGAAAATGAACGTTTATCCGCTGAGTTAACCCAGCGAAATGAACAATTACAGCAGATAAATGCCAACCTGGAAGGTCTGGTGCGCGAGCGTACTGAGGCTCTAGAATTACGCAGTTTAATACTGCAGTTAGCTCAGGATGTGCTGGATAGTTTGCCGGTGGTCGTGTTTGGTATAGATGACGATGATCAAATTGTCCAAGCCAACAGTAGAGCGCATAAACTATGTCGTGCCCGAGGTCTATTGTTAGGTGAGCTAACTTCTTCAGTATTCTCTGATGGTCTACTGGCTTTTCTGGAACAGGTGAAGCTGGTTGGTTCTTCTGCCGATACGGTTGTCTTTAATGGGCAGGAATTTTCGGTCATGGGTTGTTATCTTAACGATGATCGTCGCCGTGGCATGGTAGTTACTTTGTTGCCAGTAGGAGCTTAGTCACTGAGTTATGACAATTATAAGTTGTGCTGATATTCACCTGGATGTGCCGATGGTTTTAGCGACAATTTCCTACGAAATTGGGATGCCTGTTGTTGCCAGTGAGGTGTTGCAGCTGATGGATGCGGGTAAATCCAATGCTCAATCGTTATCCGATGTTATTACCCAGGATCAGGCGATGACTATCCGCGTGTTGAAACTGGCAAATTCATCATTTTATGGATTTTCCCGCAGGGTTAATACGGTAAAAAATGCAGTGGTTGTTCTGGGGGCGAAAGTTCTGCGCAACATGGTGTTGGCGCTGGCGGTTAAAGGGATGCATGTGCGCCATGGCGAGGTGGAACACAATTTGTGGGCAGAAGCAGCCTCATTTGCTATTGCCGCGCGCTTTTTATCGTTACGTAGCGGTTGCCTGAATCCAGAAGAAGCTTTTATGGCTGGTTTGATGAGCAATGTGGGCGAATTGGTGTGTAACAATGATAAACCAGAATTGTATGCACAGGTTTTGCGTGCCAGTGAGTTAAGTGGTCAACGCGAAGAGCACGCGGTCGATTTTTTCCCTTTTACTTTCGCCCAGTATGGTGCCGCTGCTTTGTGTCACTGGAATTTTTCACCATTGTTGGTTGCCAGTTGTTTTTATGCCGATGAGGCGCACCTGCCCGGAGACGCTGAGGACGATACCTGTATCATGTGTTCCGTGGTTTATCTGGCGCGCCAGTTGTGTAAACACATTGGTGTTGGTGGTTACACCAAAGATTCTGCTCCCATCTCAGCTGGTGCAGCTATTTCTGCACTGCAGCTGAGTGAAGATAGTCTACAGGCGTTATGCGTAGAATTTGAGTCAACTTATGCTGAGCAGAGCGGTGCCTTGCTCAATTCTTAGATTTTCTATTCTGGTTTAAGTTTCGATAGGTGTTTTGCAGTTGGGGCAGTTGTTCCAGCCCTGCTCTAAAGGGGTGTGGCATTTAGGGCAGGTGCTTTGTTTTGCCTGCCCGCAGTGGGGGCAGAAGCGGTGTTTTGCCGCAATTGTGCGCCCACAGCCGGAGCATACGCGCTCATAGCGCAGCTGCGGACCAATAATACGTATCAACTCTTCAATAGTGGTTTCTCCGGCAGCAGCTTTGGCCACTCCGTCCTCGATAAGTAGCTTCATCCCCCCGTCTCGTGCCATGCCCAGTAAGGTAGATTCCCTGTATTCAGTGGTGATAAAGTGACGGAATTCTTCGTTCATGACAAACAATTCGAAGATGCCAACTCTCCCTTTGTAGCCGCTGTTATGACACTGGTCGCAGCCGGTGCCGATGAAAGCTTGAGGTAGATCAACAGTGGTTAAGTCGAGGAGTTTCAGCTGCTCAATGTCAGGCGTGATCTGGTGGCGGCAGTTTGGACAGATGCGTCTTACCAAACGTTGTGCGACTATAGCCTCAAGTGCTGAGGCGATGATGTATGGTTTGACACCGATGTCGATAAGTCTGGTGATTGAGGAGATAGCACTATTAGAATGCAAACTGGAGAGCACCATGTGCCCGGTTAACGCGGCTTTGAATGAGATGTCGGCAGTTTCTGCATCACGAATCTCGCCGACCAGAATTACATCTGGATCCTGACGCAGGGTGGCGCGCAACACCTGCCCAAACGAAAGACCGATCTTGCCCACAACCGAGACTTGGTTTGCTTCTTCGAGGAAATATTCAACTGGCTCTTCAATGGTTTCAAAGTTTTTGGTGCTGGTCATCATGGAAGAGAGTAATGAGTATAGCAGGGTGGTTTTGCCGCTACCCGTTGGACCGGTGGATATTATTACCCCTTGCGGGCGTTGGGTAAGACTCTTCATGCGCAACATATCAGCTTCAGGAACGCCAAGCTCTTGCAGTTTTTTTACCGCTGCGCTCTTGTCAAGAATGCGCATGACAATCTTTTCACCGTTTATTACCGGCATAGTAGAAATTCGCATGTCGACAATTTTAATGCCTAGCTTAATGGTTACTCGACCATCCTGAGGGCGCCGACGTTCTGAAATGTCCATTTTGGCTAAAATTTTAATACGCGAAATTGTGGCAGCGTGTAAATCGCTGGGGATTTTGATTTTGTCTTGTAATATGCCGTCGATGCGGTAGCGCACTACCGTGTATTTGGTTTTTGGCTCAATGTGGATATCGCTGGCCCCATAGCGGATGGCTTCGGCAATGACAGCATTAACGATACGGATAATGGGTGGGACGTCTGCCTGGCGCAGAAGAGCATCTATCTCAATGTCATCTTCGCTGTCGATTACAATGTCAATCTCGTCAATTGGCTCGAGATCTAACAGATCTTGCAGCTCTTCATCACGTAAACCCTTGACTTCGCCGAAACAGCGGTCGAGAGTCTGATCAATGGCTGAGTTTTCAGCTAGAATTGTGACTATTTTGAGACCGGTAATAATGGCAAGGTTGTCACACTTGGTTAAATCAGATGGATCAGCCATGGCAATGGTCAGGCGATCATCCTCAAGTTTTACTGGAACTAGGTGATTCTGGCTACAGAAGTCGTGTGGTAAACAACGTGCTACAGCAGGCTGAATCTGTGCTTCTTTAAGGTCGATACTGTCTATTTTTAGGCGTTGTTTTAGGGTGCTGAAGATTTCACCTTCGTTGGTGATGTTTAGCCGGACCATGGTTGTGCCTAGGAATTCGTGCGGATTTTGCTCCTTTAGCGCCCACTCAATGTCTGCGGTGGTGATCAACTTGGCGCCGATAAGTATGGTGCCAAAAGCCGAATTGCCGTGGGAAAATATTGGTGCCGCGCTACGAATCTTTTCTTGTTGTGCTGCACTAAGTTTTTTAAGTGAGCGGTTCTCCTTTAGCAGGGCATGTTGTTGTAATCCTAAGCTGACAGTTAGGCGCAGGTCCTCGTCGTTCCAGGGTTTAGTAATAAATTTGTAGACCGCCCCATCTTTAACTGCGCCCATGACAGATTGGACATCGGCGTAACCGGTGAGCATGATGCGGATGGTTTCTGGCCACTTTTGCTTAATTTCGCGTAGCAGTTGCGTTCCGGTTATTCCCGGCATGCGATGATCGGATATGATGAGCTGTACTTCTTGTTGCACTAGTATGTTAAGAGCATCTTGACCATTGCTGGCAGTGAGGATGCGATAACTTTCATCAATGAAAATTCGTTGTAGTGCTGCAAGCACATTGGGCTCATCATCGACCAGTAAAATAGTGTAGCGTTGGGCAACGCTATCGAAGCTATCTTGATTTAATGTCGGGGTACTGTTAAATAGTTGTGCATACTTACTCATTACAGCTCTCCAGCGGTAAACTTAGGGTTGCCACGGTGCCACCGCTGGCTGGGCATGCTAGCTCCAGTTTTCCGCCTAATTGCTGAATAGTCTGACGCGCTAATGCTAATCCCATCCCTGTCCCTTGCCCGATATCTTTTGTAGTAAAAAATGGTTCAAATACGTGGGATATGATTTCGTCAGGGATGCCTGAACCATTGTCGTGAATAGCCATAATTATTTGTGTATCAGTTAGTGCCGTGGTCAAAATGAGTTGGAGTTGCTCACCACCAGCCTCGATAGCATTGAGCAGAATATTGAATAGCACCTGACTGATAGCTGCGGCCGGTAGTGACTGTCTCGGCAGAGGTTGATAAGCTTTTTTCATTGTGGCTGTCGGTGGTAGCTTGCTGGCTAGGACAGCCAGGGTACGGTCGAGCTCATCATTAAGGTCAAGGTTGCTGCTGTTTATACTGTCAACGTGAGAGAAGTTCTTTAAGTCGTTGACGATGGAGCTGATCCGTTTGGCCCCCACTAAACTTTGGTCGATTAGGTCGGCGGCATCCTCGCG
The DNA here is from genome assembly GCA_964536375.1 of uncultured Desulfuromonas sp. Lineage (GTDB taxonomy): Bacteria > Desulfobacterota > Desulfuromonadia > Desulfuromonadales > Desulfuromonadaceae > Desulfuromonas. The sequence continues at coordinate 11,611 of CAZHXF010000021.1, read as the reverse complement.
AATATAGTCAATTTTTAACTGTTTTTTTAGTGCTATCAACGCTGTATGGTCAGCGTTTTCGCCAGATTGTAACGCCTGTTCCAGCTCGGCTTGCATGGTGAGTAAACGCTGAATATATTTTTGTAACGTACTGAGATTGCTGGTAATAAATCCCATCGGGGTGTTGATTTCATGGGCTACTCCAGCTGCAAGCTGGCCGACACAGGACATTTTTTCATTCTGAATCAGCTGCATATAAGTACGTTCCAGCTCTGCCGTACGCTGCTGTACGGTAGTTTCCAGGCTTGCCGCTAAATCGCGATATTCCTGTTCCGATTTTTTAAGTTTTTTATGGCTGTCCATTAACTCGGCATAGGATTGTGCCACGGTAGTGGTATGCACTTCAGTGGTTAGTTGGCGCTGTAAACTGCTGCGGATTAGCAGGTGTATCGTTGTGACCAGTAGCTGGAGAGTGCTGTTAATTGACTTGCTGCTGTCGCCTGTCAGCAGCAAGGTGCCGATCTGTTCACCTTCATTGTAGATTGGCTGTGAATGCGCCTGCGACGTGCTGGCAGCCAAGCTTCCAGAGGGACAACACCAGTTAGTGCCTGAGGCCGAGTCGGTTAATTGCGCAAAATCCGCCCCTGTATTTATCGCCGCCTTGAGCAGAGACTCGATCTCACTGGGACATAGCAGTTCGGATAATGTTTTTTCTTCACCGATGATAAAGTTTAGTCCTTGCCTGTCCATAGATTATCTCACTGTGGTGTTAGGTGTTTTTCTGAGTGGTTAGCTGAGCAATGAATTGTTGGCGGGTCAACCCATGGCTTTGGTGCAGGGCAAAGCGTGCGTCCAGCCGCGAGAACACGCTATCGAGTAAACAGGTAAACGTCTCGATAACACCGTTGCCTTGCAAAGCTGAGGCCAGCGTAATCTGCAGCCCTGTTGGTTGCCAATTACTCCGGATTTCTTCTTCACTAGTTATTGCGCTTAAATCGCGTTTATTGAACTGAATGACCAGTGGTATTTGATCTATGTCTATGCCGACAAATTGTAGATTTTTTTCTAGATTTTCAAAACTGAGCATGTTGTTGGCGGCTTCGTAGCATTGTGAGTCAGCGACAAAGACAATGCCGTCAGCACGTTGGAGTACCGCTTTACGCGTGGCATCATGTTTAACCTGACCGGGCACTGTATATACTTTGACTTTTATTTTTAATCCGCTTGGAGCGACTAGGAAAAATGGCAGCAGGTCAAAATAAATGGTGCGGTCATTGGTGGTATCCAGCATCATTAACTCACCGCGTCCCTGCTGACTGAGCTGCTCGTGCAGTGTGAGCAGGTTGGTGGTCTTGCCCGATAGCGCTGGTCCATAGTAGACCAGTTTTAATACCAGTCGTTGCTCCTGCTCGTTATATTCAATCATGTCTGACTCATAACCATTACTGGCTGTTTGGGTGGATCGGTGCGGTAAAAGCGTTTTAGTGCCTCTATTGACTCTTCAGAAAATACTGAACCCTGTTTAAGCAGGAGTAGCCCGGTGCCGCTGTATACATCGCGTAGTACTACCATGCCGCATTGCAGGTCGTTGGGATAAAGCTCGCTGCGGGTGTTTGCTGGTGCAGATTGAGTTGGTTCTGAGTAGTAGCTGCGCGCTGCTTCTGCGACCACGGGTAGTAGTTCTGGGTCAAAACGACCATCTTGTTCGCTGGTACAGGCGTCAATGATGATCTCTAGTGAGCCAGAGTGCCCGGCACTGATGCGGCGGTCGAGATGCTCGGCGATGGCAACGATGCGTGAACCTATAGGGATTTTCCCCCCTTTGAGTTTGTCGGGTAAGCCGCGGCCGTCGTAGTGTTCCATGATGTGGCGAATAATTACTCCTGCCGCACGTAAATCGACAATTGGGTCAATTGCCGTTTGGCTGCGGACTGTGTAGGAAGAAAAAATGATTTTTTCACTTGCGGAACGCTCTTTGTCCTGCTTGATCCAAATCTCTTCTGGAATGCTGAGCTTGCCGATCCCCTGTAATAATGCGGCGGCACGAATATCTTTTTGTTGTTCTGTGCTTAATTTTAATTCTTTTGCTGCTTGGGCTGCGATTGCCGCAGTGTTGCGGGCATGGTTTCTGAGCTTTTTATCGCGCAATTCGATAAGCCCGGATAGGGTAACCAGAGTTTGCTCGAAACTGACGCGCAAGTTTTTGTTTGTTATGGCTAACTCTTCGTGTTTTTCTCTGATGCGATTAGTTTGAGAAAGCACTCGTTGTTTCAGTCTATCATTCCACTCTTTAAGCTCTTGCGTCTGTTTCTTAACGATTTGTTGTAGTCTGCAGTTTTCCGCTTCTAAGTTATACTGGCGCACGGCATCGCGGACCAACAAGACTATCTGCTCATCGTCCCATGGTTTGGTAATGTATCGCCAGATCTCACCCTTGTTGACAGCGTCCATAGTGGCGTTTATGTCGGCGTAGCCGGTTAACATTACCCGGTAGGCGCTGGGGCAGAGAGTTTTGGCTTGTTGAAGAAACGCCACGCCGGTCATTTCGGGCATGCGCTGGTCGGAGATAATGAGCGCCAGGTTGGTGGCTGCAGCAATGCACTTCAGCCCTTCAGCACCTGAGTTGGCAGTGATAACTTCGACATCCTCATCCATCAACACGCGTTGCAGTGCGCGTAATATCCCTTTTTCGTCATCGACACATAACACCTGAGTTGGCGTTTGTTTCGTTGCGTCGCACATAGATAGCCTCGTGTAATAATTGTCTTATGTCTAATTGTTTAATTATTAGTGTTTTTGGTGGGTTTGTCTATTGAAATTTATTAAATATCAAGTGTTTGGCTGGCTGTTAATGTTGTGCTTGTGGGTGTTTTATTATGTCAAGCTGGGGGTAACATATAGAGCATTTCAAAAAGACCTAGCAGAGCATGGGAAAGATTGTTTTGGAAGTATGATTCGTCTGTGTGCTGCCTATGGTTGCTGTACTGCACTTATCAAGTTGATTGGTAGTCCGTAACGTAGGCATTGAACCATAGATGTCGTGTCGGTAGTGTTCGAAATTGCCGCACTGTGGATGCCCATGTGTTGGCGCACAGTGAGCATGTTAATTTTGCTTGAACCAGCTCTTTCCACCACCAGTAGTTAAGTGGTGTGCTTACTGCAATGTTGGTGCAGGTTTCTTTGGCGCAGGGGTAGCAGGAAAGCTTTCGGCAATTTTGTGCATGGCTGCTTGTACTTCGCTGTCCATCTTTTCTACTCCAGCACTGCTAAGCTGAATATTGTCCTCATCTATACGTTCTATCCAACCCTGTTTTTCCAATTGCTTCAGGGCTTTTAATAGGGCTAGTTTGGCTTTGCCACTTTCTGTCGTGGCACCGACCATTTCGGCAAAGCGCTGCGCCTGGTCGACATTTTTGGCATTGATTAACATTTTTTGCGCGAACGGTTGCTTGGCTTGCAGCGACAGTTTGCTTAAAAATAAAAAAGAGACTGTCTGCCACAGCGCGTTGTTGTGAGTGGCCATAGATGAATCCTTTCGTTCCGAGTTTGGTAAGCTAGTGTAGGAAGTGCAGAAGTTTACCGATGGTGGCAGTCAATGTCTAGCATCTTTATTTATTGTTTGCTTCTACGGTGATGGTAATGCTGCCCGCACTCATTTGCGTAAGGTGATTACACAATAGATCATAAGATTCCGTAGGAACCTGGTGCCCCGATGACGCAGACCCAGCAGTTGTGGTTAGCAGAGCTGAATTCCTGCTGTATCTGGCGGATAAAGGCGCGGCTGTGTTTACGCTCGGCGGTTTTGGCTATGCTAGTGATAAAGCGACTATGCTTTACTTCTGTGGTTGTTCGGTGCCATTGCGCTGGTACGGGGTAGCGTGCGGGTATCATTGTTGATTGAAGGAGACCTCCACATCGGTACGGTGCGCCGGATTGATTTCCCACAGAGTTTTACGGGTAAAATTAAATTTATTGGCTATCAATACATCTGGGAACTGGGCAATGCGAATGTTGTACAGGTTGATATATTCATTGAAAAGTTCGCGCCGATCGGCTATCTGATCTTCCAGTTCGCTGATACGGTTGCCTAAACTGCTGAACGCCGCGTCGGCTTTTAAGTCCGGGTAGCGCTCAGTAACGGCGAACAGTGATTTCAGAGTGTCGGTTAACATGTTTTGTGCCTGAAGCTGGTCTTGCTCTGAACTTGCTTCTCCGACCATGGAGCGCGCTTTGATGACGGCTTCTAGGGTGCTTTTTTCGTGTTGCATGTACCCTTCACACACCTTAATTAGCTTAGGCAATTCATCGAAGCGTTGCTTGAGTAAGACATCAATGTTGCTCCATGACTTGTCGGTTTCGTTTTTCAGCTGTACCAAGCTATTGTAAATCATTATTACGTAAGCAAAAAACACGGCAACGATGAGTAACAGTGCTCCTACAACAGTTAATAGCGCCATGGGAAACTCCTTGGTGTGAAAATTAGTGATTAGTTGCGTTAGTATATATGAAAGTAATCAGCTGCGCTACGCAGTGCAAAGATTACGCTGGTAAGGGCAACGAAAAGCAACAGCGGGGCATACCAGCTGTAATTACGTGTAAGGTGTGTTTCTGACTCTGTTTCGGCGATGATGAATGGTAGCCCTTTTTGTGGTGGTGCCCCAATTACCAGCTGTTGGTTGCTACGTTGCTGGCTGTGGTGCAACTTTTCGCGCAATGCCTGTTGCTCTATGTCACTGCGGGCTTTATCCCATTCTGCAGCGTTGATGCTGCCGTCATTGTCAGCATCATAAGCCATCATGGCAGTGCGGTCAGTTTTCAGCTCGCGCAGTTTTTGCGCGATATTGTGGCTGATGTTTCCTGTGCGCTTGGTGTCATCGATACTGCGCGCGAATCCCAGTACGTATAGGTTACATCCTTCGTGCAAGACATCCTCTTTCCATTTTTCGTACTGGTTGGTTTCGCTGCTACTGGAAAACAGGATATTGCTTTGACCGGGAACGCCTTCGGTGCTGTATTGCGGTTTTAGTTGTGCCCCCTGTGGGTCGATGAGGATGCTCCCAGTGTCATCTTCGAGAATAAACGGTACGTTGCCACTTGTGGTAACCTGGGTAACGCGCCAGCCATTATCACGCTTATTGCGTTGATATTTTTTTAAACAGTAGTAAACGCAGGGTAACTGCGAGATTGGTGACACCAATGCATACGCTCGCTTGGCTTGCCCGCTGACTTCAATCATTCCCATGGCTGCGGAGCGTGCCTTGCTGGTTGGGGTGTTTTCGATGCGTTGTTTTAAACGCCAGAAATGTATAGCCCCCCACAGTGCGGTAACGCCTACAGTTGCTGGGATAAGACCGGTGAGAATGCCATATTGATAGATCATCGTCGGCATGTTTGCCTGCCCGTGATTGATAAAGACGATTAGTGCACCAAGGGCTGCTAGCGTTATGCGCCACCATGAAAAATGCAGTTTTATCCCCGAGCGCGTTTCAACCTCAGGTGGTGGGGGGAGCGTTGTTGTGGGTGGTTGGTTATTGCTGACGTGGTGAGTTTCTTCTGGTGTGAATAGCGGTTGCGCTGGGGTGAACAGTCCCGCTTGGTCAAATGTCTCTGTTACAACAGTAATGGGCTGGAGGAGTTCTGATATTATTGCAGTAGGTTTGTCTTGCTGCCGTTCATTGCTATTGTCTATGTCTACCAGTAACCAGCCATAGCGGGTAAGGGCATCTAGGTTGCTGTTGCTGGTGCCGGTATCGCTGGTTTTATCAATACGACAGCAGGGTAAAAAACCGAGACCAAACTGGTAGCTTATCTGCATAGAGCTGGCACGCTCTTTAATTGTCTCTAGTAGCCCAAGTAGGTTGCCGTTGCGACTCAGACTGCTCTTGTCGCCCAGTTGGTGGTGGTCGAAGCTGCCGGGGAAAATGCGCACAGCGCTGCTGATTTTGTTGTTGTCGTCGCGCCAGTACAGATCAATAACCGGAGTAAATTTGAATATGTCCTGTTGTTGTTGTATTGCCGTCATTTGGTTTGGTGCGCTGCCGTTGTAAGTATTATGCACCATTAGCCGTTTGAGCTGTTTGTCAGCTAACTGTCCGGAAATGTCGGCTACAACCGCCAGTATTCGTGATTCGCTGTTCAGAATAATGTCATTTGTATGGGTGTTTTTAGCTGAGGTTGCGGTGGTAAAAATAATATTCTCATCATTTATTTTTATACCGCTAAGTAGTTGGGGGCTGAAGGAAGGATGGCTGGGTTGAATTAGCCAGTGCTCAACGTCATGTGCCTGCAGTATTTGGGCTAGGGACTGTAACTTAGTATTTGACCCTTTGGCTAGCTGAGCTAATCCAACACCGATTAACCGTTGCCGCAGAGTGTAGCTGTCCATTGAGCTAGCTTGGACCAGTTGTTCGATTACAATCTTAAATTTTTGTTGATCATTGCTGGCCATAACCAGCAATAGATGCTCAGCCTGTGCTTTTTGATTCATCCGTTACAACCTGTTGATGTTGGAATTGGGCGATATTGCAGCTTTTTACAATGATAGCAAAAGCCATCAATGCTAAAATGATCAGAATAAGCCCGAGGTAGTTCTCGTTTTTTAATTTTTTATTGCTCATGATTTATCACCATTTTATGTTTTATTCAGTGGTTGTTGCTCTTAGCCTAGGAGGATGGCAATCCAACGTAAGTCATCAGTAGCTTCCAACGCTATTTTTACAATCATAGTTAATGGTACAGATAGTAACATACCAACAGGTCCCAATACCCAACCCCACAAGATTAAAGACAACAGTACCACTAGTGGTGACAACCCCAGCCTTTTTCCCATGTAGCGCGGTTCGATAATATTGCCGACTATGATGTTTATCATAACGTAGCCGAGGATAACCAGCAACGCTTGTGTCATGCCGTGTTGCACAATCGCCAAGAGCAATGGTGGGATTCCCGCAAAAATGGAACCGATATTGGGCACGTAATTGAGCATGAAAGCTAAAAGCCCCCAAAGTACCGGATAATCTACATCAAGCAGTACCAGTAATAGCGTTACGCTGATGCCGGTTAGCAGGCTGACCGCTGTTTTTATAACCAGATAACTTTGTACGCTGCTGGTAACACGGCTGAATTGATTAAAAGATTGCTCAGGATTGTGCAGCGCTAGTTGCATTTTAGCTGGCATAGTGCTGGCTTCAACCAGGATGAATATTACTGTGAGTACAATAAGAAAGCCATCGGTAAGCACCGAACCCAGCCCGGTTAAGGTGTTGCCAGCAACTTTCATAGCTGCACTGGGATCAAAATATTCCAGTATGAACTGCGGTGACAGGTTAATGCCGTGATGATTTAACCACACAAACAGTTCCCGTGTTTCTGCGCGTAATTGGCTTTGGTATGTAGGTATTTTGAGGGAAAAATCGTGTACCGAAGTACCAATAAACAGTGCCAGCAGTAGACCGGTAATTAAAGATGCACTGATAACTAGGAGGATATTTATTGCTGTTGGAATACGGTGTTTTTCCAGCCAATTTAGTACCGGTAAGCATAGAATGGCAATGAAAGTTGCCAGTAAAAACGGCACTACCACGTCTTGAGAGTTTTTAAGCCCGGCTATGATAATAACCAGACAGGCGATCGAGATCAAAATTGTATTACCCGGAGAATTGCGCTGAGTGCTGGTCATTACATTAAATCCTGTTTTGTTAGTTGCATGGATGTATTTTCCTCGATACGATGAGCGTTGTCTTACTATCTTTGCCCGATCTAATTGATATTAAGGTTTGGTCGGTTTTTTTGCTACAGTTTTTTTTGCTAAGGGTTAATGATGCTTACATCACCTATTAATGGTCAGTGTTGGTGCTTGGTAGTGCGCCGTGGTTGTTTTAATATTGTGTTGCTGGTGGCATTGCTGCTGGGCTGGATGTCTCCCGCATTTGCCGTAAACTGGTTTATGCTGCAGGGCACTGAGCCAGCTGGCGCAGCAGCGATGAGATTAGGTGGTTTTGCTGCCTTGGTCTATCAAAATAATGGCAGTGGTAAGATTCCGGGTGGGTGCTGGGCTGGTCAGCACAACTCCAGTGGTCTGGTTGGTCCCAACCTGCGTTCATCGGCTGAAACCAACCTGAATAAATTACAGTTATGCGCCCGCGGGGCGATTGAAGATGATATCTCCTATAGTGTGCGTGTGCTTGCCGGAAATAACAGTGGTACGGCAATTGATAGCGGTAATCGGTTGCGCCTGATAGAGACCAGTATGACCTTTAGCCAAGTGCCGGGTGTGCGGGCACGCTTGGGTTTGTTTAAAACTCCAGGTGCCGAGGAGACGGCTGGTTTTGTTGCTCCAGTAGATTATATCAAACTGACCACCATGTCCAAGATGCTGCAGCGGGAGAAGTTTGTCGTATCAGACGGTAGTGACCCACATGATGACAACTACCCCACTCAGACTGGTTGCTGTCGCGATTTTGGCTTGATGTTGTTTGATGCCTTTAAAATGAACAACTGGGAATTGAGTTATGCTGTAATGCTGGGGCAGGGTCATGGTTTGAATTTGCATGACGAAAACAGCAATCCTGAAGGGTATTTCTACTGTTCTGCTGAATATCTGTTTGGTCGTGGTCAGCAGATGCAACGCCAAGGATGGAAGTTTTTTGGCTGGGGGCAGGAGGGGCAGCGCACCCTGGAGGTTGGTTTAGCGCATACTAAACTTGGTTTTCGCCGCAGTCGTTATGGTGGTGGGTCCAGCTTGCTGTGGCGTGATCTGCGTTTGGGCGCCGAGTTTATACAGGGGCGCGGCATGATTGTCGCTGGTGTTGATAGCAGCGTTGTCTCCGGCAGCCTGAGTAACGATGGAAATATGCTGGCAAACTATAATGTTGCACCTGAAGGGCAGGCCTTTGGTTGGAGTGTAGATGCTGGTTACCAGTTGTTGTCGCAGCTGTGGCTCAATGTCCGTTATGATCGCCTAGATGCTCTGACTGAGAGTATTGAGGAGCGGCAGATGAAAACGCTGACGCTGGGGGTAAGTTATTGGTTTAATCAACACCTGCAGGGGATGGTTAACTACTCTTTTCAAAGTGGTCGAGCGCCACATAAGGCCGATGATGCTTTATGTAATCTGATCCTAGATGAAATCAATGATACTTATGCGGTCCAGTTGTTATATAAATTTTAACGTCTGGCAATGACCAAGGCTAACGCTAGGATTGCTGAACCCGCTAAGAGTTGTGCCCAATTCACTGTTTCATGAAAAATCAACGCTGAACAGGCAATCGCCAGCGGAATTTTTAGATTGTTGCACACCGCAAGGGTGCCGGTGTTGACTTGGCGCGCACCATAATTCCACAAAAAAAAGCACACTCCTGAGGCTAAGACTCCCAAATAAAGTAGCGCTGCTGTTTGGTTGAGGTTAAAAACCGGCAGCCGCCAATTCCCTGCGCTGGCGAGAACAGGCAAAGTGCTGAGCACTGCGCCGAGGTAGAGCAGGGCAAAAACCTGGTGGTCTTTGCATCGGCAGGTACGCATTACCTTTTTATAGGCGACCTGGCCGAAGGCAAAACTGATATTGGCGAGTTGAATCAACAAAAAACCGCTACGAAATTCATCGTGGTGGAAATCACGGAACAAAATTATACTAGTGCCCAGTACCGCTAACAGCGCCATGGTAAGAAAGCGCCGGTGAAATTTTCTGTCGATTAGGTCATTGATCAGGGTTACATAGATTGGGGTAAAAATGGTGAAGATGGCAACCTGATAGGCTTTAAGGTATTGGAATGAGGCGGTATAGACCATATACATTACACCGTACTGGATTGCCCCAATAGTTACCAGTTGCACAATTGTTGTGTAACGACAATTTTTCAGGCGGCAAAAGGGTAAAAACACTAATAGCGCCAGCAATAAACGTATAGTTGCGACCAGGACTGGGTCGATGCCTACCAGTTGCCCTTTGATAAGTCCAAAAGAAAAGGCCCAGATCAGCGAAACTAGCAATAGTGAAGTCATTATGAGTCAGGCACTTTTCAGAAGATGATGATTACAGTTATTAGAAGATAAACGGTTGGAGATAGTGCGATGGATCTAGTCCAAAGGTAGACAGACCCGATTTTTCCCCTCAGTTTTGGCTCGATACAGACCAGCGTCAGCAATGGCAATAATTTGATTTTTACTCAAATTGGCACTTTTTGAGTTGAAATATGCTGCGCCAATACTTGCCGTAACACTGAGCTGTTGCCCCTTCCAGTCGATGGATAGTTGGGCAATGTTCTCTCTGAGTCGCTCTGCTATCTGACCAGCGACTTCCATAGTTGTTTCAGGTAGAACTATGGCGAACTCCTCACCTCCATAGCGGGCGACAAGGTCGGTGTTGCGCATTGTTTCCAAGGTGACTCGGGCAAGTTGTTCAAGCATTCTATCCCCAGCTTGGTGCCCATGAGTATCATTGATCAATTTAAAATCATCAATGTCAAACATTAAAAAAGCAAAGGTGGTGTCATAGCGTGAGGCGCGATGCAACTCACGATCCAGATAGTCGTGAAAATAGCGCAGGTTGTACAGTCCGGTCAGACTGTCTTGGAAGGCGAGGCGACTTAGTTCGGCGTTGGCAGTGCTGAGTGCAGCGCTGGCTTTCTGCGCTTGTTCTTTTTCATGCTTGTATTGGTTGGCCCGTTTGCTGGTTGACAGGCTTATGTCGCACAGTGCCTCATTTGCCTCTTGCAGTAGTTGCAGGTTGCTTTTTTGCAGATTTTCGCAGGAGATGTTGAGCAAAGAGAGCACCTCAATGCTTATCTCTGAGGCTTGGTCGATAATTGCAGAAACCCTGTTGCCACTTAAGTCGTAGTAGTAATTAAGCTCAGCACGGAATTCTGCCAGTTTGTGTGATTTGTGTTTGTCGTTCAGTGCTGCCGATAATTTGTCCGCTAAATTTAACGTTCGAGCCGCACTGGAGTAGGTTTTAGGGGCAAGGTTTGGCTGATGGTGAAACATGATTATTTGACATATACTGTCGGGAAAACCCCAACGACTGAGCAACTCGCTACCAAGTTGAGGATGTGCAAAGCAGGGGCAGTCTTGAGCGGTTGATTTAATGCAAGATCCTGGATTTGCTTTAGTGCTGTCAAATATGTTGTGGCAACCGGGTAGGCAGGTATATGCTGCCAGTATGCCGATGTCCTGTAGTAGTGCGGAGATGAAAATGTTGTCGTTAGGGCGTTTGATGGCGTTGCTAATTACATTCGCACTGGCAGCGGCGGTTATGGCCCGTTTCCAAAAGTAATCAAAATCGAAATTGTCGACTGTCCCCAGGCGGAAACTATCTATTAAGGCAAACGATAGTGCCACGTTAGTTATGAGGGTCAGCCCCATACGCGCCAAGGCTTTGTCCAAACTGTCGATTGGACTAAGCGGAGCCATTATCGGTGAGTTGGCGATGCGTAAAACACGAGTGGACAAAGCGGCGTCGGCACTTATGAGTTTGGCAAGGCGCGTAAAAGATGGCTCTGGCTTATTGACTTCTTCCATGATGTGGATGGCAATAGCTGGAGGCGTAGGTAAGCGCAAATTTTTATTTTGTATAAGTAGCTGGTCAATAACCGACATTTACATCTCCTGTTAATACAAAAAAATAACATGTTTTCAC
>CAZHXF010000020.1:0-43728 GCA_964536375.1 uncultured Desulfuromonas sp. | reverse complement strand
CATCGCAAATTCACATAAGCAGCCAAACCAACAAATCACCTGATTAACTTACTAATCTTCCGCTATCGCCATAAAGGTCGTCACTCTCGCGCAGGCGGGAGTCTAGAAAGCTATGCAAAACCTCTGGATCCCCGCATTCGCGAGGATGACGAATACGGGGCACAGAACCAGAGCGGAAGATTAATGCTACTCAGGTAAAGTGTTAGATATTCAGGTGTTGCAAAATGTGCAAGGCACGCATGCATTGATGGAAAAATTGCTTTATGGTGTCGGACTTGCTGAGTGGTTGGTGACAAAAAAATGACCGCCCCCGAATGTAGTTGGGGACGGTCATTTTCGTTTTGCCCAGAAGTCTGTAGATGATACAGTTTGCTCGGTTAATGCTACCAAGGGAAGAAGAAGGCTACCCGGTGGATGGGTGGCAGGGGAAGCATGATTCTGACACCGCTGTGACGATTGTTACGGTAATTATCTCGGTATTGTTGTTGCGCCACAACTCTGCGTTGCTGCTGATGTCTTCTTTGGCGCAATTCACGCCGTTCGGCACGTATCTTCCGGGCAATGCGTGTTTGTTTGCGTTCGAGGCGATTTATTTGCCGCCAATTTTGTTTGTTGTGTTGCTGCCCGTCGCGATTACTTCTATACTGCCTGTCGTTTTGTTGTTCTTGCACAAACTTGTTGTGATAACTACCATCGCGCTCATGATGGCCATAATCTCTGTTGGCTAATGCTGTTCCACAGGTTAAGCTGACAAGTGCTGCGGCTAGTAATAGTGTCGTTGCTTTCATAAGTTCCTCCGTCGGTTGTGTATGAGTGCCGGCTGTGGTGATTGTTTTTTTGTGCGGCGTTTGTAAAGAGCTTAGCGAAGAAAAATAGCGTTGGCATTCGACATCGGTGTAAATGCCACGCGATGTCGGGTCGTTTTTGTGTGATTACAGATATTTATGCTTGGTGTTTGGCGTGTGTTTCAGGTGGTTTTATGATTATAATTTCTGGCAATGTTGTGATAGGTGAGCAGGAAGTTGTTATTCGTGCGGTGCGTTCGCAAGGTGCCGGTGGACAGAATGTCAATAAGGTTTCCACGGCTATCAGCTTGTTTTTTGATATCCGCGCATCCTCATTGCCTGATGCCTATAAAACACGTTTGTTGCAACTGGCCGACCGGCGGATCACCAAGCAGGGGGTAGTGGTGCTCAAGGCGCAGGAGCATCGCAGCCAGGAGATGAATAGGTCGGAAGCGGTGCAGCGTTTGCAGCAACTTATTCAAAATGCAATGGTGGTACAGAAAAGGCGTACTAAGACAAAGCCGAGCAAGAACGCGCGCAAAAAAAGGATGGATGGCAAAACGTTACATAGTCGGACGAAGAAATTGCGTGGTCGCATAAGAGATTTGACGTAACCATAAAGGGTAAAAATGCCACCTGTTTTCGGTGGATGATGTTAAGGCGAGAAACACTATATGTTGCAATTGAATAATGTTGAAATCGATTACTCCGGACGCAAAATATTTAATGGGGTGAACTGGCACATCCTGCCCAACGCGCGTATAGGTTTATGCGGCGAAAATGGTGCGGGTAAATCGACGCTGCTGAAACTACTGTGCGGTCTGAACAGTTGTGATAAGGGCGATGTAATAGTCGCCAAAGGGACCACCTTCGGCTATCTGCCGCAGGATGGGCTGCATTACTCTGGCACTACTCTGTTTGTCGAGGTGCGCAGCGCCTGCAGTGAATTGTTGGCTATGGCCGAGGAAATTACTCGCCTCGAACAGAAGATCAGTGTGAGTGCCGATGAAAAAGACCTGCAACGCTATGCCAATTTACAGGATATGTATGGTCAGGGTGGCGGTTTTACTCTGGAAGCAGATATTGCCCGCGTTCTGCATGGTCTAGGTTTTAGTGAAGAAGATTGGCACAAACCCTGTGAGCAATTTTCCGGCGGTTGGCAGATGCGCATTGCCCTGGCGCGCTTGTTGTTGCAGCGCCCCAATCTGTTGTTGTTGGATGAGCCAACTAATCACCTTGATTTACCGGCACGGAACTGGTTGGAAAACTATTTAAGCAGCTATCCATTTTCCGTGGTGTTGGTATCTCACGATCGTTATTTTATGGATCAAGTGGTGCAACGCATTGTTGAGGTGTGGAACGGGGAACTGACGGAATATCCGGGCAATTACACCCTGTATTTGCAGGAGCGAGATAGACGTGTTGCCGCACTGCGCGCGGCGAAGCAGCGTCAGGATGAAGAGATTGAACGCGTAGAATCTTTCGTTAACCGTTTTCGCTATCAAGCCAATAAAGCCAGCCAAGTGCAGAGCAGGGTGCGGCAGCTGGAAAAGATAGTACGCATACAAATTCCGCCATTGCGCAAAAAAATCTCCTTCACTTTTCCACAACCGGCGCGCGGCGGTAAGGATTTGCTGGAATTAAAACAGGCTGGGCAGTGTTATGGTGAGCATCAGGTGTTGCGTGATGTTGATCTTACCGTGACACGTCAGGAGCGCATCGCCCTTATTGGTGCTAACGGTGCAGGTAAATCGACACTGATGAGGATGCTTGCCGGGACAGAGATGCCCAATGCTGGCGCACGTATCGAGGGTCATAATTTAGAGCTGGCCTATTTTGCTCAGGATCAAGCGGCGATACTTAATCCCGACAATACGGTGTTGCAGGAGATTATTGATAAAGCGCCGGTGGCCATGGTGCCGAAGTTGCGCGACGTGCTGGGTACTTTTCTGTTTAGCGGTGACGATGTGCATAAGCGAGTAACGGTACTCTCCGGTGGCGAGCGCAACAGATTGGCGTTGGCTATTTTACTGTTGCGCCCGGCTAACCTGATGTTGCTGGATGAGCCGACTAACCACCTTGACTTGCAATCGAAAGATGTGTTGTTGCAAGCGCTGCATGGCTATACTGGGACGTTGGTTTTTGTCTCTCATGATCGCTATTTTGTTGATTCCTTGGCGACACGGATTATTGATGTAGAGGGTGGGGGGATTACCTCGCATCCGGGCAATTATGCCGATTTTCTGCGCAGTCAACAGATTGCTGGTGGCAGTAATCATGCGGAACAGCGCGTGGAGCATAGCGCCGCAAGTGTGGCAAACGCTGTAGATGGTTCAGACAAGGAACAGCGCAAGCAGGATCACGCTAAGCGCAAAGAGGATCAGCGTCTGTTGCGCAAGTTAGAAAAACAATTACACCAGCTGGAAGGTGAAGTTGAGCACCATGAACAGCAGAATGCGGCGTTGGAGCTGGAGTTAGCCGACCCGGCTATTTATCAGGAGCATGAGCGTTTTAATGAATTGTCCAAGCAACATAGTGTCTTGACGCAAACACTCGAACAGCAGTACGCTCGCTGGGAGCAATTGCAGTTAGAGCTTGCGGAACTGGAGGACTAAAGAGCATGTATTTATTGCCGCGCGGTAAAACAATCAAAGAACGCCTAGATACCGCTCTGTTGAAAATGCCTGACGCCTTGCTGAAAATGTGTACTAACCATTTCAGTGGCTATTTGTCTTTTGAAACCGCAAAATCCAACGGGGTACTGTGCTATGCTCACGGTAAGATCGTCGCGGCGTTGTGGCAGCAAAAAGAGCAGCGCCTGTGTGGCGAGAGTGCTCTGGAGATGATGTTTCGCGTGATCCAGTCGGAAGCTTGTTTTCTGGGGGTGTATCGGCTGGAAGATGATTTTATCCCCTATGTGCAGCAGTTTTGTAATGCTGAAGTTACGCGCGTGAACCAATTGCTAGATGTGCTGGATATCGAGCGCCTGATGACCCATTTACAGCGCGAAAAATTTACCGGTAGCCTGCGCTTGCATAGCGCTGGGCGGGTAGAGCTCATTTTCTACAATGAGGGGTGCGCCCACGGTTTTTTCCTTAATGGCGGTATCGGTTTGACCACTGATGTTGATCTGGCTGACTCGATTGCCAGAGATGGAAATTGCCTGCTGGATATTTTGACCAACGATCCTGATGGCTGTATCAGATGTGAAATAGGGGGTATTAATCTGGAAAAGGTGTGGTTGCAGGTGTGGCGCGAACTCAATCCCTGATAACGGTGCAAAAATCTGCCTTTCTGCGTTGTAATGTTGAGATATCTACAATAAAATAATGTTACCTGATTCATACTAATCTTCCGCTATCGCCACAAAGGTCGTCACTCTCGCGCAGGCGGGAGTCTAGAAATCTATGCAAAACCTCTGGATCCCCGCATTCGCGAGGATGACGAATACGGGGAACAGAACCAGAGTGGAAGATTAGTTCTACTCAGGGTCTGCCTGCACCACTGAGTCGCTCTAACGCCTGGAGGGACGAAGTTTCTGCTTTATACAATGAGACTTATTGCCCTATTGGCACTAGCACTATCTGAATGCGCCGATTTTTGGCGCGACCTTCCGCGCTATCATTAGCGGCAACCGGGCGATAAAAGCTATAGGCACCGATAGACAGTTTTTCTCCACCAATTCCTACATTGTCCTGTAAAAAACGTACTACGTTCGCAGCGCGCGCGGCGGAGAGTTCCCAGTTACTAGGAAACTTCTGTTGCAAGCTTGGCGTCAACTGCACATTATCGCTGTGTCCCTCAATGCGGATGTCCTTGTCTTCGACACCTTTCAATACGTCACCAACCTGGCTGATCACTTTTTTCCCGGTATCCGATAGATCTGCTGAGCCGGAGGGGAACAGAATCTCCTGTACCAGATTTACACTCAGGCGGTTCTGTAATTTGCTGATGGTAACTTCGCCGCGCTGAATTTCGTTCTCCAGGCTGTCTACCAACTTTTTGTAGGTGCTAGCCATTTTGGCTATGCGCGCTTGTTTTGCCAGCTGCTCCCGTTCCAGACCGTGTTGCAGATCGGTGATGGTGGCACGCTGTTCACTGTTTATCTCCTCCAGTTGCCGGTAACGCTCCTGAGTGATGTTCAACTCCTGCTGCAGATTTTGTTTTTGGCTCAACAGTTCATCTAATTGCTGTTGGCTGGCAATCTGACGCGCCTGATATATGTCCGCCTGGCGCGCAATCTCGGCGTTGCTCTCTACCTCTTGCTGTTGCAGTTGTTCTTTTGCCTCGATGCAGTCAGCAATTTGTTGTTGGTGGTCAACTATCTCCGCTTGTAGTTGGGCAATTTGCTGACGTTGC
Organism: uncultured Desulfuromonas sp.; assembly: GCA_964536375.1. Classification (GTDB taxonomy): domain Bacteria; phylum Desulfobacterota; class Desulfuromonadia; order Desulfuromonadales; family Desulfuromonadaceae; genus Desulfuromonas. The sequence goes on along the minus strand of CAZHXF010000020.1, from coordinate 38,584 downwards.
TGAGCCATGTCAAAATCGAGATCAACGTTTTTATCGAGCGCGCCTTGATAGGCATTTTTGCTGACGCAGCTAGTTAAACTGCACACCAGACATAACACGCAGATGAAAAATAATTTTTGCAGTTTTTTATTACTGATTATTGTTGTTGGCACTTGCGCCTCCATTTTAAGTTTTACTTACTGATCTGATCTATTTATCATATTCTATGGCAAAGTACAGCCTTTAAGCAGTAACCTTCACTGTGGCTTTTCAGTTGTTGCCCGAAAAGTTTATATGTTATAACTATGTTCTAAAAAATAATGTTATCAATGTGTTATGGAGAATTATTGTGTTTGAGATTGAGCGAATTATACGCACTGCTTTACAGGAAGATATCGGTTGCGGCGATGTTACTACTCTGGGCACCGTACCCAAGGCTACTGCTGCGCGCGCCGAACTGGTTGCCAAAGAGGATTTTGTTCTCGCTGGCATTGATGTAGCGCGGCGTGTTTTTACCACTCTCAGTGCCGATGTGGCTTTTGAGGCGCTGTTTGACGATGGTGCTGTGGTAAAGCGTGGCGCAGTGCTGGCCTGGATAAAAGGTGATGCTCACCCGTTGTTGCAGGGCGAGCGAGTGGCGTTGAATCTGTTACAACGCATGTGTGGTATTGCGACGAACACTGCGGCTTTTGTCGCCGCTGTTGCTGGCACTAAGGCGGTAATTGTTGACACCCGCAAGACCATGCCTGGTCTGCGCGCTATAGATAAATATTCGGTGCGCATGGGCGGGGGGCAGAACCACCGCACTTCTCTGTATGATGGGGTGTTGATCAAAGAAAATCATATTGCTGCTGCTGGGGGGATCACTGCTGCCGTAACGCGAGCGAAAAAGTATGCTCCCCACACCTTGAAGGTGGAAGTGGAAACCGAGAATATGACAGATGTTCGCGAGGCAATAGCCGCAGGAGCGGATATCATCATGTTGGATAATATGACCTTGGCGACCATGACTGAAGCGGTGCATTTTATTGCCGGAAGAGCGGTAACTGAAGCTTCCGGTGGCGTTAATCTGGATACTGTGAGCGAAATCGCCCACACCGGTGTTGATCTTATCTCTGTGGGAGCCCTTACCCATTCCAGCCGTGCGGTTGATATCTCTATGCTGTTTAAATAGTGGTTGTGCCCGAATATTACCTATTAAAGGATTAAATTGCATGGCACAGGGTGGTTTGCGTGATCAGATATTGCAGCTTTTTTTAGCTGCGGATGACCTCTTTATCTCCGGCGAAACTTTGAGCCAGCAGCTTGGTGTCAGTCGGGCAGCAATATGGAAACATATCAGTGCGCTACGTAAGCTTGGCTATGTTGTCGAGGCCGTTCCATCACGTGGTTATCATCTGCTATCCCAACCCGATGTTCTGTCGCCTCTGGCTATACAATCAGGGCTGAACACTGAGCTCATTGCGCAACATATTGAGCATTTTGATGAGATTGATTCTACCAATCAACGTGCTGCTGAAATGGGAGAGCAGGGGGCGCCAAGCGGTAGTGTGGTAATTGCCGAAGCTCAGAGTGCCGGTCGCGGCCGTATGGGGCGCTGTTGGAGTTCTCCTGCCGGAGTAAATTTATATACTTCGATTCTGTTACGCCCGCAGATGTTGCCCATGCAGGCATCGCAACTAACTTTTTTGTCAGCGGTGGCAGTGGCGCGCACGGTTGAAGCGGTGACTGGAGTCAAGGTCAGCGTCAAGTGGCCAAATGATATTTTATTGGATGGTAAAAAGCTCGCCGGTCTGTTGAACGAACTTAGCGCGGAGATGGAGGGGATTCACTACGTGGTATTAGGGATCGGGGTCAATCTCAATATGACTGCCGATCAATTTCCTGGTGATCTGCGCTATCCGGCGACTTCATTGCTTTTGGCTACGGGTAAAATTGTTGATCGTGTTGCATTTGCTCAAGAGCTGTATCGCCAATTGGAAGGGTTGTACCACTTACTGTGTAAGCAGGGTTTTGTGCCGATTCGGCTCGCCTGGGAAGCGCTGTTTGATATGCTCGGCAGCCGCGTTGCGGTAGATTGTGGTTATCAACAGCATTTTTGCGGTATGGTTGCTGGAATTGCCGAAGATGGTGCGTTGCTGCTGCATCTGGATGATGGTACACAACAACAGATCTATTCCGGTGATGTAGTTCCGGTATAAACCAATATACGCGAATAGTAACAATGTGATGAAAGGGTTGGAGATAAATGTTGCTGGTTGTTGATGTGGGTAATACGAACATGGTGCTGGGGCTGTTTGCTGAAAATGAGCTACAGCACAATTGGCGCATTCGGACGGATTATTTCCGTACCGATGATGAATATGCCATGCTCGTCAATGATCTGCTGAGTTTTTCATCCATCAGTTTCAGCGATATCCGTGCCGTGATTATCTCCTGCGTAGTGCCGCCGGTGCTTGATGCGCTGCGGCGGATGACGGTGAAATATTTTTCTACTGAGGCCTGTGTTGTCTCGGCGGACATGCATACCGGTATGGCGATAAAGTACGATAATCCGGCTGAGGTTGGGGCTGATCGGATAGTAAACGCTGTTGCCGCCTATGAGCGCTTTAAATGCAGTCTCATTGTCGTGGATTTTGGTACAGCTACCACCTTTGATTATATCAATGCTGTTGGCGAATACTGTGGTGGAGCTATCGCTCCCGGTTTAGGTATTTCGGCCAATGCTCTTCACGCCCAGGCCAGTAAATTGCCGCGGGTGGAACTAGTTATGCCGCCATGTGTGGTGGCTAAAAATACCGTCAACAGTATGCAAGCCGGTTTGCTATTTGGTTATGCCGGGTTGGTGGATGGGATAGTGCAGCGGATGAAGCTGGAGGTTGGTGGTGACCCGCTGGTGCTGGCGACCGGTGGCTTGGCCGAACAGATAGCTCAGGCAGCACAGACAATTGATGAAATTGATCCGCAATTAACCTTGAAAGGTTTGTTGCAACTGTACAATATGAACAGGTAGGGTGAAAAACAGGGTACAATATAACCTATAAACTTAAGCATATTGCTCGATACTGGTGTCCGTTAGTAATAGTGACTTTGTGATGTTCCTCTAACTTAAATGTAATGAAAGGGGTAACCATGGGAAAGTACGACACAGCTAATCTGAGAAATTTAGGTATTGTAGCGCATGGAGGTGCGGGTAAAACCTCGCTCACCGAGGCCATGCTGTTCAACACCGGCATGACCGATCGTCTGGGCAAGGTTGACGACGGTAGCTCCAATATGGATTTTGAACCCGAAGAAATTAAACGCCAAATCACCATCAGTTCCAGCCTGCATCACTGCGAGTGGAAAGAGCACAGCTTGCATATTGTCGATACTCCCGGCTACTCCAACTTTTTACACGATACCCGTAACGCGATGCGTATCCTCGGTGGTGCCGTAATGATAGTCTCGGCGATTTCTGGGGTTAAAGCACAGACCCAAAAAATTTGGGGCTGGGCCCAAGAGTTTGACGTTCCGCTTATTGCTTTTGTAAATAAGATGGATCGTGAGCGCGCTGACTTTTTACGCGCTGTGGATGATATGGAAAAGAGTCTCGGCTGTCGTGGCGTGCTGGTAAACATGCCTATCGGTCAGGAAACTGAATTTAAGGGTATTATAGATCTGGTCTCCATGACGGCGCGCACTTTTCAGTTTGATGAAAAAGGTACCTACGTCGAAGGGGAGATCCCGGCTGAATACGTCGCTGAAGCGCAACGCTTGCGCATCGTACTGCTGGAAGCTGTTGCTGATGCCGACGATGATCTGATGGAGAAATATCTGGAAGAAGAGGATCTGTCACGCGAGGAGATTTTACGTGGGCTGCGCGAGGGGACTCTGACTGGTGTTTTTACCCCGGTTTTATGCGGCAGTGCCACAGCGAATATAGGGGTACGTCAGCTGCTCGATTATGTAGTGCACTGCTTGCCATCTCCATTGGATAAAGGGATGCAGATTGGTACTAATCCAAAGTCTGATGAGATTGTTGAGCGTCGTCCCAGTGAAGATGAGCCATTTTCAGCCATGGTGTTTAAAACTAACAGTGATCCTTTTACCGGCAAACAGACTCTGTTTCGTGTTTACTCCGGGGTGTTGAATTCAGATTCTTCGGTATATAACTCCAGCAAAGATGTCACTGAGCGCATTGGTCAACTGTATCAACTCGAAGGGAAGAAGCCGGTTGCTATTGATCAGGCAGTTGCTGGAGATATTGTAGCGGTGGCCAAATTAAAAGAAACAGCTACCGGTGATACGCTGTGCAGCGCAGATAAACCCATCCAATTTGAGAGCTTACTCCAATTGACACCGGTAATCTCGTTTGCGCTGCGTGCCTGCAGCAAAAGTGATGAAGATAAAATTCATACGGGTTTGCAGAGGCTGGTCGAAGATGATCCTACCTTACAGATTACTCGCGATGAACAGACGCACGAATTAATCCTCTCCGGTATGGGGCAGGTGCACATTGAAGTGGCAGTGGAAAAACTCAAGCGTAAATATGGAGTTTCAGTAGAGCTCGAGTTGCCCAAAGTTCCGTATCGCGAAACTATCAAAGGCAAAACCAAGCTGCAAAGCAAATATAAGAAACAATCCGGTGGTCGTGGTCAGTACGGCGATGTGTGGTTGGAGATTGAGCCACTGGAGTCTGGTGGTGGTTATGAATTTGTCGACAAGGTTGTTGGTGGTGTAGTGCCGCGCCAGTATATACCCGCAGTAGGTAAAGGTGCTGAAGAGTCCATGGCAAAGGGGACGCTGGGTGGGTATCCGGTAGTTGATGTAAGGGTCACCCTGTACGATGGTTCCCACCATTCTGTTGATTCTTCCGAAATGGCGTTTAAGATTGCTGGCTCAATGGGGCTGAAAAAGGGACTGGAACAGTGTCGTCCAGTATTGCTAGAGCCGATAATGAAGCTGGAGGTCATCGTCCCGGATGAATATATTGGGGATGTTATCGGTGACATGAACTCACGGCGCGGTAAAGTTTTGGGTGTTGAGCCCCAAGCTGGTAGCCAAGCTATCAAAGTTCAGGTGCCCATGGCAGAAGTGCTGCGTTATGCTCCGGAGCTGCGCTCCATGACCTCGGACCGTGGTTTGTTCACTACCGAATTCTCCCATTATGAAGAAGTTCCATCAAACTTGACGGCCAAGATTTTGGCTGATCGTAATGACTAGGATGTTTAAGTTTGTCTGAATTATTGTCTCAGGAAAAACCCGCCGCGCGACTTCATGTCTCATCTGAAGTCGCGCGTTATTTTGCCAAAGATGCCCCCAAATCACTGCAACTAAAAATTGCTAAAGGTGCTACCTCGCTTGCTGGAGCCGATCTGGTTCATGCCCTGTTTTTATGCTGGTTGCAAGGGGACGATGAACTTAAAGAAACGGCCATGGAAACGTTGCGTGTCAGTTCCAATAACGCTTTGCGTCCGGTTATCGAAAGCAGTGCTGAACATCCGCGCATTATAGATTTTATTGCCCGGGTGCGTATTGATGATCTAGGCACCCTGGTGCTGATGCGTAGCAATCCGGTGGTGGAAAATGAAACATGGATCTATGTATTTGCCCACTGTAGCTATGAAATCTTGACCCATTTTTGCGATGATAGTTTTGTGCGTAGTTTTCCGGATAATATTCGTGCAGCGGTACTGGAAAACAAACAGGCGCCGGAAGACCTAAAACGCGAGATAAGCGCGACGCTGTCTGGGGTAGCTGACCCTGCGCCGGTTGACGAAGTTGTTGATGCAGTTGGAGGATCTGAGCAGGAAACTGCGGAATCTTTAGATGACGAAGAAGAGGATGAATTCAGCAATGAATATGCTGCAACGCAAACCTTAAGCAAACAGCAGATTGCCATGGAACTTGGGACGGGGGAAAAGGTCAAAATGGCCATGACCGGCGACAAGGAGTGGCGCAGTATCCTGATCAAAGAATCCAATAAGATGGTCAGTAGCGCGGTAATGAGAAATCCACGCATCACCGAAGGGGAGATTCTGTTTTTGGCCCAGAATCGTAGCAGCAGTGAAGATACCATCCGCGAAATTCTGCTCAATCGTGAATGGTTAAAAAACTACTCAATTCGTCATGCCCTTATTGAGCATCCGCGCACTCCTCTGCCACAGGCTATCAGGTTCTTAAATACTATGAATGAGAAAGATATCCGCATGCTGGCCAAAAGTCGTAATGTCTCTTCTGCCATTGTTAATAACTGCCGACGTATGATTGCCGCCAAAAGTCAGCGTTAATAGCCTTGTTTTATAGTAATAGAATAATGTTTTTGGTTTGACGTAGGGCTTTTGGGTGTGCTATTCAGAAAAGCCTTACGATTCAATTAGTTATTCACTTCCATGATTTTAAAAATTGTTTGTTTTACACTGTAATTCAACTGGCGCGACGTTGGGTTTTAATTTACAAGGATGGTATTTTTATGGCTGAAGCATTGCACTACACTGTTGGTGGTATCCTCGAAGAAATGGCTCGGCGTTATCCGACTAATGATGCCCTGGTTTATCCTGATCAGAACCTGCGTTACAGTTATGAGCAATATAATGCGCAGTGTGATCGAGTGGCTAAGGGTCTGTTGGCAATGGGTGTAGAAAAAGGGGACAATGTCTCCATCTGGGCGACTAACGTAGCCGAGTGGGTGATATTACAGTTTGCTTCCGCCAAAATAGGCGCTGTTCTGGTAACGGTAAACACTAGCTATAAATCCTCGGAGTTGGAATATGTGTTGCAACAGTCTGACTCCAAGATGCTGTTTCTGGTGGCAGGCTTTAAAGATACCGACTATGTAGAGACAACTTACGCTGTGGTCAAAGAGCTTAAAGACAGCACTGTAGGTGAGCTGCACAGTGACAATTTGCCCTATTTGAAAAATGTCGTTTATATCGGTGATTCGACTCCTGCTGGTATGTCGAACTTTGCTGCTATTGAAATTTTAGGGCAGCAGGTGAGTGATGCCGAGCTACAAGCAGTGAAAGATTCACTTACCGAGCATGATGTTATTAATATGCAGTATACCTCGGGCACTACAGGGTTTCCCAAGGGGGTTATGCTGACTCATCACAATATTGTTAATAACGGGTTCAATATTGGCGAATGTATGTGCTTTACCGAAAAAGATCGTCTGTGTATTCCGGTGCCATTCTTTCATTGTTTTGGTTGTGTGCTCGGGGTTCTTGCCTGCGTTACACATGGCTCCACCATGGTGCCGATAGAAATCTTTACCCCAGAGGTGGTATTGCGCACAGTGCAACAGGAAAAATGTACCGCATTGCACGGCGTGCCTACCATGTTTATTGCCGAGTTGGAGTTCCCCGGATTTGATCAGTATGATCTGTCCACCTTACGCACCGGAATTATGGCCGGATCTCCATGTCCTATTGAGGTTATGAAGCGGGTAATTCGTGATATGCACGTCTCAGAGATCACCATAGCTTACGGGCAAACTGAGGCGTCGCCAGTTATTACCCAGACACGCACCGATGATCCTATTGAGCTGCGCGTAGCCACTGTTGGTCGGGCACTGCCGGACGTTGAGGTTAAAATTATTGATATTGAAACCGGGACAACCTTGCCAGCTGGAAAACAGGGAGAGCTCTGTTGTCGTGGTTATTTGGTTATGAAGGGCTATTACAATTTGCCCGAAGCAACGGCGCTGGCGATTGATAAAGATGACTGGTTGCATACCGGTGATTTGGCCGTCATGGATGAAAACGGCTACTGTAAGATTACCGGTCGCATTAAGAATATGATCATTCGTGGTGGGGAGAATATTTACCCCCGCGAAATCGAGGAATTTCTCTACACTCATCCTGCTGTTTCCGATGTGCAGGTGTACGGTGTCCCTGATCGCAAGTTTGGGGAGCAGGCCATGGCAGCGATCAAGGTTAAGGATGGCGTTACCCTGACGGAAGAGGACGTGAAGACATTCTGTAAGGGGCGCATTGCCAATTACAAAATCCCTTTCTATATCAGATTTGTCGATGAATATCCGATGACGGCAAGCGGTAAAATTCAAAAGTTTAAATTGCGCGAAATGGCGATCAAGGATCTGCAGCTTGAAGACGCGGAGCAGGTTGAGATTGCCTAGCTGATTTGATAAATTCAGGCATTCAGAAATGGATGCCTGAATGCGTTAAAGGTGCCTGCAACTGCACTGAAAGATAACGCAACTATTAAATATGCTGGGCTTGCCCTCATCCCCAATCAAGGGGCACACCCTTACTATGCAATGGGTGCGAGCCTTGTTGGCTGGACAGATATCAATAATGTCATTATTCAGCACCATCACCAGGTGGATACGCAGCCCCCATAGCAAGGGTGTTTGTCGCCATGGACGGCGACAACAAACCCCATGGATGGGTTTATGTGTCCCTTGTTGTGGGGGTTGCGTATCGATCATGCTGAATAGTTACTCAATAATAATATATAAGGAGTTATCGTGAATATTACCCCTAAGCAAGAGTTGGTTGCGCGCTGCGAAAAATTGCAGCACCATCTGCGCGCCAATGGAATAGAGCTGGCGCTATTACTACAGAATGCTGACCTATTCTATTTCACCGGTTCGATTCAGCAGGGGGTAATGCTGGTGCCCGCAACTGGCAAGCCAATTTATTGTGTGCGCAAGGAGTTGTCACGCGCCAGAGTCGAGTCTAAGTTGGATACTATCGTCTCCTTGAAAAGCCCGCGTGACCTGCCTGGCATTATGGTTGAACATGGTATTGCCATGCCTGAGGTGCTGGGTATGGAGCTCGATGTAGTGCCAGTTGCCACCTATCAACGTTTTACCAAACCTTTTCCCGATGTTGCCGTCAAAGATGTCACACCCTTATTACGCCTGGTGCGCATGATAAAATCTGAGTATGAACTTGGTTTGATGCGCCAAGCAGCTAAGCAGGAGGATGTGATTTATCAACGCGCGCTGCAGGTAATTCGGGAAGGGATGAGAGATGTGGAGCTATCTGCCGAGCTTGAATATGCCGCGCGTCTCAGTGGCCATCAGGGTATAACTCGGATGCGTGCCTTTAACGCGGAATTTTATTGCGGGCATGCCTTTTCCGGCAGCGCAAGTTCAACTCCGGCATTCAGCGATACCCCTTTAGGTGGTCCTGGGGTTACTCCGGCAGTAGGCCAGGGAGCGGGTAATAAAATTATCGCTCGCAATGAACCAATAATTATCGACTTTCTCGGCGCTGCCGATGGTTACCTGTGCGATCAGACGCGTACTTTGTGTATTGGTGGCTTGCCGGATAAATTGGTGCAAGCCTATGCCGATATGGTGAAAATTCAACAGCATATGGTGACTATAGCCAAGCCCGGTGTTAGCTGGGGTTCCATTTATGATAGCTGTTATCAACTGGCGTGCGCTATGGGCTATAAAGATTCCTTTATGGGTATTGCCGGGGCGCAGGTGTCGTTTATTGGTCATGGTATAGGAACTGAGATCGATGAATTTCCGTTTATTGCGCGCGGATTTAACGAGCAATTGTTGGAAAAAAATATGACCTTTGCTTTCGAACCTAAAGCTGTTTATCCTGTACTTGGTGCTGTCGGCATAGAAAATACCTATGTTGTGACTGATGATGGGGTGGCGTCGTTAACCTTTTCGGCAGAAAATCTAGTGGTTTTGAGCTAGCCTATGCCATCAATCCAAACATTATTATCTTTTATCGTCGCTGCGCTGTTGCTTGGTCTAATTCCTGGGCCGGACAACCTCTTTGTGTTGACTCAATCAGCACTGCGTGGTCGCAGTGCTGGTCTGGTGGTAACCTTAGGGCTGTGTACCGGACTTGTTGGGCACAGTATTGCCGTAGCTTTTGGGGTTGCGGTTATTTTCCAGAGCTCAGCTCTAGCTTTCTCCCTACTTAAGTTTATCGGGGCGGGATATCTTGTTTATCTGGCGTGGCAAGCTTTCCGTGCTGCAGCGGTGCATAACTGCGGCATGGTTGCCGAGAATATACCTTGGCCCCGCTTATATCGGCGTGGCATCATCATGAATATCACCAATCCGAAAGTCTCCATTTTCTTCATGGCTTTTTTGCCCCAATTTGCCGATCCAGCCAACGGTTCGATAACAATGCAAATTTTATTACTGGGAGGGGTTTTTATTCTGGTAACTATGGTTGTTTTCGGTGGTGTCGCCTTCTTGGCCGGAACTTGCGGGCAGTGGTTAACTAAATCGGAACGCAGCCAGAAGGTGCTGCACCGTTTAGCTGGTGGCGTTTTTTTAGCTTTGGCGCTAAAGCTGGCTCTAGCTGAGCGTTGAGCAACGTAGTTTTTGCTGGTAGTTGCCGTGTTTGCTCGCACCAGTGGGCAATTTTGTGCAGTTACTCTTCCTTGACCTCTCCATATATTGGGTATAATTGTAGTTCTATTGTTTTCTAACCATTCGCTGCCGACTAGGAGCACCATCACATGAACCCAGATGTACATGATCCAACCAGTATTAGTGAAACTCTGACTGAATTACCCCCATTGGGTATGGATGTACTGGCACTGGTTGAAGATTTCCGGCGTTACTATACCTACACTCTGGGGCGCGATCGTAATTGCCGCTCTTTTCACTATGCCTACAACGCTTTGGTTATGTCTTTGCGCGACCGCCTGATGGAGCGCTGGAAAAGCACCCGCTACGCTTACGATGGTAGCGACTGTCGCCAGACCTGTTACCTTTCCCTCGAGTTCCTCATGGGGCGTAGTCTGGGCAACGCTATGCTCAATTTAGATATAGACGAAGATACCGCCTTGGCTATGCAATGTCTTGGACAGGAGTTGGAAACTCTGGTTGAGGCAGAGCACGATGCCGGTTTGGGCAATGGCGGTTTGGGACGACTGGCGGCTTGTTTTCTCGATAGTTGTGCGACACTACAACTGCCGGTAAGGGGTTATGGCTTACGCTATGAATATGGCATGTTTCGCCAGAATATAGTTAATGGGCACCAATCGGAAGAACCTGATCACTGGTTGCGTGGCGGTAACCCGTGGGAGTTGGAACGCCCGGAATTTACCATGCGCATCCATTTTGGTGGTCACTCGGAATTTTATCGCGCTGCCAGCGGTAAGTTGTCAGTGCGCTGGGTAGATACCAATGATGTCCTGGCTATCCCTTACGATATTCCTATTCCGGGCTATCATAACGGTACGGTTAATACCCTGCGCTTATGGAAGTCGGCAGCAACCGACGAGTTTGATCTGGGTGAGTTCAACTCCGGGCTCTATCCTGAGTCGGTTTCTGATAAGAATGCCGCCGAAAACATCACCATGGTTCTCTACCCTAACGATTCGAGTGAAAATGGCAAAGAACTGCGTTTGCGCCAGCAGTATTTTCTCGCTTCGGCCAGCCTGCAAGATGTGTTGCGCCGCTGGGTTGGGCGCCATGGACATGATTTTACCGCTTTCGCGGAAAAACATTGTTTTCAGCTGAACGACACTCATCCAAGTTGCTCTATCCCGGAACTAATGCGCTTGCTCATGGATGTATATGGTCTAAGTTGGAACGAGGCGTGGTCAATTACCAGTAAAACCATGGCATATACCAATCATACCTTACTGCCGGAAGCGCTGGAGCGCTGGCCTGTGCCAATGTTTAAGCACCTATTGCCGCGAATTCTTGAAATTATTTACGAAATAAACGCCTCCTTTCTCACTGAAGTTGGGCGCCGCTGGCCTGGTGATCTAGGACGGTTGCAGCGCATGTCAATCATTGAGGAAGGACCAGTACCCCAGGTGCGTATGGCTTATCTGTCTATAGTTGGCAGCTTTTCGGTTAACGGGGTAGCTGAGTTGCACTCGAAACTTCTTGTTCAAGGGTTGTTTCGCGATTTCTTTGATCTGTGGCCAGCGAAATTTAACAACAAAACCAATGGAGTAACTCCACGACGTTGGTTAGCACACTGTAACCAAAAATTATCTAAATTAATTACTGCGACTTTAAAAAACGATGCATGGGTAACCGATTTGCACCAATTGACTAATTTAAAGCCGATGATAGAAGATGAAGGTTTTCGCTTAAATTGGCAGCAGGTGAAACTGCATAATAAACGCTGTCTGGCCAAACTGGTAAAGCAGCACTGTGCGGTTGAGTTTGATCCCACGGCAATGTTTGATGTGCAAGTTAAGCGTATCCATGAATATAAACGCCAGTTGTTGAATATCCTGCATGTTATCCACCTGTATAATCGTATCAAACGTGATGATTTAGATGAGTGGACCCCACGCTGTGTTCTGATCGGCGGGAAAGCAGCTCCTGGTTACTACATGGCCAAATCGATCATCAAGCTTATTAATAGCGTTGCTGATGTGGTCAATATGGATCCGGCTGTTGGCAATAAGCTCAAGGTGGCTTTTTTACCTAATTACGATGTTTCCAAGATGCAGATTATTGCTCCCGGAACTGATCTTTCTGAGCAGATTTCTACTGCAGGTAAAGAGGCATCAGGTACAGGGAACATGAAATTTATGATGAATGGAGCAGTAACTATCGGTACTCTTGATGGGGCTAATATCGAAATAAGAGAAGAAGTCGGAGCGGAAAACTTTTTCCTGTTCGGGCTAACGGCTGCCGAAGTCGCTCAATTACACGGTAATTACGATCCAAATGCTATTATTGCCAATGATGAAGATTTTACTCGGGTGATGCGCTTGTTAGAGAGTGGATTTTTCAATCAGTTCGATGCTGGGATTTTTGATGCAGTGATCGGTGCCATCCGCAATCCAAACGATCCATGGCTGGTAGCTGCCGATTTCCGCAGCTACGTCAACGCGCAGCAGCAAGCCGCTATGGCCTATCGTAATCAAGACGAATGGTGCAAAATGAGCATTCTCAATACCGCTGCCAGCGGTAAATTTTCCACTGATCGCACCATGCAGGAATACAATAAGGATATCTGGCACTTGCAACCCATACCGCCACTGCCTATCGGCTAGTTTGGTTGTGAGTGATAACGAATAGCAAAAAGGTCAAAGGCGGGTTAATGGTTCCGTCTTTGTAACGAGCATCAGCGAGACTGAGTGATTTGGCTAATGCGTCCACTAGCGCGTAGTGGGCGTTGAGTTGATCGTCAATGCTGCTTTGTACTGCCAGAGTGTTGGCAACTCCGGTCTGTTTGGCAATACTGGCGGTCGAGGTTCCATCGATGCCTTGCTCATTAAGTCAACGGAAATTTCTCTTATAGTGGATCGGTGAGTACGATGCCAATCCCAAAACGGTTAACTGAACAATCGTAGTCGATAAGGCTTTCACCGTAGCCGTTGAAATACTGAATATAGCCTTTTAGGCGGCGGGTCATGGGAAAGGTCCAGTCGAGCTGAATAGCGCCTTTGTTGTCGTTGGCGCGCAAGTTGTTGCGCAGCATTACTGAAAATAGTTGTTGATTCCATTTATATCCGGCAGTCATTTCGCCATAACCGAGATATCTTTCGATATTTGGGTTGTCGTCACCGCTGGAGTCGTCTGTTGATGTCTTTTCACTCTCTGGTATGCGCAACCACGGCTTGATATTTAACACCAGATTTTCGTGTTCTAAGGCTATATCCAGATATACACGGTTCCAACTGCGCGAGCGTGAACCGTGCTGACCGTTAGACTGATGCACAATGCCTACCTGATTGCTGGTGTTGCTAATGCCGAAAAAATCCTTGTTGCCGGCAAATTCTAAAAACATTTCTGGTTCGTGATTGGTTTCGCGAAAGGGGCTGGAATGTTTTGAGTTGTATGCCTGCCAAAAGGAAATATTCGTATACGCGCCCCACAAATCTGCGCTGCCAAGAATATTGTTCCAAATAGGGAATTTGAAACTGAATTGAAACTTGACTTCCACGTGATCGACATCTTCGTTATCCACTTCAAATGGCGCGCCATTGGTGGTGCTGCGGTAGGTGAAGGGGAGCAGGTAATTACGCCGGTGCGATGTTAGGCTGAACGGAAGATATTGCGTCTGTAGCTCATCATCTATGCGTAATTGTAGAGGTCCTGGGATAATGGCTTCTGTGTGTTCAATGGCGGCAGTGGCTAACTCTTTTTGCCCAGTTGATACGCTGGAGTTCTGAGATATCTCTTCCCGTCCCGTGGCTGTGGAACATGCGTGGCGCAATTCAGCAATGGTCAAGTGTTCTAACGTGCCACTTTTGATCGCGCTGAGCATGCACTGTTCAACAGTGCTGTCATGGATAGCCATGTCTGCTGCCAGTGCACAGCAGTTGGTGAGGATAATGGCGAAAATCATGACACTAGTTATTATAGTGCGCATATACCTCATATAATGAACTCCACAGGGGATACAGATTAGAAAAATCGACCGAATTGCAGCAGCACAGAATTGATACCGCGGTTGTCGTGGTGCAGACCGCCATTGGATATGTGATGTAGCCGCGTGGCGATAAAATACTTGGCACTGTTGTCCAGATGAATTTCAGTACCGATACCGACCTGAGGGTTGAAGTTGATACGCAGCCCCTGATCTTTAACCTGGTAATCGGTGTAGATTACGCCAATGCCAGCTTCTACGTAGGGTGTTAATACTGTTGTCGCCAACGTATCGACAAAATACAACGCCAGCATGTTGGCTGAGACTATGGCGCGATTATGTCGGTCACTTGCACTAGCAACACCAGCATTGAGCTCAACTTTGAAACGCAGAGGATCTGGAGCGGAATGCGCCCAAATTTGCTCGTAATCGTACAGCGCTGACGCTGACAGCTGGAATACAGAAATCTCATTGCCGGGTGAGTAAGAATTAGCTAGATTGGTTGCCAGCAGGTAGCGCGATGCTACTGAATCTGAAGTTTCGGCAATAGCTGGGCGGATACTAGCCGTAGTTATAATTAAAAACACCGACAAGGTATTGATAAAAAATATGCTTCTGGACATGAATCTGTTGGTCCGTTTGTGCATTGTATTAACCTCTGGGGTGAGAGGAAAAAATTGTTGTGGGTAATTGCTCTGGTTAGTATCAGGCTAACGCGCGTAAATACTTGTTGAATACTTCCGTAGCAGACACTGGGCGACTATATAGGAAACCCTGCACTTCGTCACAGCCATGTTTAATAAGGAAATCCCTTTGGTAGTTATTTTCAACGCCCTCAGCTATGGTATTAAGTCCTAAACTTTTAGCCATTGCAAGAATCGCAGTTATGATAGCTGCATCATTTTCATCGTTTTCCAAATCCATAACAAAAGATCTGTCTACTTTAAGTTTTGAAAATGGGAAACTTTTTAAGTAGCTCAAAGAAGAATAACCGGTGCCAAAGTCGTCAATTGCCAACTTGAAACCACGAGCACGTATGGATCTCAATGCTTCCATTGACGTTTCTAGTCTATCCATAATGGCACTTTCGGTAATTTCCAACTCAATTAGCTCTGGATCGAGGTTGAATTCTTCAAGCAATTGATCTAACAGCTGGATGAAGTTACTTCTTTTCATCTGCAGGCTGGAAACATTCACCGCAATAGGAACTACATGGACATCCTCGTTCTTCCATGCAGTTGCCTGTATAAACGCCTGCCGCAATACCCAATTCCCCAGTTCGTGAATAAGGCCTGTCTCTTCTGCTAAAGGAATAAATGCCCCTGGAGGAATTGTCCCTTCGGTTGGATGCTGCCAACGGACAAGTGCTTCAAGTCCGACTAGTGCTCCATCCTTTAAGTTAAATTGAGGTTGATACTCCAAGTATAATTCATCGGCCGCTATAGCACGTTTTAGATCAGCTTCTAAACGTAAACTCTCTGGGGCAACTTTGTCGAGACTGTGTTCGTAAACTGTTAGGCTGTCACCGCCATGTTCTTTCTTGGATGTCCTCATGGCCACATCAGCTTTTGACATTAACTCCGTAGTATTCTCTGCGTGTTCTGGGAAAAAAGCGACGCCTAAACTACACGAGGTTATCAATTCATAACCGTCGGCAAAGAAACTTTCCTTAATGGTTGCCATGACCTCATTAGCAATCCGTATGGCATCTTCACTTTCTACACCCTCAAGCAGGAGAAAAAACTCACTCCCAGAATTACGCGCTAGGGTGCTGCGTCCACCCTTGAATTTTTTCAATCTCCAAGCGATCTCTTGTAACAGGATATCCCCCACATGATGACCCAAGGTGTCATTGATGTTTTTGAAACGATCAATATTGAGACATAACAGGGCAAGCGATTCGTTTTTATATAATGCGTGGTAAATGGCCTGATTGAGGCGATCAATTAATACCGACCGATTAGGTAATCCTGTCAAATCATCATAATGGGTCAAGTCGTAAATTTTTCGTTCGTTTTCTATAAGGTCTTTTTCAACTTCTAATCGTTGACTAATATCTCTAAAGCTTTCAATGATTCCTGCAATATTTCCGTAATCATCGAAGTAAGGAGATGCCTGAATTTCAAAGGTTTTATTTTTGGCTTCGAGGTGTCTAATCACAGAAGCTGGCTTGCCAGTTTTTAGTACTGTGTGCATCGGGCAGGACTGCGTGTTGTAGTTACAGGGAATGTTGGCGCGTTGAAATGCTTGATAGCAGAAGATCTCCTCATTTTCATCCAGAATTCCATCTGCCAAAGCTTTAGCCGCCAGGTTGGTTTTTTTGATATGTCTCTCTGTGTCGAGAACAACAACAGGGTCAACCATGCTGTCGATAACATTTTGAAAAAAAAGATGCTCTTTTTTGATCTGATTTTCAGCTTTTTTCCATTCGGTTACGTCGTTAACAATTATGAAAAGACACGCCTTTTGGTTCACTTTAACCGGGCTAAAACGCATAATCAGATAGTAGAGCTCGTTCTCATTGCTATATGGGAGCTCTAAATATTTGTTTTTACCCACCAAGCATGGAGCAAAAAGATCGGTTAGATCTTCTTGGGTAAGTCCATGCAAAGCGTAAAAACTTTCTGTTTCTAAGGCTTCTAGCGGTAGGGCGTAAAAAAGCTCAGCTGCTTGGTTGGCATCGATTACATTATATGTTTTGGCATCAACAAGAAACATTATCGATTGATGAGAATGGAACATGCCATATATCTGGCGGTTTTTGTCTGTCAGCAATACTTCTCTATGCTCAATAGCCTTTTGCATTGCGCCAAAGGCATTGGTCAGAAGGTTGAGCTCATTATTGTTTTTTTTGTAATAAGGCAGAGATACGTGAGCATATTCTCCATGTTTAATGTGTTGGGCAGCCACGCTTAAAGCCTTAAGCCTTTTTAGCACAGTAAAATACAGCAAGATTAATAGGCATATGAAAGCTACCAGATAACCACTGGCGTTGATAAGAGCAAGAGCGAAAAATTTGCCGTTTTTTTCTGCAGCCAACGAAGAATCGGGGGTTTCAACAACAACAATGGCCGGCGACGTAATTTGTCCAGACGGAACTTGTTCTTTGTTATGACAGCTATAGCATGTACTTTGGTAAAAAATAGGTTGGGAATAGCGCAGCAAGGTAGTGTTATTGTTGACAACCTGACACAGTTCAATAGTGTCTCGGTTGTGGCGAAAGAAATCAATTAAATGCTGGTCATCTTTATTGGCCAGATATGTTTTATTGTTTGGAAACCTCGCTGCATGACGGATCTGAATGCCATGGTGGCTAGCGTCAGCAAGCTTTTCGGTTGTGCTAAGCAAGTCTGGACTTGTTTTTAAGGGTACCTCAGCGTGTTGTAATGTAGCTGTTGATATACATTGAGGCAGCAATGTGCAAATACTGCGTGCTTCTGAAAAGAAACGTCCCTGAATGTTGGCCTCAACTTTAACCTTAAAAAAATAGAGAGAGGCACCCAAAGATAAGGAAAAAATCAATACTGTTGCTAGCGTGAATAATGTTCTAATTTTCATTGCAATACCATTCAATATCTAGCTTGGTTAACACTAATTATTTCACTAACTTTGTTAGGGTGACACCTTCAAGGAGGTGCCATTTTATCACCCAGGTGGTGGTTGGCAACGATTTTAAATCTCTAATCGACTCTGAGGTATAAACTTCCGACCGCAAACAGCGACGGGAGTTCGGGTCGAGAATAATCTTTTTTAGAATTTGCCGAAATCTTGGTCGTCTAGAGGAATCTGTGAACCTCTTCTGCAACTACGGTAAAACTCTTACCATGTTGACCAGCAGTAGAGACAATACAAGACCAAATCCCCCGGCAAATTTCATCGATAAACGTAAGTTCTTCCAACCCATAATTTCTATCCTGTTGTTAGATGAAATAGTTAAACCGCTACATCCTCAAGATTTTGATCTGTGGGCTCGCCATCGCCTAAAAGATGTTCTATATCCAGTAGTATTTTGACCTTTTCACCCAGCTTACCCATGCCACTAATATATGAGCAAAATTGTTGTTCTTTTGGCAGTGGTGCTGGTTCAATATCCTTTTGTGGTATGTCGACCACCTCACTAACCTTGTCAACCACCAACCCAACCGAACCCCCAGTTACATCGACAACGATTATGCAGGTGCGATCATCATAATCACGTTCTGGCAAGCTAAAACGCAGCCTGACATCGATCACTGGAATCACTTTCCCCCGTAGGTTGAGTACCCCTTTCATGTAATTTGGCATGTCGGGAATGCAGGTGATCCTCTGGATGCCGATGATTTCTGTGACGTAGCAGATTGCTAATCCGTAGCCCTCATCAGCTAACTCAAAAGTCAGATATCGTCCATCCATGCTGTCTGTGACTAATAATGACTCTATTTCAACCTGGTCTTTGGTTGCTTCACCTGACATCGTTTAACTCCTTTGTTTTTTGTACTAATTTTCAATGCATAATCATGTAGACAGGGGATCAGTTGGTCTGCCGGGAAAATTTCTATTTCTTCGACAAAATATTCTGGCAAGCTGGTCCCCCAGCGCTGCCAATAAGACAGCGCAGGCACTCTTCCACAGAGGAATTCATTTACCAGGGTTTTACCGTCAAGGATGGGAACCTCGGAACTAAGCAAAATGAGTTCAAAAGGATGCATAATTCCAACGCTGACAGATATGCGGTTTAATGCTTCATCAACTGATCTCACATGTGTGCAGTGGAAATCCGCCAGTTTGAGCAAAAAAAGTACCTGCCTTGCCACGTCATCATTTGGTTCAAGAAGAATAATATTTTCCACAAAGTTTCCAGTTTGGATCTATTCGTAAATGTGGGTTCGATATCTCGCAGCAAGCTACGGGGCAGCGTATTTAATTTTAACTACAGGATTGATATAGCACATAGCGTGCCATTAATGTTATGTGGATAACTAGCCGTATTTATAGAAATAAAAAAATACAGCCGCTGTTGCTAATTACAACCAAAGTTGCGGAAATATAGTAAAAAAAGATGTATCTATCGGTTTTTTATGAATAAAAAAAGAGGTTCAACTTAAGTTGCAATTGCAACTTAAGGAGAACCCCTTTTAAGGGAGAGTGACTTGTCTGGTATAGGTTCAGGAGGTACTTTTTAATCGCTTGCTAAGAGCCTGATGCGAAATACCTAAGAAAATGGCCGCAATGGACTGGTTACCTTTCGCGCGCAGCATGGCTTCACCAATCAGTAGCTGATTGACCTCTTTTATGCTGGGAAGTTGTTCACCAAATATCACCTTGGAATTAGCAGCGTTCAGGCGCGGTGTGTTTGGTGAAATTGATTCGTGGTTTTCGGATATCGAATCCTTAAAGCTGTGCATAGACATAACCCCACCTGAATGTATGCTAACAGCATCATACACCAGAGAACGTAATTCTCTTATGTTTCCTGGAAAGCTGTAGTTTTGTAACAGTGTGAGTAGTTGTGGGGGGACGGTGGGTATTTTTTTATCAAGAGCCTGTGCCGTTTCCGTAAAAAAGGTGTCAAGTAACAGCGAAAGGTCTTCTCGACGTTCTCTGAGGGGAGGGATTTCGACTTTGTGTGATCTGAGACGATACAGTAAATCACGCCGGAATAGCCCTTTTGCCTCTTTTGTGGCTAAATCCTGATTGGTAGCAGTAAGAATGCGTGCCCTGTTTTTGGATGGTCTGTCACTGCCAAGGGGGTAAAACTCACCTTCCTGTAACAAACGCAACAGCTTAACCTGAGATTGAGGCGTCAGATCGCCGATTTCATCCAAAAACAAAATCCCGCCAGCAGCCTCTTCGATCAAACCGGGTCGATCAGTGTCTGCCCCGGTAAAAGCTCCCTTTACATGGCCGAACAGGGTGTCGCTGAAAGCCATATTGTCAAGTCCCGCAACATTCACTGCAATCCATGGAGCTTTGGGGTCACTGGCTAAATGCAGGGCTTTGGCAATTAATTCCTTGCCGACGCCACTCTCTCCAGTAATCAATACCGGTTCAGGACTTTTAGCAATGGCAGAAAGATATTCAAAAATCCCCAGCATCTTCGGGCTTTTTGTGACAATTTGAGTGAATGCTTGGTTGCAATTAACTGCTTGCATTAAAACTCGTTGCGCTAGCAGCTGATTTTCATTCTGCAACTGTACCTGCCTCAATGCCCGTTCTATCCCAGCTGTCACCCGCTCGCGTTCGTCGGTCTTGACAAAAAAATCAAACGCGCCGAGCTTCATGCACTCAATTGCTTTTTGAATCTGATTAATGCCACTGATGATAATTACTGGAATCTCCGGATAGTTTTCTGTCAAAATTCCGAGAATTTCCTTTCCACCCAGGTGTGGCATCGTTAAATCGAGCAATACCAAACTGAAGTTTTGCTGGTTAAGTAGTCCCTTGATATCGCGACTGTCGCTACAATAAACAACATTGTTGATTCCAGCGGAAACCTTCAGCGCCATCGCCATGCTGCGTAACCAGGTCGGTTCATCATCGACCATCAGTACAGGTTGGTTGGGATATAGCTTTTCAACACTCATTCTTTAAGCCTCCTATTGCTGACAGCTTGAGTGTTACTTGGGTTCCTTTCCCAAGTGTTGACTCAAAGAATAATTGACCATGATGTTCCTTGACAATGCGGGAAGACACAGAAAGCCCGAGACCTGTGCCGCCGTTTTCACGTTTAGTGGTTACAAAAGGATCGGTGATAGATGGCAACATTTTTGCGGATATTCCTAGCCCTTCGTCCGCTACCATCAACCAGACTTCTCCCAGATTTACGTCATATTTGGTGCTGACAGAAAGCTTTTTTTCTGGAGTTGGTAATGCCTGGCAGGCATTCAGCAGCAGATTGAGAACGACCTGTTCGAGTCTGGAGCTAACGCCATTGATAGGCGGCAGTGGTTCTTCCAGATCGAGGGAGAAGTGCTTGGTTGCTTTATTAATGCTATTGCCAGCAAGGCGGCAGGAGGATTTCACAACATCGTTCAAAGAAACAGATTCAATGTCAACCGAATCATCGTAACGGGAAAAATCACGCAAATCCGTAACAATTAGTTTGATCCGTTGCGCCGCGTCGTAAGTATCGTTCAGCAATACAGGAATTTCATCAATAACTTCAGATAGGTTCAGTCCGGCAAACTTTGGGTTTTCATTCTCAGGCGTGATTTTTTGCACATAGCGTGAAAGATCTTTGAATACGTCTCGGACTATTTCGCTATTGTAAATTATCGAACCATTGGGATTGTTGATCTCGTGGGCCACACCTGCCGCTAACTCTCCAAGCGATGCAAGTCGTTGCGTACGCTGGGTCTCGTTCTGCAGTTGCGTTTGTTCGGTAATGTCTCTGGCAACATGCACCAACAGGTTTGCTTTACCTCCTGTATCTTTCAGCGCAGAGGAGGTGACTCGAAAGATTTTCCCCAAGCCGCTGTGAGTCATAACCCCAGTGTTAGTATGAAGGTCATTGAGAGTGTCAAGCAAGGGGCAGCCGGAACATGGTTGTTGAATGCCTTGAAATATTTCATGACACTTCTTGTCGTTGAGTTCCCCATAGTCCGAAGCAAAAAAACTATGGGCCGCCTTGTTGGCGCGGACAATTTCGAAGTTGCTGTTCAGAATAGTTACGATATCAACCATGGAATCAAAAGTTCGTTCCCATTCATCTTTAGCGCGAATAATGGAAGTTTCAATCTGCTTACGCTGAGTGATATCTACAGCGGTAAAAATAACACCCAGTGATAAATCCTTTTGATCAATAGGCCTTGAACTCAGCTCAATGCTAATCTCCACGCCGGTCTTTGTCAGCCATTGGGTGTCAATTGTTCCAATGCCATGTTTGCTGATCTGAGCGTACTTCTCTTGACCAACCCGTTCAAATTCTTTGTCACTGGAGTAAAGTAAACGGGCACTTTGTCCTTCTACTTCACCAGCACTGTAACCAACCATCTCGCTCATCCGGTTGTTGATCCATTTAATTTTTCGATCAACAATTAAACCGATTACGGCTGGCGCTACATAGAGAATAGTTTGCAGTTGTTGTTCTTTGAGTTTAGTTGACTTGAGATTGTTTAAGTTTGAGATGCCGACTTTAACAGAGAACAGAATCATCTTTTCCAGACAGCGCAGCGTAGCGGTAAACTTTTCTTCACTGATAATAGGAATCTGACCCAAACTATCCAAAAAACTCTGCTCGTCGTAATTGTGTTTTTGCGCCTGCAACTTAAAACGCTGGATATCAAGAGGAGTAAATGAAGTTTTGCCTGTTAAGAGGTTCGCAAGGTGTCGACCTTGGATTATGATTGGGATACAACAATCAACAAGTCCATTGGCACTTTTTTGATATTCGATTTTACCGCTGAGCGCTGCGCGTTGCTGTAATGCATTAAGATTAGTAATGCAGTCCTTTTTAGAAAGATTACTCCCCGGGTGGAAGGTGCCACAGAGATCCTGACAACCGACCCGGAAGAGTAACTCATTCGTTTTGATATCAACTATTCCAATTGATAATCCGGTTGCAATTGAAATCTCATCAAAAAGATTTTTCAATTCATCAAGATTGATCAAGTTAATGAAGTTGAGTTCCTCTGAATCCATTTAAAACTCCCCAAGCCTAATTTCATAAAAACAATAGGATTTACATTGCAAGGTAATGTTATAACGAATCATTCAAGATAACTTTACGACTTAAAATATGTTTATTTTGATTTGGTGTGCGGTTACAACGCTCTGAAATCTAACAAATAATGTTGAAAGTATTTATGTCTGTGCAATCTTTCACAGTGTGTGGGACAAAGGTGCCAATGGATGGTTTTTCCGTCAGAACGGTGGCAGACTATGGACATTAGCCATAATTTTAAAATTAAATTGAGGGAATCAAGAGCTATATAAATGTTAACAGCCATTCTCTAAGTACTAGCGTGGTTTTGTCAACGCCATATTCCCGAGAGCCACAGTGCATCTATCATTATCCATCCTGAGTAGCACTAATCTTCCGCTCTGGTTCTGTTCTCCGTATTCGTCATGCTCGCGAAAGCGGGTATCCAGAGATTTTGCATAGATTTCTAGACTCCCGCCTGCGCGAGAGTGACGACCTTTGTGGCGATAGCGGAAGACTAGTATCAATCAGGTTATCCATTGATGTTAGCTTCTGATCAAACCTTAGCCTGTAGCGGCTTGATTTTCAATAAAATTGGCATTGTCGCTTAGTGCTGAGTGTGGTAAATTTTCAGGTCATTTAAATCTTGCCCTGCATAGTCATCCTGCAGGTTATTTATTCCCTTTCCATATACTCTAGTGGAGGATCTTGATGATCCGTTCAATCTCCAAGAAAATATTTGGTAGTCAGAATGATCGCGAGTTAAAACGTCTGCAAAAAATAGTCATAAAAATTAATGCTTTAGAAGAAGATATCCAGGCGTTAGATGACGCGGCATTGCAGGCTAAAACCGGTGAATTTAAACAGCGCTACCTCGATGGCGAGACTTTAGATGAATTATTGCCCGAAGCCTTTGCTGTGGTACGCGAAGCTGCGTTGCGGGTGCTATGTATGCGCCATTTTGATGTGCAGTTAGTCGGTGGGATGGTCTTACACGCTGGCAAAATAGCCGAGATGAAAACGGGTGAAGGTAAAACGTTAGTTGCCACCTTAGCTACATATCTCAATGCCATCACCGGTAAAGGGGTGCATGTCATCACCGTTAACGATTACTTGGCAAAACGGGACTCTGAATGGATGGGGAAAATCCACCAGTTTCTCGGTTTAAGTATCGGCTGCATTATTCATGGTATTAGCGATGACGAGCGTAAGGCGGCCTATCAAGCCGATATAACCTATGGCACTAACAATGAGTTTGGTTTTGACTACTTGCGCGATAATATGAAGTTTGAGTTGGAAGATTATGTCCAGCGTGGTCTCAATTTTGCCATAGTTGACGAAGTTGACTCAATATTAATTGATGAGGCGAGGACTCCGTTAATTATCTCTGGCCCTAGCGAAGCCTCCAGCGATCTGTACTATAAAATAAACGCTATAATTCCCCGTTTGCAGATGGGGGAGATGGTTGAGCACCGCGATGGGAAAATTGGTCAGAGCAGCCGTGAATTTACCGGTGATTATACCGTAGATGAAAAGGCAAAATCAGCAGCGCTGACCGAACAGGGCGTTGGTGCGGTGGAGAAAATACTCAGCATCGAGAACCTGTATGATCCGCGGCATATAGAGGTGTTGCATCATGTAAATCAGGCGCTCAAGGCGCATGCGCTATTCAAGAATGAAGTTGATTACGTCGTCAATGATGGCGAAGTCATGATCGTCGATGAATTTACCGGACGCTTGATGCCCGGACGGCGCTGGAGTGATGGTTTACACCAGGCGGTTGAAGCCAAGGAAGGGGTGAAGATTGAGAACGAGAACCAGACGTTAGCAACTATAACCTTCCAAAACTATTTCCGCATGTACGATAAATTGTCGGGCATGACGGGTACTGCGGATACTGAAGCCGCAGAATTTGGCGAAATATACAAACTTGAGGTAGTAGTTATTCCTACCAATCAGCCCAATGAAC
This sequence comes from uncultured Desulfuromonas sp., assembly GCA_964536375.1. Taxonomy (GTDB): domain Bacteria; phylum Desulfobacterota; class Desulfuromonadia; order Desulfuromonadales; family Desulfuromonadaceae; genus Desulfuromonas. The sequence continues at coordinate 13,743 of CAZHXF010000020.1, read as the reverse complement.
GCACTGATCAGCCTGATGTCATATATAAGTCAGAACAAGAAAAATTCAATGCGGTTATCGTCGATATTCAAGACTGTTACGCTGCGGGACAGCCAGTGCTGGTGGGAACGATCTCCATTGATAATTCGGAGCGCTTATCGGTTCAGTTGAAGAAAACTGGGGTGCCACATAATGTTCTTAATGCCAAACACCACGAGCAGGAAGCGGAAATTATTGCTCAAGCCGGGCGTATTGGCGCGGTAACTATAGCTACCAATATGGCTGGTCGTGGAACCGATATTGTCCTCGGTGGTAATGCAGAAATGTTGACCAAACAGGCACTTGGAGCTAATGCCGATGAAGATGACCGCTACCCAGAGTTGCTGGAAAAGTTAAGTGCTGAATGTAGCGCTGAAAAAGAGAAGGTTATCGTGGCTGGTGGCCTGTATATTCTTGGTACTGAACGCCATGAGTCGCGGCGCATCGATAATCAGCTGCGCGGTCGTGCTGGTCGTCAGGGTGATCCCGGTGCCAGCCGTTTCTATATGAGTCTTGACGATGATTTGCTGCGCATCTTTGGTGGCCATCGCGTGGCTTTTATCATGGATAAGTTGAAAATCCCTGATAATGAGCCCATCGAACACGGTATCATTTCTCGAGCCATCGAAAATGCGCAAAAGAAAGTGGAAGGACATAACTTCGATATCCGTAAACACCTTATCGAATATGACGATGTCATGAATCGCCAGCGCGAGGTGATTTATGAACAGCGGCGCGAAGTGCTGGCTGGGGAAAATATCCGCGGGACTTACAACGCTATTATTGAGGAGATGGTAGAAGATATTATCGCTACCTTTTGCCCAGAAAAAGTTGCCCCGGCTGATTGGAATATAAGTAGCTTAGTTGATGATTTTATCGCTCAGTTTAATTTTGAGCCACAATTGCCTGAGTTGATCGAAAAGACTGATATTGCTGTTTTGGATGAGCAATTGAAAAAACAGGTTTTTGCTCAGTTGTTGCGTAAAGAGGCGGACTTTACCCCCGAGGTGCTTGAGCACCTGATGAAAGTGCTGCTGTTGCAAGTGATAGACAGCCAGTGGAAAGATCACTTATTATCCATTGATTGTCTGAAAGAGGGTATTGGTCTGCGCGGTTATGCGCAGAAGAACCCGAAAGAGGAGTACAAGCGCGAGGCTTACGACCTTTTCATGCAGATGATGGGGCGTATCCGGCAGGAAGTGCTGAATAAATTGTTTATGATTCAACTGGTTAAGGATGATGATGTCGAGCGCATGGAAGAGGAACAACGCAAGCGCAAGATCGTGATTAATCGCAGTGATGAAGAGGACAAGGTGGCGCGACCGATAACTCGCGATGAAGAGAAAATAGGGCGTAATGATCCCTGCCCCTGTGGCAGTGGTAAAAAATATAAAAAGTGTTGCGGTAAATAGTGGGGCACAAAAGAGTTCGGGAGAGATGGAATGGCAGTAGATCTTGAAAAAAACACTCTGCAAGTTAAGGGATTCACCTTTGCAGCGGCGGCAGCGGGGATAAAAGGTAGTGGTGTTGCTGAACGCAACGATTGTGCGCTGATCGTTTCGCACCAGCCAGCTGATTGCGCCGGAGTATTTACCAAAAACAAGGTGATTGCTGCACCGTTGCAAGTAACCAAACCGCTGGTGGCTGTGGGTAAATGTCAGGCAATACTGATGAACAGCGGTAACGCCAACGCTTGCACCGGACAACGTGGTTTGGATGATGCGCACAGCAGTGGTAAAATGCTGGCGACGCAACTGGGTATTGCCGCAGATTTGGTGGCAGTAGCTTCGACTGGCGTGATTGGTGTCCCCATGCCAATTGAGCGCTTGTTAGGGGTAATCCCTCAGCTGTGTGCTGAGTTGGAAGCTGATAAAGCACAAGCTGTTGCCGCGGCTATTATGACTACTGATAGCTTCAGTAAGACGGCCAGTCTCCGGGTTAATATTGCAGGGCAGGAGTGTAATATTGTCGCTATAGCAAAAGGTGCGGGGATGATCCATCCCAACATGGCAACTATGCTGGGTTTTGTGATGACCGACGCTGCTATCAGTCCAGAGTTGTTGCAGCCATGGTTAACTCATGCAGTCGACGCCTCTTTCAATTCCATAACGGTAGATGGCGATACCTCGACTAACGATATGGTGTTGCTACTTGCCAATGGTGCTGCGGGTAATGCAGTGCTGAGTGCCGACAGCCCTGACGCCGTAGCTTTTAAAGAAGCCTTGGATACGGTATTGCTCGCCGTGGCGAAAATGATTGTCAGCGACGGTGAGGGTGCGACTAAGTTGGTTCAGATCCAGCTTAACGGCGCCGAAGATGATGCTCAGGCCAAGATTGCCGCACGTAGCGTGGCTACTTCAAGCCTGGTTAAAACGGCATTTTTTGGTGAAGATGCCAATTGGGGGCGTATTATTGCTGCAGTTGGTTATTCAGGGGTAGAAGTTGATCAGAACCTGATTGACATCTTTTTTGATGAAGTGCAGGTGGTGAGCAACGGCTTAACCACCGGTGCAGCCCAGGAAGAACTGGCTAGCACGATATTGAAACAAGCCGAGTTCTGTGTGCGTATTGAACTTAAGCTTGGTACTGGCAGTGCCCACTACTACACTTCAGATTTAACTTACGATTATGTAAAAATAAACGCTGATTACCGCACTTAATTACCGGTAAAGGTGTTGGGGCTGAATCGAATAAACTGTTTTCCTTAGACCCGCTGCTGCGGGTTTTTTGGTGTGTATATTAGACCATGATTAGGACGAATATTCCGCTATACGACTTCTTACCTAGGGGAGTGAAAAACTCGCGGAAGATTGTTTCTAATCAGGTAATGGAATGAATGCTATGAAATTTAAACGGATAGTAGTGATAGTTTTGGACGGAGTTGGCTGCGGTGCTTTGCCTGATGCTGACGCTTATGGCGATGTTGAGGCAAATACTCTTGCCCATGTAGCTCAGGCTATGGGCGGCTTGCCTTTGCCGACATTACGGCGGCTGGGTTTGGGCAATATTATTCCTATTGCCGGGTTAGATCCGGTGTTGTTACCTGCGGCGGCATGGGGCAAAATGAAGGAGTGTTCCGTTGGTAAGGACAGCACTACTGGTCACTGGGAGATCGCTGGCGGCGTGCAAAAATGCCCTTATGCAACCTATCCGGATGGTTTCCCCCCCGAGATAATTGCCGCTTTCAGCACAATAGCGGGCATCGAGCCGTTGGGTAATGTGGCTATCAGTGGAACTGATGCTCTTGAGGTTTATGGGGAACAGCATATTGCCACCGGTCGTCCCATTGTCTATACCAGTGTAGATTCGGTGTTTCAGATCGCTGCCCACGAAGCGGTGATTCCCCCCGAGAAACTCTATGCATTGTGCAGCGCTATGCGCAGCGAGCTGGATAAGTATCGGGTGGGGCGTGTTATTGCTCGTCCTTTTGAGGGGACCACGGCGCAAAATTTCCAGCGCACTGCGCGGCGGCGCGATTTCTCTTTGCAGCCACCCGAAAATATTCTCGACAAACTGTCTGCTGTTAATTTGCCTGTGGTTGCCGTGGGTAAAATTAACGATATATTTTGTGGACGAGGTATATTCCAACATTTGCCGACTAAAAATAATTGTGATGGTATGCGCAAGATTGTTACCGCTTTACAATCCATAGATTGTGGACTGGTTTTTGCCAATCTCATTGATTATGATATGCTCTACGGGCATAGGCGCGATGCTCATGGATTTGCCGCGTCTTTAGTTGAGTTCGATCAATGGTTGGACGGTTTTCTGCAACATCTTCTGCCGGATGATCTGGTGCTGATAACTGCCGATCATGGTTGTGATCCAACCACGCCGGGAACTGATCACAGCCGTGAGTATGTGCCATTATTGGCTTTTTCAGCGCAGCAGTCGGTAGGGCAAGCATTAGGTGTGCGTGTGTGTTTTAGTGATATTGCGGCAACAATTGCGGAAAACTTCGCTCTGGATAATTGCAGTGGGGTGAGTTTTCTGGATCTTGTTTAAGATAGTTGTTTAAAGTCGAATTGGTGATGGAGGGGGTAGGTTATGCGCACAGCAGGTAATGAATTATTGATAATCGTATTAACTGTACTAGTTGTTATGGCTGGAGTGTTGGGTGGTTCCAGTTGTTTTGCCTTAGAGATCGAAGATGCCAGTATTACGACGCAGATTATTAACCGTTCTGCTACCGATTCTCTTAATACCGTACCGGCAAACGTTGATAAACTTTATTGTTATACCCGTATAGTTGGTGCTGAGGAAGATACTTGGATTACCCATGTGTGGTATTGTGGGGAGAAAGAGCTGGCGCGGGTACGTTTAGCGGTTAGTTCATCTGATTGGCGTACGTGGTCATCCAAGCGGATCATCCCTCAGTGGAAAGGGCTGTGGCGGGTAGAAGTGCTGGATGCCGAAGGTCAGCCACTGATGATTGTCCCCTTTTCTATTTTCTGATGACACTTTTCAGGACTGTCACAATAGACTGAATAATTCATCATAATAACAGTGGCAGAAATAAGGTCGACATGTTGAAAATGAAGTTTGGTGTCTGACCATTGCGCATAAAAATGTCGTCAGCAGTGCGGGTTAATAGGCGGGTCAGAATAACTTCGTAGCCCATGTTGATATAGCCACTGTTATCGACGGAATTCGTTAGAAAGATTAAATTATTGTCGGGGCAACGATAGGTTTTAAGCCGCCAGCTCAATTGCTGCAAATTGGCATATAAATTTTTCAACTTTTGCGTAGATAACTGAATGCCACTGAATAGCGTCCGTTTGTCGTATCCGTCATAGCCCTCGGTAATACTCTTGCTCATACCCACTGCCAGTAATAAGATACGATCCTGATCTATAGGATTTGGGCTGAACGCTGCCTCAAGTAATTGATGAGAAGGTAGCTTGGCGTAACCCGGCATAGCCGTGAAGGTAGTTTGTGCTTTTGCTGGAGCATTATTACCCGTGCTGCTTGGCGGCTGGGGATGAAAGATAGACGCCAATTTGCGTTCCCGCGCGGCAATGTCTGGTTCATAGATTGGATTTTTCAGGTATAGACGCCGACAGAACTCTTCTATATTGATTTGGTCTTGTTCTATGTGGTGGCGGATTATCAGGACATCGGGGCTGGTTAACACGGTTAGCAGTTGCTGTGAATTGGTGCTGCATCCAGCTAGCAGCAATGAAAAAAATATTAATATCGGTCCTGTAGTTTTGCTTATGCGCATTCGGAGCATTGGTTTATCCGTCCGTTATTTGGGGCGGGATAAAAATCTATTGTCACTGCTTTCTGCCAGATTGAAATTGTGTCACTTAGTTAAAACATGTTAAATATGCTGGAGACCGCAATCAATGTAGTTTCTGCAAAGTTAGCTGCCAATATTTTAAATTGCAATCAAAAAACAAGCGGAGCAGTGCATGCGTCAAGCGGTTTTTCTGGATCGGGATGGTACAATAAACGAGGAGCGCGACTACCTGTTTCGCTGCGAAGATTTTCACTTTATCAGCGGGGTGCCCCAGGCAATTAAGCAGCTGAATGATGCTGGTTTTTTGGTAGTCGTGGTAACCAATCAGTCCGGTGTGGCTCGGGGTTATTATGCGGAAAGCGATGTGGAGCGTTTACATGTTTTCATCCAACAGCAATTATGTAGCATCGGGGCCCACATAGATGCGTTTTACTACTGCCCCCATCATCCAACTAAAGGGCTGGGCAAATATAAACGTGATTGCTGTTGTCGTAAAGGTGAGCCCGGAATGTTGTTGCAGGCGTCTCAAGAACACAGTATTGATTTAAATAAGTCGTTTATCGTTGGCGACAAGTTGGTTGATGTTGAGGCTGGTATTGCTGCTGGTTGCGTACCGCTGTTGGTATTAACCGGTTATGGTGTAGAGCAGCAACCGTTGGTTCCGTCAGCGACGACGATATGCGCCGATTTGACTGCGGCAGTAACGTTAATATGTGGGCACTAAGTGGATATTTTGTGTGCAGTGTGCACCGCTGGTTTTTAACTGCGTAGAAGGGGATAAAATGGAGATCACCTGTTTTAAAGCTTACGATATTCGTGGACGTTTACCCGATGAGCTTAATGAAGAGATCGCTTACCGTATCGGGCGTGGTTATGCACAGTTTCTGCATCCGCAGCGGGTAGTGGTGGGGCGCGATGTTCGCTTGAGCAGTGACACGCTGGCAGCAGCGGTGACCCAAGGTTTGTGTGACGCCGGGGTTGATGTCTACGATATTGGTCTGTGTGGTACTGAAGAGGTGTATTTCGCCACGTTTCATGAGCAGATGGATGGTGGCATCATGGTGACTGCCAGCCATAATCCGATGGACTATAATGGCTTAAAGCTGGTGCGTGAACAATCACGTCCCATAAGCGCTGACACCGGGCTGACTGACATTCGCGCCTTGGCGGAAAAAGGTGATTTTGCTCTAGCTGATAAGGTTGGCCAGGTGCGGCAGTTGGATGTACGTTGTGCTTACATTGAGCACCTGTTGGGTTATGTTGATGCTGATGCGCTAACACCGTTTAAGGTTGTGGTCAACGCCGGTAATGGTTGTGCCGGGCCGGTGCTTGATCTGCTGAAAGATCGTTTGCCGATAGAGATGATAACCATTAATCACAATCCCGATGGTAACTTCCCCAATGGTATTCCTAACCCACTATTGACGGAGAATCGCGCAGCTACCGCTGATGCGGTACGCGCCCATGGCGCGGTGGCTGGCATAGCCTGGGATGGTGATTTTGACCGCTGTTTTTTGTTTGATGAAACGGGCGCTTTTATCGAGGGTTACTATATCGTTGGTTTGCTGGCTGAGGCTTTTTTAGCGAAAAACCCCGGCGCCAATATTGTTCATGATCCCCGTCTGGTGTGGAACACCTTTGATGTGGTTAAACAAGCTGGTGGAACTGCGGTGGAGAGTAAGTCTGGTCATTCGTTTATCAAAGAAAAAATGCGTAAAGTTGATGCCGTTTACGGTGGCGAAATGAGTGCCCATCACTATTTTCGTGATTTCTCCTATTGTGACAGCGGTATGATTCCATGGTTATTGGTGCTGGAGTTGATGGCGCGCAGCGGAAAAAAATTATCGGCGTTGGTAGGCGAGCGTATTCGTCTCTATCCATCTAGTGGGGAAATTAATCGTACTGTTAAAAATGCTCCACAAGCCATGGATGCGTTGCAACAAAAGTATGCTGCCGACGCTGTTGCCATTGATCATGTTGACGGGTTGAGCATGGCCTTTGCCCAGTGGCGCTTTAATTTGCGTAGTTCAAATACTGAGCCGGTTGTGCGCCTCAACGTGGAATCACGGGGTGATATTGCGCTGATGGAAGAGAAAACAGCGGCTATATTAAACTGGCTGGAACAGTGGCAGCAGGCACAAGGCTAAAATAGCGGCGAGAATCACGTGCGCTTTTATGTTACTATCTGCGCACTCAAATTGTAGGCAAGATATTACTGCGCCGGCTGATTATGCTGGCGCAAGTATTTTGTATGGTTAAGGCGCTTGTTTAAGGTGAGCACGTGACTCAACAAATAGTTCTGGCTTCAACAAGTCCTTATCGCCAGCAGTTGCTACGTCAACTGGGGCTATCTTTTAGCGCAGTCGCTCCTGTTGGTGAAGAGCATCTTGACCAAAGTGTTGCCCCGGAGTTGTTGGTCAAGCATTTGGCGTTAAATAAGGCGATCAGTGTGCGTGATCAATATAAAGACGCGCTGATTATCGGTTCTGATCAGGTGTTTGTTAACCCGCGTGGTCAAATCCTCGGTAAACCTGGTGATGCTGCGGGGGCGCGTAGCCAATTGCAGGCTATGACGGGTAAAACCCATGTTTTTTACACTGGGGTAGCGCTGTTTGATTGCCTTTCCGGGCGCAGTGTGGTCGATTATGTAACCTTTGCCGTGACTATGCGCCAGCTTACCCCTGAACAGATTGCTTATTATGTCGAGCAGGAGAATCCAGTTGATTGTGCCGGCTCCTTTAAAATTGAGGGACTGGGAATCAGCCTGATGGAAAAAATGGACGGCGCGGATTATACCAGCTTGATTGGTTTGCCGTTGATACGTTTAACCTCAATGTTGTATGAATTTGGTGTTGATGTGCTGGCACCCTCAGGGTGTTGTGCCCCTTAAAATGCTCAATTTAATGATGTCCAAAATTCAGTGCCACAAGCTCTTTGTGACACGATTACGCCCAGAATTTTATCTCATAATTTTTACGCGGATTTAACCACTATGGAACATGCCAACTTCGTTCATCTCCACTTGCACAGTCAGTATAGCCTGCTTGATGGCGCCATCAAGATCCCAGATCTTATCCAGCGGGTTAAAGAATATAAGATGCCTGCTGTTGCTGTCACTGACCACGGTAATATGTTTGGTGCCATGGAGTTCTTTACTCAGGCAACCGCTGCCGGGGTTAAACCGATTTTAGGTTGTGAAGTTTATGTGGCGCCAGGCAAACGCTTTGAGAAAAAAAACGCGCGCGGTTCCTCCGAGGCTTCATACCATCTGGTGTTGCTGTGCCAGAATAAAGTCGGTTATCGCAATCTGTGTTATCTGGTGTCGGCAGCTTATCGGGAAGGATTTTATTACAAACCGCGTATAGATTGGGAGCTGCTCGAACAATACAATGAGGGCTTGATTGCCATGAGTGCCTGTCTCGGTGGTGAATTGCCAACATTGATTAATTTGGGTCGTGCCGATGATGCGGCCATCCGGGCGCAGCAGATGGCGGAGATTTTTGATGATGAGCGTTTTTATCTCGAATTACAGGAAAATGGGATAGCGCAACAGGCCGTTGCTAATGCGGGGCTGATTAAACTCAGCGGTGATCTTGGCTTGCCGCTGGTGGCTACCAATGATTGTCATTATCTCACCCGTAAGGATTCCTATGCTCATGAAGTGCTGCTGTGTATTCAGACCGGCAAGACCATGGATGATGAAAAACGGATGCGCTTTGCCAACGATGGTTTTTATGTGCGCACTCCGGACGAAATGTGTGAAATGTTTGGGCATGTACCGCAGGCCATTGATAACACGGTAAAGATAGCGCAACGCTGTAACCTTGATTTTGATTTTAAGACCTACCATTTTCCGCAGTATGAAAAACCACAGGATAAAACGCTAGCTGAAATGCTGGATGAAATGGCCAAGGTCGGGTTGGACGAGCGCCTGATAACCGTCCGCCAACTAAATCCAGATTTTTCTGCTGCGGATGAGGAATTATATCGCGCGCGGCTGGAACGCGAGCTGAAGACTATTCTCGACATGGGTTTCCCCGGTTATTTTATTATTGTTGCCGACTTTATCAACTGGGCTAAAGATCATGATATTCCGGTTGGTCCTGGGCGGGGCAGCGCTGCTGGTAGCCTGGTCGCTTACTCTATGCGTATCACCGATATCGACCCTATCCCTTATGATTTACTGTTCGAGCGTTTCCTTAATCCCGAACGTATATCGATGCCGGATATCGACGTCGATTTCTGTATTTATGGGCGTGAGAAGGTTATCCAATATGTGCAGCAAAAGTATGGTGTTGCTAATGTGGCGCAGATTATTACTTTCGGTACCATGGGGGCTAAGGGTTGTATCAAGGATGTCGGTCGTGCCCTGAATATACCCTATGGCGAAGTGGATAAGTTATCCAAGCTGGTGCCGGCGGTGCTGAACATTACTCTGCAGGAGGCGCTGAAGCAGGAACCGCGCATGGGAGAAATGGCCCAGGCTGATGTGCGTGTTAAGGAGTTGCTCAATGTGGCGCTAGCGCTGGAGGGTTTGACCCGTCATGCCTCTACCCACGCTGCTGGTGTGGTGGTAACGCCAGAGCCACTGACCGATTATTTGCCGCTGTATACAGATCAGAAATCGGGCGGGCAGGTTACCCAGTTTCCCATGAAGTATGTAGAGAAAATCGGTCTAGTTAAATTTGATTTTCTGGGGCTGAAAACTCTTACCGTAATAGCTAATGCTCTGCGTTTGATCCATGGCTCCAAAAATCCTGATTTTGATCTTCTGGTTATTGGTGTGGATGATGAGGCTACGTATAATCTGCTTAGCCATGGTGATACCACCGGCGTTTTCCAGCTTGAATCATCAGGGATGAAAGAGTTGCTGGTTAAATTAAAGCCCAACTGTTTTGAAGATATAATCGCGGCATGTGCGCTGTATCGCCCCGGTCCATTGGGGTCGGGTATGGTGGATGATTTTATCCTGCGCAAGCATGGTCAGCAGCAGATAGTCTATGATTTCCCCCAGATGGAACCAATTCTGAAAGATACCTACGGAGTTATAGTCTATCAAGAGCAGGTTATGCTTATAGCCCAAGTTTTGGCTAACTATTCACTTGGTAGTGCCGACCTGTTGCGTCGTGCCATGGGCAAGAAAAAAGCTGAGGAGATGGACAAGCAGAAAGGCCTGTTCCTGGCTGGTGCTAAAGAGAACAAGCTGGATATCAAGAAGGCAGAAGCTGTTTTTGATCTGATGGCAAAGTTTGCGGCATACGGTTTTAATAAATCCCACTCTGCAGCTTATGCACTTATTGCTTATCAAACAGCTTATCTCAAAGCCCATTATCCCGTTGAATTTATGGCTGCTCTGTTGACTGAGGATATGGAGAACACCGATAAGGTGATCAAAAATATCGCCGAGGTGCGCGCCATGGGAATCGAGGTGTTGCCGCCGGATATTAACGCCTCTATCCGTTCTTTTACCGTGCATGCGCATGCCATGCGTTTTGGTCTGGGGGCAGTGAAAGGTGTTGGTGCTGCGGCGCTGGAGTCGATAATTAATGAGCGCGAAAATGGCCCCTACCTGACACTGCACGATTTTTGCCAGCGAGTTGATCTAAGCAAGGTCAACAAAAAGGTTGTTGATGCGCTTATCAAGTGCGGTGCCTTTGATTCCCTCGGTGGTAAGCGTGCTCAGAATGAGGCGGTGCTGGAAAACGCTATGGAAATTGGTCAGCGGGTGCAACGCGAACAACAGGTTGGTCAGGATTCCCTGTTTGGCATGGATGAGATGGTGTCTCATGTGGGTACCAGCTATGCTGAATTACCCGATATAGAGGAGTGGAATGATAAACAACTGCTCAACTATGAAAAGGAAGCCTTGGGCTTTTACATCACCGGTCACCCGTTAGCAACATATAGTGACGAGATCAAGCGCTTTGCTACCTGTGACACCGCCGGGTTGTTAGAGCGTCACGATAAAGAGGAGGTGCGTGTCTGCGGTATAGTTGCTGGCATTAAGGAGCTGGTGACTAAAAAAGGCGATCGCATGGCATTTATCAATCTGGAAGATCTTTCTGGTGCTGTCGAAGTGGTGGTGTTCCCGGAGACTTTTAAAGCCGCTGGTGACTATCTTAAAGGTGATGAACCCCTTATGGTGTACGGCACTCTGGATGCCGGTGAGGAGAGTTGTAAGATTCTTGCTACAGACATAGTGTTGCTGCAAGAAGTTAAACAGAAGCAGACCAGAGAAGTGCATGTACGCGTATTAACTCCCGGTCTAACTGAAGATCAATTACAGGCATTGAAACACACTATAGTGCGCTATTCTGGACCCTGTAGAGTTCATCTGCATATGGTCGTTCCTAATCGCAGTGAAACCTCTATTGTTGCCGCGAAAGAACTAAGTGTTGCGGCAAGTGATGAGTTTACCCAGGCTGTAGAAAAATTATTTGGATACGATGTTGTCACCTTTGGGTGATTGATATATTATGCTTCAATTATCCAGTGTCTTACAGGAGGGTTGCCGCTTTGTTTTGTGCCGTTTGCGGACGCGACATTGGTTAGAAAAAATTGTCAATTTGTGCGAGTTGTTATTTACAGCTGGCCAGAATATAAAAAACCGCTGTTTTACCGGGGATGAAAAATGGTGGTTGTAGCTGGGAGAAGGTTATGCAAGCTTATTTAGATTTTGAGAAGCCACTGGTTGATTTAGAGCAGAAAATTCATGAATTGCGTGAGTATTCAACCGCAAGTGTCGATTTTAGCAGTGAACTGCAGAAATTAGAAAAAAAAGCAGAAAAACTACGCGAAGAGATTTTTTCTAAACTGACTCGCTGGCAACGCACGCAGTTGGCACGTCATCCTGGGCGCCCCTTTACCCTTGATTTTGTTAACCATGTGTTTACCGATTGGTTTGAGTTGCATGGGGACAGAAACTTTGCAGATGATTCTGCTTTGGTGTGTGGTTTTGCCCGTCTGGATGGTCAGCCCTGCGCGGTAATCGGTCACCAGAAGGGGCGGGATACCAAGGAAAAAGTGGCGCGTAATTTTGGTATGCCAAATCCGGAAGGTTACCGTAAAGCGTTACGCATTATGAAAATGGCAGAGCAGTTCGGTCTGCCGATATTTACTTTTGTTGATACCCCCGGTGCCTATCCTGGTATTGGTGCTGAAGAGCGTGGTCAGGCTGAGGCTATTGCTCGCAATTTGCGTGAAATGGCAGCTCTCAAGGTTCCAATTATCGTTACTATCACCGGCGAAGGCGGCTCCGGTGGAGCTTTAGCTGTTGCTGTTGGCAACCGTGTAGTTATGATGCAGTATTCTGTGTATGCGGTTATTTCACCAGAGGGTTGTGCCGCTATTCTGTGGAATGATGGAACCAAAGGGCCACAAGCAGCTGAAGCACTAAAGCTTACTGCTGCCGATATAAATGAACTGGGTTGTATCATTGACGATGTTATCGAAGAGCCTTTAGGTGGTGCGCATAACGATGTCAAGCTGGCGGCAAAAAATGTAAAAGCGTGCTTGAAGAAGCACCTGGCTGAATTACAGCAGCTGTCTCCAGAGGGGTTGGTGGAGCAGCGTTATGCTAAATTCCGTGCCATGACTGTGATGCAAGAAGAGGTGCAGGAGAGCGTGGAGAATTAATCCAGTGATGCGATCTGGTGATGTGTATGTTGCTGCGGTTGTACTGTTGTGCGCTGTTATTCTAAGTTGTTCTGGCTGCGCCCAAAAGACGCACCAGCCGGCAGCTGCTAATTACACTGTCGTTCCCGCCAGCGGCACAGCACTGAAGGGTTGGCAAAAACCTTATCGTGTCATGGGTGAGTCCTACACTCCGCTGCTGAATCATGAAGGTTTTGTGGAGGAGGGCATTGCCAGCTGGTATGGAAAAAAATTCCATGGGCGCAAAACCAGTAATGGCGAGATCTATGACATGTACGCCATGACTGCAGCGCATAAAACTCTGCCACTTGGTGTATTTGTGCGCGTGGAAAACAAAAGCAATGGTCGGGTGGAAGTGGTTCGAGTTAACGACCGTGGCCCTTTCGTAGCCGGACGCATTATCGATCTCTCTTATGCGGTGGCAACTAAATTAGCTGTTGTCGGTCCCGGTACGGCAAGAGTTACAGTTACTGCCCTCGGTTATCAACAGAAAAAAGCTGACGGTACCATCCATTATACCTTGCCCGAATCAATTCAAACAGGTCCTTTCACCGTTCAGGTGGGCGCTTTTACCCAACAGCAAAATGCCCAACGTTTACAACTTAAATTACAGGCTAGGTATGGTAGCGCCTATATGCGCCAGGCACGGGTCGATGGGCAGAGCTTTTATCGTGTCCAAGCCGGGCACTACACTTCATTGCTAGAGGCTCAACAGGCGCGCGAAGCTCTTGCCAACAGCGGCTATGGGCAGGGTTTTGTTATTGCTATAGACTGAAGGATAACCGTTGCTCTAGCTGTTAGATCCGCTAATCTGTTGTATTTATTCAGGG